>DBTZ01000003.1:11750-37088 GCA_002307315.1 Alphaproteobacteria bacterium UBA1303
CGCCGCCGCCGGATTGGCCGAACACCATCACGCAATTGGGATCGCCGCCGAATTCGGCGATGTTGTTTCGCACCCATTCCAGCGCCAGCACCAGATCGAGCATGCCGGCATTGCCGGAGTCGGGATGGGAGTCACTTAATGCCCCGAGATAGAGATAGCCGAAGGCATTGAGCCGGTGATTGACGGTGACCACCACCACATTGCCGCGCTTGCATAAGTTGACGCCGTCATAGTGCGGATGCGAGCCCGATCCGTTGGCATAGGCTCCGCCGTGGATGTAGACCATCACCGGCCGCTTCGCCCCATCGCGCAAAGTCGGGGTCCAGACGTTGAGGAACAAACAGTCCTCGCTATAGCGCGCATCGCCGGTATCGCTTTGCGGGCACGAGGGGCCGTAGGCGAAGGCATCTACTACGCCGCGCCACGGCTTGGGTTTTTGCGGCGCCTGGAAGCGGCGAGGCTTGGTGTCGGCGCCGTAGCGTATGCCTTTGAATACGGCAATGCCGTTTTCGACACGGCCGCGAACCCTCCCGGCGTCAGTCGCCGCAACGGGTGCGGTTTTGTCGCCGGCAAAGACAGGCGTGGCGGCCGCAACGGATGCTGCAACCGAGAGTAAATGACGACGACTGATCACGGCGGTCATGGTGTGCAACTCCCGATTAGTGTCTCCGCGCGCCAAAGTGCGTTCGCTATTGCGCGGAAGGTTGCGATCTCGCAAAGAGATAGGGCGACGCACCGATTCCGCTAACGGTGCGGCGCTCTGGACTGCGAGATTGGTCCGGTTATGATACCGGTGTCAATGCAATACGCGGCAACGAACCCGGGCGGCATTCGCATTTTTCGCCCTTACCCATGTGGTCATGTTCCCCCTGCCGCGGCAGTGCCGGATTCTGTTCAATTTTTTTGGCATAAGCTCAATCCCAAGGTGCGCGGCCGGTCGGCCGGTGATAGCATTGCAGGGAGCGCCGGGTATGGGGAAAGCAGCGGGGGGGGATTGTTCCCCTTGGTTTGAATGTATTTCTACGGTCAAGGGAGTATCTAAAATATGCGCATCGCTATCGTTACTTCGCTGATTGCCTTCGCCGTGCTCGCGGCTGACGCGGCAAATGCTGACCCACGATGGGGCGGCGACGACATCGTCTGGCCGACCTATCAGCAGGTGGGAAAAATTACCGACGACACGCTGAACTGCAACCAATTGCAGGCGGAAATCGATAAGGTCTCGGCGGATATCAAAGTGTTGGATGACGCTCGACATAAGATCGATAAAAACATTCGCGATGTATTCAATATGCAGGATTCGTCCGGGCCCGGCGTGTTCAAAAGCTCTTTTGGGGGGCAAGGAGGGTATCCTGCCGCGCGAAAAAAGATCGTCGCCTCGCAGAAAATCGCCAACGCACGGCGCGATTATCTCGTAAGGCGACAGCCGACATGCAAGCCGGCGGTGCCCTCGGCTCCCCCGGCGTCGTTGGCTCCGCCTCCGCCTCCGCCTCCGGCTCCTCCGGTCCCGCCGCCGGCGCAATAGAGCAACGTGCGCAAAAGTGTTTTCGCTTTTGCGCGGAAAGTTGCGACCGGCCAATAGGATAGAGCGGCGCGCCGATTACGTCTGAAGGCGCGGTGCTCTGGACACAAACAAGCACGGCCTCATCCCGGTGGCTCGGGATGGGGCCGTGGCTTTTGCCCGTAGGCGTCGTTACGCGTTCAGCGCCTGATCGAGATCGGCGATGATGTCGTTGATGTCTTCGATACCGACCGAGACGCGGACTACGTCGGGGCCGGCGCCGGCCTTTACCAATTCCTCGCCGGAAAGCTGGCTATGGGTGGTCGAGGCCGGATGGATGATCAGGCTGCGGGTGTCGCCGATATTGGCGAGATGGCTGAACAGCTTGACGTGGTCCACCAGTTTCTTGCCGGCGTCGAAGCCGCCCTTGACGCCGAAGGTGAACACGGAGCCTGCGCCCTTGGGCGAGTACTTCTGTTGCAGCGCATAGGACTCGTTACCTTCGAGACCGGCGTAGTTGACCCACGCCACCTTGTTGTGGCCCCACAGCCATTTTGCCAGCGCCAGGGCGTTGTCGGAATGCCGCTGCACGCGCAAGGGCAGGGTTTCGATGCCGGTCAGCGTCAGGAAGGCGTTGAACGGCGCCAGCGTCGGGCCGAGATCGCGTAGGCCAATCGCGCGCAGAACGACGGCAAGCGCCAGCTTCTGGCCGAAGGTGTCCCAGAACTTGAGGCCATGATAGGATGGGTTCGGTTCGGTGATCAGCGGGTACTTGCCGTTGCCGAAGTTGAATTTGCCGGAATCGACCACCAAACCGGCGATCGAGTTGCCGTGGCCGTTGAGGAACTTGGTTCCCGAATGGACGATGACGTCGGCGCCCCATTCGAACGGCCGGATCAGGTAGGGCGTCGCCAGGGTGTTGTCCACGATCAGCGGCAGGTTATGCTCGTGGGCGATCTTGGCGACGGCTTCGATGTCGGTGACGGCGCCGGATGGGTTCGAAATGCTCTCGACCCAAATCGCCTTGGTCTTGGGGCCGATCTGCGCCCGGAAGGTTTCCGGCTTCGATCCGTCGGCCCATTTCACATGCCAGCCGAACTGCTGGAAGGTGTGGCTGAACTGGTTGATGGTGCCGCCGTAAAGCTGGGTGGCGGCGACGTATTCGTCGCCTTGCGAAAGCAGCGCGAACAGAATTGCGAACTGCGCCGCATGGCCGGACGAGAAGGTTACCGCGGCGCTGCCGCCTTCGAGCGTGGCGACGCGTTCTTCCAACACGCTGTTGGTGGGGTTGGTCAATCGGCCGTAGATGTTGCCGAATTCCCTGAGGCCGAAACGGTTGGCCGCCTGCTCGGCGTTCTCGAACACATAGGATGCCGTCTGATAGATCGGCGTAATGCGCGCGCCGGTCGCCGGGTCGGGCTGGGCGCCCGCATGAATGCTCAACGTATTGAAACCGTAATCAGCCATTTCACTCTCCATTATGGGGCAGCGCCCCGCCATGCTTTCAGTCTTGATGTTTCAGGGTGCCGCCCTTGCCGGGTAGCGACGATTTGCGATTGTCGATGATGCCGCGGTTGTACCCCATCCAGCCGATCTCGCCGGAAAAGCGGCCGTATTCGATCTTCGGACATCGATCCATAATGACGGTCAATCCGGCAGCTTCGGCCTTGGCCGCCGCGTCTTCATGCACGATGCCGAGTTGAAGCCAGAAGGTCTTGATTCCCAGCCGGTCTTTTTCCGCCAGTACCTCGTCGAGAATGCCGGGAACGGCATCGATATTGCGGAAAACATCGACCATATCGACGGGGGCGGGCACATCCTTCAGGCTGGCATAGACGGTGCGGCCAAGGATCTGTTTGCCGGCAATGCCGGGGTTGATCGGAAGAATGTCGTACCCCTTGCCCATAAGATATTGCAGGACGAAGTAACTCGCCCTCTGTTCGTTGGCGCTGGCCCCAATCAGGGCAATGGTCCCGGTCGTGCGCAGGACGTATTTGATCAGGCTGTCGGGATAGTTCGGCATCGCTTTTCCAGCCCTCTTTCACCAGAGGATGTTCTGTTTAATACCATATAACACCATCATGTAAAGCAGAATAATATTTAATACACTTCATGAGGTGTTTAATAACGAGGTTTTTACGACATATTCGCCTATCATACCGGGCCGTCGGCGTCGATCCGTTGTGTCGTCATGTCCGGTAATATGATACCGCACGAAAATAATTCATAAATGACGGGCATTCGCTTGACCTGTGGCGCGCCGAACTGTACATGACGGCGCTTAAATCAACCGCGGGCGACGGTATGCCCCCGGCCATGGAGAACCCCATATGAACACCTATTCGATCAAGGCATCCGAGATCGACAAGAAGTGGGTGCTGATCGACGCCGAAGGGCTGGTGGTCGGCCGGCTCGCGTCGATCATCGCGCTGATCCTGCGCGGCAAGAACAAGCCCAGCTTCACACCGCACATGGACATGGGCGACAATGTCGTTGTCGTCAACGCCGCCAAGGTCCGCTTCACCGGCAACAAGCTGAAGAAGAAGGTCTATTACAAGCACACCGGCTATATCGGCGGCATCAAGGAAGTCACCGCCGGCGAACTGATGGCCGGCCGCTACCCGGAACGGGTGGTCGAAAAGGCGGTCGAACGCATGCTGCCGCGCGGACCGCTCGGTCGCCGCCAGTTGTCGAATTTGCGGGTTTATCCGGGGGCGGAACATCCCCACGAGGCGCAGCAGCCGGTCAAGCTCGACGTCGCCAAGATGAACCCCAAGAACACCAACTACCACCCGGCAAAGGCGGTCTGACATGGCTGAAGATGTGAAAAGTTTCGGCGATCTGAAATCGACGCTGATCAAGGCGAAGCCGCAAACGCCGACCTCCGAAGCTTCCGCTCCGGGCGAAGCCAAACGCGACAAGCAGGGCAGGGCGTATGCCACCGGCCGGCGCAAGGATGCGGTCGCCCGCGTCTGGATCAAGCCGGGTAAGGGCACCATCACCGTCAACGGCAAGGACGAGAAGACCTACTTCGCCCGTCCGGTGCTGCGCATGATCGTGCGCCAGCCGCTGATCGCCGCGGGGCGCGACGGTCAGTTCGACGTGGTTGTCACGGTGAACGGCGGCGGGCTTTCCGGCCAGGCCGGCGCGGTGCGCCACGGCATCAGCCGCGCGCTGGTAAACTACGAACCGACATTGCGCGCCGCGCTGAAACCCGGCGGCTTTCTCACCCGCGATCCGCGTAGCGTCGAACGCAAGAAGTACGGCAAGCCCAAGGCCCGCAAGAGCTTCCAGTTCTCGAAGCGCTGATTTTCGCTCTCTCGGGTTTCTCCCATTCGACAGCGGCTTGCGAAAACGCAGGCCGCTGTTTTTTTCTGCCTGCCGCCATTTGAGATTTTCCATTATCAAATGACGTTTGTGTTGCAATTAAAATCATTTTAGTTCTAATTATCACTCGTTGCGTGTGCGCCCCCCTTGTGCGCGCGGGCGGAAAATGGGCGAGGACATGCGGTATTCGATGACGAAAATAATTCTTCGCACATTGACGATATTGGTCCTGTCGGTTTCGGTGATGCCGGCTCAAGCCTCATCGACCGAAGAAGCGGGAAAATATGTGGCGTTCGCGCTTCCTGTGGCGGCTGCCGGCATTACCGCCTGGAAGGAAGATTGGCAGGGCACGGCGCAACTGGGATTCTCTACGCTGCTCACCGTCGGTACCGCCTACGGCCTCAAGCATGTCGTCCGCGAGAAGCGGCCGGACGGTTTGGACTTCAAATCGTTTCCCTCGGATACTGCGGCGCTCGCCTTCGCCCCCGCTCAGTTCCTCATGCAACGCTATGGTTGGGAATACGGGCTGCCCGCTTATGCCGCGGCCGGTTTCGTCGGCTATTCGCGGGTCGAGGCGGATCGGCATCATTGGTACGACGTGGCGGCCAGCGCCGCTCTGTCGTTCGGATTCAATTATTTCATTACATCCAAGTATCAGCGCAAGCCGTGGTTTAACGCCGGTATCGAAATGCAACCGGGCGGCGGCATGATCGGCATGACCTGCGTTTTCTGATCTGCCGGCGGGCGAACGAAAAAAATGCGCGGTGGACGGACACGACGGGGCGGAGCGATCCGCCTCGTTTTTTCTTGCAATTCCATCGGACGGTATAACGATGCGGTAAGCGTATATGCTGTTTGTGGAGGTTCCCGATGCCGGATTTGACGCGGCGCGATTTGTTCAAGACCGGTGCGGCGGTGGCGGCGGCGCGTGCGGCGCCGGCGGTCGAGGCCGAGCCGGCGAAGGCGATAAGCGGGATCGCCGCATCGCCGCAGCCCGAGATCCGCGAGCGCCTCAAATTCGATTTTGGCTGGAAGTTCCATCTCGGTCATGCCGGCGATCCGGCAAAGGATTTCGGCTACGGCCGCAATCTCGACAGTTTCGCCAAGGCCGGCTTCAACATAGCGGCCTGCGCCATGCTCGACTTCGACGATGCGGGGTGGGCGGCCGTCGACTTGCCGCACGATTGGGCGATGGAATTGCCCTATATGCCGCCGAAGCATCCGCCGCCGTCCGGTGCCGCAAATTCGGACGATCCGGCGGCGGGCCACGGCTACAAGCCGCTGGGACGCGACTGGCCGGAAAACAGCGTCGGCTGGTATCGCCGGGTATTCGAAATTCCTCAAGGCGATCGGGGAAAACGCATTGCGGTGGAATTCGACGGTGTATTCCGCGACGCCGCGGTGACGATCAACGGCTATCTGATCGCCCGCAATCAAAGCGGATATGCGTCGTTTTGCGCCGACCTTACCGATTTTCTCGATTACGGCGGCAAGAACGTGTTGTGCGTGCGGGTCGATGCCACCCTCGGCGAAGGCTGGTTTTACGAAGGGGCGGGAATTTATCGCCATGTCTGGCTGACCAAGACCGACGCCTTGCATGTGCCCCAATGGGGCACATTCGTACACAGCGATATTGTCGACGGCGCGGCGGAACTGACGATCGAAACCGACGTGCGAAACGATGGCATGACGGCGCGGAATTTCGCGTTGGCTTGGCAAATTTTCGATCCGGCCGGCCGGGTGGTGGCGCAAGCGACGACCCCGACGGCGAGCATCGGTTCGCTGTCGTCGCGTACCCTCGTTCGACGCGTCAGGCTGGAAAATCCGGCGCTGTGGTCGCTGGAGACGCCGCAGCTCTATCGCTTGGTTTCCCGCGTGATCGACGCGGGCAGGGCGGTGGACGATTATGCGGTCGATTTCGGCCTTCGCACCGTCAGGTTTGACCCCGAAAAAGGATTTTTTCTCAACGGCCGTCCGGTCAAGCTCAACGGCACCTGCAACCATCAAGATCATGCCGGCGTCGGCACGGCGGTGCCGGACCGGCTGCAGTATTGGCGGGTGGAACGCCTGAAGGAATTCGGCTGCAACGCCACCCGTATGGCGCACAATCCGCCGGCACCGGAGCTTCTGGATGCCTGCGACAGGCTCGGCATGTTGGTGGTCGACGAGACCCGGCGGATGTCGTCCGATCCGGAAAGCCTGGACGAACTTTCCCGGATGCTTAAGCGCGACCGCAACCATCCGTCGATCATCCTGTGGTCGATCGGCAACGAAGAGCCGCAGCAGGGGACCGAGCGGGGCGCCCGCATTGCCGCGTCGATCGTCGCGCGGGTGCGCGAACTCGATCCGACCCGCCCCTTATGTGCCGCGATCAACGATCCCGCCGCCTGGGAGAGCGCCTATGCCCGTCTGCTGGACGTGGTCGGCGCCAATTATCTTACCGGCTTCATCCGGCCGTTCCATCGGCGCAATCCCCAACGGACGATCATCGGCACCGAAACCGGCAGCACGGTGGCGACGCGCGGAATCTACCGGCGCGATCCCGCCAGCGGCTATTGCGTCGCCTACGATACCGAACATCCCTGGTGGGCGAATACCGCGGAGGAATGGCTGCGCGTGGTGGCGCCAGCGCCGTACATCGCCGGTGGCTTCGTCTGGACCGGATTCGACTATCACGGCGAGCCGACGCCGTTCAACCGCTGGCCCAACACCGTGTCGCAATTCGGGGTGATGGATCTTTGCGGCTTTCCCAAGGACAATTACTACTATTACAAAGCCTGGTGGCGGCCCGAGCCGCTGCTGCATCTGTTCCCGCATTGGAACTGGACGCCCGGCGAGACGGTTTGCGTCTGGTGCCATTCCAACCTCGATGCGGTGGAATTGTTCGTAAACGGAGAAAGCCACGGCGTGCGCAAGGTTCCGCGCTTCGGACATGCCGAATGGAACGTGACGTTCGCTCCGGGCGTCATCGAAGCCCGCGGCTACCAGAACGGCGTGACGGTCGCGACCGACCGGCGCGAAACCGCAGGACCGGCGGCGCGCGTCGTGCTGGCGGCCGACCGGACGGAGATCGACGCCGACGGCGAGGATGTCTGCGTCGTTGCCGCGACGGTGACGGATGCGCAAGGCCGCATGGTGCCGGACGCCGGCCACCGGATATCATTCGAGCTTTCCGGCCCGGGGAAAATCGTCGGCGTCGGCAATGGCGATCCGCGCAGCGTGGAACCCGAGAGAACGCCGGTGCGTAGCGCCTTCAACGGATTGTGCTCGGCGATCGTGCAGGCGGACCGGCGCGCCGGCGAAATCGTCGTGCGCGCCGTCGCATCCGGTTTGGTCGGCGACGCGATTACGGTTTCGGCGAAACGGACGGCGGTACGTCCTTTCGTGCCCTGACTTTGGCCAATTCGCCGGTGGCGGCAAGCGGGGCTCGTCGGAAAAACGGCCGATATTGGTCAGTCGTCCGAGAAAAAGTCCTTCGGCCTAAAGGCCTACGTGTACTTTTTCACGATATTATAGGGCCACCCCCTCGTTTGAAGCGGTTCTGCACTCGGGGTTGACGTTTTTCCCC
Source organism: Alphaproteobacteria bacterium UBA1303 (assembly GCA_002307315.1). GTDB lineage: Bacteria > Pseudomonadota > Alphaproteobacteria > Micropepsales > Micropepsaceae > Rhizomicrobium. The sequence goes on from DBTZ01000003.1 coordinate 20,147, forward strand.
GCCCTCTGGGCGAGCGTAAGCCGCCCCGAGGACGGCCGGTTTTGCAGGATTTCCGGCTGTTCGCCGGACAATCCTGCAAAACGAAAACGATCGAAAAACGAGCGCCGGGTCGCCCCAAGCGAGTTTTGTCCTTACGTTTCAATTGTATAAAAGTGCCAAAGCGCAGCGAGGGACTTTTTCACAGGCAACTGGTTAACCAAGCGTTTATGCCGCGCGTTCGAGGCGTTGGGTAAAACCATTTATACACGATAGGTCGGCATAGTAGCTGCGGTTCGTGTATCGCTTGCGGAGCCGCCGGTGGCCGTCGATCGTGGCAGCGTTGAACGTTCGGACGAGAATCGTTCGGAATGGCCGTGTCCGCTGGAACGCGGCGATCGCCGCCGGGCGATTATCGAAACCGCACGTGCCATTGCCGCCAAGGATGGATTCGGCGCGGTGACGCTGAGCGCCGTGGCGGAAAAAATGAAATTTGCGCCGGCGGTGGTCTACGGTTTCTTTTCGACGCGGCAGGAACTGCTGGAGCTGATCTCGGTCGACGATGCGCCGGAGACCGAGATCGTACCGGAGAACGAGGCGTCGGCCGTGACCGTTCCGGCGGACGAACGCAGCGATACTGCGCATACGGAAGAATTGCCGATCGAACGAACTTCGTCCGCATCGCATCCGCCGGAGGCCGATGCCGACGGCGAATACGGGGCCTTGCTCAAGGCCCAGGCCGCGGAACTCGACAAGCTCGCCAAGCGGATCATTCTGCCCGGCAACGCCCCGGCGCGCGAAGGGACCGACGCGGCGTTGGCGCGGCTGGAAACCCGCCTGCACGTCATCGAGCAATCCTATGCGGAGCTCGAAAAAAACCAAGCGAAGGAAATCGGCGATCTCAAGCGCCTGCTCGCGTCGGCCGACGAGAATACCCGTCAGGTGCTCCGGCGCATGGAGGAAACCGAAAATCGCTATCAGTCCGCCTTCGCCGAACTGCACCTCAGTCTGTTCAATCTGGAAAATCCCGGAGCCGCCGAGGCCAAAGTCTTCCCGCCGCCGCCGGAGGGCACGCCGTTTGCGGTCGTCGAGCCTGTACGGCAAGCGGCACCCGAAGCGCATCCTTCGCGGTTTCCCTTTATTTCTTCCGCGCGCAATGCGGCAATCGATGCTGCGCTGGCGGGCGAGGTTGCGAGGGAACCGTTGTTTCGTTTGCCGCGGTTTTCGCGGCAAACCCAGTTTGCCGTCATGCTGGCGCTGGTGGTGTGCGGTGCCGGCGTCGGCGCCTGGCGTCTGGTTCCCGCCGGCAGCAGCCCGCCGGCGACAATTGCCGTCGCCGCCGGTACGGATCGCTTGGCTGCGCTTGCCGCGTCGGGCAACGCCGATGCCGAATTGACGCTGGGCGTAAATCTGCTGCGCGGCGACGGCCGTCAACTCGATCTCGGCAAAGCCGTCCAATTGCTGACGCGGGCAGCCGAGGCGGGACAGCCGGTGGCGCAAAATTATCTCGGCGTGCTGTATCGCACCGGCACCGGCGTGGCCGCAGACGTCCCTGCCGCGCAGCGTTGGTTCGAAGCCGCCGCCCTGCAGGGCAACCGGATGGCGATGGCCAACCTGGGCAAGCTCTATGCCGGCGGCTGGCAAGACGGCACCGACTTCAAGCATGCGGCCAAATGGTTCGTCCGTGCGGCGATGCTGGGCGACGCCGATTCCGCCTTCAATCTGGCGGTGTTGTACGAGCGCGGCGACGGTGTGCCCGCAAGCCTGCTCGACGCCTACAAATGGTACGCCATCGCCGCCGCGCAAGGCGACGATCCGGCAAAAAAACGCCGCGAGCAAATCGCCCGAATTCTATCGGCAAAAGACCTCGCTTCCGCCCGTCTGTTGGCACAAGCCTTCAAACCGCTCGCCGTCGAGCGTGCGGCCAACGAGATGCCGAAAATCTGAAGCGGGGCGACGATCCTCAGATTTTGTTCATTTCCGACTTCTTGAGGTCCACCAGGGCGCCCAAGCGGTCGTTGATCGAGAACACGATAATCAGAAATTCGCAGAACACCCGCCACCCCACCAGGGCGAGCGCGCCGAAGATCAGCGAAAGAAGCGCCCCGGCGATGCTGAAGCCGTCGCCGTAACCGTAGCCGAAATTAAGCATATGGCTGCCGATGAAGCCGCTGCCCACCATGCCTGCCAGTGCGCCCAGAACGATGAGGATGCCCACAATCCAGTAGACGATCTTGATGAGAAAGACCGAGAGAAACTTTTCGAATTTAAAAATATCGGTGATTTCCATGTCGAAACCCTCCATATAGCGCCTGCGGGGTCGTCGGACCGGTGGTTGCCGATATTTTAGGCGATTTCCGCAAAAGAAGTATATCTCATTGCATTCGTCTGTCACGGGTGGAGGTCATGTATGGCGGCAAAAATATTCATCGACGGCGCAGCCGGTACGACCGGTCTGGAAATCCGCGAACGGTTGGCCGGACGTAAGGAATTTTCCGTCTTCCAGCTCGAAGGCGACGAACGCAAGGACGCCGCAGCGCGGGCGCGCGCGCTTAACGCGGCGGACGTGGCGATCCTCTGCCTGCCCGATGCGGCGGCGAAGGAGGCCGTGGCATTGATCGAGAATCCCGACGCTCGTGTGATCGACGCGTCCAGTGCGCATCGGACGGCGCCGGGCTGGACCTACGGTTTTCCCGAGTTGGAGCCGGGACGGGCGGCCGAGATTGCCGCGGCGAAACGGGTGAGCAATCCGGGATGCTATCCTAGCGGATTTCTCGCCTTGGTCCGCCCGTTGACGCGTGCCGGACTGATACCCGCCGACTATCCGCTCACGGTTAATGCCGTTTCGGGATATTCTGGAGGCGGCAGGGGGATGATCGAGGAATTTGAGAAACAGGATGCGCCGACCTTCACCAAGGCGGTCGTGCGGCCCTATGCGTATGGTCTGGCGCATAAACATGTTCCAGAGATGCGGGAGCATGCCAAACTGTCGCATTCGCCGGTGTTCGCGCCGAGCGTCGGACGGTTCTACCGCGGCATGTTGGTCGAGGTGCCGTTGCAGCTTTGGTCCTTGCCGGGCAAGCTGTTGGTAGCCGATATTCAAGCATTGCTTGAAGACGCGTATCGGGGGCTGCCGCTGGTGGCGGTCGCGTCGGCAGCCGAGTCGGCCGGGGTTAAAGTGTTGGATGCCGAAGGCATGAAGGGGACCGATCGGTTGAAGCTGTATGTTTTCGGCAATGACACGGTCGGTCAGGTGCGTCTGGCGGCGGTGCTCGACAACCTCGGCAAGGGTGCCGCCGGTGCCGCCGTGCAGAACCTCAACATCATGCTCGGCCTTGAGCCGACAGCGGGCTTGGCGTAAGCGCGCCGGTCGAGGTATCATAGATTATTGCCACAAGATTTCATGATGTTGCGCTCCGAAACGCTTGTAGAGTGGAGTCGGGCTGTATATGGGTTAATCTTAGAACGGCGCGAATCGCGCGGCCGAGGAGTGAAGGGCGATGCAAGGCCATAATCGCGTGACCGGAAGACTTCTGCAGGTAACCGCTGCGATCGCTCTGGCGAGTGGGCTTGGCGCTTGCTCCATCGTTCCCGATTGGGCCGACCCGACCACATGGTTCGGCGACGACCAGCCGTCAGCCGCCGATGCAAGCGGGAAAACGCCGGATCTTGCCGATCTACCGAACAAGCCCGATGCCGCCGGCGGCACGCAGAACGTTGCGTCGTCGCTTGTCGCCGACCGCAGCCAAGTCCAGTACAGCGGCGATGCTTTGCGCGCCGGCTCCATAAATGCCGCTTCGCCGCCTCCCGATCTATCGGCCGGTGACGCCTCGCCGGCCAACGCTGCGCTTCCGGCGCTTGCACCGACCGGTTCGGGGGCAACGGCCGCTTCGGCTTCGCCGGATCAGTCAGCGCAAGCCTCGCGTGTTGACAAGTCCGTCACACCCAATCCGGTCGGTTCGTCGCTCCCCGGAGCGCTGCCGAGCGTCGGGACACCGGTCGCGCCGGTAGCCGAAGCTGCGCCGACGCCCTCCCGGGTACAAACGTCCGAATTGCCCGCCGGAACGCAGCCCTCGCTGCCGCCGGCGGTTGCCGATACGGAGCGGCCGGCCAAGAAGGTTGCCAAACATCGCGAACCGAAGGGGGAGGCGCCGGCATTCGCCGAACGGGAAACCGTGACGGCGCCCGCTTCCCACGTTGCTCCGGAAGCGCCGGTCGTCGCGGCGCAGGATCCGTCCGATGCCGCTTTGGGCTTTAAGCCGTCTTCCGCACCGCCGCTCGATCCGTCGGTCAGCGAGTTCGTGGCGGCGCCGATCGTGCAGCATTACCGGCAAACCGCTTCGATGGCCGGCGCGTCGTCGGCCAAGGCGTCGACCAGGGTCGGAAAGGTTAAGAGCCATCGTCATGCCGAGGGTGGGCCGGACGTCATGGAAGGCAAAGTCGTTGCCAATATGGACGTCATCCAAAATCCGAGCGGGCCGGTTTATGCCGATGCGCAAGGCCAGCCGGCGACGGCGGTGGTGTACTTCCCCGGCGACCGGGTGTCGCTCGATGCCGAAGCTCGCGCCCAGGTGGTCGATATTGCCGCTCAGTTCAAGGCACGCAGCGGTACCGGTTTTGTCAAGGTAGTGGGGCATTCGTCGAGCCGCACGCCGGACATGCCGGTCGATAAGCACCTCAATCTGATCTTCAAAAAATCCCAGGATCGCGCCAATGCGGTAGCTCAGGCTCTGATCCGAGCCGGTGTGCCGGCAGACAAGATCCTCGTGGAAGCCGTCGGCGACAGTCAGCCCATCTTTTTCGAATCGATGCCGAAAGGCGAGGATGGCAACCGCCGCGCGGAAATTTTCTTGCAAGGCTGAAGAATTCAGGCCTCGTTTGTTGCAGCGATCCCGCGCGAGCGGTATGTGAAGCAGGCAACAGTGGCTGTGGATAAGCGGCAAGACGGCCCTCTGATTTTTCTGTATCTTTCGGCGGCGCGACCGCCGACGCTGGGCCGCCAGCGCAGGAGCGCTTCCCGAAAAGTGGGAACCGATTTTCGGACGAGAAGCGCGATAAATAAAACACTTGCCTGTCTCGATGCGGTTCGTCGAGGCAGTCGAGAAGCGCTCCGAGGATGAGCAATCATGCAAACCGAGTTTTACCGCATCAAGCGGCTGCCGCCTTATGTGTTCGAAGAAGTCAATCGCCTCAAAGCCAAGGCCCGCGCCGCCGGCGAGGACATCATCGACTTCGGTATGGGCAATCCCGACATGCCGACCCCGGCGCACATCGTCGACAAGCTGTGCGAAACCGCCCGGGCCCCGCGCACCAACCGCTATTCGGTGTCGCGCGGCATCAACGGTCTGCGCAAGGCGATGGCCGCCTATTACGAGCGCCGCTTCGGGGTCAAGCTCGACTCCGATACCGAGGTGATCGCGGCACTCGGTTCCAAGGAAGGCTTTGCCAATCTGGCGGCGGCGATCACCGCGCCGGGCGACGTGGTGCTGGTGCCCAATCCGTCCTATCCCATTCATGCCTTCGGCTTTATCCTGGCCGGGGCCGCCATCCGCCATATCAAGGCGACGACGCCGGAAGCGTATTTGAGCGAGATCGGCCGCGCTACCCGCCATTCGATTCCGTCGCCGTTGGCGATGGTGGTGAACTATCCGTCGAACCCCACGGCGCAGGTGGTCGGCCTCGATTTCTATAAAGAAATCGTCGCCTTCGCCAAGAAGCACGAGATGTGGGTGTTGTCCGATCTCGCCTATGCCGACATTTATTTCGACGACAATCCGCCGCCGTCTATTCTTCAGGTCGAAGGCGCCAAGGATGTCGCCATCGAGTTCATGTCGATGTCTAAGACCTTTGCCATGCCGGGCTGGCGTATGGGCTATGCCGCCGGCAACAAGCAACTGATCTCGGCGTTGACCCGGATCAAGTCTTATCTCGATTACGGCGCTTACACGCCGATCCAGGTGGCGGCCTCGGCGGCGCTCAACGGGCCGGAAGACTGCATCGACGAAATTCGCGGCATCTACAAATCGCGTCGCGACGTGCTGGTAGAATCGATGGCGCGCGCCGGTTGGGATATTCCTTCGCCGCCCGCCACTATGTTCGCGTGGGCGCCGGTGCCCGAGTCGTTCAAGGAACTCGGTTCGATGGAATTCTCCAAGCAGCTTCTGATCCACGCCCAGGTTGCGGTGTCGCCGGGCATCGCCTTCGGCGAATACGGCGAAGGGTACGTCCGCATCGGCTTGGTCGAGAATGAACACCGCGTCCGTCAGGCTGCGCGCAACGTCAAGCGCTTCCTATCGACCCTGCACAACGAGCCGGTAGGAGTCGAGGCGTAATGGCCGCACCGTTTTGCATTGCCGTCGCCGGACTGGGAACGGTCGGCGGCGGCACCGTCAAGGGACTGATCGCTCACGGCGAGGCGCTGGCGGCGCGCGCCGGACGCAGGATCGAGGTGTCGCTGGTCTGCGACAAATCGGAAAACCGCACCAAGGGATTGGGCGTTTCGCACATTACCGACGACATCGCCGACGTCATCGCCTCCGATGCCGATGCGGTGGCCGAACTGATCGGCGGCGAAGGCGGCCCGGCGTTGCGTCTGGTCGAAGGGGCGCTGGCGACCGGCAAGCACGTCGTTACCGCCAACAAGGCGTTGCTGGCGCGGCATGGTGCGCGGCTGGCCAAGCTTGCCGAAGAAAAAGGCGTTGCCTTGCGGTTCGAGGCGGCGGTGGCGGGGGGCATTCCCATCGTCAAGGCTTTACGCGAGAATCTGCTGACCTACGGCATTTCGGCCGTACACGGAATTCTCAATGGCACCTGCAACTACATCCTCACCCAGATGGAAACCACCGGCCGTTCCTTTGCCGACGTACTGAAGGACGCCCAGGAACTCGGCTATGCCGAAGCCGACCCGACGCTCGACGTCGGCGGCGGCGACACCGCGCACAAATTGGCGCTCTTGGCGGCGCTGGCGTTCGGCGTGGCGCCGAACCTCGATGCGGTGGCGACCGAAGGCATCGAGCGGATTACGCCCGACGACATCGCCTTTGCCCACGAACTCGGCTATCGCATCAAGCTTCTCGGCATCGCCAAGAAAACGCCGGACGGCATCGACCAACGGGTGCAGCCGGCGATGGTGCGCGTCGGTACGCCGATTTCCGATGTGGACGGCGTGTTCAACGCGGTGGTCGCCGACGCTTGCGAGGCCGGTTCGTATTTCTTCCAGGGGCGCGGCGCCGGGGAATGCCCGACCGCCAGCGCCGTCATCGCGGACATCGTCGATATTGCGCGGGGAAATTGCGGTCCGGCGTTCGGTATCCCCGCAGATCGATTGTTACCGCTAACACCCGCACCTAACGGTAGCGCCCGGTCGGCTTTTTATCTACGCTTCCAGGTGTTGGATATGCCGGGGGTGCTAGCCGAGATAGCCGGACGATTGGCGGATTGGGGTGTTTCGATCGAAAGCATGTTGCAGCGGGGGCGTGCCCCCGGTGAGGCCGTTTCGATTGTCATGATCACGCACGAAACCTCGCATGAAGCAGCAGTCAAGGCGCTCAAGCACATTTCGGAATCCGGCAGGGTGGTAGCTCGCCCTTGCATGATACCGATGGAAGCGAAGTAGCTGCTCGCTTCGTGTGAACGCGAGGTTTTACATCATGTCAGGCCGTCCTTTGGACCGCGCCTTCGCCCTTGAGGCGGTGCGCGTGACCGAGGCCGCTGCCATTGCCGTGGTCGATTTTATCGGCCGCGGCGACGAACACGGCGCAGATCGTGCCGCGGTCGAGGCAATGCGGCATACTTTCAACATTCTTCCGATCGCCGGTACGGTGGTCATCGGCGAGGGCGAGCGCGACGAAGCGCCCATGCTCTACATCGGCGAAAAAGTCGGCGCCGGCGGAGTAGAGGTCGACATCGCCCTCGACCCGTTGGAAGGCACCGCGCTGACCGCCAAGGCATTGCCCAACGCGTTGGCGGTGCTGGCGATTGCCGAAATCGGCACGCTGCTCAACGCCCCCGATACCTACATGGACAAGATCGCCATCGGTCCAGGCTATCCGCCCGATACCGTCGATCTCGATGCCGAACCGGCCGAGAACATTCTCTCGCTGGCCAAGGCGAAAGGCGTCCGCCCGCGCGACATTACTTGTTGCATCATGGATCGGCCGCGGCACGAGCGCATCGTCGCTTCGGTGCGCCGTACCGGAGCGGCGATCAAACTGATTACCGACGGCGACATCGCCGGCATCATCGCCACCACCGATCCCGAGCACACCGGCATCGACATCTATATCGGTCGCGGCGGCGCACCCGAAGGCGTGCTGTCGGCGGCGGCTTTGCGCTGCCTGGGCGGCCAGTATCAGACGCGGCTCTATTTCCGCAACGACGACGAACGGGGCAGGGCGGCCAAGTTCGGCATCGTCGACTTCAATCGGAGATACGATTTGCATGACTTGGCGTCTGGAGACGTCATTTTTTCTGCTACCGGTGTCACAGATGGGGCGATGCTGAACGGGGTGCGCCGCAAGGCGGATTATATTATGACCCACAGTGTGGTGATGCGGTCGGCTACCGGCACGGTGCGGTGGATCTCGGCGCGGCACAAAGTGCTTCACCGGAAAGCGGGTACCGGTTTTCGGGTATGAAGTGCGTATTGTAAAAGCTGGAGCACATCGCCGGTTTTCGTATCGGCGGTGTGCTTCGGATGCGGACGAAATGGACATTGAATCGAAACCGGCCTTCGGCGTCGCGGCATCGTTCTCCGGCAGACGGTGGGTAATGCGCGATGCCGACGGATCGGCGCTGGCGTTGAAATTCGGTTTGTCGGACATCTTGGCGCGGCTGTTGGCGGTGCGCGGCATCGGCGAGGACAAAGTGGCCGAGACGCTGGAGCCGACCTTGAAACGGCTTATGCCCGAACCTTTGACGCTTGCCGGCATGGACGCGGCGGTGGCGCGGACCAAGCGGGCGATTGAGACGGGCGAACGGATTGCGGTGTTCGGCGATTACGATGTCGACGGTTCGTGTTCGGCGGCACTGTTAAACGATTTTCTTAAAGCACTTGGCGTCGTGCCGCGCCTGTATATTCCCGACCGGATGGCCGAAGGCTACGGCCCTAACGCCGCCGCGATGCAGCGGCTGAAGGCGGAAGGCGCCAGTCTGGCGATAACCGCCGATTGCGGCGCCACGGCGGTCGATGCCTTGGCGGCGGCGAAGGCGGCCGGGCTCGACGTGATCGTGCTCGACCATCACGCCGCGGCGACCGATCCGCCTTGCGTGGTTCAGGTCAATCCCAACAAGCCGGGCGATACGTCGGGGCAAGGGCATTTGTGCGCCGCCGGCGTGGTGTTCCTGTTTCTGGTGGCGCTCAATCGGGCTTTGCGCGAAGCCGGGCATTATGAAGGCCGCAAGGAACCCGATTTGCGCGAGGGGCTGGATTTGGTGGCGCTGGCCACGGTGTGCGACGTGGTGCCGTTGATCGGGGTCAATCGCGCCTTCGTGCGGGCGGGGCTGGTCCGACTTTCGAAGCTGGCGCGGCCGGGGCTGAAGGCGCTGGCGATGACGGCGGGGGCGGCCCCGCCGTTCAGTACCTATACCCTCGGCTTCGTGCTGGGGCCGCGGATCAACGCCGGCGGCCGGGTCGGGCGGTGCTCGCTCGGTGCCGATTTGCTGACCGCATGCGATCCGGCGGCAGCCGAGGAATACGCCGTCGCGCTCGACACCCACAACCGCGAACGCCAAGCCATCGAGAAGCTGATCCTCGACGAGGCGATGGCGCTGGCCGAGGTGCAAGACGGCAGCCCGTTTCTGTTCATGGCCGGCGAGGGCTGGCATCCCGGTGTGGTCGGTATCGTCGCTGGACGGTTGAAGGAACGCTTCAACAAGCCGGCGTTAGTGGCCGGATTCGAAGGCGGAATCGGCCGCGGTTCCGCCCGCTCGGTGATCGGGGTCGACATCGGCGCGCTGGTTCGGGGGGCGCGCGAGGCGGGACTGCTGGATGCCGGCGGCGGCCATGCCATGGCGGCGGGGTTCTCGCTGGTTCCGGGCCAGATAGAGCCGTTCCGCGCGTATCTGACCGACCGTTTCGCTTGCATGGAGACGGTGGCAACACCGGCGCTGGAGCTTGATGTGGCGGTGGCGCCTTCCGGTGCAACCTCCTCATTAATCGACGAAATTTCCCGGATCGGTCCGTTCGGCGCCGGCAACCCCGAGCCGATGGCGGTGATCCCCGGTGCGCTTGTCGCCTATGCTGACGTGGTGGGAAAAGCGCATATCCGCCTGCAATTGGCCGGAGGCGAGGGGACGCGGTTGGCGGCCATCGCCTTTCGTGCGGTCGATACCCCGCTCGGCAGGGCGCTTCTGGCGTCCAGGGGCAAACGGATTCATGCCACCGGACGGCTCCGGCTTAACGAATGGCAGGGGCGGACGACGGCTCAGCTTCAGCTGGAAGATGCCGCCGCGGCCGAGGCTTAAAGGGGTTGCAAAGCGCCGCTTTGGGCCTTATAGCCCCGCTTCCCGCCGGGCAAACCGCCCCAGGCGGGCAAGTGGCCTGCGCCCTTCGTCTATCGGTTAGGACTCAAGATTTTCAATCTTGCAAGAGGGGTTCGACTCCCCTAGGGCGCGCCAATGATTTCAAATGCTTAAGCGTTAATGGAAAAGGTTAGACACTTTCGGTCTTGAATCATTGTCCGATGGTTTTGCTCGAGCGCCTTTTTTCGAGCCGAAGGCCCCGACGTCATTATTTGCAGTGCATGACGGTTTCGACGTCCCTGTTGGGGCCGTTTTTCTGGGTGGTCGAACAGAACTTCATCGTCGCCGGAACCGGGATCAGCAGCAGAATATTGGTCCGTTCGTATTCGCAACGGACGAACCATTGCTCCCGCTTCACCACGGCATTCAGGTCCCAGGTATATTTTGTTTTTCCGTTAGGCAGATTCTTTTCATAATCTTCTCTGCTGCTAATTCCATCAGCATAAGCCATGCTGACGTAATACAGGCGGGTAGGGCCGACGTCATATCCAACGTGCCAGCCTTTCGGAATGTTTTTGGCGGTTTCGGTAACGGCCACGGTCTGCGGACATGCGAAATCCTGATCGGCCGCAGCCGACGCGATGGTTGATGCGATTGCTCCAAGGAACAGCATCATTCGCAGCATGGCTTTTTCCTTACCAGAGGACGACACGATATTTCGATGGATCCCTGCTGATCCTACCGGAAAACGTCGTCGGCTTGTGATGATATTCTTGGAGGCCAACCTTACCTTTACTGTTGAACTGATCGAGTAGAACCAATGTCCCGTCGGGTTTGTAACCCATGAATACGCCGACGTGACCGTAGAAATGGCCGTCGACAAAGGTTGCGACCCAGGTTCCCACCGGCGGCGGGTTGGATGGCGAGATGGCGTCTCCCGGTTTCCAATCTTTGGTGGGGCGGGCGCCGCCGGCCTGTTGGGCGAAGGCCACGCATTCCGTGTTTCCTTTCGCATTTTTATAGGATTTGTTTATGTGTGACAGTGGATTGCTCAAGACGTGAGTGGTGCCGCACCACTCGCCGCCTTCGGGGCAGCCGGCCGGGACGCGCGGTTCGCTGGGATCATATTTCAGCAGCAGGATGACGTTCTGGGCGGCAATCTCGTAGGCGATAGCATCGAGCTTTTGGTTCAGGGCGGCAGCCCTGGAGGATTCGTATATCGACATGGGGGAGGCTCCTGACAGACGTTTCAACGGCTCCGCCGCCGGTGAGCAGGGCGAACCGGCAATCTGGAATAGGATTTAATTCATATGTGGATGAACCCGCACCTGTACAAGAGGAGACGGAAATAATTTTCGATTATTGGGAAGCGGAGATGTCGTGTCGACCGCCCGGTTATTTTGCGTCCGCTTCTGCGTTCCTTATCGGGATAGGTAGACACACCCTATTGTATCCCATTGTGTTTCTTTGAGCCGAAATCCAAAGGTTAGACACTGTAACCCATTGAAGTCACAAGATTTGTGGTTGCTTTTCAATCTTGCAAGAGGGGTTCGACTCCCCTAGGGCGCGCCAATTAAATCAATAACTTATGGCGTTGCTGCGGAAGGGTTGACACTTTCGATCTTGCAACATCGAAATTTAGCTATTTACCTGCCCGTTTAGGCGTAAGTTTCTTTCGTCTATAACGTTTGGCTGATTGCAACACTCGGTATGCTTGCAGTAACCTCTCCGTGCGTCGGCAGGGGGAGCTGCAAATGAAATCGATATCATTGGTTTTTGCCGCAGGTATTGCAGTAACAATTCTCGGTGGGTGTGCTTCCCCGAATTTCAATTACCAGCCACCTGCGACGCAAATTAGCGAACCTCCGATCAGTGTTGTGTCGATCTCCCGTGTTGGAGACAAGATGCTTGTGCAGGGGCAATACCAAGAACAAGACGCTATTCGCCTTGCGAAAGAAGTTTCTATTGGCTTGTTCAGCGCCTACACCTTCTCCCCTGGGATATATGTCAAGCAAGGACAGGGCTCTGAGGGCGAGTTTTATAGAGTTGGCGATGTTCAGGGCAGTGGTCATGTCAGTAAGGCAATGTTGTCAGATCCTTTTCAAGCTATTTTGTTGAGGCCTGATGGAACGACGATTTGTGCTGTCACGGTATTCAACGTGAGAGCCTGTGAATCGGATGTTGTTGTTGAGCGACTTAAAATTCCTCGCACAAGCGCGGAAACGTTTCAGCAGACGCTTATTTATAATGGCCGTGTCGGAGATAAAATTAATATCGGCTATCGCGAATTTTCGGCAGACATGGCGCGACCCGCGTTCAATAATGAGGTCGAATACGATCTTCGTGAATCTATGACCATCGGATATAAAAATGCGGTGATTGAGGTAATCGAAGCGACTAATCAAAGCATCAAGTATATCGTGAGACGGAACTTTAACGGCGCTGATCACTAATGGCATCGAAGTAATGAAAAAGGGTACCCGGTTTCCCGAGCACCCTCTCTCATCAGAACAACCGCGTGAGTGCGGCGATCACCGAAACCAGCGCTGGCGGGATATACCACGCCATGCCGAGGCGATACGTCGTACCGCACGGGCTGCTGGCTTCGAAAACGAACAGCACCATAGTGCCCTCCATTTCCGTGCGCGGATTGCCCTTACAGCAGCCGATGCCGCGCATTAAGCCAGGTTGCGGTTTTTTGTGTCATACCGTCCGTGAACCGCAAACACCTCGGCTGTCTCGAAGTTATTTGCTAGATAGGAGGCGGCTCTCGTGGCTGCAAGGTTGCGAGCCGTATTATTCTCGAAATTGGGGATGGGTGAGTAGTGGCAATGGCAAATATGAATTTGCCCAAACCTTCTGAGCACAACGGACAGTTTGTAACCTCTTCTCACAACCAAATGAAACATAACGAGACGGTTTGAAAAGGTTTTCAAGTGTAACTAATTGAAATAATTAATAATTTTGTGTATTTTCAATCTTGCAAGAGGGGTTCGACTCCCCTAGGGCGCGCCATTTCCGTTCAAAACTGCGAACCATCAGCGGATGCCCGCAGCTTTCGCACCGAAGAAGGCCGGTCAGCAGCACCTCGCCGTTGGTCTCGTCGCCGGCGATGTCGGTAATCAGCAGCGGGGCGACTTGCCTGAGCGGCTGCCGGTGCCGGCGCTCGATCCCCTGCATCACTCGGTGCATCAGTATGCGCTTGGTCGGATTGGGATGACCGGACAGGGCGACAATCCCGACGCACATATCAGCATCGACGATACCGGTGTACTCAAGCACCACTGTTTGCAATCGCCCCACAGCCGGGTCGGGTCCATGGCCAGCAACTGATAGCCGATGCGTCTGGCGGTCAGCAGATCGCCACGTCGGATCGCCTTCTGAAACAACGACGCCAAAACACAGGCATCAGCGCCGAACGGCTAAAGCGCTTCGTCGTGTCGTGGGGGATATTACCTGAAAAATCGCTGGTAGAGGAGCGAGAACAGGGCATTGGCGGGAGCATCCATATCCGTGAGAAGATTGTGTTTCTCTCTTCACGTATGGAAAACACTACGTGGATAAATGGTATATTCTTGAAACGAGCATATTTAATGTTGGCATATTTGCTGTTCGCGAAACGAAGGAAATCTGTCAGTTACCGAGCATATCGTTTTTATGTTTTTCTTATAAATCACACCAGTAATTCCTCTCGAACTTTTACGCCAATCGGCGGCATGACACTGCTCGTTTGCAACACGCAAGGGCTGCCATGTTCGATTTTCTGTACGTGATGCTTGGATGTGTCTTCACCGGCGGAGCGATGCTGTATGCCGTCGCCTGCGAAGCTCTGTGAGCGCGCTATGAGCATTGATTACGCGCTCGGCTCCGCCGTGACCCTCAGCATCTTCATCTATCTGGTTTACGCACTGATCCGGCCGGAGCGGTTTTGACATGACCCTCAACGGATGGCTTCAGATCGCGCTATTCGCCGCGATCATCATCGCAATCGCCAAACCGCTTGGCTGGTATCTGGAAGCGACTTTTACCGGCAGGCGGACGTTTTTCTCGCCCGTTCTGCGTCCCATCGAACGCGGGCTGTACCGTGCGGCGGGCATCGACGAGCGTGAGGAGCAGCATTGGCTGACCTATGCCGCCGCCATGCTGGCGTTCAGTTTGGCCGGGTTCCTAGTCCTTTACGCCCTCATGCGATTGCAAGGCGTATTGCCGTTCAATCCGCAAGCCCTACCCGGCCTCTCGCCGCATCTCGCGTTCAATACGGCGGTGAGCTTCGTCACCAACACCAACTGGCAGTCCTACGTGCCGGAAACCACCATGAGCTACCTGACCCAGATGGCCGGACTCACGGTGTACAATTTCGTTTCGGCCGCCACCGGCATCGCGCTGGCAGTTGCCTTCATTCGCGGCTTCGCCCGCCGCTCGGCACAAAGCATCGGTAATTTCTGGGTCGACCTCACCCGCTGCACGCTCTACGTCCTGTTGCCTATCTCTGTTGTGGTCGGATTGTTCTTTGTCTGGCAGGGCGTGCCACAGAATCTGCATGCCTATGTTAATGCTGTGACAATGGAAGGCGTAAAGCAGACGATTGCCCAGGGACCTGTTGCCTCCCAGGAAGTCATCAAGATGCTGGGCACCAACGGCGGCGGCTTCTTCAACGCCAATTCGGCGCACCCTTACGAGAACCCCAATGCCCTGACCAATCTGGTGCAGATGATCCTGATCTTCTCGCTCGGTGCGGGGCTGACGAATATGTTCGGCCGCATGGTCGGCGATCAGCGTCAGGGCTGGGCGATCTTCGCGGTGATGGGGCTGCTGTTCCTTGCCGGCACCACCACCGCCTATTGGGCGGAAAGCACCGGCAATCCGCAAATAGCTGCGTTGCATATCGACCAAACCTCCAGTGCCTTGCAATCCGGCGGCAACATGGAAGGCAAGGAAGTCCGCTTCGGCATCGCAAACTCGGCGCTGTTTGCCACCGTCACTACCGACGCTTCCTGCGGCGCGGTGAACGGCATGCATGACAGCTTCACGCCGCTTGGCGGCATGGTGCCGATGGTAAACATCATGCTGGGCGAAATCATCTTCGGCGGTGTCGGTTCCGGCCTTTACGGCATGCTGCTGTTCGCCATTCTCGCGGTGTTCATCGCCGGGCTGATGGTCGGGCGCACGCCGGAATATCTCGGCAAGAAGATCGAGGCCAAGGAAGTGAAAATGGCGATGCTGGCCATTCTTTGCCTCCCATTATCGATCCTCGGATTTACCGCGCTGGCTTTGGTGCTGCCCGCCGGACTTGCCGGGCCGCTTAACGCCGGCCCGCACGGTTTCAGCGAAATTCTTTACGCTTACACATCCGCCACCGGCAATAATGGCAGCGCCTTCGCCGGTCTCACTGCCAACACGCTCTTTTACAACACCACACTCGGCATTGCGATGTTCGCGGGGCGCTTCCTGATGATCGTGCCGGTGCTGGCGGTCGCCGGCTCGCTGGCGGCCAAGAAAATCGTACCGCCTTCTGCCGGAACATTCCCCACCGATGGCGGTTTGTTCGTCGGGCTTCTGATCGGCGTCATCCTCATCGTCGGCGGCCTTACCTTTTTTCCGGCTCTGGCACTCGGTCCTATCGTCGAACATCTTGCCATGACTGCCGGCACTACGTTTTGATTACGAGACAACCCATGACACACACGAAAACCCGTAAGCGTACGCCGGTGGCGACTATTACCGATCCGAAGATACTCTGGCCCGCCATAGGCGGCGCGTTCGGAAAACTCGATCCGCGCGTGATGATCCGCAATCCGGTAATGTTCACGGTGGAGATCGTCGCCGCGCTGACGACCGTTCTCCTGATCCGAGATATTCAGACCGGAAGCGGTCATTACGGCTTCTCGCTTCAGATCAATATCTGGCTATGGTTCACGGTGTTGTTCGCCAATTTCGCCGAAGCTGTGGCCGAAGGACGCGGCAAGGCGCAGTCTGCCTCCTTGCGCCGGACAAAGTCCGAGCTGGAAGCAAAGTGGCTTCAGGTTCCCGAACTCAAGCTTTACGAAACCGTTCCGGCCTCGCAGTTGGAACGCGGCAACCTGGTACTGGTGGAAGCCGGCGATATCATTCCGTCGGACGGCGAAGTGGTGGAAGGCGTCGCCTCGGTGGACGAAGCCGCCATCACCGGCGAAAGCGCGCCGGTGATCCGCGAGGCCGGTGGCGACCGCTCGGCGGTGACCGGCGGCACAAGGGTATTGTCGGACTCCATCGTGGTGCGGATTACCGCGGCGCGCGGCTCGACCTTTCTCGACCGCATGATAGCGCTGGTGGAAGGCGCATCAAGGCAGAAAACGCCCAACGAGATCGCGCTCAATATTCTGTTGGCGGGCCTAACCATCATCTTCGTGATTGCGGTCGCGACAATTCCCAGTTTTGCGATGTATGCCGGCGGGCACATGTCGGTGCTGGTATTGGCGGCGTTGTTCGTGACGCTGATCCCCACCACCATCGGCGCGCTGCTGTC
>DBTZ01000003.1:37425-85847 GCA_002307315.1 Alphaproteobacteria bacterium UBA1303
CGGTGGAAGCCGCCGGCGATGTCGACACGCTGCTGCTGGATAAAACCGGCACCATTACGCTGGGCAACCGTCAGGCATCCGAATTCATTCCGGTTCCCGGCGTTGACGCCCACGCGCTGGCGGAAGCGGCACAACTTGCCTCGTTGTCGGACGAAACGCCGGAAGGCCGTTCCATCGTGACCTTGTCGCACGAAAAATACGCCTTGAAGGATTTGAGCGCGGCGTTGCCGAATGTGCGCTTTGTACCGTTTTCGGCGCAAACTCGTATCAGCGGAATAGACGGTGAAGGCATATCCATTCGAAAGGGTGCGGTGGATGCGGTACTCAGGTTTTGCACGGGTGCGGACACGGAAGCCGTCCGCAACATTACCACGATTTCCGAAACCATCGCCAAGAGCGGCGGCACGCCGCTGGCGGTAGCACGGAACGGCCGGCTTCTTGGCGTCGTTCACCTCAAGGACATCATTAAGGAGGGTATCCGAGAGCGCTTTGTTCAATTGCGCCGTATGGGTATCCGCACGGTGATGATTACCGGCGACAATCCGCTGACTGCGGCGGCTATCGCGGCGGAGTCCGGAGTAGACGATTTTCTCGCCCAGGCGACGCCGGAAACTAAGCTGAAGCTGATCCGCGACGAGCAGGCCAAGGGCAAGCTGGTGGCGATGTGCGGCGACGGCACCAACGATGCCCCGGCGCTGGCTCAAGCCGATGTCGGCGTGGCGATGAACACCGGCACCATGGCGGCGCGCGAGGCCGGCAACATGGTCGATCTCGACAGCGATCCCACTAAGCTGATCGAAATCGTAGAAATCGGCAAACAATTGCTGATTACCCGTGGCTCGCTCACCACCTTTTCTATTGCCAACGATGTGGCGAAGTATTTTGCCATCATTCCGGCGATGTTCATCGCCTTCTATCCGCAGCTTCAGGTGTTGAACGTCATGGGATTACATTCGCCGCAAAGCGCCATTTTGTCGGCGATTATCTTCAATGCGTTGATCATCATTGCGCTGATTCCGTTGGCGCTGAAAGGCGTTGCTTATCGCCCGATTGGCGCGGCGGCGCTGCTGCGCCGCAATCTAACGGTTTACGGTCTGGGCGGTCTAATCGCTCCGTTTGTCGGCATAAAACTGATCGACATGAGTGTTACCGCGTTTGGACTCGCGTGAGGATGCTATGCTGAAACACATTCGACCTGCCTTCGCGCTAATCGCGATATTTACGATTTTGACCGGCCTTGCCTATCCCTTGGCGATGACCGGCATCGCCAAGGCGTTGTTACCGCATCAGGCAAACGGTAGCCTGATCGTCAAGGACGGAAAAGTGATCGGCTCCGACCTGATCGGGCAGCAATTCGCCAACGAACGCTATTTCCATGGCCGTCCTTCGGCGGCGGGAAGCGGCTACGACGCGGCCAATTCCTCCGGCTCTAACCTTGGCCCCACCTCGAAGGCGCTTCTCAAACGAGAGGACACGGACGTTGCCAAGTTGCGGGCCGAGAACTCCAACGCGCCGGTTCCCGCCGACCTGGTGACTGCTTCGGCCAGCGGTCTCGATCCGGACATCTCGCCTGCCGCCGCCTTGTTCCAGATTCCGCGCGTCGCCAAGGCACGGGGAATTTCCCAGATTGTGCTGAAGAGACTGGTGGAGGCGCATGTCGAGGGGCGTCTCCTCGGCCTGATCGGCGAGCCTCATGTCAATGTTTTGCATCTCAATCTTGCACTTGATGGTGGGCAAAGCGAACAAAAATGAGTTAATCTTACAGCATGGAAAACGACACGCGCCCTTCTCCTGACGCGCTTCTTGATGAAGCGAACAGGGAAGGTCGCGGCAAACTCAAGGTTTTCCTCGGAGCCGCCCCAGGCGTTGGCAAAACCTTCGAGATGCTGACCCAAGGCCGCGCCCGCAAGCTTAATGGCGTCGATGTGGTGATAGGTCTGGTCGAAACCCATGACCGCCGTGAAACCGACATTCTGACAACAGGTTTTGAGGCCATCCCCAAGAAGCGCTCGCTTTATAAAGGCCGCGTTGTCGCCGAAATGGATTTGGACGCGATATTGCAACGCCGGCCCAAGTTGGCGCTGGTGGACGAATTGGCCCACACCAATGCGGTGGGCAGCCGCCACCCAAAACGCTACCAGGATGTCGAGGAACTCTTGGCCGCAGGCATCGACGTTTACACTACCGTCAATGTCCAGCATCTCGAAAGTCTTAACGGTGTGGTGGCGCAGATCACCCGTATTCGGGTGCGCGAAACCTTGCCGGATGATATTCTCGACGAGGCCGACGAAATCGAGCTGGTCGATACCACCTCGGACGATCTGTTGCAGCGGCTGCGCGATGGCAAGGTTTATGTCAAAGCTCAGGCGGAACGCGCGATCAGGCACTTCTTCAAGCCCGGCAATCTTACCGCCTTGCGCGAACTGGCCTTGCGCAAGGCTGCCCAGTACGTCGATCGCGATATGGTCGATTACATGCAAGCGCACGCTATCGAAGGGCCGTGGCCGGTAAACGAACATATCCTTGCTTGCGTCAACGAGCATCCATCATCGGCCGAACTGGTGCGTCGCGCCCGCAGACTCGCAGATAACCTGAAAGCCGAGTGGACGACGCTGTATATCGAAAGTTTCCGACATTTGAGTTTGAACGAAGTCGAGATAGACCGGGTCGCCGATACGCTGCGCCTTTCCCAGCGTCTGGGCGGCGAGGCGATTACCCTGCCGGGGCGTGACATCGCGCAAACCATTATCGATTATGCCCGCAAGAACAATGTTACCCAAATTGTGATCGGCAAGTC
The DNA here is from genome assembly GCA_002307315.1 of Alphaproteobacteria bacterium UBA1303. GTDB lineage: Bacteria > Pseudomonadota > Alphaproteobacteria > Micropepsales > Micropepsaceae > Rhizomicrobium. The sequence continues at coordinate 40,223 of DBTZ01000003.1, forward strand.
CGTCCGTCCGCGCTGGTTCGAGTTTATGCATGGTTCGGTGGTGAAGGTGCTGCTCAAGGAGAGCGGCTCCATCAGCGTTACCGCCGTGCTGGTCGAAGGCGGAGGCGTCACCGCCAAAGCCGTCAAAACCATGCCGCTCCCCGATCCCAAGAATTGGCGGCGTTATGCCATTAGCGCATGTGCGGTTGCGGCAACAATCGGTGTTGCGGAAGTCTTCAATGCTTTCATGTCGCTGGGCAGCATCGGGATGCTGTTTCTGATCCCGGTGCTGGCGAGTGCGGTTTCGTTCGGATTATATCCGGCGCTGTTCACCGCGCTCGTGAGCGTGCTGGCCTATAATTTCTTTTTCCTGCCGCCGCTTTACACTTTCACCATATCCGATCCCAACAATTGGCTGTCGTTCTTCGTGCTGCTGTTTGTGGCGGTGATTGCCGGCAATCTGGCCGCAAGAGTGCGCGCCCAGGCGGACCTTGCCGCGGCGCGAGCGAACATTTCCAGCGAACTGTTTCATTTTACCGGCCGGTTGACCGGTATTTCCCGGCTCGACGATATTCTGTGGGCTTGTGCCTATCAGATCGCCTCGATGCTGAAAGCCAACGTCATTATTCTTCTGCCCGATGCGGTGAGCAAGCGCCCGGAAGTCGCCGCCGGGTATCCGCCGGACGACGAGATAGATGCCCAGGACATGGCCGCCGCGTCCTGGTGCTGGGATAAGGGGCTTCCGGCCGGTCGCAATGCCGAAACCCTGCCGGGAGCCAAACGTCTGTTCCTGCCGATGCGTACCGGCGAGGGATTGGTTGGCGTCATCGGTTTGCAACGTCATGACGAGAAGGCATTGATGACGCCGGAAGACCGCCGCCTGCTGGATGCGTTGATAGACCAGACGGCACTGGCCATCGAACGCTGTCAGTTGGTCGAGAAGGTGGACGAGGCGCAGGTGCGCGCCGAAGCCGACAAGCTGCGGGTGGCGCTGCTGACCTCGCTGTCGCACGATTTGCGCACGCCGCTGGCGTCAATTCTGGGGGCTTCCTCGACGCTAATTTCGGGGCGCGGACTATACGGCCTTGAGCAAACCGACGAAATGCTGACCACCATCCGCGAAGAAGCCGAACGTTTGGACCGTTTTGTCGGCAATCTGCTTGATATGTCGCGTCTGGACGCCGGTGTGCTTGGCGTCAAGCACGAGGTTGTCGATATGGCCGAAATTGCCGAAACCGCCGTCAAACGGTTGGCGCGGCGCTTAGTCGGATACCACATTGAAAAACATATCGACGATCTGCCGTTGGTGTCGGCGGACCCGCTGCTGCTGGAACAGGCCATCGTGAACCTCATCGACAATGCAGCGAAATACTCGCCACCAGGATCGCGCATCGTCCTGCAAGCGGTGGTGAAAGACAAAGTCGCAGAGTTGAGCGTTATGGATGAGGGGTTTGGCATTGCCCCCGAAGAGCTACCGCGTATCTTCGATAAGTTCTACCGCGCCAAGGCGTCCGACCGGCGCGTGGCGGGCACCGGGCTGGGGCTTGCGGTAGCGCGCGGGTTCGTTGAGGCTTTCGGCGGTGCGCTAGAGGCGGCAAACCGGCAGGACCGTAGCGGTGCGATCTTCACCATTGCCGTCCCGCTGATTAAAGCCGACAAGGCAACGCCATGAACGCAAGACTTCCCCGTATTCTGATTGTCGATGACGAACCGCAAATCCGCCGTTTCCTGCGCGTCGGTCTGCCGCCGCACGGGTATGAATGTCTTGAAGCCGGAAATGGAACCGAAGCGCTGGCGGCTTTCGTCATGAAAATGCCGGATGTCATTATACTCGATCTCGGCTTACCGGACATCGACGGGTTTCAATTGCTGACGCGGATGCGCGATAAGGCGCTGACACCGATCCTGGTGCTGTCGGCGCGGAACGATGTCGAAGGCAAGGTGAAGGCGCTGGAACTGGGCGCCGACGATTACGTTACCAAGCCGTTCGACATGAGCGAGCTTCTTGCCCGGCTCAGGACCGCTCTGCGCCATGGCCTGCAAACTGTCGGCGAAGCGCCGGTGTTTCAAAGCGGACCTTTGTCCGTCGATTTGGTAAAAAGGCAGGTCCGTTTGAGCGGCGAGGAAATCCACCTCACGCCCAAGGAATACGATGTGTTGCGCTATCTGGTCGCTAATGCCGGACGGGTGGTGACGCATCAACAGTTGTTGCGCAAAGTCTGGGGCCCGGCGCATGTCGAGGATGTACAATATTTGCGCGTTCTCATGCGCCAGTTACGGCAAAAACTGGAACCGAGCGATGCCAGTCCGCAACTACTCTTGACGGAACAGGGCGTGGGCTATCGGCTGATAGTTCTGGCTGACATGTAATGGTATGCGCCGCTGAGAAGGAACTGATGGTCGAAAGACGTGCCGCCGGCGGCGTGCCGATTAGCGTCTGTCAGTAACCGGTAGAAAGGCGATTTTTCGGGTTGCATCGGCTCTATTTCTTAGAGCTGATTTTGCGATATGGGGGGGGATTCCGACTGTCTTGGTTTTGATACCAAGTTTTTTGTTCTGGTAAAATGAACCTATTTTGAATGATGAGGTCGTCGCTTTGCCCGGAGTGGTTATGCGCGGCGACGATGTTGCGGGTTTGGTTATAGGACAAACCGCCCGCTTTTTAGCGGGGCATCGAGTCTGTTGCGTACCGTTCCGCTTCCGCTCACCCTCGCACCACTCACCGCCTTCGTGGCAGCCGGCCGGAACGCGCGGTTGGTTGGAATCGTATTTGAGCCGCCCGGATGACCTTCAGGGCGGCAAGCCTGACGTCCTGGGTGGAAATCTCGTAAGCGATGGCATCAAGCTTCCGGTCCAGAGCGGAAGTCTCTGAGGTTTCGTAAGCCGACATGGGGCTGGCTCGCTCCTGACAAACGGTTCACCTCTCCGCCGCCGGTGTGCAAGGCAAACCGGCAGTATGGAATAGGATTTAATTCATGTGTGGATTGGTTTGCGTCCGTACAAAAGGGGAAGGAAATAATTTTCGAATAGAGCGTTTCATAGAAAAAAGCCTGCCCCGCACCTTGGCGTGCATAAAAAAAACGGCGGATGAGACCCCATCCGCCGCTTTGCATTTCATCGATATTACCGCTGCGGCGGGCTTTGACCGCCGCCTGGCGTCTGTTCCTGCTCCACCTGGTTCGGCATGCCGGGCGTGGCATTGAACAATTGCTGCAAGAAGGTCATCTCGCGGCCGCGCGAAGGCGTTTTGCGGGGCTCGAAGGCGACGACATTGCCGTCCTTCAGGCTGTAATGCTTCAATTCGACGACCTTGTCGTTGCCGTCGAAATAGATCGCCAGGATCCGGCGCCCTTCGATCAGGGGATTGAAGAAGCCGACTTGCTTCTCCCGCGTGGAAATATAGTACCAGACGTCGCCGCCGAAGGTGGCTTGGGTCGATGGATTGCCGAGCTTGGTTTCGATCGTTGCCTTGGAGTCGGTTCCGGCGGCGATATTGGCTTCGGTGTTGGTATCTTCCAGATAGCCGCGGTTCGAGATGACCGGCGTACACCCGGCCAGCACCGTCAAGGCAATGCAAAGGACGACTTTTTTCATAAACAACCCCTAGCCACGCTTCTCTTATTCAGTGCTAACCTCGCGCGCCCGCGGTTGCAAGCGCCGCGCGCCGGATGAAGAAATGACCATAGCCGACTTGTTTCGAAAGGGAAACCGCCGCCGGCAGGCCGAGGGGCTTTACGCCGCTCTGGTGGCCCGCGCCCGAGCCCCTGTCTTTTTCGTAAGCCTCGGCGTGTCCGATACGCCCGATGGGCGGTTCGATGTGCTGGCACTGCACGCCTTCCTGGCGCTGGAGGGGTTGCGCGGCAGGGGCGACTTGGCCGAGGCGTTGGTGGCGGCGCTGTTTCGGGGCTTCGAAGATGCCCTGCGCGATCAGGGGGCGGGCGACATCGGCATGGTTAAATCCCTCAAGAAGATCGCCGACGCATTTTACGGCCGGCTTAAGGCCTATGGCGAGGCGGCAGACGAAGCGGCCTTCGCTGCGGCGCTGACCCGCAACCTGTATCGCGGCGAAGCCGGGCACGAGGGGCAGGCGCGGGCGCTGGCCCGCTATGCCGCGTGCGCCCGGGCGAGGATTGCGGCGCGCGAACCGGGTTCCCCCCTCGATTTCGGGCCCAAGCCGGAATAAACAGGGCCCATGTCGCAGGAAAAAACATACGCCTCTCCGTTCAGCCGTTTCGTCGATCTTTCCGATCTGACGCAGGCGGGGATGGAAATCGAAATCGCCGCCGATGCCGACGCGTGCGAAAAAATCGCGGCCTGGGCGGAAATTCGCGCCGTTCGTGCATTTTTGGCGAAAGTGGCCTTGCGCAAACTTTCGTCGACGCGGTTCCGGCTCAAGGCCGACTGGACGGCCGAGGTCGAACAGACCTGCGTGGTGACGCTGGAGCCGGTGGCCTCGCACCTGTCCGGCGCCTTCGAGCGGGAGCTGTATTATGCCCCCGGCCGGCGGGAAGACGGCGGCGAGCTGACGCTGGCGGCGGGCGACGACGAGACCCCGGATACGATCGACGATCTCGATTACGACACGGTGGCGCCGTTGCTCGAGGAATTTTCCCTGAATCTGGAAGCTTACCCGCGCAAGTCCGGGGTTCAATTTCAACCGCCCGAGATAGCCGGGGCGGAGGCGGAAAACCCCTTTGCTGTGCTTAAGTCATTGACCAAAAAAGGTTAGTTTTGCCGTCAGGCGAGGCATTTTCGCGCTTGAATCCGGCGGCGGTTTCCTGTTCACTCCGCCCCCTGTTTCAAGGCCGACGCAAATTCGCGCCGCGCCGCAAGGTAGTTTGCCTTTTTTGAGGAGAGTATTCCGCCATGGCGGTTCCAAAGAGAAAAACGTCGCCGTCGCGGCGCAATATGCGTCGGTCGCATCATGGTTTGACGCGCGCCACTTACGGCGAATGCTCCAATTGCGGCGAGCCGAAGCTTCCGCATCACGTCTGCCCTGCTTGCGGTCATTACGATGGGCGCGAAGTTGCCGCCAAATCCAAGGCGTAATGCTGCGCCGCTGACGTTTTTCGAGATGGGGCAGGGCCGATTGTGTCCCGCAAGCTGACAGTATCGATCGATGCAATGGGCAGCGATGCCGGTCCGTCGATGGTGGTTTCCGCGCTTGCGCGGGCGTTGCCGCGCCATCCGACCGTCAACTACATATTGCATGGCGACGAGGCGGAGCTGACCAAGTTGCTCGGCCGGCGCAAGGCCAAGCTGGCTTCGCGCCTGACCATTCGTCACGCTCCGCGCGCGGTGAAGATGGAGGACAAGCCCTCGCTTGCCCTTCGCCGCGGCCGCGACACCAGCATGTGGCGCTCTATCGTGTCGGTGAAGGACGGCGAAGCCGATGTGGCGGTTTCGGCCGGCAACACCGGCGCGCTGATGGCAATGTCGATGTATCATCTCGGCGTGCTCGACGGTATTTCGCGGCCTGCCATCGCCTGTCTGATGCCGTCGCGGCTGGGGCAGTGCGTGTTTCTCGACGTCGGCGCCAACGTCGAATGCGACGCCCGGCAACTGGTCGATTTTGCGGTGATGGGCGAGGCTTTCGCTCGTGCGGTGCTTGGGCTGGAGCGCCCGACCGTCGGCATCCTCAACATCGGCGAGGAGGAAGTGAAAGGCAACAACGAGGTGAGGGACGCCGCCCACACCTTGCGCAATGCCAATCTGCCGATCGAATTCTACGGTTTCGTCGAAGGCAACGACATCACCAACCATACCGTCGACGTGGTGGTGACCGACGGCTTTACCGGCAACGTTGCGATCAAGACCGCCGAAGGCGCGGCCAAGCTGATCGCCACCTACCTGCGCGGTGCGCTCAAACGTTCGTTTACGGCCAGATTGGGTGCGTTCCTCGCGTCCGGCGCGTTGAAGTCCTTGCGCAGCCGGCTCAACCCCAGCGCCGCTAACGGCGGCATTTTTCTCGGGCTCAACGGTCTGGTGGTGAAGAGCCACGGCGGTTCCGACGCGTTCGGCTTTGCCTCCGCCATCGATATGGCGATCGACATGGCCGAGGGCGACGTTATCTCCCGCATCCGGGCCGACCAGGCCGGAATCAACGCAGGCCGGGAGCCGGACAACGCGTGATCCGATCGATCGTCCTCGGAAGCGGGTCGTACCTGCCGGAAAAGATCGTCACCAATGCCGATCTTTCCGCTACGGTAGATACCAGCGACGAGTGGATCAGAACCCGCACCGGCATTTGCGAACGGCGGTTTGCCGCCGAAGGCGAAAAGACGTCCGACTTGGCGTTCAGGGCGGCACGGGCAGCGCTTGATGCCGCGCGGATCGGCGCCCAAGACATCGATCTGATCGTCTGCGCCACCACTACGCCGGACGAAACCTTTCCCGCCGTGGCGACGATGGTGCAGGCGCGCCTCGGCATGACGCGCGGTGCGGCGTTCGACGTGCAGGCGGTATGTTCGGGCTTCGTCTTTGCATTGGCGGTTGCCGACAACTTCATCCGTACCGGGACGGTCAAGCGCGCTCTGGTGATCGGCGCCGACTGCATGAGCCGGCTGATGGATTGGAACGACCGCACCACCTGCGTGCTGTTCGGCGACGGCGCCGGCGCGGTGGTGCTGGCGGCGGACGAGGGGGCGGGCGACAGCCGTGATCGCGGCATTCTTGCGACCGCAATATTCTCCGACGGACGGATGCACGACCTTCTATATGTCGACGGCGGGCCCTCGAGCACCGGCACCACCGGCCATCTGCGCATGCAGGGCAAGGAAGTGTTCCGCCATGCGGTGAACAACATCGCCTCGTCGATGGAAGCTGCCGCAAAAGCTGCCGGCGTCGCCATCTCCGACGTCGATTGGTTCGTCCCCCATCAGGCCAATCAGCGAATCTTGGACGGAATCGCCAAGAAACTCGGCATCGACGAAGCAAAAGTGGTCTCCACTTTGGCCCTTCAGGGCAATACGTCGGCGGCCTCGGTTCCTCTGGCCTTGACCGCCGCGGTGGCCGATGGGCGGGTAAAACCCGGTGATTTGCTGCTTTTAGAGGCATTAGGCGGCGGATTCGCGTGGGGGGCGGCCCTGTTGCGCTGGTAAACCGCACTTTGATGCCGCCATCTATCCCGTTGATCTTGACGGCAAATCCCGGTTGCGCATAGTTTTGCACATATCAACAGGGGAGTCGCCGGGGCCCATGCCTAGCACAACTTTGACACGCGCCGATCTGACCGAGGCCGTATTTCAGACGGTCGGTCTGTCGCGCAACGAATCCGCCCAGATGGTGGAGGATATTCTCGAAGAAATGTGCGCCGCTCTCGCCAAGGGAGAAACGGTGAAATTGTCTTCGTTCGGTACCTTTGCGGTACGTCAGAAATCGCAACGTATGGGGCGCAATCCCAAGACCGGCGATGAGGTGCCGATCGCACCGCGCCGGGTGTTGGTCTTCCGTCCCAGCCATGTGTTGAAGGCGGTTATCAACGGGCAGACGCCGACGCCCGAGAAGGATGACTGATGTCTGCTCCGTCGGTTGTTGTGCGCGTTAAGTCGCCTGAAGCGTTCCGTACCATTAGCGAAGTCGCCGTCGAGTTGGATTTGCCCCAGCACGTGCTGCGTTTCTGGGAGAGCCGCTTTGCGCAGATCAGGCCGGTGAAGCGGGCCGGCGGCAGGCGGTATTACCGGCCGGACGATGTCGACCTCTTGCGCGGCATCCGGGCGTTGCTCTACGGCGAGGGCTATACCATCAAGGGCGTGCAGAAATTGCTGCGCGATCACGGGGCGCGCTATGTCGCCGACATCGGGCAAGGCGAAGCGATGGTGGCCCCCGCACCGGCGATCGAACCGGGCGATGCGCCCGAGCCGATGATCGGCATCAAACCCAACGATCCGGCGGAGGAAGCGGTGGCTCATCTCGTGGAAGTACATCAGTCGCTGGCCGAGGAAGAACGCGAAAAGCTGGAAATGCTGTTGGCCGAGCTATTGACCCTGAAAAAGCGCCTGCGCACCGCCCGTGCCGCCACGGCACGGCATTAACCGGCGCTGCCGGGCGGCTTTGCCGTCGGCGGCGGATATTTTTGATTAATCGCGCGATTTTATCGCCGGGCCGCTTCACACGTCGGCGAATTGCGCTTATTAGTCCGCCTCCCCGCAGGTCTTGGGCCTGCAATTGGTAACGGAGCGTGGCGCAGTCTGGTTAGCGCACCAGTCTGGGGGACTGGGGGTCGGTGGTTCAAATCCACTCGCTCCGACCAATATCCCGTAATTCGTCGTCCGTGAAAAAGTCCTTCGGCCTAAAGGCCTCAGTGTACTTTTTCACGATATTATAGGGCCACCTCCTCGTTTGAGGCGGTTCTGCACTCGGGGTTGACGTTTTTCCCCGCCCTCGGGGCGAGCGTAAGCCGCCCCGAGCGAGTTTTTTCCTTACGTTCCAATTGTGTAAAAGTACCAAAGCGCAGCGGGGGACTTTTTCACAGGCAACGAATTCCAGTTGATCTTTCCGTCGAATGATCCGAGACGCCGTATATCGGCGCGACGTTCGTATCCGTCGTCTTCGCAAGCCTCAAATAAGCGGAGCGGGTTAGGGCCTGTTGTGATCAGATTGACCCGCTTGCGCCGATGGGCTTTCCGGTTCTCGTTGGTATGGTATGTGTAGTGTGCATAATCGTTCGGTTGTCCGGCCGCTTGGTTCTCGTAAGCGGACGGTTTTTCGGAGCTTATCTATGTCGAAACTTCGTCTCGGCGTTAACATCGATCATGTCGCCACCATCAGAAACGCGCGCGGCGGGGTGTTTCCCGATCCGGTGCGCGCCGCCCACCTGGCGGAAGAGGCGGGGGCGGACGGCGTTACCGCGCATTTGCGCGAGGATCGCCGCCACATCTCCGATTCCGACATCGAGCGTCTGAGGCTGGAGATCGATCTGCCGCTCAATTTGGAGATGGCGGGAACCGAGGAGATGGCCGAGATCGCCCTTAAGCATCTGCCGCATGCGTGTTGCATCGTGCCGGAACGGCGCGAGGAGCGCACCACCGAAGGCGGCATCGACGCCGCCGGCCGGGTGGCGCAACTCGGCCCCATCGTACGCAAACTGGTCGATGCCGGCATTCGGGTGTCGATGTTCATCGAGCCGGACAAACGTCATCTCGACGCCTCCAAGGCGATGGGGGCCCCGGTGGTCGAGCTGCATACCGGCGCCTTCAGCAACGCCGAGGGCGAAGAGCAAAAGCGGTTATTGGAGAAAATCCGTGCCGCCGCGGTTTACGGCGCCGGCATCGGTCTTGAAGTCCATGCCGGCCACGGCCTGACCTACGACAATGTGGCGCCCATCGCCGCCATTCCGCAGATTTCCGAACTCAATATCGGCCATTTTCTGGTCGGCGAGGCGATTTTTGTCGGCTTGAAAGCCTCGATTCAGGGCATGCGCAGGCGGATGGACGAGGCGCGTCCGTGATCCTCGGTCTGGGCAACGATCTGGTCGATATCCGCCGGATCGAGGCGAGCATTGCGCGCTTCGGCGAGCGGTTTCTGGATCGCGTATTCACCCCTGCGGAACGGGAATTCTGCGAACGTCACGCCATGCCGGCCGGACGCTACGCCAAGCGGTTCGCCGCCAAGGAAGCCTGTGCCAAGGCACTGGGCACCGGCATCAACCAAGGGGTGGCATGGCGCGACATCGGCGTCGTTAACCAAGACAGCGGCATGCCGGAATTGCAGCTTTCCGGCGGCGCGTTGCGAAGGCTTCGCGAACTCACGCCCAACCGACATATCCCCGTCATCAAATTGACGATGACCGACGAGTATCCTCTGGCGCAGGCGGTGGTGATCGTGTCGGCGGAGCCGTCGCCGGATCGATGAAATCTATTTCTCCTTCGCCGTCATATTCGCCTTGACGCTGCCCGGTTCGTCCTCTTTTCTCCGTTACGCGATGACTGATATTCCCGTCCACAGGCTGCCGCCGGAACCGCTGGAGCCTTGCGAAGGCGAGTCGGATCCCCGGCTGGCGTTGGAAGGTGCGGGCGATGCCGCGGCGCCGGGCCAAAGGTGGAATCGGGGGGGCGAGGACGGTCGCGGCCGCCGCATCGAAGGCGGCGGCGACGATTTCGACGATGACGAAGGTGACGACACCGAGGACGAGGAGCCGGAAGACGGCGGCGAACCTGGGGGCGGCGCGGTCGCGCGGGAAGACCAGCCTGCAGGCGAAAGTTGGTGGGATCTGACGCAGTTCCTGCTGGTCGTGCTGGCGGTCGCTTTGGTGGTGCGAACCTTCCTGTTTCAGCCTTACAACATCCCCTCCGGCTCGATGGAGAGTACGCTGCTGGTCGGCGACTACCTTTTCGTCGACAAATTCGCCTATGGCTACGGCCGGTATTCCTTCCCGCTGGGGCGGTATCTGCCGTCGTTCGGGCGGGTGCTGTTCCGCGACCCCTCGCGCGGTGACGTGTTGGTGTTCGCTCCGCCGGGCGATCCTTCTACGGTCTTCATCAAACGGCTGGTCGGATTGCCGGGCGACCGCGTTCGGATGACCGGCGGTGTGCTCTATGTCAACGATCAGGCGGTGCCTAAGCGGCGAATCGCCGATTTCATCGACACCGGTACCGGTTATGAGCATCATATCGCCCGCTACCGCGAGACGCTGCCGGGCGGAAAATCCTATGTTGTGCTGGATCAAGACCCCGCCGGACCGGGCGACGACACAAAGACCTATATCGTTCCGCCCGGGCATTATTTCATGATGGGCGACAATCGTGACGATTCGAACGACAGCCGGATGGATGTAGGATACGTTCCGGCAGAGAATCTCGTCGGCAAAGCGCTATTTAGGTTTTTTTCGATCGATGGTGAAAAAACAACTCCCTGGAAAATATGGACCTGGCCGCTCGCAATCCGGGCCGAGCGGATATTCACCGTCATTGACTGACCTTGAAGAAAAGCTCGGCTACGGCTTTGCCGACAAGACGTTGCTCGAACGCGCGCTGACCCATTCCAGCGCCGATTCCGGCGCCTCCAACGAACGGCTGGAATTCCTCGGCGACCGGGTGCTCGGCCTGATCGTCGCCGAGCGGCTACATGCCATGTACCCCGCCGACGAAGAAGGCGCGCTGGCGTTGAAGTTCAATGCCCTGGCGCGGCGCGAGGCCTGCGCCAGTGCGGCGGATGCGGCGGGTTTGTCGGCGTATCTCATTCTCGCCAAGGCCGAGGCGCAGAGCGGCGGGCGGCAGAAAATCGCCATTCTATCGGGGGCCTGCGAGGCGGTGATCGCCGCCCTTTATCTCGACGGCGGTATGGCGGCGGCGAACGGTTTCATCGACCGTTTCTGGCGCGATGCCTTCGCCGAACTCAATACCGACATGCGCGATCCCAAGACGGTCTTGCAGGAATGGGCGCAGGGGCGCGAACGCCGCCGCTGCATGCCGGAATATGCCGTCGTCGGCCGGATCGGGCCGGACCACGCGCCGCGCTTCACCGTTCACGTGCAGGTCGACGGCGAGGCGCCGCAGGAAGGCGAAGGCGGCTCGAAGCGCGAGGCCGAACAGGACGCCGCGCACAGGCTTTTGCAACGATTGGGACTTATGACATGACATCGTGCGGTTTCGTCGCCATCATCGGCGCCCCGAACGCCGGAAAATCGACGCTGGTCAACGCGCTGGTCGGCGCCAAGGTCGCCATCGTCAGCCCCAAGGTGCAGACCACCCGGATGAACGTGCGCGGTATCTTCGTGCGCGGTGAGGCCGAGATTGTGCTGGTCGATACGCCCGGCATCTTCAATCCACGCCGCAAGCTCGACCGGGCGATGGTGAACGCGGCATGGAGCGGGGCGGGCGACGCCGATGCGGTGGCGCTGCTGGTCGATGCCGAGGATGTCGGTTTGCGTCCACACGGGCCGGCGGCGAACGACACCGCCGCGATCATCGAGGGGCTGAAGGCGGCGGGGCGTACGGTGGCGCTTATCCTCAATAAGATCGACGCAGTGCCGCGGGCGGAACTGTTGCCGCTAATCGAGAAGTTCAACGGCGAAGGCATTTTCGAGGAAATCTTTCCGATTTCGGCGCTCAAGCGCGACGGCCTCGACGAGGTGGCGGAATGGTGCGCCAAGAAAATGCCGGCCGGGCCGTGGCTCTATCCGCCCGATCAAACCGCCGACATTTCGTCGTGGCTACTGGCCTCGGAAATCACTCGCGAGAAAATTTACCTGCGCCTGCACGACGAACTGCCCTATGCCTGCGCGGTGCAGACCGAAAAATGGGAAGAACGCAAGGACGGCTCGGTCAGGATCGATCAGATCGTCCATGTCCAGCGCGAGGGACAGAAGAAGATCGTGCTCGGCAAGGGCGGCGCGGCGATCAAGGCGGTCGGCGAGGCCGCGCGCCGCGAGATGGAAGGGTTGTTCGGACGCCGGGTGCATCTTTTCCTGTTCGTCAAGGTCAGCGAAAAGTGGGACGAAAACCGCGAGCACTATCGCGACATGGGATTGGAGTTTCCCGAAGGGTAGGGCGCCATGACGGGGGAATTCGAAAGCGATCTGTTCGTGCGGATCGACGAGCAGGAGCGGCAGAACAAACAGCAGCGGCAGATCGTTGCCACGGCGCGTTTGGACTTGCTGCTCGGGCAACTGCGGGAGTTGGAGCGCGATTTTTCGCAATTCGGCGTGACGGTCCGCGAAGGGCATCTTCGGCGGGACGCCAAAGAACATTGTCTTATCCTGCATCAACACGGAAGGCAGGATGGCGGCGCCAATGTCGTCGTATACGACGGTCAGTTTTTTCAGGCGCTCGGCCACAAACGGCCGCGCCAAATCCCGGGGCCGGTAGGGACGGAATTGAGCGGCAAGATCCCCGGCATGGGGCAGGGCGAGGCCGTCTCGAAGTCGCTCGGACCCGGCGCGCGCGAAGCGGTCGAGTTGATCGTCCGGGCGCTGGTGTCCACCAAAGGGCTGCCTTTGCCGAATTGCTCGATGGATACCGGCGACTATGTCGCCAAGGCAATGCCGAAGCCGCCGGGGTTCGGAATGACGGCTTGGACGGTGTTGCTGGGCGGATTGTTCGCCATCGGCGTGATGGTCTATTTCCTGATGCGATAATACCCCAAGAAGGGGGCTCATGGACTGGTCCGACGACGCCATCGTTCTCAATGCCCGCGCCCACGGCGAAAGCGCCGCGATCCTGGAGGTGCTGACCCGCGAGCATGGCCGCCATCTCGGTCTGGTGCGCGGCGGCGCGTCGCGAAGGTTCCGGGCGGTACTGCAACCGGGAAATTCCCTCAAGGTCGAATGGCGGGCGCGGCTGTCCGAACATCTCGGCGGCTTTACCGTGGAGACGACATCGGCACGGGCCGGCGCGGTGATGGAATCGCACGATGCGCTGATCGGCCTGAATGCGATGACGGCGACGGTCGGTCTGGTGCTGCCCGAACGGGCGCAGTGCCCGGCGGTATTCGAGGCGTCCGTTATTCTGCTCGATGCGCTGGCCGAGGACGGACTGTCGCATTGGGGGCCGCTCTACGTGCGCTGGGAATTGGGGCTGCTGGAGGCGCTGGGGTTCGGGCTGGATCTGTCCAAATGCGCCGCTACCGGCTCCCGAGAAGACCTGCGTTATGTTTCGCCGCGCACCGGACGGGCGGTGTCGGGTGCGGCCGGGGCGGCTTACGCGGATCGGTTGTTGCTCCTGCCGGCCTTCCTGCTCGGGGCGCAAAACCCGGTTTTGCCGTCCGACATCGCGTTGGGCTTGAAATTGACCGGCCATTTCCTTAGCGAACGTGCCTTGCGTCCCAACCGCAAGGAATTGCCGCCGCCGCGTATAAGGCTGGATAGTCTGGCCGCCCGCGAATCACAGTAGACCACAGGTTATGAACGCCATACCCGTAAAAGACGATATTCGCCCCGAACCCTTGGCCGATGCGCTGTCGCAGCGCTATCTCGCCTATGCGTTGTCCACCATCACCCAGCGGGCGCTGCCCGATGCGCGCGACGGGCTTAAGCCCGTGCATCGCCGTCTGCTGCACGCCATGCGCCTGCTCGGTCTCAATCCGGCGGCCGGGTTCAAGAAGTGCGCCCGCGTCGTCGGCGACGTGATCGGCAAATATCATCCTCACGGCGACACCGCGGTCTACGACGCCCTGGTGCGTCTGGCCCAGGACTTCGCCGTGCGCTATCCGCTGGTCGACGGCCAGGGCAACTTCGGCAACGTCGACGGCGATAGCGCCGCCGCCATGCGCTACACCGAAAGCCGGATGACCGAGGCGGCGCAAGCGCTGCTCGCCGGGCTGGACGAGGACGCAGTCGATTTTCGCCCCACCTACGACGGCGAGGAAGACGAGCCGATCGTTCTGCCCGCCGCATTCCCGAACCTGCTCGCCAACGGATCGAACGGCATCGCCGTCGGTATGGCGACGTCCATCCCGCCGCACAATTTGGGCGAGTTGTGCGCGGCGACCGTGGCGTTGATCAAAAACCCCAACACCCGCGACGACAGCTTGATGAAATTCGTCAAAGGGCCGGATTTGCCCACCGGCGGCATCGTGGTGGAGACGCCCGAGGCGATCGCCGAAGCCTATCGCACCGGGCGCGGTTCCTTCCGGGTGCGCGCCAAGTGGCACAAGGAAGAGGGCGCCCGCAACAGCTATGCCATCGTCGTCACCGAAATTCCCTATCAGGTTCAGAAGGCCAAGCTGATCGAAAAGATCGCCGAGCTGATCGAGCAGAAGAAGGTGCCGCTTCTCGACGATGTGCGCGACGAAAGTGCCGAGGACGTGCGCATCGTGCTGGTGCCCAAAACCCGCAACGTCGAGCCGGAACTCTTGATGGAGCAGTTGTTCCGCCAGTGCGATCTGGAGACGCGTGTGCCGCTCAACATGAACGTGCTCGACAAGGGGTTGGTGCCCAAAGTGATGAGTCTGAAGGAGGCGCTCAACGCCTTCATCGCCCATCGTTACGAGGTGCTGGAACGGCGCACCCGGTTCCGCTTAGGCAAGATCGCCGCCCGGCTGGAACTGCTGGAAGGCTATTTGATCGCCTATCTCAACCTCGACAAGGTGATCAAGATCATCCGCACCGAGGACGAGCCCAAGCCGGTGCTGATCAAGGCGTTCAAGCTCACCGACAATCAGGCCGAAGCGATCCTCAATATGCGCCTGCGCGCCTTGCGCAAGCTGGAGGAAATGCAGATCCGCGGCGAGCACAAGGAGTTGAGCAAGGAACAGAAGGAACTGAAGAAGCTGCTCGGCTCGGAAAGCCTGAAGAGTGAGAGACTGATCGACGAAATGAAGGAGATCGACGCCAAGTTCGGCCAGAAGACCAAACTCGGCAAGCGGCGTTCGACCTTCTCCAAGGTGCCGGACATCGCCGAGGAAGTCGCGGCGATGGAGAATTTCGTCGAGCGCGAGCCGATCACCGTGGTGTGCTCGCAAAAGGGCTGGCTGCGGTCGTTCAAGGGCCACCAGGAAATGTCCGACGCGGTGAAGTACCGCGAGGGCGACCGCGAACGCTTCTGGATTCACGCCGAGACCACCGACAAGCTGATGATGTTCTCGACCGAGGGGCGCTTCTATACTCTCGATTGCTCGAAATTGCCGGGCGGGCGCGGCAACGGCGAAGCCATCCGCAGCTTTATCGATCTGCCGCCGGATGCCGACATCGTCATCATGTTCGTCCATGCCGAGGGGCGCAAACTGCTGCTCGCCGCATCGAGCGGTCACGGCTTCGTCACCAACGAAGACGAGGCGGTGGCGATGACCAAGGTCGGCAAGAAGGTGATGAACGTCAAATCGCCGGGCGAGGCCTGCGTCTGCCGCTTCGCCGACGGCGATAGCTTGGCGGTGATCGGCGAGAACCGCAAACTGCTGATCTTTCCGTTGGCCGACCTGCCGGAAATGGCGCGTGGGCAGGGCAACTATCTGCAACGCTACAAGGACGGCGGGCTATTGGACGCCACCACCTTCACCTGGAAACAGGGGCTGAAAGACGAGAACGGCCGCACCTTCACGCCTTCCGAACTCAAGGAATGGAAGGGCGAACGCGCTCAGTCCGGCCGTTTGCCGCCGAAGGGCTGGGCGAAGTCGGGCAAGTTCGGCTGAAGCGTCTCATTCCAGATTGCCGAGTATCCGTTCCAGCGTGCGCTCGAAGCGGACGATGTCGTCGTCGCCGATGCTGCGATAGAACTGGGCCGACATTTCCGCCGACACGTCTTCGTAAAGCTTGCGTGTCTTGCGGTTGCGGTCGGTCAGGCACACATCGATCCGCCGCCGGTCGTCGCCGCTGCGCACCCGCGTCACTTCGCCGGCCTCTTCCAGCCGGTCGATGGCATTGGTCAGCGTCGATTTGTTCAGCGAAACTTTTTTTGCCAGTTCGCCGAGCGGCATCGGCCCTTCCTGCCACAGCACGAACAGCACCCGTCCCTGCGCCGGATTGATCTCCATGCCGCGCGCGCGCAACATGCGCGAAAAGCAACGCCCCGCCGCCTGATGCACTTTGGCGACGAGGAAGCCGCCGTGCCGCTTTTCGTTCATGGCATCTCCGGTTTGAAATCGAACGCTTCGGAACCGTGCCAGCCGAAGATCGCCTTCGGCACGATTTTCAGTATGACATAATCCTGATTGCCGGCGCCGTCCGGCCAGTAGATGCGCCAGGACTCGTGCCACAACGCGCGGCGCAACGTCTCGTCTTCCGAGACCCCGGCGGTGCCGTTCAGCGTGACGCCTTCGAAGCGCGCCGGTGTGCAATAATACAGCGACACCCTGGGATCGGCTTCAATTTCGCGCACCTTGGCCGAGGCGCGCGAGGTGGATAGATAGACGGTGAAATCGTCGGTGCGGGCGGTGGCGGCGGGGCCAGGATAGAGATCGGCCCGCCGCAGGTTGACCAGCGCGCGGATGCTGGGGCCGTCCGTACCGACGGTTGCGAGCCACACCGCCTCGGATTCGTTCATCAAGCGGAGGAGGTACGGCTTTTCGATCATGGTTTCATGACCTCGGTCATCGACCAATTGGATTGTATGATGCGCCAGCCGGCGGGGTCACGGCGATAGACTTCGGTGGTGTTCCAGCGGTTGGGTTCGCCTTTTTCGTCCCACGACACGAAGTTGAAGGTCAGTACCGCCGCATCGCCGATAACCTGCACCTTGGGGTCGATCAATTCGTAGCGTTCGAAATGGACCTTCCCGCGAATGCTTTCGTAAAGCGCGGTCATCGCCGCCAAGCCGTCTACCCGTTTCTTCTGCGCGGAATCGAAATAGACCACGTCCGGCGCGAATATTTCAAGAAACCCCGACGGGTCGCCGTTTCCCCAGCGGTCGAGCGCCGCCCGTTCCATTGCGACGATGTGATCGGGTACCGAAGCGGGGGATGCGGCGGCGGGTGCCGCCAGGATGCCGAGCAGAAGTGTGCATATCGCCAGTTTCATCGTAATACCCTTAAAATGGTTAGACGGCATATAGTACGATATTGAACTAATGTCAAGCTGTCGAACGGCGGACCGCGGTGGCATAGTATGGGCGGATGGCGGAAGGGATTGCGGATGAGTGCAATGGCATTGAACGGATGTCTGGCGGGTTTCGCGCTTATGTTTGCCGCGACGTGTGTGGCATCCTTAGCCGCCGCGCCGTTCGACGTTGCACCGCTGTTCGATCCGGCCAAACCCGATCTCGGTCTGCGCCGTGCGCCGGGGGCGGAAAACGTCGTCGTTTTCGCTCCCACCGAAAAGACCGATAAATTTTCCAACGGCGTGGTGCTGTTTCCGTTTCGGGGCAAGCTGTACGCGCAATGGCAAAGTTCGGCGCGCGACGAGGACAGCGTCGATACCTGGGTCGCCTATGCGGTCAGTTCTGACGGCACTCATTGGTCGAAGCCGAAAGTGTTGGTGCCTGCGGGGCGCGGCCCGGCGATGCATTCCAGTGGCGGCTGGTGGAGCGACGGCAAAACCCTGGTCGTCTTCATCAATGTCTGGCCCGAGGGGTTCGTTAAAGCCGATGGCTCGCATCCCGGTGGCCATACCGAATACATGACCAGCCGCGACGGCGTGCATTGGTCGGCGCGCAAAAAAGTGACGGGGGTAGACGGCAAGCCGATCGACGGTATCATCGAACAAGATCCGCATGCGTTGCCGTCGGGGCGGATCGTTACGGCGTTTCATCTTCGTCCCGGCATGATCGTTGCGCCGTTTTATACCGGCGACCCCTTGGGGGTGAGCGGCTGGGCGCGGGGCAAAATGGAAAACCTGCCGCACGAAGGAAATGTCAGCCGCGAGATCGAGCCGAGTGTGTTCCTGTCCGGCCCTTGCCTGACTATGGCATTTCGCGACCAGGCCGAAAGCTTCAAGGTTCTGGCGGCGCAAAGCTGCGATGACGGGGCAACCTGGACCACGCCGGAGTTGACCGCCATGCCGGACGCACGCGCCAAATTGAGCGCCGGAAATCTTCCCGACGGCACTGCGTTTCTGGTCAACGCACCGAGCGGCAACAAGACCCGTATTCCGCTGGCGATCGGTTTAAGCCGCGACGGCAAGATTTTCGACCGCGCCTATCTGTTGCGCGGGACCGCCGATTTGCCGCCGCTACGCTATCCCGGCCGCTACAAGCGCCCCGGCTACCACTATCCCAAAAGCGTGGTGTGGAACGGATATCTTTACGTCGGATACGCCGCGAACAAGGAAGATGTTGCGGTAACCCGCGTGCCGTTATCCTCGCTTATAGGGCAGCCCTGATCTTGGCGGCGGTCGCCTCCAAGTCTTTGGGGGCAGCCATTTCGCGGGCATGAAATTTTAGATCGACGCCGGCGACGCGCGGGATGACGTGAAAATGAATGTGGAACACGCTTTGTCCGGCGGCCTCGCCGTTGAGCTGCACCAGCATCACGCCGGGTGCGTCGAGCGCCTTTTTCACCGCCGTGGCGATTTTCTGGACGGTCTTGATCGCCGCCGCCGCACCGTCGGGCGACAGCTCGAAAATGTTCTGCGCCGGTTCCTTGGGCACGATCAGCACATGGCCGTCGGCCTGGGGCATCACATCCATGAAGGCGAGGGTGCGGTCGTCCTCGTAAACCTTCACCGCGGGAATGTCGCCGCGCAGGATCTTGGCGAAAATATTGTCGGGATCGTAAGCCATGTGTTTCCTCACTCGAATGCAAAAATCGCTTCCACTTCCGTCGCCACGCCGCGCGGCAGCGAGCCTGCGCCGACCGCCGAGCGCACATGCTTGCCGGCATCGCCGAATACCGCGACCATCACATCCGAGGCGCCGTTGGCGACTTCCGGGTGCTGGGTAAAGCCGGGTGCGGCGTTGACGAACACCGTCAGCTTGAGGCAAGCCGTTACCCGGTCGAGATCGCCGACCGCCGCCTTGAGCTGGGCCAGCACGTTGATCGCGCAGAGTTTCGCCGCCGCCTGGCCTTCCGTCACCGCCAGATCGGCGCCGACGATGCCGACATATTTCAGGGCGCCGCCTTCGACCGGAATTTGCCCGGAGACATAAACGGTTTGGCCGTTGACGACTGTCGGCACATAGCTTGCCACCGGCGCGGGCGGCGCGGGTAGCATAATTCCAAGCTCCTTCAAGCGTGCGTCGATCCGGCCGGTCATGTCGTTCTCCCATTTCCGATCGAAAATAACGCGCGGCGGCCGGCATGGCGAGAAATTTTCCGAAAGAACACGCATCATCCGATCGTTTACGCATGAACGATGAATTTGCGATCCGGGCAATGCCGCTGCCACTCGATCGTCACCGGCGAAAATACGCCGTGGCGTTTTCATGCACATCGTCGGCGGCGAGGATTTCGGCTTCGCTCATCCAGCAGACATCGCGCTTATGCGGTTGCGTGGCCGATTATGTCGATATACGGTTTTAAGGAAGGCTCAGCTTTGGCCGCTGAGCTGGCCGATCAATTTGCGCATCTCTTCGATTTCGTTCTTGAGCTGGCTGATCTCGGCCGCCGAACGCGCCGATTGTACCTTGCTGGCATCGACGTAGTTGTCGTTGCTTTGCCCCGGCGCATCGAAGGGCTGCATCAATTCGGCCGCTTTTTCCATCAGCTTCTGACTGCGGCGGGATTCATGCTCCAGCGCCTGCGGATTGCCGCCCAAGGCTTCGGTCAGCCGTTCGCGCATGGTCTCGCGATTGCGCGATAGGTTGTCCATTGCCAAGTCGAGATAACCGGGCACGAACAGTTGCATACTGTCGCCGTAGAAGCGGATCAGCATGCGCAGGAAGCGAATCGAGAGCAGATTCTGCCCCCGCGATTCCTCTTCCGAAATGATCTGGAGCAAAACCGAGCGGGTGATGTCTTCGTTGGTGCGGGCGTCGTGGACTTCGAAGGCGACACCTTGTTTGACCATCTCGGACAAATGGTCGAGCGTCACGTAAGCCGAGGTCCGCGTATCGTAAAGACGCCGGTTGGCGTACTTTTTGATGATGACCGGACCGAAGGTCTTTGGTCTTTCTTCCGCCACGCGCCTACCCGTATGATATTGCCGCAGTCTCAGCCGCCAGCGGTTACAAGACCATGACACCTTCCTTCCTGTCCAGCATTTTTGTGCAGGTGCAACACGGAAAGACGCAATTTTATTCTATTAATACCTTGATTCTATTATACACCACGCCCCGTTTACCTATACTTCGCATCTGCGGCAAAATGCGTGCGGGTGCAGCAGGGACGGCGGGGTGTGCATGATGACGGCCACGTTAACGGCTTCGAATCTTACTTGCGTGCGCGGCGGCCGACGCCTGTTCGAGAATCTATGCTTTTCGGTGGTCGGGGGCGGGATTATGGCGCTAACCGGGCCGAATGGGGCAGGTAAAACCTCGCTGTTGCGCATGCTCGCCGGGTTGTTGCCGCCGGCCGCCGGGGATGTGCGGATCGCGGCGGATGGTATCGTCGCCGAGGATGCCGAAGATCGTGCGCATCTGGTCGGTTGGCTGGGATGCGAAACCGCCCTGAAACCGCAGCTAACCTTACGCGAACAGCTCGGTTTTTTTGCCGGCCTTTATTGCGCTTGCGGCGCCGAGCAAGCTCTGGAACGGTTCGATTTGACGAAAACGGCCGATTTGCCGGCGCGCATGCTGTCGGCCGGGCAGAAGCGGCGCGCCTCGCTGGCGCGGCTGATGCTGATGGGGCGGCCGGTTTGGCTGCTCGACGAGCCGTTGGTTTCGCTCGACGAAGAGGGGCGGGGGCTGACGCGCCGGGCGATCGAGGCGCATTGCCGCGAAGGCGGCCTCGCCGTGGTCGCCGGACACGACCCATTGGAACTTCCCTGCCGGCATTTGCATCTGGAGGGAGCATGAGTGCTTTTTTCGCCCAGATGCGGCGCGATGTGCGGCTGGCATGGCGCGCCGGCGGCATCGGCGTGGCGCTGGGTTTCTTCGCCGCCGTGGCGGTGCTGACGCCGTTGGGGGTGGGGCCGGATCCGGCCTTGTTGGTGCGTATCGGCGGCGGCGTGTTATGGCTGGCCGCGATGCTGGCGGCGTTGTTGTCGTTGGATACGCTGTTCCACGCCGATTTCGAGGACGGTTCGCTCGATCTCATCGCGCTATCGTCCTTGCCGCTGGAACTTGCGGCGCTGGCCAAGATCGCGGCGCACTGGCTTTGTACCGGTTTGCCGCTGGCCGTGTTGGCGCTGCCGGCGGCGGCGATGTTCGCCTTTCCGTTGCCCGCCGCGTTGATGCTGGCTGCGACGCTGCTGATCGGCACCGCCGCGATCAGCGCTCTCGGGGCCTGCGGCGCTGCCTTGACGCTTTCCTTGCGCCGCGGTGCGCTGCTGCTGCCGGTGATCGTGCTGCCGCTTCTGGCCCCGGCAGCGATCTTCGGTTCCGCTGCGGTGCTGGCGGCGCTCGATGGCGTGGGCAGCGGCGCGTTTTTGCTGCTCTCGGCGTTTTCGCTGGTTGCGCTGGCGATGTCTCCCTTTGCGGCGGCGGCGGCGATCCGCGTCCATCTTGCGGAATAGAGCGATGAGGGCAAAAGTGGAATCCGGTTTTTCGCGCAAGGTTGCGACGGAACAAAGAGATAGAGCGACGGTATGATTGCGTTTCTACAGCCTGGGAAATTCATGTCGAACAGCGGCAAGGCGCTGGTATGGCTCGGCGCCGGGGCCGGGCTTTGTCTGGTCGCCGGGTTGGCGCTCGGCCTTTCGGTGCCGCCCGATGCGCGCCAAGGCGATGCGGTGCGCATCATGTTCGTGCATGTGCCGGCAGCCTGGACGGCGATGATGGCCTACGGCTTGATCGCGCTTTGTGCGGTCGTCACCTTGGTTTGGCGCCATCCCTTGGCCGATGCGGCCGCGAAGGCGGCCGCGCCGCTCGGCGCCGTCTTTACCGCGTTGGGGCTGGTCACCGGTTCGATCTGGGGCAAGCCGATGTGGGGCGCCTGGTGGGTGTGGGATGCGCGATTGACCTCGTTCCTCTTGCTGTTTCTGATCTATCTCGGTCTGATCGCCTTGCGCCATTCTCTGGACGGCGAGGCGAGGGCTGCGCGTGCCTCGGCGATACTGGCACTGATCGGCGCCGCCGATCTGCCGGTGGTGGAGTTTTCGGTGAAATGGTGGTCCACGCTGCATCAAGGTTCCAGCTTGATCCGTGCCGGCGGTCCGGCAATGGCGCCGGTCTACCTATGGCCGCTGTTGTCGATGGCGCTGGGCTATACGCTGTTCTTCCTGTGGCTATGGGTTTGGCGCATACGCATCGATTTGCTCGTGCGTTCGGTTAGGCGGGGGCCATAAATGGGTGAGTACGGCGCTTATGTATGGGCCGCTTACGGGATCAGTATCGCCGTTTTATCCGGGCTTGTCGGCCTTTCCTGGCGCGCTTGGCGCAAGGCGAAGCGGTAGGCGATTCGGATTGCGCGCAATCGACCCGAAAACCGGTACCCACTTTTCGGATTGCGCTTGTTAACAAATTAAAAACCAAGTTTTGCCAGGATTGGCAGCATGCAAATCAACCCCGTCAATCTCTTGCTTGCGTCGTTGGGCAGTGCTCTGCAGCCTCAGGCCGCTCAAGGAGCGCAGGCCGCCAAGTCGTCCAATGCATTTGCCCCGCTCGAATTCAAACCGGCGGGTGCGACGCAAAACGCTTCCGCCTCGTCGGCTCAGTCCTTCTCCGGCGGGAGGCCAGGCTCCGTCGTCGACATCAAGGTCTGATCAACTCTTGCGGCGTTTCGGCTTCGCCCGCGGCTTTTCCGTCTCGCCCGAAGCGTTGGCTTCGCCGGCGGCGGCGATGGCCGCCAGCGCCTTGACAAACCGGTTGCGCTCCGAAGCCGCCAGCGGTTCGAGGAATGCCTTCTCCGCACGTTCGGCGGCCTGCCTGGCCGTGCGCAGGGCCCGGCGGCCGCTGGCGCTGACGGCTATGGCATTGGCCCGCGCGTCGGCTTCGGTGCGTTCGCGCGAGATGAGACCCCGTTCCAGCATGCGACGCACCATCTCTGCCAGGGTCGAGCGATCGATGCCCGTCATCTCGACCAGCGCGGTTTGGCTGACGCCGTCGTTGTTCTCAAGCGCCGCCAGCACGGTGTACTGCTGCTTGGTGAGTTCGCCGCCGCCGGTTTCGCGAAGATAGAGATCTCCGTAAAACCGGAGGCAACGTTTGATCAAATGCGACGGCACGTCGGCGAGTTCGAAACCGCCGTTCGGCTTGCGCATGCCTTTCATGGGTTCCCCCGGATGCATATCGACACGAGTTATTGCCCTGATGATAACTATCCCAATTACGCACGGGAACGCGTCATGATAACGCGCATACGGACAATAGAATGCAAATGGATGACTGTGAAGCGGTTTTCAGTAAAAATAAATCGATAAAATACTATTCGAATACGCACGGTAATACTCACGACGAACGTCGGAGGCTATTGCAATTGCGGTTTCGTATGCATTTTATTCAAGTGTCGTCGTGTGGCCGGTCTTCGATCACATGTTTCGCCAAGAAGGGCGCCTGAGAAATCGCAAATACGATGGTCAGCGAAATAGCGCCGAAGGTATGATAGTTCACCCACGTGTCGTCGGAAAAATTTCGCCAGATCAATTCGTTGATAACCGCCATGAGCAAAAAGAAACCGCCGAAGCGCATCGCCATGCCGCGGCATCCGGCGTCGCTTAAGCGGACGGCCGTTCCTAAAATATGTTTCACCAAAGACTTTCCGGCCAGTTCGCCGCCGATCAAGCCGAAACCAAGCAGGGAATATACGATAGTTGGCTTCATTTTGATGAAGGTGGCGTTCTGCAGGTAAAGGGTCAATCCGCCCAGTACCGCCACCACAACGGCGGTGAACAGCGGTACCGGAGAGATTTTGCGGTCGAACCACCAGCCGATGCCGAGGGCGGCAATGGCGGCGACGATCACCGTGGCAGTGGCAATGTAGAGGCCGCCGAACTTGTAAGCCGCGAAAAACAGTACCAGCGGCGCAAAATCGACGATCATACGTCTGGTTTGCGGATTCATGCGGCCCCCGTCAGCGCCTTGGCGAAATTTTCGGCATCGAAAACCTGCAAATCTTCCACCCCTTCGCCGACGCCGACGAAATGGATAGGCAGGCCGAAACGCGCCGCCAGCGCCACTAAAATGCCGCCCTTGGCGCTGCCGTCGAGTTTTGTCATGATCAGTCCGGTCAACGGCGCCGTCGCAGTGAAGGCTTCGACTTGCGAAATCGCGTTCTGACCGGTGGTGGCATCGAGCACCAGCCACGTCGCATGCGGCGCATTCGGATCCTGCTTCTTCAATACACGAACGATCTTCTCAAGTTCTGCCATCAGCCCGGCCTTGTTCTGCAAACGGCCGGCGGTGTCGATCAGCACCACGTCGGCATTGGTTTCGTGCGCCTTTTTTACAGCGTCGAAAGCGAGGCCGGCCGCATCGGCGCCGGGATTGCGTGCCACTACCTCGGCGTTGGCCCGCTTGCCCCAGATTTGCAACTGCTCGATAGCGGCAGCGCGGAACGTATCGCCTGCGGCCAGCACCACCTTTTTGCCTTCGCCGGTCAGTTTGGCGGCGACTTTGCCGATGGTGGTGGTTTTGCCCGAGCCGTTTACCCCGGCCACCAGTACCACAAACGGTCTCTTCGCCGGATCGGGCGCGAAGGGTGCTTGGCAAGGGGCCAGGATATTATCGATTTCGGCGGCGATCAGGGCGCGCAAATCCGCCGGCGCGATGTCGGCATCGTAGCGGCCTTTGGCGACGGCGGCGGCTATGGCGGCGGCGGAAGCGGGGCCGAGATCGGCGCGGATCAGACTATCTTCCAACTCGGCGATGGTTTGGCGGTCGAGCTTGCGGCGGATCAACACGTCGCCGAGCCCCAGCACATCGACGCTTTTGGCCAAGCCGGCCTTTAGCCGCTCGAAGAACGAAGGAGGCGGCGGGGCTTCGCCGAATTGTCTCATGGCATCACTTCCGCAAACAAACGATCGGTTCCGGCTTTTACGATTTTGGCTCGCACGAAACCTTCTTCGGCATTGCCGGAGAATTCGGTTTCGGCAAAACAGGCGGTGCGGCCGAGGCCGGGTTTTTCGATCAGCAAATCCTGAACGCTTCCGACCAGCGATTCAAGTCTAGCCTGCAAGGCCGCCTCTCCTTTGGTGCGCAAGCGCTTGGCGCGATTTTTGACGATTTCGCGCGGGATGAGCGGCATCCGCGCGGCCGGCGTGCCTTCGCGCGGACTGAAGGGAAAGACGTGCAAGTTAGAAAGCCCGGCATCGTCCACCAGCTTCATGGTGTTTTCGAACATCTCGTCGGTTTCGGTGGGAAATCCGGCGATCAGATCGGCGCCGAAGGCGACGTCGGGCCGCAGCTTGCGCACCGCTTCACAGAAACGGACGGTGTCGGCGCGGGTATGGCGGCGTTTCATCCGTTTCAAAATCATGTCGTCGCCCGCTTGCGCCGAAATGTGGAAATGCGGCATCAGGCGCTCTTCTTCGCCGATCGCCCGCATCAGCTCTTCGTCGGCCTCGATCGAGTCGATGGAGGATAGGCGCAACCGCTTCACCTCGGGGACCAGCTTCAAAAGCTTTTTAACCAGCGCGCCGAGCCGGGGGCTTCCCGGCAGATCGGCGCCGTACGAAGTCAGATCGACCCCGGTGAGCACGATCTCGCCGTAGCCGTTCGCCGCCAGATTCTTCGCCTCTTCGATCACCGCGCCCATGCCGATGCTGCGCGAATTGCCGCGGCCGAAAGGAATGATGCAGAAGGTGCAGCGATGGTCGCAGCCGTTCTGAATTTGCAGGAAGGCGCGGGCGCGGCCCTCGAAACCGCCGACGAATTGCGGCGCGGTCTCCTTCAGCGCCATAATGTCGGAGACGCGGATCTTTTCGTCCGGTGCAAAGCGGTAATTCTCCGGCTTGAGCTTTTCGCCGTTGCCGAGCACCAGATCGACCTCCGCCATGTCGGCGAAGCTTTGCGGTGCGGTTTGCGCGGCGCAGCCGGTGACCACGATGCGGGCGTTGGGGTTTTCGCGACGAAGCTTGCGGATCGCCTGGCGCGCCTGACGCACCGCCTCGGCGGTGACCGCGCAGGTGTTGACGATGATGGCGTCGGCAAGCTCGGTGTTTTCGGCGCGCCGTCTCATCGCCTCGGATTCGTAGGCGTTGAGACGGCAACCGAAAGTGACGATCTTGGGTCCGTTCACGCCGAAAACTCGGTCAAGTCGATTTCGCCGCTATAGACCAAGGCGGCCGGGCCGGTCATCAGCACATGGCCGGCTTCGGTCGTCGAAAGGCGCAACGCCCCGCCGTCGAGCGTCATGTCGCACGCATCGCCGACCAGCCCGCGCCGCCGCGCCGCGACGAAGCTGGCGCAGGCGCCCGAGCCGCAGGCAAGGGTGATGCCGGCGCCGCGCTCCCATACCCGCATGCGTAAGGCGTCCTTGCCCGTAACGGCGACGAATTCGACATTGGTGCGCTTGGGGAACAGCGGATGCGTTTCGATTTGCGATCCCAACCCGGCGACGTCGGCGGTTTCCGCATCGTCGACGAACAGCACGCAGTGCGGGTTGCCTAGCGAGACCGCCGAAGCCTCGATCGGCGTGCCGGCAAGATCGAAGGTAAAGCGGTCGGTATCGACGGCCTCGGCCAGCGGAATGGTTTGCCAGTCGAGTACCGGCGCCCCCATGTCGACGGCGATCAGCCCGTCTTCCGCCGCGCGGCAGGACAGCTTGCCGCCCAGGGTAAAGAGCGTAACGGTGTCCTTGCCGGTTTCTTCAAGCAGCAGGCGCGCCACGCAGCGCGCGGCATTGCCGCAGGTTTCGACCTCGGAGCCGTCGGCATTGACGATGCGCATCGTCGCCGTACAGCCATTCGCGCCGTCGCCGATGACGATAATCTGATCGCAGCCGATGCCGCGCCTGCGATCGGCCAGCGCCCGCGCCACCGCGGGCGTGAGCATAAGCGTCTGTTTCCGCGCGTCGAAAACCGCGAAATCGTTGCCCAGCCCGTGCATTTTCAAGAATGGCGTCATGGCTGTTATATAGAGTGTTCTTTTTCCGCCTGCCAGTGCCGCATTGACGATTTGCAGCGCATGGCTCAAATTCGATTACGCATTGGAACTGCAGGGATATTGTGCGGAAATTGTTATTTTTTGCGGCCGGATTGGCCGCCTTCGCCGCCCTGGCGGCGGGAAAGGGAATTGCCGTGGACGATCCGTATCGGTGGCTGGAGGACGTACACGGCGATACGCCGCTTTCCTGGGTAAAGGAACACAACGATAAGACGTTGAAACTTTTGACGGCCGATCCGCGTTATCGAACCTATTTCGACGCCACCCTCAAGGTGCTCGATGCCACCGACCGCATTCCCCATGCCGGGCTGGATCGCGGGCTTGCCTATAATTTCTGGCAGGATGCCGCTCATCCCAAGGGCCTGTGGCGACGCACGACGGTCGCCGAATACCGAAAGCCCGATCCGCAATGGGATGTTCTTCTCGATCTCGATACGCTGTCCGCCGACGAGAAGGAAAACTGGGTGTGGCAGGGCACGGCATGTACGCCCGACATGACCCGTTGCCTGATTTCGCTGTCGCGGGGCGGCGGCGATGCGGCGGTGGTGCGCGAGTTCGATCTCGAAAGCCGGCGCTTCGTGGCGGACGGCTTTATTCTGCCCGAGGCCAAAAGCAGTGTTTCGTTCGTCGATCGGGACACGGTCTTCGTCGGCACCGATTTCGGCCCCGGTTCGTTGACGACGTCGGGGTATCCGCGCCTCGTCAAGAAATGGAAGCGGGGGCAAGCCATCGCCGATGCCGAAACCCTGCTGGAAGGCAAAGGTACCGACGTGGCGGTGGGTGGTGTTCGGCTGGTCGACGGCGATACCGTGCTGCCGGTGCTCGAACGCAATCCCGATTTTTTCAGCGAGGAATATTATTTTCCCGACGGGAAAACGTGGTGGAAGCTGCCGCTGCCGCCGGTTGCCTCGATCCAGGGACTGCACAAAGGGCAGTTGCTGTTTTGTCTGCGCGAGGACTGGACCGCGCCGAACGGCCATAAGCTTCTCAATGGCACGCTCTATACGGTGCCGCTTGCCGCGTTGCAGAAGGCCCATGCTCTGCCCGAAGCGGCCGCGCTCTACACGCCGGGACCGCGTGCGTCGTTTGCCGGTGCATCGAGCGGACGCGATGCGCTCTACGTCTCATACCTCGACAATGTGGTCGGCGGCGTCAGCGCATTTCGTTTCTCCGGCGGTATGTGGACGGAAACGAAAATTCCGCTGCCCGCCGGCGGTTCCGCCGATATCGTCGCCACCGACGATTTCGGGGGCGACGTGCTGTTCGGTTTCGAGAGTTTTCTCCAGCCGCCGACGCTGTATGCCGACGACGGCAAGGATGCGCCGACGGCGATCAAATCGTTGCCGGCGCGGTTCGATGCGGCGGGGCTCGTCACCGAGCAATTCGCGGCGACATCGAAGGACGGCACCAAGGTTCCGTATTTCGTGGTGCGGTCCAAAATGGTCGAGGGACCGCGGCCGACCGTGCTTTACGGCTACGGCGGGTTCGAAATTTCCGAAACGCCTTCCTACATGACGAGCTTTGGCATGCTGTGGCTCGCAAAAGGCGGAACCTTCGTACTCGCCAACATCCGCGGCGGCGGCGAGTTCGGTCCTGCTTGGCATGCCGCGGCCTTGAAGCGGAACCGCCAGAAGGCGTTCGACGATTTCGCCGCGGTGGCTGCCGACATCGAGGCCCGAGGGCTGACGACGCCCAGACAGCTCGGCATCATGGGCGGCTCCAACGGCGGGCTGCTGGTCTCCACCGTCATGACGCAAATTCCCGAAAAAATCGGGGCGGTGGTCTGTCAGGTGCCGCTGATCGACATGATCGCCTACACCCATATCGGCGCCGGCGCCTCGTGGGTCGCCGAATATGGCGACCCCGCCGTTCCGGCCGAACGCGAGGCGATCCTGAAATATTCGCCCTATCAGAACGTGGCGGCGGATAGAAAATATCCGCCGGTGTTCTTCGTCACCGCCACATCGGACGACCGCGTCAGTCCGGTGCATGCCCGCAAGATGGCGGCCAAGATGGAAGCGCAGGGCCACGAGGTTTTGTTTTTCGAAAACACCGACGGCGGCCATGCCGCATCCGCCAACCACAAACAGAAGGCGGAAATGACTGCGCTCAGTTTCGTTTATCTGGCGAAGACGTTAGGGCTGAGAGATTAGCCCTTACTCCCCCTCCTCGCGCGCTTGGGGTGGTGGGGGGATTTTCGCGAGGAGGAGGAGGGGCTAGGCCACCGTGTCGAGAAGGGTGCCAAGCATCTTGTCCGAGGCATTGAAAGTGGCAACATCGGCCTTGAATGCGGCTTTGTCGGCGACCTGAGCGACGAGACCCTGCGTCAGGTCGTTGTTGTCCGCCGACCGCTGGCTCGCAGCCTTTACGGTCCGCGCGGCGTCGGCATTAAATTGGTTCATGGTCTGCACCATGCCCGCTGCCGCAATTGTCATCGCATCGCTCATGAGTGCTTTTATATCCGCAATATCTTGCAGCGAGACAAAGATCGGCGGGTAATTTCAATTCAATTATTTCGAAAAATTGGATCGATTTTTTCGGTTTATCCGGCACCCGCCGCTATGATGCCGGCGCGGATTATCGCGTTATACCAAGCTGCATGGGAAAGTACCCATGCAGCTCTATGGCGTTCAAACGCCACGCGGGCTTCGCGCCATATGGCGCTTACGGCCAGTCGGACCTGCATAGGTTACGACCCATGCAGGTCCGTATTACACCGTCACATCGACGATGCCACCCTGATCTTCGTCGGGCTGATGCTGGATGCCGTTCTGGGTTACGTACCGCTTATGAGGGGCGTCGCGTTCTTGCTGTTGCGCGCCGTCGGCGATATGGCTTTCAGCCCCCATATTTTCTTCGGCGTTGAGGTGATTTTCGAGCGAGGGACGCGCTGCGGCCACTTGCGTCTTGGCGGATTTGTAGGCGCGGGCGCTGTCCTGGCTGCGGACCGCCGCGGGAATGTTGCCGGCGTCGCTCATATTGCAATTGTGCGCGACAATACTTCCGAAAAAACCAATATTGGTAAATGGATTTGAATCAAATAAAAGTCGAAATTTCTATTCGTCGGACGGATACGTATACCAGGCCGAATAAAGGCTCATGCATAAATCATTTAGCCAACTTGGCATTACCGCACAAGCGATCCGCCAACATACCGGACCAACCGTATAGATATTATTCCCATCACGCCTTTTGGTGCGGCGGAAACGACGGCGGTGGTTACGCGTCGGTTTCCGGCGGGGTGACGCGCAGCGCGGTGATCTGGTTGCGCTGGCGGCGCAGGATTTCGAACTGAAAGCCGTAAAAGGCGAAGCGCCGGCCGACCTCTGGGATGGTGCGCGCCTCGTGGATCACCAGCCCGGCAATCGTGGTGGCCTCTTCGTCGGGCAAGTCCCAGTCGAGTGCGCGGTTGAGGTCGCGGATCGGCGTCACCCCGTCGATCACATAGGAGCCGTCGGCCTGGGGATGGATGCCCGACTGGAACACCGCGGCGGTCTCGTCGGGTATGCGGCCGAAGATTTCGTCGAGCACGTCTTCGCGGGTCACCAGACCGAGGATGACGCCGTATTCATCCACCACCAGGGCGAAATGCGAGTGCCGTTCGCGGAAGGCGTCGAGCAACTCCTCCAGCGACATGGTTTCCGGCACGAACCACGGCGGACGGATCAGCGATTTGACGTCCAGGCCGGTAAGCGAGCCGCGATTGGCCATCACCGCGCGGACAATCGCCTTGGTGTGCAAAACGCCGACGATGTTCTCCGGCTGGTCGCGCCATACCGGAATGCGGGCGTGCGGCGAGTGGACGAGGGCGCGGACGATCTCGATCATGCTGCGGTCGGCCGAAATGGTCACCATGTTCTTGCGGTGGATCATCACGTCGCCGACGGTGAGTTCGGAAAGGTCGAGCACGCCGGTAATCATGTCGCGGCTTTCGCGTTCCACCGTGCCTTCCTGGTGGCGCAGGTAGACGGTACCGCGAATTTCGTCGTGCGCCATCGACGACGCCGCCGGATCCTTCGGCGTGATGCCGGCTAGCCCGAGCAGTTTCCAGACCAAAAACTGAACCCCGACGACGACGGGGCCGAACACCGCTACCACCGCCCGCACCGACGGTGCCACAAGCAGCGCCACCCGGTCGGTGCGGACGATCGCCAAGGTTTTTGGCAACACCTCGGCGAACACCAGGATCATCAGCGTCATCGTCACGGTGACCACCGCCACCGCCTGCGGCCCGAGTTTTCCCTCGAACACCGTAGTCGCCAGCGACGAGGCCAGAATGTTGACGAAGGTATTGCCGAGCAGCAGCGCCCCGATCATCCGCTCGCGACGGCGCATCAGCATGTTGACGTGCCCGGCGGCGCGCGAACCGTCTTTTTCGAATTGCAGCATCTTGCCGCGGGAAACCGCGGTCAGTGCGGTCTCCGAACCGGAGAAAAAGGCGCTCAAGCCCATCAGCAGCGCAATGCCGCCGAGGGTAAAAAAAATGGTCATATCCATGGGGATGTCTCGATCAGGCCTGCAGGACTTTCCGCACCGCGTCGACCGGCACGTCGGCAGTGACGAAGGATTCGCCGATGCGCCTTGCCAGCACGAAATTTATCTTGCCGTTTTTGACTTTTTTGTCGTGGTGCATGTGGTCGATAAGGCAATCGACGGTCGGGCGCAGGCCGGGAACGGCGGCAACATCAACCGGAAGGCCGACGGTCTTCAGGTGATCGATCAGCCGGTCGGCATCCGCAGCCGGGCACAAACCGAGTTCGACCGAGAGCCGGAACGCCAGCGCCATACCCAGCGCCACGCCTTCGCCGTGTTTCAGCCGGTCGGAAAACCCGGTGGCGGCCTCCAACGCGTGACCGAAGGTGTGACCGAGGTTGAGGAGCGCCCGTACCCCGGACTCGCGTTCGTCGCGTGCCACGATGTCCGCCTTCATGCGGCAGGCGTGCGACACCATTCGAACCAATATCTCCGCATCGCCCGCCAAGGCCTTGACGGCGTTGGTTTCGAGCCAAGCGAAGTATTCGGCATCGCCGAGTGCGCCGTATTTGACCACTTCGCCGTACCCCGCCGACAGCTCGCGTTTCGGCAGGGTCGAAAGCGCGGTCGTGTCGGCCAGCACCAGACGCGGCTGATGAAAGGCGCCGATCAGATTCTTGCCCTGATTGGCGTTGATGCCGGTTTTGCCTCCGACCGAGGAATCGACCTGGGAAAGCAGCGTCGTCGGCACTTGAACGAAATCGACGCCGCGCTTGAGGATGGCCGCTGCGAAGCCTGCGAGATCGCCGATCACCCCGCCGCCGAGCGCCACGATCAGTCCGCCGCGGTCGATGCCGGTATCGAGCAGGGCGTTGCACAATTGTTCCAAGCTGGAGAAGCTTTTGCTTTCTTCGCCGGGGACCATCACCACCGCGCGGGCGTCCAGCCCGGCTGTCTTCAGGTTTTTCAGGAAGTCGTCGAGATAGAGATCGGCGACGTTTTCGTCGGTTACCACCAGCACCATGCCGCGCGCGAACGGCTTCAGCCGCGCACCGGCTTCGGCCAGCAGTCCGGGGGCGACATAAATGTCGTAGGAACGCGCCCCGAGAGATACTGCGATAGTCTCCATCATGTCTCCTCGCATACGCCGTGCCGTTTCAACAAATCGATCATGCGCTCGACGGTTTCGGCATGCGGTGCATCATCGCTTAATATCGTCAAGTCGGCTAGGGCATAGACCGGCTCGCGCTCCTTCAGCAGCCGAGCGAGAATCTCGCGCGGATCGCCCCCCTTCAGCAGCGGGCGGTCGTCTTTGCGCTGCACCCGCGACAGCAGCACATCCAGCGACGCGTTGATCCAAATCGAGACGGCGCAACCCTTGATGCGGTCGCGGGTGGCCGGATTCATGAATGCGCCGCCGCCGGTGGCGAGAATATACGGCGGTTCGTCGAGCAACCGGTCGAGGACTTTCCGTTCGCAATCGCGGAAGGCTACCTCACCGTAGCGGGAGAAAATTTCCGGAATGGTACAGCCGGCGGCAGCAACGATTTCGGCGTCGGCGTCGCGGAACGGTACGTCCAACCGCGCCGCAAGGCGGCGGCCGAGCGAGCTTTTGCCGGCACCCATCATGCCGACCAGTGCAACGATGCGCTTCAGTTTCATCGAATCGTCTCTTGCGTGCGTCATTTCAATAGCCGATACGAAAACGTTTTTTTCTCATTGGCTGCTTTTTTGCTTAATATTTCCGATGACATAGGTAAAATAAAGGAAAATCGGATTCTTCCAGCGGGGGGGCGGCATCGGGAGGTCGGCGAGAGGTAGTAGGATGCGAGGCGTAAGGCTGGAAAGTGTGGGCGGAGGGCATGTTTCTATTGCCATTATCGCCGGGGTGGTGCTGCTGTTGGCGGCGATCGGGTTGGCGGTTTACGGCAGTGTTGCCGTCCCGCCTCAGCACGACGTTGTCAAGGTGATGCCGGATGAGCGCTTTGCGCATTGATTGCCTGGCTGTCGCCGTGGCCCTGCTGGCGTTGCCGGCGGCGGGCCTTGACGATCCCGATACGCACGAGGTCATTACCTCGATCACTTTGCCCGATGCCGAACAAACGTCTCCTGTAAAGGCAACGTCGGCCGCTCAAGCGGCGTCTCCGGCCGGATCGCCTGCCGGCCCTCAGATGGGGCCGGTACCGAAAGTACTGACGCCGCCGCGCGACATTCAGGTCGGGACCCTGGGATCGTCGGAAGGCCCCACGGTCGGGTTGATAGAGGGGGCCGACGATCTGTGGAGCGGATCGGGGCGCGGCGACATCGAGATACTGCTTAAAGCGGCCTTGACGACGACCGATCCGCCTTTGCGCGATCTCTCCCGTCGGCTGATCCTCGCCAAGGCGGCATCCCCGACCGGGCAGGGGAAACGCGCCATCGTTACGCTTCGCATCGAAAAACTGTTGCAGGCCGGACTGATCGAAGAAGCCGGATCGCTGGCGGCTCAGGCGGATGTCCCCAACGATGCCGATTTTTCCCGCGTGCAGGCCGACGCGCTGCTCTATGCCGGCCGCGGCGAGGAGGTTTGCAGCGAACGTACCGCCAGCCGGCTTACCTCGGGCGACACGTTTTGGATCGAGTTGCGCGCCTATTGCGCTGCGGTCGGCGGCGATACCGCGCTGGCCGATCTGACCCGTGCCGTGTTGCAGGCGCAAGGGGGCGATCCCGCCTTCGACGCCTTGCTCGATGGCGTGATCGACGGCAAAGCTCAGGCGCCGGGAAAAATCGTGCGGCCGACGGCGTTGCATGTCTTTTTGCTTCGGCGGGCGGGACTGCCGGTTACCGGCGAAATTGCCGCCAAGGGCGGCACCCCGGAAAACCTCTTCGCCGTGCGCGATGCCCGCAATGCGCCGTCGGTACGGCTGGCGGCGGCCGAGCGAATCGTCGGACGCGGAGCGATATCGCCGATCGAGCTGCGAGCCTTGTCGGACGCGCAGATCTGGCCGGCGGGAAACCTGGAGGAGGGCATCGAGAAAATGCCTTTCCTGGTTGCCCAAGCGCGGCTGCGCCGCGCCGCGCAAACCGAATCTCAGCCGGCACGTCGGATGGCGCTTTTGGCTGCGGCATTGAGCATTGCCGAAAAGAAGGGGTATTTTCCTTTAGTTGCGACCGTGAACGCCGACCTTCTGGTTGCCTTGCCGCCCGCCTCGGGGCCGGATGCGCCGCTCGTCGTTCGCTCGCTGTTGCTTGCCGACGCGGACAAGGCGGCGGCGGCGTGGAAGATCGCCGGCGAGCCATTGCGCGCTGCCGCGCTTTTGCTGGCCGGAGGTGCCGACGCGAAACTGCAGAAAATGCTGGGACAGTTTGCCGAGACCTTAAGCGCCAAGCCCGATCCGAAGGCGCCGCTCGATCCCGATCGCGACGCCAAGGCGCAGGTTCTGTGCGTCGCTGCGGCGCTCGACCGCATGCCCCCGGATGTCCGCAAGAAAGCCGAGGCCATTTCCCAAAATCGATGGGCCGGCAAGCGCCCAGCCGATGAGGCCATGCGGAAGATCGAGCAGACCGCTCAAACGGTCGGCCGGCGCGGGGAAGCGGTGCTGCGGATCGTCGGTGCCGTCCGATCGATCGGATGGCGCGATCTGTCGCCCGAATCCGGTGCCGAATTCGTTCATCTCGTAAAATCCTTCGGCTTCGACGAGGCGGCAAAAGCGATGGCGCGCGAAGCCTTGCTGCTCTACGTGCCGCCGCCACCGGTGCCCGCACCGGTGACGCCGCGATGAACGGTGCCGATCTGATCGAGACGTTCCTCGACATGATGGGGGCCGAACGCGGCGCCAGTACCAATACGCTGGCGGCTTATCGGCGCGACCTGATCGATTTCTTCGGCTGGCTTCGGCGCAACGGCGGCAACGGCCGCACCGTCGGACGCGACGGTTTGCGGGAATTTCTTGCCACGTTGTCCGGCATGGCGGAAACCACTCAGGCGCGCAAGCTTTCCTCGCTCCGGCAGTTCTTCGGGTTTCTCTATGCCGAGGGTATCCGTCCCGACGATCCTTCGACGGTGCTGGATGCGCCCAAGCGCGGTCGATCGTTACCCAAAGTGCTGTCGCGCGCCGAACTTGAGGCTTTAGGCGCGGCGGCGGCACGGCGTGCCGAAAAAAACGCCGAGGGCATCCGGCTCGCCTGCATTCTCGAGCTGCTCTACGATTCGGGCTTGCGCATTACCGAACTCGTCACCTTGCCGTTGACGGCGGCAAAGGCGCAGGGACCGCTGATGGTGCGCGGCAAGGGCGGCAAGGAGCGGCTGGCGCCGATCGGCGGGCGCGCACGCGAGGCGATCGCGCGCTATCTGGCGGTGCGCGAGCGGTTTTTGCCCGCTGGCGAGGCAAAAAAGAAAGCCGAGCGATTTCTGTTTCCCTCGCGCGGCGAAGAACACCACCTGACCCGCCGCCGCTGTCATCAGCTCATGAAGGAATTGGCGATCGAGGCGGGGATCGATCCTGCCAAGCTGTCGCCGCATGTGCTGCGCCACGCCTTCGCCACCCATCTTTTGGAAGGCGGCGCGGATTTGCGCAGCGTTCAGGCGATGCTCGGCCACGCCGACATCGCCACCACCCAAATCTACACCCACGTCGCGCAGGAACGCCTAAAGGCGACCGTCGAAAAAGCCCATCCGTTGGCGAAGAAGAGGTAGCGGTTACTTCTTCGCGACGATGTTCTGCGGCGTGCCGCCGAGATACGCGACGATGTTGTCCACCGTGGTGCCGACGATGCGGTCCACCGCCTCTTTAGTGTTGAAGGCGCTGTGCGGCGTGATGATGACGTTGCGCATCCTGAGCAGAATATGGTTGGTGACCAGGGTGCGCAGTTCGTTCTCGTTGCCGAAGATCGAGTTGATGAGCTGGGCTTCCTCGCGGATCATCGGTTCGTCCGGCAGCACATCAAGGCCGGCGGCGGCGATCTTGCCGACGGTCAGCGCCTGAATCAGCGCTCCGGTCTCGATCAGATCGCCGCGCGAGACGTTGATGATGACCGCCCCGGTTTTCATTTTGGCGATGGTTTCTTCGCGGATCAGGTGATGCGTCGACGGCATCGACGGGACGTGCAGCGATAAGACGTCGGACTGGGCGAGTACGTCGTCGAACGGCAGGTAGCTGAAGCCGAACTGCTGTGCCGCCTCTTCGTCCTGGCGAACGTCGAAGGCGACTACCTTCATGTCGAAGCCGCGAGCGATCTGGATGACATGGCGGCCGATGCCGCCCGAGCCGATTACGCCGAAGGTCTTTTCCGCCAGATCGAACCCTTGCAGGCCAAAGGGCGAGAAGTGGCCGCGCTGGGCGCGGGCGATCGCTTCCGGCATGCGGTGACTAATCGATAGCAGCAGCGCGAAGACATGTTCGGCCACGGTCTTCGAGCCGTAAACCGGCACGTTGCTGACGGCGATCCCGCGCACCTGGCACTTGGCGGAGTCGATGTGCTCGAAACCGGTGGACCGGGTGGCGATAAGTTTTAAATCGGGAAATTGGTCGATGACGCTGCCGCCGAGCTCCGAATAAATAAAGGTCGAAATGATGTCCGCATCGGGGTGCTGGATTTGACCGGGTTTGAGCGGCTCGGACACAAATACCACGTTGTGCTTGGCGCGCAATTTCTCGAAAGCGATGCGTTCGCGGTCCTCGGCTTCAAATACGGCAATCTTCATCTACCCGTCTCCAGATTTGTAACGAGTCTAAGATAAGTATAATCCGCAGCGGTACAAGGGGTGTTACGAAACCTTGTTGCCGGCAAACTGGTCGTAGGCTTCCAACGCTTGGGCGGCGTACATCGCGCTGGGGCCGGCACCCATGAAGATCGCCGTTGCCATCGTTTCCAGCACTTCCTCGCGGGTGGCGCCCTGCTTTTGCGCCGCCTGGGCGTGGAAGGCGACGCAGCCGTCGCAGCGGATCGCCACGGCGATCGCCAAGGCGATCAGTTCCTTGGTCTTGGTGTCGAGCGCGGCCGGCTTCAACGCCGCCTGGGCAAGGGCGGAAAATGCCTTCATCGAGTCGGGGGTGCCGGCGCGCAATTCCTTCACCGCGCCGGAAAGATCGCTCGCCGATTGCTGCCAATCCTTGTACATGTTTTTTCCTTCTCCGCTGGTGATTTATGCATTATACTGTCATTGACAGTATATTGGGATTGCGCTCCGTCATGTCAACCCTCAAGCCTTGCCGGCAGCAATCGCGGTTTCTGGCCGCCTTTCTTCTTCTCTTGCTGGCGGAAAAGCCGCAGCACGGCGGAGCGTTGCGGGCGGAACTGGCGACCGTTCCGGGCATGCGGGCGGACTCCGCTGCGATCTATCGCGCCTTGACGGCGCTGGCAAAGGCGGGCGAAGTGCGCTCGAAATGGAAGGCGGAAGGACGCGGTCCGGCCGTCCGCATCTACGCATTGACCGCCGCGGGGCGGAAGCGTTTGAATTTTTGGCGCCGGGACGTCGTCTGCCGGCTTGCGACTCTGCAGTATTTCGTCGATGCCTGCGGTAGACTGAAGCGGCCGAAAGGCGGCACCCCGGCGCGTTGACGTAAAGAAAGCCGGGCAATTGCCGGCGGGAAACCGGAAATATTGTGCTATGTATGGACAGAGTAGCCTGGGGGGGGCGGAGGAGAGAAATGATTCGATATGATGTCGGCGTTTGCGCGCTAACTTGTGCCTTGTTGCTGGCGGGATGCGGTTCGCCGGAGAGCCGCATTCGGGAAAGTTGCATCCGTGACGGCGGTCTCAACGGCAATAAGGACGCCCGGTCCGATACGGTTGCCAAACAATGCATATGCTTCGCCAAGAATTTGCAGCAATCGTTGACCGACGAGCAACTCGATAAAGTCGCCAAGCTGCTGAAACTTCCGAAGGAGCAGCGTGAGGCCGCGACCAAGGATATGTCGATGACCACGCTGACCGCGATCATGGGTGCCGCCAAGAGTTGCGCCGGTTCCTGATTTTTGCTGCCTTGACGGCCGTTTTTCTTGCGGGAGACGTCGTCATATCGCCGGGCCGGACCGGCGGTGCGGTGTCGGTAGCGGCGGATTTGCAGCCGGGTGACGTTGTGTTCATTTCAGTGCCGGATGCCTTTTGGGCGCAACTGGCGAGCCGGTGGTCGCTGCCGCAATACCGGCACGGGCATGTCGGCATGGTTGTGGAAGCGGGGGCGCGTGGAATTTACGTCGTTCATGCCGGCGGCAGTCCGACCCGTGGCGAAGCCAAAGTCAAACGCGTTGCCTTGACCGAATTCGTACGCGAGGCGGCGCGGGTGGATGTGTTTCGTCCCGTCGATGCGGCCGCGGCGGCCGGTGCCGCCGAAGCCGCTAGCGAATTCGCCGCACAAGGGTTGCCCTTCGACGGCGATTTTTCTCTGGAAACGGTAAACAAGCTCTATTGTACGGAAATGATCTGGCGCGCCCTCGGCGCCGGGTTCGCCCGGGACATCCTGCCGAAAAAAAGCCTGGTAGCCGGCCGCCGGGCCGTTTTGTTGCGGGATATCGAAGCGTCTCCGTTCTTGCGCCCGATAAGAACCGCAAACGTCAAAACGGCGGCCTCATCCGATTGAGCGCGTCGATGGTGCGCTGATAGAACAGCCAGGTTTTGGCGGCGATGGTTTCCTTGGTTTCGGCTTCGGCTTTTGCCGTGGCAAGAGCGGCTTTGGTTGCGCGCTGTTTTTCCACTCCCTCCACCAAACCCAGCTTACGACGAACGTACAGCACGAACAGCCAGCATGCCCCGACAAAGAACAACCCCGCGGCGGCCAACGTTTGGCCCTGCAAACGTATATGCGCATAGACCATATAGAGGGCGAGCACCAAGCACACCACGCCGTATAGAACCTTCTCGCCGCCGCCGCTGCGGTCATAGCCGCCGTTTTTTCGGTAAATGTCGTCGGCGGCATCGAACTCTTTGCTGCACTGTTTTACGTAGAGCGCCGTCGCCCTCGCCGCACGGGTTACCAGCAGGTTTTCCCATTTGTGCAAACGATCGTAGGTGAAACGGGTCCTGAAGGTGGGGAATAGGTCGGCAATCTGCGGTTTGACGTTATCGACGGCCTTGGCCGCGGCATCGAAATCGAGAATGCCGCCGGTTTCCGCAGTATGAGCGGCTTCTGCATGAAATTGGGCTAGGGTCGTCAGCTCTTCCTTGAGCAGTTGCGCGGCGCTGACGCCGACGTACGCGAATTTTCCGGCCTTCTCCAGCCCGGCGGCGAATTCGTCGGCGGTTTTGACGAAGCGGGTTTTGGCGGCTTTTATCGACGAATCGAGTACGGCGTCGAGAACGCCGTCCTTGCCGACGAAGTCCGGATCGGCCGCGGCTTCGACCGCCAGCGTCGGATCGCGTTCCAACGCCAGTTTCAATGCGTCCTCGGCTTCCTTTCGCTCGTCGTTGTGCGGGGATAAAAATTTGGCGAGTTGATACTGCGCCGCCGCATATAGACCTTCGCGGGTCGGCGAAATGAGTGCGGTCGCCTCTCTGGTATGCGTCGTTGCTCGGGCATGTCGACCGCAGTAATAGGCGGCCCGCCCGGCCCACAGCAGCATCAACGCCCGTTCGGCAAACCGTGCGTTCTCCGCTTCGGTCTCGGTCGCGGACGTATCCTGTTTGAGCAGGCGCTCGGCATCGAGAAATGCCGTTTCGGCAATCGTCGGGTTGACGACATCGCGCGAGGCGTTGGCGATTTCGCCGCCCCAGGCCCCGATGCGAATTCGTCCGAGCATGAAATGGAAGCGAAATTCCGGCTTGAACCCGATGCTGCGCTCGTCGCCATCGATCGCCCGGGCGATGCAGGCGAGCGCGTGGTCGTATCGTCCGTGTACGTATTCGATTTTGGCGTGGGCGAACTCTTCGTAAGGCTGAGCCGGCAACGGCAATGCGCCGTCTTTCGGCTGAGGAATTTGACCCATCCGCGGCAGGCCGATCGCCAGATCGGCCAGGTGCCAGCGCAGTACCGACGAAACGTCGTTCGCACCGATCTGGACGGCATTTCGGATGAACGCGATGTCTCTGGTCAGGCGGATCAGGCCGTTCGCTATGAGGTCTCCGGCGGCAAAACCGCGTTTGCCGAGTTGTTCGATCGATGCAAGGCGCGGCAGCACCGCCTCGGGAATCGCAAATTCGATCGTGGAGGCAAACGATTTGTTCTCGAGATACTCGATGTAGGACACGCCGCACGACGGCGACCAATCGATCAAATATTTCGCCTCGTTGGGAAATTCCATCGGTAATGCCTGTTGGAATTCTCTGGTTGGCGACTGCGATAAACCTGTTGCAATTGGCGAATCAACGCCAACTTTTACCATGCACAAGATTTACCCAAGGTAAAACGTAAGGTTGACGGCCGGCTTCGAAGAGAACAGGCCGGTCGCCAAGGCGATCCTGGATGGCTAGTAATTATATGAAAATATTTAATTTTTAGGTCTTCGGTACACGACCCGCATCCGAACGAAGACGTATCGCCGACGTTCCCCGTTACTTCACCAGATCGCGTCCGATCGCGAGAAATTTCTTGCGGCGTTGCAAGCGCAGTTCGTCCGGCGGCAGGGCGGAAAATTCGGACAGCGCCTGCGCCACGGCGTCGCCGACATTGGCGATGGCCTCGTCCGGGCCGCGATGCGCACCGCCAACCGGCTCGGGAATGATCTCGTCGATGACGCCGAGGCCGAGCAAATCCTGGGCGGTGAGGCGCAAGGCGCCGGCGGCATCCTGAGTCTTCTCTTGGCGTTTCCACAGGATCGAGGCGCAGCCTTCCGGAGAAATCACCGAATAGACCGAGTTTTCCAGCATAAACACCCGGTTGGCGGTGGCCAGCGCCACTGCGCCGCCCGAACCGCCTTCGCCGATGATGGTGGCGACGAGAGGCACCCGCAAATTGAGGCAGGCTTGCGTCGTCGTGGCAATCGCTTGGGCTTGGCCGCGCTCTTCGGCGGCGACGCCGGCATAGGCGCCGGAGGTATCGACCAGCGAAATCACCGGCAGTGAAAACCGCTCGGCCAGATCGAAAATCCGCTGCACCTTGCGATAGCCTTCCGGCATCGCCATGCCGAAATTGTGCCGAAGCCGGGTCTGGGTGTCGTTGCCTTTTTCCTGACCGACCACCGCAACCGAACGGCCGCGAAAGCGGCCGAGGCCTGCGATCACGGCGGCATCCTCGCCGAACCCGCGGTCGCCGGAGAGCGGCGTGAAGTCGTCGAACAGGCTGATGTAGTCGGTAAAATGCGGCCGGCCGGGATGGCGCGCCACCTGGACCTTCTGCCAGGGGGCGAGGCGGGCGTAGATGTCCTTCACCAATTGATCGGCGCGGCCCTGCAGGCGCGTCACCTCGCCCTCGATTTCCATGCGAGGATCGTCCTTGGCCATTTGGCGCAATTCGACGATCTTGCCTTCCAGTTCGGCGATCGGGCGTTCGAAATCGAGGTAAGCGTGCATGACATCCTATAGATGCGGCCTAACACGGCACTGAAGCAAGAGAAATTGGCAATATCCTTCCGCGAAGTCAATTACCGTTGCGAAGGCATCGGTCTTAACGAAAATATGGCGAAGGCGCGTTTGTTGGGGGATACAAACGCGCCTTCTTCTCACCGCAGTGATGACAGTTCCGCTG
Source organism: Alphaproteobacteria bacterium UBA1303 (assembly GCA_002307315.1). Taxonomy (GTDB): domain Bacteria; phylum Pseudomonadota; class Alphaproteobacteria; order Micropepsales; family Micropepsaceae; genus Rhizomicrobium. The sequence goes on from DBTZ01000003.1 coordinate 82,721, forward strand.
CGAGAGTCTCTTATGTTCGTCTGAAAAGCGGGCGGTTAGCGGCACGCGTTGCGGGCGAGACCCGCTCGGACGGCAGGGGCCCGAATGGCGGAAAAACGGCCGCGGCGAAAACGAACCGCCGAGAAAGTGGTTGAACGGAACATTGCGTATACATCGTGCAAATTCCACATCATCCGGTTGGTATGTTCGTATACGCCCAAATCGTTGTGAATATCTAAAAGGTAGATACGTAAACGCGGTAAGGTCAAAATAATTATCTTTATGGTTGTGCGCGCGCTGAATTCGCCGTCGTACCCGAACGGTCGTTGGTCGGTGAGCAGATGTTTAGCTGTGCGTCGTAACGCTGGGAGGCCGTCGTGCTTGCCGTATGGCGTTTCCCGGTCGGGGCGCCAATTCTGGTGTGCCGCATATCTCCAAAACGCAACCGCTTGATCGTTGTTCTCACTTTTCTGCGTTGCCTTCCCCCCGGCGCCACCTGTGTTCGAGCGTCGCCCATCGGTTGGTCTTTCCCCGCATCGGATGCGCCGGAGGCTGGGACATGACGATAATTCCCTGAAAAAATCTTCGTAGTATCGCGCGGGTTTGGCGCAGCCGGATATGTTTGGCTATACTGACGCAGTGTGGGCCGACGCTGCGGGGGAATATGGACAACGGGACACGTGCCAAGCGGATGTTCTGGCTGGGGTTCGTCGGCATCGCTTTGTTCGTTCCGGCTCGGACCGTCGCGTGGCCGGGGGCATGGATATTCCTGGTTTTGTTTATCGGCGGCATGTTCGTCACGGTGGGCTGGCTCAAACGGTACGACCCGGAGCTTTTCCGCGAACGGCTGCGCAGTTTCAGACAGCCGGATCAGCCGCTGTGGGACAAGCGTTTGGGTCTTGCCATCGCCGTCGTGTGGTACTGCTGGATTGCCTTTATGAGTTTTGAGACTCGTGCGGCGGCAGTTGCCGGTTCGCCGGTCATGCTTGGCACCGGCAGTGCATTAATGATCGGCGGATATTTGCTGGTCGGCGCGAGCTTTGCGGCCAACAGCTTCGCGGTCACGGTCGTTCGCATTCAGAGCGAACGCGGTCAGAGAGTCGTCGACACCGGGCCATACACACTGGTGCGGCATCCAATCTACACGGCATCCATTGCCATTCACATCGGCACAGCACTTTTGCTGGGTGCAAGATGGGGTCTTTTGGGACCGCCGGTACTTGTCGTTCTGCTCGGCATTCGGGCCGTTCTGGAAGAGCGCCTGTTGCGCGCCGGATTGCCGGGCTACGACGAATACGCGGCGCGCGTACGGTGGCGATTTGTCCCGTGGCTGTGGTGAACGGCTCTTTGCCGGCGAACGAATGGCAACACGCGGTGCAACTATGTCCTTCCCGCAAAGGTGAGGTTACCCCAAAGCATGCCCTTCCCCCCGCCCTGAGAGCCACTTTCCCCGCGGCGCCGGGGCGGATATGTAGTCGTCCGTGAAAAAGTCCTTCGGCCTAAAGGCCTCAGTGTACTTTTTCACGATTTCATCAGGACAACCCCTTGCTTGAAGCGGTTCTGCGCTCGGGGTTGAAGGGTCTTTTTCGTCGTCGATGCGCGCGCGGGCGGCGCATTGACGACGGTCTGTTTTTACAGGATTTCGGGCCATTCGGCCTCCAAATCCTGTAAAAACGAAAACGAGCGAAAAACCAGCGCCGGGCCGCCCCAAGCGAGTTTTTCCTTATGTTTCAATTGGGAAAAAGTACCAAAGCGTAGCGAGAGACTTTTTCACAGGCAACTATGTAGGGGCGAAGCGGGTGTCAGGAGAAACCGAATGTCCATCGTGATTGCGGTCGACGGGCCGGCGGCCAGCGGCAAGGGGACGCTGGCGAAGAAATTGGCGGCACATTTCGGCTTCCACCACCTCGACACCGGTGCGCTCTACCGTCTGGTGGCGCTGGGGGTGGTCGAGGCGGGTGCCGACCCTGCCGACGAACCAGCCGCGTTGAAGGCCGCCCTTGCCGTCGATCCGGCTCGGAGCGGCGATCCGGCCATCCGCACCAAGGACATCGGCAGAATTGCCTCGCAGGTTTCTGTCTATCCAACTGTAAGGGCAGCGCTTTTCGACTTTCAGCGCAGTTTTTCCGCCCGTGAACCCGGTGCCGTGCTGGACGGGCGCGACATTGGTACGGTGATCTGCCCGGAGGCGGCGGCTAAGCTGTTCGTCGATGCCCGGCCCGAGGTGCGGGCCCATCGGCGCTGGCTGGAGCTGAAGGATCAGGGGCCGAGCGAAGTCGAGATACTGATCGACGTTAAGGCCCGCGACGAACGCGACCGCAGCCGCGCCGCGGCGCCTTTGAAGCCGGCCCCAGATGCCTACTTGCTCGATACCTCGGATTTGGATATAGAGCCTGCGTTCGCGGCAGCCCTCGAAGCCGTCAGACCGGCGATCGAGGAGAAGCTCAAAGCGCTACCCAAGGGGTGAGGGAGACCCGGCGGCGCCTAACCAAGAGCAGCTTGCGTCCCAAATCTCGAACAATCGAACCTGCCTTGCGGGGCGCTGAAGCTTCCGCCGAGGAAGACCGCCGGAACGCATTCCGGTTGGCATTTGACTTAATTTAGAGGATTTATGGCTCGTCACAGTAACCACACCCCCAAAGAGATTCCTTCCATCGCCACGCCGAGCATGGACGATTTCGTCGCCATGCTGGAAGAAAGCTTCACGGCCCAGTCGCCCGCCGAAGGTTCGGTGATCAAGGGCAAGATCGTCGGCATCGAGAACGATTTTGCGGTGATCGACGTCGGTCTCAAGACCGAAGGTCGCGTCTCTTTGAAGGAATTCGGCCTGCCGGGCCAGCCGCCGAAAGTGGCGATCGGCGACACCGTGGAAGTCTATCTGGAGCGGGTCGAGAACGCGCTGGGCGAGGCGGTGCTGTCGCGCGATAAGGCGCGGCGCGAGGAAAGCTGGATCCGTCTGGAGAAGGCTTTCAACGACAAATTGCATGTCGAAGGCGTGATCTTCGGCCGGGTCAAGGGCGGCTTCACCGTCGATCTCGACGGTGCGGTGGCGTTCTTGCCGGGAAGCCAAGTCGATGTCCGCCCGATGCGCGACGTCGGCCCGCTGATGAACCAGCCGCAGAAGTTCCAGATCCTGAAAATGGATCGC
>DBTZ01000003.1:86121-98740 GCA_002307315.1 Alphaproteobacteria bacterium UBA1303
CGGCAACATCGTGGTGTCGCGCCGCGCGGTGCTGGAAGAGCGCCGCGCCGAGGAACGCACCTCGCTGGTCGCCTCCCTGCAAGAAAAGCAGGTGGTCGAAGGCATGGTCAAGAACATCACCGATTACGGCGCCTTCGTCGATTTGGGCGGCGTCGACGGCTTGCTGCACGTTACCGATATCGCCTGGCGGCGGGTGTCGCACCCGACCGAGGTACTGCAGGTCGGCCAGACCGTCACCGTGCAGATCATCAAGATCAATCAGGAAACCCAGCGCATCAGCCTCGGCATGAAGCAGTTGCAGACCGATCCGTGGGAAGGCGTCGGCGCCAAGTATCCGGTCGGCGTCAAGTTCAAGGGCAAGGTCACCAACGTCACCGATTACGGTGCGTTCGTCGAACTGGAACCGGGCGTCGAAGGCTTGGTCCACGTGTCCGAAATGAGCTGGGTGAAGAAGAACGTCGCCCCCTCGAAGATCGTCAGTCCCGGCTCTGAAGTCGACGTGCAGGTGCTGGAAGTCGATTCCAACAAGCGGCGCATTTCGCTTGGGTTGAAGCAGACCCAGGACAATCCGTGGACGGTGTTCGCCCAGAACAATCCGCCGGGATCGGTTGTCGAAGGCGACATCAAGTCGATCACCGAATTCGGTCTGTTCATCGGCGTTGCCGACGACATCGACGGCATGGTGCATTTGTCCGACCTCGCCTGGGACAAGCCCGGCGATCAGGCGGTGCAGGAATACCAGAAGGGCCAGCACGTCCAGGCCAAGGTATTGGATGTCGACGTCGAGAAAGAGCGCATCTCGCTCGGCATCAAGCAGCTTGCCGGCGATCCGATCGAAAAGGCCGGTCCGTTGAAGAAGGGCTCGGTGGTTACCGTGACGGTCACCGAAGTCAACGACGGCGGCATCGAAGTCGAACTCAACGGCGGCGCCAAGAGCTTCATCCGCCGCTCCGATCTGGCGCGCGATCGTGCCGATCAGCGCCCCGAGCGCTTCGGCGTCGGCGATAAGATCGACGCGCTGGTGACCAGCATGGACAAGGCCAGCCGCAAGATCGGTCTGTCGATCAAGGCGCGCGAAATCTCGGAAGAGAAGGAAGCGGTGGCGCAGTACGGCTCGTCCGACAGTGGCGCTTCGCTCGGCGACATCCTCGGCGCCGCGCTCCGTCGCGCCTCGCACAAGGAAGACGACGAAGAAGAAGACAAGTCCGAATAACGGCTTCGGCCGTTAGGGCATTTCATTGTTTTACGTAAAACACTGAAATGCCCTAACGCCTTGTTTTGTCGCGCTTCATACCCGAAAACCGGATTCTACTTTTCGGTGAAGTGCATCGGAAAGAAAAAAGTGCGGGGAGCAATCCCCGCGCTTTTTTCGTTTGCAAGCTGTAGAGCGATGAATATTCAAACGCGATCAGACATCGCTCGCTGCCCCGATTTCTATAGCACGGAGGTAGGCTACGCCGCCTTCTTGAGCAGCGCGCTTTCCACCCGTTTCACCGCGGTTACTTCGTCGGTGCGCTCGACGGCGGCAACTTCGCGCGCCATGCGGGCGAGGGCGGCTTCATAGAGCTGCCGCTCGGAATAGGACTGCTCCGGTTGGCCGGAAGCACGGTGCAGATCGCGCACCACCTCGGCGATCGATACCAGATCGCCGGAATTGATTTTGGCTTCGTATTCCTGTGCCCGACGCGACCACATGGTGCGCTTGACGCGGGCGCGGCCCTTCAGCGTGTTGATAGCCGTTGCGACGGTGTCGGGCGAAGACAGTTTGCGCATGCCTACCGATTTGGCTTTCGCCACCGGTACGCGCAGGGTCATCTTGTCCTTATCGAAGGTTATGACGAACAGTTCGAGTTTTATGCCGGCGACTTCCTGCTCTTCGATCCGCATGATGCGGCCGACGCCGTGCGTTGGGTATACGACGTGATCGTTTGCCTTGAACTCCAGCCTCTTGTTGGTATTGGCAGGAACTTTCTTAACTGGTGCTTGAGCTACGGTGTTTTTTGCTGTCGTCATTTCCGTTTCCGAGTTACACAATTTCGTACAACCCCTCGCCGACCGGAGGCCGCACAGAAAAACCGAATGTGTGGGTCCTGCAGAAAAAAAAAGCGCCTCCGGAAATCGTTAATCCGGGCGGGGCCGCGCCTTTCCTATTCAGAACGGCTCAAATGTAACACATTTTCTGCAAAAAAGGAAGGACCGAATCGGCAAACCTTTGAAAGAGCGATGTTTATTGTAATTTTGGCGATAACTCTATGAAACCGTGCGTAGTTTGCGGCCGGCACGAGAGGGTGTTGGTTGCCGTCAGCCAATATGACGCATAATTAATGCTGCGAGGGTGTGTCCGGTTCCAACCAATCCCGTCGGTTTCAAGAGCCGCTGCCCGGTTCGCTGTTGAAATACTTTTCGAATTTTCCTTCTTCGCCTTTATGCGCATCGGCATCGGCGGGCGGCTCGCCTTTCTGGGTGACGTTCGGCCATTTCTGCGAATATTCGGCGTTCAGCGCCATCCATTTTTCCAAGCCCGGCGCCGTGTCGGGATTGATCGCTTCGGCGGGGCATTCCGGTTCGCAGACGCCGCAATCGATGCATTCGTCGGGATTGATGACGAGCATGGTCTCGCCCTCGTAAAAGCAATCGACCGGGCAGACTTCCACGCAGTCCATGTATTTGCATTTGATGCACAGATCGGTCACGACGTAGGCCATCGGGTACTCCAGATGATCGTAAGTAGGCACGTCCATAGGACGCGCGCGCGCGAGGATCAAGGCTCGCGGTCGTTGTCATTGATGATTTCGTAAAGCTGCCGCGCTTCCGTGGCCGGACCGCGCCTCGTCGCGTCGGAAATTACCTTAAGAACGACGATTTCCCGCAATACCGGAAGGGTTAATACGTCGCCGGGACGGATTGCTCGCCCGGGTTTTTCGACCCGGTTGCCGTTGACCCTGATCCGTCCTTTCGAACAGGCCTGCTGCGCCAGCGCGCGGGTACGGTAGAACCGGGCGCACCACAGCCACTTGTCGAGGCGGAAGCCATCTTCGGCTCCGCTCATTTGCGATCCAGCAGCACGGCGAGCCCGGCAAACGGCGAATCCGGATCGACCCGTATCGGTTTCGCCTGCGGTTTCTTGTTTTGCCTGGACTTCGTTTTGGTATCGATCGCGGATTTTTTTTCGTTTTTGTGCGGCGGACGTTCCGGCGCAATTTTTATCGGGACCTTGGGTTTGCGGCGGAAGACGAACCCGCCGCCGGCAATCTCCTGTTTGGCCCAGCCGATGGTGTCGAGCACGGATAACATCTCGTCGTTGCCGCAGCCGAGCAGCGAGACAAGCTTAGGCAGCAACGCATCTGCGGTAATGCCGTCGATCGCGGCTTTTTCCAGCGTTTCCTCCAGCCGCTCCAGCATGTCGAGGCGGATGGCGCGCCCGGCGACGGCCCGAAAACCCGCCGCCGCAAGAAAGCCGTCGGGAACATCGGCGTCGTTGACGAACGAGGTCAGACCGGGCCGCGGCAACGAGGGAATGTTCTCGATTTTCGTCCACACCGCCCACAACAGCGACAGCAACCCCGCCGCCTCGGGGCGCAGCAGCTTGGGTAGATAAACCGAGCGCTTGCCGAACCAGAGAAGCGGCTTCAGCGCCCGGATCAGGCCGCGCCGGTCTTCGGGGATCTCGGCGTTTGCCACATCGAGCGAACCAAAATTTTCCATCAGGCAGTGGGCGACAGCGCGCGCTTCCGGGGGCAGGGCATCTTCCGTTCCCGGCTTGGCCTCGATGCGCGCTTCAAGAAGCCGCAACGTTTCCAACCGGGTGTCGATGCGTGCTTTCAGCCACGCGTCGAGCCGGTGCTGAACCGCCTCGCGCGCTCCGTTTTTGAGGTTCTCGTCGGTCAGCAGCGATACCGCCGGCGACAGCGGCGAAGGTCCGGCGATCAGTTTGGCGACGATCGCCCCCTCCCACCACAGCCGTCCGCGATCGCTTAAGGCTATGTCGGTATCGGCGGCGTTCGTCAAGCGGTCGGCCCGGGCGGCAAATTCGCTTTCCAGTCCCTTCATCGCCGCGGCGTGCAGCATGCGCCGCTGTACGTCGCCTTCGCTGCGTACCGGGGTAAAGCGAAAGCCATCGAGTTTGCCCACCGCTTCGCCGCCGATCACCACACCGCCGGAATCGTCGAGACTGACGACCATGTCGTCGCCCGCCAATTGGCGCATCAACACTGCGGTGCGCCGGTCGACGAAGCGCTGGGTCAGCTTCTCGTGCAGCGCATCCGACAAACGGTCTTCCACCGCACGGGCCTCGCCCTGCCAATGGGCGGCATCCTGCAGCCAGCCCGGCCGGTTGGCGGCGTAGGTCCAGGTGCGGATGTGGGCGAGACGGCCGGAGAGGGCGGCGACGTCGCCCTCGGTTACGTCGAGCCGCGCCACCTGACCGGCGAACCAGTCTTCGGGCAACACGCCCTCGTCCGAAGCGAGATAATTGAAGATGACGCGGACCAGGCGGGCGTGTTCTTCGGCGCTCAGCTTGTTGAAGTCGGGCAGTTGGCAGGCGTCCCACAGCAGGCGGACGGTGCCGGGGCCGGCGGCGCGGGTGCGTACGTCGTCCTGTTCGGCCAGGGCGCGCAAGGCCAGAAGATCGCTGGCGGCCCGCGCCTTGACCAGCCCGCGCGTCGGCGGCAGTTCATCGAGGCTCGTCAGCAGCGCGTCGAGCGAATGAAAATGCAGCGTGCTGTTGCGCCACTGCAGAACCTTGACCGGATCGTAGTGATGGTTCTCCACCCGCGATACGGTCTCGGTATCCAACGGCTCGGCATCGCCGGTGACGCCGAAGGTGCCGTCGTTCATGTGGCGGCCGGCCCGCCCGGCGATCTGGCCGATTTCCTCCGGCTTCAAGAGCCGGGTCGCGGCGCCGTCGAACTTCTCCAGCGCCGAAAACGCCACATGGTCCACATCCATGTTGATGCCCATGCCGATGGCGTCGGTCGCCACCAGAAAGTCCACCTCGCCGGATTGGTAAAGCTCCACTTGGGCATTGCGGGTGCGGGGAGACAAGGCCCCCAGCACCACCGCCGCGCCGCCGCGCTGGCTGCGGATCAGTTCGGCGATGCCGTACACGTCGTCGGCGGAAAAGCCGATCGCGGCCGATCGGCGGGGCAGGCGGGTGAGTTTTTTTGGGCCGGTATAGGCGAGGTCGGAAAAACGCGAACGGGTGATGTAGTAGGCGCCGGGAACAAAGCGGCGGATCGCCTGGCGCATGGTATCGGCGCCCATGAACAGGGTTTCTTCCTCGCCGCGCGCGTTCAATAGCCGGTCGGTAAAAACGTGTCCCCGTTCCGGGTCGGCACAAAGCTGAATCTCGTCGACCGCCAGGAACGCGGTGCCGATGCCGACCGGCATCGCCTCGACGGTGCAGACATAGTATTTCGCTCCGGGCGGAACGATTTTTTCTTCGCCGGTGATCAGGGCTGCCAGATCGGCGCCTTTGAGGCGCACGACCTTGTCGTAGACCTCACGGGCGAGGAGGCGCAGCGGCAAGCCGATCATGCCGGATTTGTGCGCCAGCATCCGCTCGATGGCGTAATGGGTCTTTCCGGTGTTGGTCGGCCCGAGGATGGCGGCTATCCGGCCTGACGCGGAAGCAAACTGGTTGTTCATGGGGGCGGGACGATGGTTGCTTTGCCGGCCGGTTGCAAGGCAGTTGGCAAGAAAATCGAAGGCGGCGGAACAAATACGTCGGGACGCATCGGATTGGTATTAAATCCGTTTTGCCTTACGACAAATATTACCCCCGGTTGCGAATTATGTACAAAAGAAACAGACGGCGAACGAACAATGTCCGAATCGCCAACCGAATCAATATCAGTATTTGTTCTCATACTATTAGTCACATGTCAACAAGGTTAACGCACTACATGTTGTGGATGAACCGACAAATAGCGGCTATCGACGTTATGCACATGCCGTGTACGGAGCAATGCCGTACTGCTGCCTGCCGCACCCTCGTGTTCAAACGTCAAATTCAAAGGCTCCACTTGGTACATAAGGAAAAAACTCGCTTGGGGCGGCCCGGCGCTGGGTTTTCGCGTGTTTTCGTTTTTACAGGATTTTGGGGCCGAATGGCCCGAAATCCTGTAAAAACAGGCCGTCGTCGATGCGCCGTCCGCGCGCATCGACGACGAAAAAGGTTCTTCAACCCCGAGCGCAGAACCGCTTCAAGCAAGGGGCTGTCCTTATGAATTCGTGAAAAAGTACACTGAGGCCTTTAGGCCGAAGGACTTTTTCACGGACGACTAATGGGAGAATATTACCGCGAGTTGAAAAATCGAGTCATGATTATTTCGGCGTCGCGCCGTTGACCTTCAGCGAGGTTGCCACCGCGGCGATGGTGCCGTACTGCGACTTGGCCCACACCCGCATCGGAATGACGAAGCTGCGGCCGCCGTTGGAGACTTGCGCCACCCAGGCGTAAATTTTCGGGAAATTGGCCTCGCGCAGCACCCGTGGGCTGAAACCGGAAATCTGTCTGTAGATGATTTCGCACTTGTAGCCGGGGCCGGTGTACAGGCCGTTGTCCATTTTGATCGTAATATTCTCGATCTTGGATATCTCGATGCTGTAGCGGCGGCGGCCGTCGTACACCGGTGCAACCATGTCGCACGGGCTCGAAGTGGCGCCGACGCCCGAGGTGATGAAGAGCATCGCGCTCAAGGGGTCGAAGGTGCCTTTTTTCTCCTCCGGCTTCACCTCGAAACCGCGGGTTGAATAAGGCGGGTTGGCATACAGCTTGGCCGGGTATCCGTTTTCGTAGGTCAGCGACACTTCCTGGTGCTTGGCGTTATGGCCGGTGTAGAAGGATGTGTAGAGCTCCGGCTCCAGTTTTTTGGCGTCGAGTTTGCCGCTCGATGAGGCCTGGATTTCCGACTGCCAGAAGACATTGACCACTCCGCTGGTCTCCAGGTTCGAAACGACGTGGTATTTGCCGCCGGTGAATTTGGCGTCCATGTCGACTTTGCCCAGGGGGATCCCGCCGGCATAGAGGGTCATCGCCAGTTGAAGGCTGTCGGCGCGGCCGGTGGGTTGGCCGGTGGCCGTTCCGCCGGCCGCCAGCGCGGTGCCGCATGGCGCGAAAAGAACGGTGATGCCGAAAACGAAAACACCGAGTTTCTTCATGGACACCCTCATAAGTTTAGATGACGGCAAGATTATTACGCTGCACCAAGATGACACACGATCGAGCGACGGCTGTAAAGTTAATCCGCGTAAAACAAATCCTCGGCGTTCCATTATGGTTTGTCTTGACCCCAGGGCGCGACACCCTTATGAGAACCCCTCTTTCTTGCTTGAACTCAAGGATATTGTCATGTCCCGCCGCTGCGAATTGACCGGTAAAGGCCTTTTGGTCGGCCACAATGTGAGCCATGCTAACAACAAGACCAAGCGGATCTATCGTCCCAATCTGCAGTTGGTTTCGTTGGCGAGCGAGCTTCTGGGTAATACCTACAAGCTTCGCATCTGCATGAGCACGCTGCGGTCGTTGGATCTTGCCGGCGGCCTCGATTCTTATCTGCTTAAGGCCAAAGAGGGCAAATTGTCGCCTCGCGCTCTCAAGCTGAAGCGGGCGATCGTCAAGAAAACACAAGGGGCTGCGAAAGCCGCCTAAGTGCCGTTGGTTAATGCGACGTTAGTCGTATTTCGGCCATAAATCGGCATAGCAACTGCAACACTTTTCCCGTAATGTGTCAGAATGTGACAGGCGAGTTTTAAAGCCGTCGCAAACGGGGTGGGGTTGCAGTGCGGACGATGGCGAATTTTAGGTCCGTCGCGAGTCGTTATGACGACGTGAGACGGTCTTCTGCGGATTTCCTCGAAGACGATCCATATAGAATGCGCCCTGGCGGTACGGCCGCCTGGAGCGGGCCGTATTTCGGCTATCGCGATACGACATGGCACAGGATCGTGGACGCATCGGTCATGGTCGGGCGCATGATACTGCCGGTCGGACTGCTGCTGTTCGCATTATTCGAAATGCAGGAAAATGCCGGCACGACCGTCGCGTACTTTCCCGGGACGGACGGCCGATTTTGGTTGAGCGGCAGCCACCTGCTGTTGCCGTTGGCATTCTTCGCCGTCCATTTGACCAACAGGCGCTACGGACCGGCCTATGCCCTGGCCCAAGCGGTTCTTGGACTGGCCGCTCTGTTCTTCATCGATCTCTACGCAAATAACGGCGCGGATCCTGCCATACAGACGGTTGCCATACCGTCGCTTCGGCTTGCGGTCGCTTTTGCCGTGGCTTTCTTTGCGGCCGGTTTCGTATCGATTATCGCTTTCGACGGCGCGCGCGGGCCGTACTGGTGGAGCGCGCCCCTGGTCGGTTTTTTATGTGCGGCGATCTTCTTCCCGTTGTTCTTCTTCCCAGCCGCTTACGCGGGATTGGGCGATCCGTGGATCGGCGAGGGGCTGACGTATATGGGCATTCTTGCCGGCGAAGGAATCGCGCTGTTGTTCCCTTACTATCTGCTGCGTCGGATCGTGCCGCCGTTGTCCGGCTTCGGCGGATTCTGAGGCTACTGCCGTCGCAATTGCCCTCGCTTTGGCAGCGGTTGCGAGGGCAATCGGGCGCTGTGATCCGGCTTTCGGCCGCAACGCCGTCAGTTGGTCAGGCTTCTGATCGGCGCCGGGATGCGGCCGCCGCGGGCGATGAAGACATCCGACTTGAAGCGGCTCACTGCCATCACCGGGGCGTGGCCCAGCAGACCGCCGAATTCGACGTGATCGCCGACTTTTTTGCCCGGCACCGGGACCAGCCTGACGGCGGTGGTCTTGTTGTTGATTACGCCGATGGCCGCTTCGTCGGCGATGATGGCGGCAATGGTTTCGGCCGAGGTGTCGCCGGGCACCGCGATCATGTCGAGGCCGACCGAGCAAACGCAAGTCATCGCCTCGAGCTTTTCCAGGGTGAGGCTGCCGCGTTCCACCGCCGCGATCATGCCGGCATCCTCGCTGACCGGAATGAAGGCGCCCGAAAGACCGCCGACGGCCTTGGCCGCCATCAGCCCGCCTTTTTTCACCGCATCGTTCAATAGCGCCAGCGCCGCGGTGGTGCCGGGGCAGCCGCAACTTTCCAGCCCCATCTCCTCGAGAATAAAGGCGACGGAATCGCCGATCGCCGGCGTGGGGGCGAGCGACAGATCGATGATGCCGGGCAGCACGCCGAGCCGTTTGGCGGCTTCCTGCGCCACCAATTGGCCGACGCGGGTGATCTTGAAGGCGGTGCGTTTGATGGTTTCGGCAACATCGTCGAACGGGGCGCCGCGTACCGACTCCAGCGCATGTTTGACCACGCCGGGGCCGCTGACCCCGACGTTGATGACGCAATCGCCCTCGCCGATGCCGTGAAACGCGCCGGCCATGAACGGATTGTCTTCGACGGCGTTGGCGAACACCACCAGTTTGGCACAGCCGATGGCGTCGCGATCGGCGGTCAGTTCCGCCGTTTTCTTGACGATCTGCCCCATCTTGCGCACGGCGTTCATGTCGATGCCGGCCTTGGTGGTGGCGACGTTGACCGAAGCGCAGACCCGCTCGGTGGTCGCCAGCGCTTCGGGAATGGATTTGATCAGCCTTTTGTCGCCCGCGGTGCCTTCCTTTTCGACCAGGGAAGAAAACCCGCCGATGAAATTGACGCCCAATTCGTGGGCCGCGCGGTCCATCGCCTCGGCGACGGGAACCAGCGTATCGGTGCGGCAGCTTTCCGCCACGATGGCGATCGGCGTCACCGATATGCGCTTGTTGATGATCGGCACGCCGAATTCGGCTTCGATGTCCTCGCCGACCTCGACCAGCGATTTCGCGGTCTGGGTGATCCTCTCGTAGATGTTGCGGCAGAACAGCTTGAGGTCGGGATCGGCGCAGGAGCGTAAGGATATGCCCATGGTGATGGTGCGCACATCGAGATTGTATTTCTCGATCATCCCCAGCGTTTCGAAGATTTCCTTAGGAAGCGGCATGGCTGATTACACCCGATGCATGACGTTGAAGATGTCTTCGTGTTGGATCTTGATCTCGACGCCGATGGATTCGCCCAGTTCCTTGAACGTCCGTTGCAGATCCTTCAACGGCAACGCCGAGGCTTCCATGTCGGCGACCATCACCATGTTAAAAACGCCATGCACGATGTTTTGGTTGATGTCGAGAATGTTCACGCTGTTCTCGGCCAGGGCGGTCGAAACCTTGGCGACGATGCCGACGCGATCCTTGCCGATGATGGTGATGACGATCTTCATGGCTTTTTCCTTGCGTTGCGCCCGCGGCGGGCATCTTCTTCTTCGAACAGACCGGTCAGTTGCGTGGTCATGGCGCCGCCGAGCTGCTCGGCATCGACGATGGTGACGGCACGGGAATAATAGCGGGTGACGTCGTGGCCGATGCCGATGGCTGCCAGTTCGACCTCGGAACGGTCCTCGATCTCGCGGATCACCTTGTTCAGATGCCGTTCGAGGAAATTCGGCGGATTGGACGATTGGGTGGCGTCGTCCACCGGAGCCCCGTCGGAAATCACCATCAGGATCTTGCGCCGCTCGGGCCGGCAGGTCAGCCGTCCGAAAGCCCACATCAGCGCCTCGCCGTCGATGTTTTCCTTCAATAGACCTTCGCGCATCATCAGACCGAGGTTGCGTCGCGCCCGTCGCCACGGCTCCTCGGCATCCTTATAGATCACATGACGCAGATCGTTGAGCCGTCCGGGATTGGCGGGTTTGCCCTCCGCCAGCCATTTCTCGCGCGACGCGCCACCCTTCCAGGCGCGGGTGGTGAAGCCGAGGATTTCGGTCTTGACGCCGCAGCGTTCCAGCGTGCGCGCCAGAATGTCGGCGCACATCGCCGCCACCATGATCGGCCGGCCGCGCATCGAGCCGGAATTGTCGATCAAGAGCGTCACCACGGTATCGCGAAAATCGGTGTCCTTTTCCTGCTTGAAGGAAAGCGGATACAACGGATCGATCACCACGCGGGTGAGGCGCGCGGAGTCCAAGAGGCCTTCCTCGAGATCGAAATCCCAGGACCGGTTCTGCTGCGCCATCAGAATGCGTTGCAGTTTGTTGGCCAGCCGCGACACCACCGCCTGCATCTGGGTCAGTTGCTGATCGAGAAAATTGCGCAAGCGCGTCAATTCTTCGTTGTCGCACAAATCTCCGGCGCGGATCACCTCGTCGAATTCGGGGGTAAAGGCGGAATAACCCCAATGGTCGGCCCCGGCGAAGGGTTGATCCGGCCGCCACGGTTTCATTTCGTCGCCGGCATCCGGCAACTCGTTGCCTTCGCCGTCGTCGGTCAGCGCATCGGAGGGCAGGGCGTCGCCGTCCTCGCTGTCCTCGGTCTCGGTGTCGGCTTGGGTCGCTTCGCCGGTGCCGTCCTGGGCCTCGCCGCCCTCCTGTTCGTCGGGCGCGCTCTGCTTCTGTTCGGCGTTTTCGGACGGATTGTCTTCGTTCTCGGCCTCTTCGCCCATCTCGAGGCCGGTCAACGCCTCGCGGATCAGTTTGGCGAAACGTTCCTGATCGCGGATCGCCGCCGGCATTTCGGCAAGGACGTCGCCGGCGCGCTCCTCGACGAACTCGCGCCAGAACGACACCGCCTTGCGCGCCGATTTGGGCGGCTTCCGGCCGGTCAATTTTTCGCGCACCAACAGGCCGAACACGTCGGCAAGCGGCGTGTCGTCTTTTCCGCGCACGCCGTCGAGACCGCGCGCATCGCAGCGTGCCGTCAAGTTGGCGGCAAGGTTGTCGGCGACGCCTTTTAATGTCAGCGTTCCGATCGCTTCGACCCGTGCCTGTTCGGCCGCCTCGTAAACTTGCGCGGCATCGGCCTGCCGCGGCCGCAGGCGGGCATGCAAACCCGGCTCGGTATGGGCCAGGCGCAAGGCACAGGCATCGCCCGCGCCGCGCACCATCGCGACTTCCCCGGCCGGCAGATTGCGCGAGGGCAGGGGCAGGCGCGCCTTCTTGCCCGACAGCGACGGCGGTTCGGCACTGTAGGAGACCTCAAGCTCCGGCTCGCCCGCGAGCGCCCGCATCGCCGCTCCCACGGCGCGCTTGAACGGTTCGATCGGGTTGTCGGAAGGGGGCGCCATCGGTTGTCTGTCTTACGACTCTCTGTTGCTTCTGGCCTTGTTTCGGGCCGCGACCGCGGCCCGGCGGCCGTCCGCCGCCCTCGCGGGAGTCGTCGCGCCTTCACGCGACAGGCGCGAGCGAAAAATCACGCCACTAGCACCTTCGCCGCGCTTTCCGGCAGTTCCTCGCCGAAGGCGCGCTGATAGAACTCGGCCACCGCCGGGCGCTCCAGCTCGTCGCACTTGTTGAGGAAGGTGAGGCGAAAGGCGAAGCCGACATTGCCGAAGATCTCGGCGTTCTCGGCCCAGGTGATGACGGTGCGCGGGCTCATCACGGTGGAGATGTCGCCACCCATGAAGGCGTTGCGGGTCATGTCGGCGACGCGGACCATGGAATCGATAATCGGCTTGCGCTCGGGCGTGGCATAAGCCGGCACCTTGGCGAGCACGATGGCCGCCTCCTCGTCGTGCGGCAGATAGTTCAGGGTGGCGACGATGCTCCAGCGGTCCATCTGGCCCTGA
>DBTZ01000015.1:0-3777 GCA_002307315.1 Alphaproteobacteria bacterium UBA1303
GCCTATTTATGAGTATGTCACCTAGCCCGTGGCCGCCGACCGCTTTTGTGCGGATATAAAATTACTTCTTGCCGCCGCGTGCCTTGGCTACCCGGGCCACTTCCTCGCGCACCGCCCCTTCCAGAATGGCCGGGAAGTGCTCGTCGAGCCAATCGCGGATCAAGGGCTTCATCCGCTCGATCACCGCATCGGTGTTCTCGGCCAGCCACTTCTGCATCACCGGGTCGACGGTCTCGCGCACGGCGCGCTCGAAAACCTGCTCGATGGTGCGGCCGTCCACCGCCGGCAGCGGCGCCGGCGGTTCGGCCGGCTTGAGGGTTTCCTCGGGGATGGCTTCGTCGATGTTGGCGAAGGCGTCGTCCAGCGCCTGGCGGGTCTTATCCGAGAAGATATCGCCGCCGACGGCAACCGGCGGCTCGGGCGCCGGCGCAGGTTCGGGAGCAATTTCTACGACTGGCTCCGGGGCGGCTTCGGCAACCGGCTCCGGCACGACTTCCTGCACAGGTTCCGGGGCGGGTGCAGGTTCCGGAATATCTTGAAATTCGATGTCGCTCTCGGGCTCTGGCGCCGTCTGCTCGACCACCGGCTCGGGCACAGGCTCTTCTTGCACTTCCTGCGTCAGTTCCAGCACATCATCGACTGCAACGTCCGCAATCGGCTCCGGCGCAGGCGCTGCAGCAGTCGGGGCAGCCTGCGATTCCGTCGAATCTTCGGAGATGATTTTGCGTATGGAAGCCAGAATTTCTTCCATCGTCGGTTCATGCTGTGGGCTCGCCATGCGCTCTCTCCGGCCGTCTGTTGCCTATCTTGACCCTAAAACACTTAACCCAAGAAGGCAAAGAAGGAGTTATGAAACCAGCATGATAAAGCCAAAAATTGAAATGTTTTGTTAACGCGACAAACAACGAATGCCCCATCGGTCGCGTGGTGATGGCGCCGCATCGACGCAACGACGCCTTCCATTCTCGACCGAGCCCGCGCGGCAATGGCGCAGGGGTGGAGGCGAATACCGTCTTTTGCATTTTTCTCGCCCAACTTGCAGCGTCACGCACGCATGACGGTGTTGCCGTCGGACGCGGCGTTCTGTATAGGCATGCCTCATGGCCACGTGGCGGAGTGGTTACGCAACGGTCTGCAAAACCGTGTACTCCGGTTCAATTCCGGACGTGGCCTCCACTCCTATGTATTAAAAATGCCCGATGAGTTTCGCTTGCTTCACCGAGCGGCTTGGAAGCGAATTTCACCTTAAAGCGTCGTCTTTTGGCACATTTTCCACAAATTACCCCCACAGAGAACAAGGCAAGCCGGGGTCGAACATACAAAGGACGCAGGAACGGCGCCGCCGCGCCGCGCCTGTGAAATACACTATATAATTGATTTTATTCACTATATTCCAAAGACGGCCAACTACGGGCAAGTCTGCGTCACCAACCCCTGGTTGCCATCAATCTTCTTTACAGTAATTGGACGCGTGTTAAGGGGTTGTTAACCTTATTGGGGCATCTTCTCATCGTCTTCCCTTGAAGACACCCCACCATTACCCAACGCCTTGGGGGCCGGGTTAATCACCCGGCCCTCTTTTTCTTTTGGGACTCGCCTTTTTTCGGCCGTACCACACTTCCAACCGTCGGCGGAATCGCCTGACCGGATGGAACTCGATCGAAAGCAGCAACAGACCGAGCGGTAACATCCAGAACCCGAGAATCGGCAAGAAGCCGAGGACGCCGCCCACCATGAGCGCCATACCCAGCGAAATACGCTGCCACCGGGTTCCGGGAACCCGCATTTCGAACCGCCCGAAGCGGATCTTGGCTTCACCAGTCTGTTTTTTCGACATTAGCAACCAAAAAAGATTCATCGACGACAGAATTGATATAGCCATCCGGAGTAGGACACGCTAGAGAACGCGGCCCAGATGTTCCCCGGTAGCTCAGCGGTAGAGCAACCGGCTGTTAACCGGTTGGTCGGCGGTTCGAATCCGTCCCGGGGAGCCATTCATCCACTAGATGCGGGCGGCAAGCGACCCATGCAGATATCCGGCCCGCTCGTCTCTACCGGTTGGCTAGCCGAAAATCTGCGGGCGCCGGAGCTGGTCGTGCTCGATGCCTCGTGGTACATGCCGCAAGCGAAACGCGATCCGGCCGCGGAATACCGAGCCGCCCACATTCCCGGCGCCGTTTTCTTCGACATCGACGCCCTGTCGGATCGCACCGCCACCCTGCCGCACATGCTTGCCCCGGCGGAAATCTTTGCACCGCAAGCCGGCGCGCTGGGCATAGGCGAAGGCAAGACTGTGGTCGCCTATGATGGCGCCGGCCTGTTCTCGGCGACCCGCGCTTGGTGGGTGCTCAAGGCGATGGGGTTCGACAACGTCGCCGTGCTCGACGGCGGCTTGCCGAAATGGCGGCGTGAAGGCCGCCCGCTCGACGATCAAGCCGTTTATCCCCGCCCCGCTCGCTTCGCCGCCCGGCCGAATCCGGCCTTGGTACGCAGCTTGGCGCAGATGCGGACGAACCTGGACACCAAGGCCGAACTGGTGCTCGACGCCCGTGGGGCCCCACGCTTCACCGCTGCCGAGCCGGAGCCGCGCCCCGGCATGCGCGGCGGGCACATTCCGGGCAGCCGCAACGTCCATTACGCCCGGCTGCTGGCGCCCGACGGTACGGTTAAATCGCCGGAGGACTTGCGATCGCTGTTTGCCGACGACGGTATCGACCTGGAAGCCCCCATCGTGACCTCTTGCGGAACCGGCGTAACGGCGGCGATCCTGATGCTGGCGCTTAATTTGGCCGGGGCAAAATCCGTTGCACTTTACGACGGTTCCTGGACGGAATGGGGGTCGCGCCCAGACACCCCGGTGGAAACATGAGCGGCGAGTCCACTAAACGCGTCGACATGACGGTGACCTTCCTGGAAATGCGGAAGAAGCCGGCCGTACTGCCGCCGCCGCCACCCAAGGGCAAGATTGCCATGCTGCGGGCCGAAACGCCGCCGGTGCATTTCTACCGCTATCTCTACGATACCGTCGGCGGACCGTATCTGTGGGTCGACCGTAAGAAAATCGACGATGCCGCGCTCGCGGCCATTATCCACGATCCGCAGGTGGAACTTTATGTGCTTTATTCGAGCGGCAATCCGGCGGGTATGGCCGAACTCGATTTCCGCAAAGAGGGACGCTGCCAGATCGCCTATTTCGGACTGATGCCGGAATTCATCGGCAAGCGACTGGGTTATTTTTTCCTCTACCATACCGTGGTCAATGCCTGGTCCAGGGCGATCACCACGCTGCTGGTAAATACCTGTTCCCTTGATCATCCGCGCGCACTACCGCTCTATCAGCGCATGGGGTTTACACCCTATTCGCGCGAAGACCGTTTTATCGAACTGCCCTAAACCATTCGCAATCTGTTATTTTATTTCTCCCCGCATCCGTGCAAACTCAAATCAACGGTCCATCGAGGGGGGGGGATTAATGCCCGACTCCATTGCCAAGCCGGTTCTCGTATCCGAGGATCGCTCGTGGTTCGGCCATCCGCGCCTATTGTCGATTCTGTTCACCACCGAAATGTGGGAACGCTTCGGTTATTACGGCATGCGGGCGGTGCTGGTTATGTACCTGGTCGAGCACTTTGTCTTTGCCGACCAGGTGGCCAACGGCCTCTACGGCGCATTCACCTCGCTGGTCTATCTGACGCCGCTGATCGGCGGCTTCATCGCCGATCGGTATATCGGCTCGAAGAAAGCAGTGAAAGCCGGCGCGCTTCTGATGTCGATCGG
>DBTZ01000015.1:3950-10869 GCA_002307315.1 Alphaproteobacteria bacterium UBA1303
GTCTATCTGACGCCGCTGATCGGCGGCTTCATCGCCGATCGGTATATCGGCTCGAAGAAAGCAGTGAAAGCCGGCGCGCTTCTGATGTCGATCGGCTATTTGATGCTCGCCTTCACCGGCGGCGAGCCGGCCGCGCCGAACATCGTCATCGGCGGCCATAAATACGAGGTGGCGATTTCCGGCAGCGGCTCCGCCACCACGCAATACGTCGTCGACCGCGGTACGCGCTATAAAATTGTCGGCAACGAAGACAAGAGCATCACCATAGATGGCGCGAAGGGTGCCCTGCCCGACCGCGTCGACGGCGACCACTACCGGTTCGGCGCCGACCGCAATCCGGTGAACGTGATTTTGCTGTTCGTTTCGCTCGCCATCGTCATTGTCGGCAACGGCTACTTCAAACCCAACATCACCACCATTCTCGGCACGCTCTACGAGCGCACCGACCACCGTCGCGACGTCGCCTATACGATCTTCTACATGGGCATAAATCTCGGCTCGATCGTCTCGCAAAGCTTGGTGCCGCTGATCGCGTTGTGGTGGGGATACAAATGGGGCTTCGCCTTTGCCGGCGTCGGCATGTGCCTGGCCTGGGCGCGATTTCATTTTGCCGGCAAACAACTCGAAAACTACGGCAATCCGCCGGAAGGCGTCCCAAACATCGACCGATGGTTTGTACTCGGAACCTTGTCGGCCGTTCCGGTGGCGTGGTTTCTGCTAGACAATGCCATGACCTCGGCCGCAATGGCACGCGAAGTCGCGGCCACAGGCGTTCTCGCGTTCGTCGCCGCGCAACCGCTGCTCGGTCAAGTGATGTTCTTTGTCTTCCTCGCCGCCATTATCGGCATTCCAGTCTGGTCGGTTCTCTCGCTCAAGGCGGAAGAACGCGACCGCATGATCGTCGCTTGCGTACTGACCTTCTTTTCGGTGGTGTTCTTTACGCTATTCGAACAGGCCGGATCGTCGATGACCCTATTTGCCGACCGCAACACCGATCTGAGGATCACGGGGGCCTACGTTATGCCGGCGGGTCAGGTGCAGATATTCAACCCGCTATTTATCGTCGCCTGCGCGCCCCTATTCAGCCTGGCGTGGAACTGGCTGGGCAAACGGGGCTGGGAGCCGTCGGTGCCTTTGAAATTCTCCGTCGGCCTTATGCTCGCCGGCCTCGGCTTTCTGGTTCTGGTGTTCGGCGCACAGTTCCACGGCGGCGCGTTTAGGGTACCGTTGTTTTGGCTGGTATTTGCCTACTTCCTGCATTCGTTAGGCGAACTGTGCCTGTCGCCGGTGGGCCTTTCCATGATCTCGAAGCTGTCGGTGCCAAAGACGGTCGGCACGATGTTCGGCGTCTGGCTCCTGGCCACGGCGATGGCGCAGTACGTCGCCGGTATCATCGCCCAATTCGCTTCGACCGAAACCGTCGCTGGCAGGGCGCTCAACGCGCAGGTTTCGCTGAACACCTACCTGGGCGTGTTTCAGACCATCGGCATTGCCGGCATCTGCTCCGGCATCGTGCTGCTGCTTTTGTGGCCGCTCCTCAAGAAGGGTATGCACGGCATCCGTTGATCGGCAGCCCTGCAAGAGACGCAATTGTCTTTTTCCGCCGCGTATGAGTATTTGCTTGTCGCGCGTTTGAATTCGCGGCAGGAAACGACATAACGGTTGCATCGTGAAAGAACACAGCAGAAAATCGGAGACCATCGCGGTCTCCGCCGGACGAATGAGCCGGGAGCATTTCGGCGCGGTGGCAACGCCGGTCTATCGCACCTCGACCATTCTATACCCGGATATCGAGACGCTGGCCTCTCAGAATGTTCCGTACAAATACGGAAGGCTGGGAACACCGACCAGCCAAAGTTTCGAGACGGCAGTGGCGGAACTGGAAGGCGCCGCGCGCAGCTTCGCCCTGCCGTCGGGACTGAACGCCATCGCCACGGCGATCCTTGCGGTATGCGGCGCCGGCGACCATTTGTTGATGATCGACACCTGTTACGGCCCAGGGCGCAGCTTCTGCGACGGACCGGCCAAACGCCTCGGCATCGAGACCGAATATTACGCTCCGTCGCACGGGGCGGACATCGCCTCGCTGATCCGCCCCAATACGAAAGCGATCTACTGCGAAAGCCCCGGCTCGCTTACCTTCGAGGTGCAGGATATTCCGGCCATTGCGGCGGCGGCACACGCCCGCGGGGTTACGGTGCTGATGGACAACACCTGGGCGACGCCGCTGTTTTTCCGGCCGTTCGAGCACGGTGTCGATTTGTCGATCCAGGCGGCGACCAAATACATCGCCGGCCATTCCGACGTAATGATCGGCGTCGTCTCCGCCAACGCCGACCATGTCGGCCGGGTCGAGACCTTCGTCCACGATCTCGGCCTTTCCGCCAGCGGCGACGATTGCTTCCTCGCCCTGCGCGGCCTGCGCACGTTGCCGGTGCGCTTGGCGCGTCACCGGGAAAACGCGCTTAAGCTGGCGCGCTGGCTGCAGATGCGACCGGAGGTCGAACGCGTACTTTATCCCGCCTTGCCGGACGATCCCGGCCATGCGATCTGGCGGCGCGATTTCACCGGCGCCTGCGGTCTGTTCGGCGCCGTGCTGAAACCGGCCGCAAAGACGCAAATGACGGCCTTCTTCAACGGCTTTGCGCATTTCGGCCTGGGGTTTTCCTGGGGCGGTTACGAAAGCCTGATCATTCCGGCACGGTTTACCCGCACCGTCGGCGATTTTGCGGCAGCCGGGCCGGTCATTCGCATTCACGCGGGACTTGAGGACGCCGACGATCTGATCGATGATCTTGCGGCTGGCTTTGCAAGGATGAAAGAGGCATGACGGATATGATCCTCGCCGATGCGTTTCTCGCGGCGGTGAAATATAACGACGCCGGGCTGGTGCCGGTCATTGCGCAAAACGAGAAGGGCGAAGTACTGATGCTCGCCTGGATGAACCGCGATACGCTGCAAGAAACCCTGGAAAGCGGCGAAGTAACCTATTGGTCGCGCTCGCGGATGGCGCGCTGGCGCAAAGGCGAAACCTCGGGCAATACTCAAAAGCTGATCGAAGCCTATATCGACTGCGACGGCGACACGGTACTGCTGAAAGTCGTGCAGCAAGGCTCGGCCTGCCATACCGGCGCACCGACTTGCTTCTTCAGGAAACTGGAACGCGGCTGATCTATTCCGGAAAAATCGCGCCTAGGTGCCGATTGAGGAATTTTCCGGTGGGATCGAGCTTTTTGCGAAGCGCGCGGAAATCGTCGTATTTGGGATAGAGCTTGGCGGCTTCGGCGGCGGTCAAGGTATGAACCTTGCCCCAATGCGGCCGCCCGCCATAGGCGCGAAAGATCGCTTCGCAGGTTTCGAACAATTCGCGCGGGTTTTGGCGATGGTATTGATGCACCGAAATCGCCGCGCTGCGGCGCCCGTAGTGCGGGCTCATCCAAATATCGTCGGCGGCCACGGTACGAAAGACGATCGGATAGGCGGTAACGATCTTTTTCTTGCGGATGGCTTCGGCGATTTCGCGCACCGCATCGGCGCCTTTCTCGTAGGGCACCGAATATTCCATCTCGTTGAAGCGTACGATGCGGGGGCTGGGAAAGGCTTCGTTGCTCCAACGTACCCGGCCGAAGCTCTTGCGCAGGACCGACAATAGCCGGTGCGACGGCTGCAGCATCAAATGCGGCGCAAACGGCAGGGCCTCGTAGATCGTCCGCTGCAGCAGCGTTTTCGGCGTAGGCCGTTCGCCGCGCGCGCGCATCGCCGGAGCGGAGCGCGGTTCCGGCGCCCGCGCATTCGTCTCGTTCAGCGACTTGCAGACGATTTGGTCGTCGTAGGGATACCAGAAGAATTCGAAATGCCGGTTGGCCTGCATCATGCCGTCGAGCTGGCGAAAGGTCTCGTCGATCGAATGGACGAAATAGGTCTTCACCAGCTTGTAGCGCGGCCGCACCATCATGCCGATCTCGGTCATCATACCGAACAACCCGAGCGCCGTGCGCCCGGCGGCGAAAATCTCGGGGTTTTCGTCGCCAGCACAGCGCAGCACCTCGCCGCTTGCCAGCACCAGATTGAACGCCGCCGCCTCGGACGACAGACTGCCCAAATTCCAACCCGAACCGTGGGTGCCGGAGGAAACCGCACCGCTTACGGTTTCGCGATCGTTGTCCCCCATAGTGTTCAGGGCATAGCCCTCGGGATGCAACAGCGAGGCGATTTCCCACATCGGCGTACCGGCGCCGATCGTCGCGACGGACTTTCCCGCATCGAACCCAGTGAGGCCGTTGAAGACGGAAAGATCTATCAATGTGCCGCCGGTATCGCATAACGGCGAAAACGACATGCCGTTTCCGGCGGCACGCACGTTGCCTTCGGCACAGCGCACGGTTGCGGCAAGATCGACCTCATCGGGCGGACGCACGATCTTTCTGGGCTTGCAGACCACGCTGCCGGACCAATTCGACCATCTGTCGCCGCCGATTATCATTAACGCCCCTCACCCGCATGCGCGGGGGGCGGGTTGAAGCAGCGTTCGAACCGTCCGTCAATCGTGAAATTACGAAATGTTCAGACCGATGGGGAACGTTTGCACAAGAAAGTGAACGAAAGACGGGAAATGCGGTTAAGCCATGCGTCAACGACATGGCGACCCCGGCGTGACTCGAACACGCAACCCCCTGCTTAGAAGGCAGGTGCTCTATCCGGTTGAGCTACGGGGTCATACAATAGACGGCGACGATAATGCCTAAAGTGCAATCAGAAAAGTGCGAAGCGGTTATCGGATAAATTGCGCGATAGAAGTTAACGCTCAATGCGACCAGGGAATTTTCCGATCGCGGCGAAAATTGTCCGCGTAAGCCTTGGATTTTCTCGCCGCGTCTGCCGGGGCGATCAATTCGTAGTCCAGCCCCTGCCGTGCGGCAAAGGCCACCGCCTCTTCCCGGCTGACGAATTCGAGCACAACCTGGGTCTCGGTGCCCTTGACCGACGTCCAGCCGATGAGCGGCTCTGGCGTTTTCGGCGAATCGGCTTCGAATTCCAACCGCCAAATTCCGCTGCGGGCCTTGCCGGACTGCATGGCATTTCTCGTCGGACGAAAGATCCTCGCGCGCAATTTCATCTCCTTATTCCCGGGCCGGCGGACCGAATCGCCCCCGCACGGTCGGCGAAGGTTGGTCGGGGCGAGAGGATTCGAACCTCCGACCCTCTGCTCCCAAAGCAGATGCGCTACCAGACTGCGCTACGCCCCGAAACCGCCGCTTTGGTACACGAAACCCCCGGCCGGAGCAAAATCTCTATTTCTTGTTTCCGAAGATGCGGGCATGGACCACATCGCCCGGCCTCAGCCCGACTTCCCGCGAGCGCCCGCCATTTATTTCCAGCACCGCCTGCACCGGCTCCAGCGACGGAATCGGGGTTTCCGAATAGGGCGTGGTGTCGGTAACGATGGTGGAAATCCGTCCGTCGGCACGGATGAAGATCATATCGAGCGGCAGCGGGG
Organism: Alphaproteobacteria bacterium UBA1303; assembly: GCA_002307315.1. GTDB lineage: Bacteria > Pseudomonadota > Alphaproteobacteria > Micropepsales > Micropepsaceae > Rhizomicrobium. The sequence continues at coordinate 9,448 of DBTZ01000015.1, forward strand.
TATTCTTCATCCAGAACGCCACCGATTGCGTCCGATGATAATCGAACAGCATGCCCGCGTCGGGCGCCAAGCTGGTGCGAAACATCAGACCGCGTTCGCGCGCGGCCTCGTCGGCAGCGATCTCGACCTTGAATGTCACCGGCCCGGAGGCGGTATCGACGGTTATGGCATCGACCGGCAGATTGCCCGGGTGCCCCTGCGAACAGGCGGCCAGGAAAAACGAAACCAGAAAGGCGAATAACAGGCGCATGCGACACCTTACCGTAAAACCGGCGGCAGCGAAGGCGTTATCGCAAATTTCATGTACTTTACGAGTCCAGTACGGTCACTTCCGCCGCCAGCTCGCCCTTCGGCCCATCGCCGACCCGAACGCTGACCCTCTGGCCTTGACGCAGTTCGCGCAAGCCGTTGCGCCGGAGCGTTTCCATATGCACGAAGATGTCGGGCGTATCGGGGCCGCGCGATATGAAACCATACCCTTTGCCGCGGTTGAACCATTTTACCGTGGCGTCGAACGCCGGCCCCTTCGGTTCGGCGACGTAGCGCGGGCCGTGGCTCGGGACATGTTCGGGGACTTCGGCCGTCGAATTGTCGAGCGAGATCAGCCGACGCGCTTGCAAGCCCTTCGGCCCCAGCACCGCCTCGCAGATGACTTTCGCACCTTCATACGCCGCCTTGAAACCGGATTGACGCACGCAGGTCTGATGCAACAACACATCGCCCTGCGCTCCATTCAAAGGCTTGATAAAACCATACCCCTTGGCAATATCGAACCACTTGACCTGACCAACGATTTCCTGAGCGGATTCCGCCGATTGAGGAACCGCAACGCTGTTTTCCATCTTTTCCTCGAACGCTTGATGGTTAATATAGGGTTAACACAATTGCAACCACAAGTGAAGCCAAAATGTCGCGCTAATGTTATAATATAAATAACCTAGTCGAATAATCGGTTTTTAAGTCTTTGCCTTTGTATTTCAATGCACTATTTAATTTCGTGCGTTTTTTTCGGCTGATCGGGTATTTTTTGTTTTTCAAATCCCAACCGAACGACGATTTTGGCATACTTTGCGTACAATGGCGTTTGCGAAGGCTGGTAAAGCCGCTTCACATAGGTTTTTCGGGATTGTCGAAAATGACGAAAGACGAAACCAAGCCCCATATTCTGGTCGTCGAGGACGCGCGCGACATCCGCGAACCGCTGGCGCGCTACTTACGCGAACACGGACTTCGCGCCACTACCGCGTCCGATGCCGGCAATGCGCGCAAGGTGTTGAAAAGTTCGGCGATAGATCTGGTGGTGCTCGATATCATGATGCCGGGCGAAGACGGTCTCAGTCTGTGCCGCTCTATCCACGAGACCACTCAAACGCCGGTGATCCTGCTCACCGCCCGCGGCGAGGAAGTCGACCGCATCGTCGG
>DBTZ01000015.1:11094-29206 GCA_002307315.1 Alphaproteobacteria bacterium UBA1303
TGATCCTGCTCACCGCCCGCGGCGAGGAAGTCGACCGCATCGTCGGACTGGAGATGGGCGCCGACGATTACATCGCCAAACCGTTCAGCCCGCGCGAATTGATTGCGCGCATAGCCGCGGTGTTGAGGCGCACTCAGGCCCTGCCGCCGCGCCAGAAGCCGCCGGCGTCGGCGCTCATCCGCTTCGGCGATTGGGTGCTCGATACCGGCCAGCGCGAGTTGGTCGGTGCCGACGGCGTGGCAATGCCACTGTCGAGCGGCGAATTTCGCCTGCTCTCGGCGCTGATCGAACGGCCGAAAATCGCTCTGACCCGCAATCAACTACTCGACCTCACCAAGGGGCGCGACGCCGATTTGTTCGACCGTTCGATCGATAATCACGTCAGCCGCCTGCGCAAGAAGATCGAACCAGACCCCAAAAATCCGCGCTATATCAAGACCGTTTGGGGCGGCGGCTATATCTTTGCCGTCGATCCGGTGACCGAATGACGATCTGCGAGCGCCTGCGCTACTGGCATCTGTGGCCGCAGACGCTGGCCAGCCAATTGGTCGTGGTTACCGCGCTGGCGGTTCTGTTGTCGAATGCCGTGGTGGTGACGTGGTTCACCTTCGGCAACGAAAACGATCGCGATGCCGCCATGTCCGAGCGGCTGTTGGACCGCGCCGCCGCCACCGCCGCGTTGATGCGCGAGATACAGCCGAACGCCCGCGAAGCCGCGCTACGGGTCTTTTCGGGCAACTTTTGGGGCAGCTTCGCGCTGCGCCATGGCAAGCTCGACCTTCCGGCCATGAACGAGAAGGAACAAAAACTGACGGCGCGGCTAAAAACCATGCTGCCGGAATCGATGGCGCACCTGCCCGTCTCGGTGCATGTTTCCACTTCGCTGTCGGGACGCGAGGCGAACCGTCCGCCACCGGTCGGCCCCCGTCTGCAACCATTCGAGGGGCCGCCGCCGCAAGGGGAACCGCGCCAGTCGCAACCGGAAGGTCCACCGGGCGCCCCTATGCCGAGGGGGCCCTTGCCGGACGCCATGCCGCAAGCAGGGCAGCCACCGGCCGGCGGATCGCCGATGCCAGCGCCGCGAACCGGCGACCGCATGTTCGAAGTCATCATTCCGATCTCGGACGACAGCCACTTGGTGGCGACCTTTTTTCGACCGCCGTCGCCATTCTGGTCCGCGCAACTCTTGATCGCCGCGCTCATCACCGCCTTCGTCGCCTCGCTGGCGGCGGCCTATATCGCCCGGCGGGTTACCCGCCCGATGTCGAAACTGGCGGAAGCAGCTTCGATGGTCGCCCGCGGCGGCGAAGCGCCCAAAGTACCGGAAGAAGGCCCCGACGACGTCCGCAATGCCGCCGTTGCCTTCAACGCCATGTACAATCAGGTCACCCGCACCCTGGAAAGCCAACGGCACTTGCTTTCGGCCGTCGGCCACGACTTGCGCACGCCGATCACCGCCATGAGGATCAACCTCGAATTCGTTCAGGATGTCGAATTGGCAGAACGGCTGAAAAAAAACCTCGACGAATTGCAGGCGCTGACCGAAGCGGTGCTGTCGGCGGCGCGCGGCGTTTCGGGCGAAAAGATGCGACAGGTCGATCTTTCCGCACTGGTGGAAAGCGTTTGCAGCGACCTCGACGATCTCGGCGTGCCCGCCGCGTGGCAGGGTGGCGTTGCCGCGCCGCTGATGTGCAGATCCAACGAAATCAAGCGCGCCGCCCGCAATCTGATCGAAAACGCCGTCGCCTACGGCAAATCCGCCGCGGTATCGGTAGCGACCGACGAGGCGGCCTACTCGATCACGATCGACGACGAGGGCCCCGGCATTCCCGAAGCCGACCGGTCGCGGGTATTCGAACCCTTCGTCCGGCTGGAAGGATCGCGCAACGAGGCCACCGGCGGCGTCGGCCTGGGGCTGACGCTCGCCAAGGCGATCGCCGAAAGCCACGGCGGCCACATCCGCTTCGAAGACCGCGAAGGCGGCTTCAGGGTGCAGGTGGTATTGCCGCGGCTATGAAGACGTCAGATCTCGCTGAGGCTGGCGACAACCTTTTCGACCAAACCGTAACTTTTCGCCTCTTCCGCGCCCATCCAGAAATTGCGTTCGGTATCGGCGACCACCTTCTCGAACGCCTGGCCGGTTTCGCGGGCGATGATGCGGTTCAGCCGCTCGCGCATCTTAATGATCTCTTCGGCCTCGATCGAGATGTCCGACGCCTGACCCTGCACGCCGCCGAGCGGCTGGTGCAGCAGAAACCGGGTGTTGGGCAAGCAAAAGCGGTTTTCCTTGGGCACGCCGAGGAAGATGTGCGCGCCGGCGGAGGCCACCCAGCCGGTGCCGACGATCTTCACCTTGGGACCGACGAACTGCAGCATGTCGTGAATGGTGTCGCCCGATTCGACATGGCCGCCGGGCGAATTGATGACGACACGGATGTCGCCCTCGCCTTCCGTCGCCAGCGCTAGGAGCTGAGCGCTGACTCGTTCGGCCATTTTCATGTCGACCTCGCCGAAGATCAGCACCGTACGCGACTTGAACAAAGCCTGCTGCACCGGGGCGGATTGCGGCTCGGGAGCCTTCTTCTCTTGCTTTTCTTCTTCTTCGTCGTCGAGGCGGGACATGATTTCTCCTGTCGGATAGAATCGCATTCAGTTTAGCCGAGAATGGCGTCGAGTTGCTTAAAGCCGGTTAACGCCCCGTTATATAGTCGGCGCCCGGCCTTTTCGCAAAACCGGCTTTTCCGTTCCCCAATAGCGGCCCAACCGATTGTTGTGTCCCGCCGAATACACGATATAGTCAATCGGAATTATTCGCCAATTGCCATGCTGTCGCAAAAAGCCCGCTATGCCCTGCACGCCTTGTTCGTGCTGGGAGCCCATACCGGCGACGAACCGATCTCGATCGCCGACATCGCCGAAAAGGCGAACGTGCCGCGCAAATTTCTCGAGCAGATTCTGCTTGATCTCAAGAAGCGTGGCGTGGTGGCAAGCGTTCGCGGCAAGTACGGCGGCTACCGGCTGGGCCGGTCGCCGGAGCAGATCGATTTTGCCGAAATTTTGCGCATCATCGATGGCCCTCTGGCTCTTAGCCCTTGCGTCAGCCGCACCGCTTATCGCAAATGCGACGATTGCGCGGACGAAACCGCCTGCGGCATCCGCAAAGTGCTGCTGCAGGTACGCGATTCCACCGCCGCCATTTTGGAAACCAGCACCCTGGCCGAGGCGATCGCTTTCGAAACGGCGGCAAATAAGCGCCAACTTCGCGCAAAAACGGCCAAGCATTAACGAATCGCTAAAAGCCACGGCTATTTTTGCGACATTTCAATGACAACAAACAGATAAAGTTAACCAACCCTCTGAAATCATCGGTGCGGGGAATACTCGAACCGAATTTCGGAGCCAATCATGAGCATTTCGACGAAATCGTTCGCCGCGGCGTTTTTCGCGGTTCCGTTGGTCGCGACGCTGACGCCGACGACACAGGCGGCAGGGGCAAAGGATACCGATGCCAGAATCCAAGCCCTGCAGCAGCAGCTCGAAGCACTGCAGAACGAAATTACCGATCTCAAGCGTGCTCAGACCGATCAAGCGGCCGACGCCAAGAAGCAGATCGCCGAGATTCAGGATCGCACGGCAGAAACCGAGAAGCAGGTGAAGTCGAACGCCAAGGTTTCAATGGCCAACGGCCGTCCCACCTTCTCCTCCGCAGACGGCAACTTCACCGCGTCCATCCGCGCCAATATACAAACCGATTTCGGCTATTACATGCAGGGTCGCAGAGCCGCAAGCCTCGGTTCCGACCTTTCCAGCGGCGCCAATGTCCGTCGCGCCCAACTTGGCGTGCAGGGCAAGGTGTTCGGCGATTGGTCGTACAATTTCCTCTACGACTTCGGCGGGGCCGGCTACGAAACGCCGGGAAAAATTCTCTACGCCTATCTGCAATACGACGGACTGGCCCCATTTGCCGTCCGCGTCGGGGCTTTTGCCCCGGCCTACAGCATCGAAGACCAGCAATCTTCGTCGGAATTGATGTTCCTGGAACGCAACACACCGACCAACATGGTTCGCAACGTCGCCGGTTCGGAAGGCCGGCTCGGCGTTGCGCTCATCTACGCCGGGGACACCGCCTTCGGCTCGCTCGCCTATACCGCCAGCAAAATCGCCGAAACCGGAGCCAACGACGAACAGCAGGCACTGGTCGGCCGGGCGTCCTACATGGCGATCAACGACAAGGAAAACGACTTCCATCTTCTGCTGGGCGGCGGCTTTATGCACGTATTCAAGTTGCCCGACGCCCTAGCCAACGGCCAAAGCGGCACGCAGCATACGCTGTCTCTTTCCGACATGCCGGAAATCACCGTCGACGACAATTCGGCCAAACTGATCTCGACCGGCACGCTCGGGGCCGGACATTTCACCGCCTGGAATCTTGAAATGGCCGGCAACTACCAAAACGTCTTCTTGCAGGGCGCCTACAGCGGCATCCAGGTCAGTCGTGCCACGACGGCCTATACGGTCTATTCCTCGCCCACCCTGTCCACCACCGTCAAAGCCAAACCGCGCAGCAACGATTTCAGCGCTTGGTATCTGCAGGCGAGCTGGGTTATCACCGGCGAAAGCAAGGCCTATGTGGCATCGACCGGCACATTTTCCATCCCCAAGCCGTCGAAGCCCCTCTCTCTGGCCAACGGCGGTTGGGGTGCATGGGAAATCGCCGTACGATACAGCGACACCGATCTCAACGACGGCGCAAACGATACGTCCGGCCTGTTGACCGGATGGACGAATGCGGGCGTGAAAACCTACACCTTTTATAATGCGGTGCGCGGCGGCGAGCAGCGGAACGTAGCGCTGGGGATTAATTGGTATCCCAACAACGCATTGCGCTTCCAACTCGATTACATGTGGATCGATATCGATCGCCTGCAAGCGACATCGACGACGACCACCCCGTCGACAACGCCGATCGGCCAAAACGTGCAAGCGGTGGCGCTCAGGGCCCAAATCGCGTTTTAACCCTATTCGAATTCGCATAGAGCGTTTCACCTTTTCACGGAAACGATGAAACGCTCTAACCTGTTGTTTTGTCGCGCTTCATAACCGAAAACCGGATTCCACTTTTCGGTGAAGCGCTTTATCCCTTTGGTTGGTCGCAACTTTCCGCGCAAAAGTGAACACACTTTTGCGCACGTTGCTCTAGTGAACGGCGGCAGCCCCGGGTTGCCGCCTTTTTTTGGCTATACAATGTAATCTCTATTGATTTTATAGACATTATAGATACGATTACACATCGTATAGGGAGAACCGCGATGAACCGCTTTGCCCTTTCTCTGTTCTTGGCGGCAGTCTTGGCGGGAGCCGCCGAGGCCGACAGCGTCAAGCTGCTGAACGTTTCCTATGACCCGACGCGCGAGTTGTACCGCGCTATCGATGCCGCCTTCGCCAAGGATTGGAAGGCCAAGACCGGCCAGGACGTGACGATCAACCAGTCGCACGGCGGATCGGGCAAGCAGGCGCGCTCGGTGATCGACGGACTGGACGCCGATGTAGTGACGTTGGCCCTCGCCTACGACATCGACGCCATTGCCCAGCACGCCAAGCTGCTGCCGGGTAACTGGATCAAGCGGCTGCCCAACAACAGCGCGCCCTACACCTCGACCTACGTTTTCTTGGTGCGCAAGGGCAATCCGTGGAAGATCAAGGACTGGGGCGATCTGGTCAAACCGGGCGTCCAGGTGATCACGCCCAATCCGAAGACCTCGGGCGGGGCGCGCTGGGCGTACCTTGCGGCCTGGGCCTACGCCATGCACCTGCCCGGCGGCAATGCCGCCAAGGCCAAGGCGTTCGTCGCCGAACTGTTCAAGCACGTTCCGGTGCTCGATACCGGCGCACGCGGCTCGACCCTCACCTTCGTGCAACGCGGCATCGGCGACGTGCAACTGACCTGGGAGAACGAGGCCCATCTGGCGCTCAAGGAATTCGGCTCCGACAAGTTCGAGATCGTCTATCCGCCGACGTCGATCCTGGCCGAACCGTCGGTGGCGTTGGTCGACCGCAACGTCGACCGCCACGGCACCCGCAAGGTGGCGGAAGCCTATTTGCGCTTTCTCTATTCGCCGCTGGGACAAGAGATCGAGGCGAACAATTATTATCGCCCGCGCGATCCGCAGCTTTTGGCTGCCCACGCCAAGGAGTTCCCCAAGATCGGCAAACTCTATACCGTGGACGCCGACTTTGGCGGCTGGCAAAAAGCCAATGCCGCGCACTTTGCCGACGGCGGCATCTTCGATCAGGTCTATAAACCGGGACGATGAGCGCACAAGCAACCGTACTGCACCCCTTCAAGCGCAACAGCGTATTGCCGGGCTTCGGATTATCGCTCGGCATTGCGCTGTTTTACCTGTCGTTCGTGGTGCTGATCCCACTTATCGCGCTGCTCATCCGTCCGTGGGAGATCGGGTTTGCCGGCTTCTGGCACCTGCTCACCGACGCGCGGGTGCTGGCGTCGCTTAAATTGTCGTTCGGCGCGGCGCTGATCGGCGCCGGCATCAATGCCGTGTTCGGCCTGATCGTCGCCTGGGTGCTGACCCGCTACGCGTTCCCCGGCAAGCGCCTGTTGGACGCGCTGGTCGATCTGCCCTTCGCGCTGCCCACCGCGGTGGCCGGCATCGCACTTTCGGCGCTTTATGCGCCGCAGGGCTGGCTGGGAAAGCCGCTCGCCGAACTCGGCCTTAAAGTTTCGTACACGCCGCTCGGCGTGGTGGTGGCGCTGACCTTCATCGGCCTGCCCTTCGTGGTGCGCACGCTGCAGCCGGTGCTGGCCGATTTGAGCCAGGAGGCCGAGGAAGCCGCCGCCACCCTCGGCGCCTCGCGCCTGCAGACTATGGCGCGGGTGATTTTTCCGGCGCTGACCCCGGCATTGATTACCGGCGCCACCCTGGCCTTCGCCCGCGCCGTCGGCGAATACGGCTCGGTGATCTTCATTGCCGGCAATCTGCCGGCGGTTTCCGAGATCGCGCCGCTCTTGATCGTCATCAAGCTCGAACAATACGACTATGCCGGCGCGGCGGCGATCGGCGTGGTCATGCTGGCGGCATCGTTCGCCATCGTGCTGGCGCTCAACCTGTTGCAGAACTGGGCGGCGAAGCGGCAATGAGCGCAAAACGTCCATACCGCTACCGGGGTCCGCGCGAAGATGCGCCGCTGCTGCGTTTGATTTTAAGCGCGCTGGCAATCGGGTTCATCGGTCTGTTCCTGGTGCTGCCGGTGGTCCTGGTATTTGCCGAGGCGCTGAATAGCGGCCTGGCCTTCGCGCTCGACGCCATCGACGAGCCAGACGCGCGATCGGCCATCCGCCTCAGCTTGATTGCCGCCGCCATCACCTTGCCGCTCAACATCGTGTTCGGGGTGGCGGCATCGTGGGCGATCGCCAAATTCGATTTTCCCGGCAAGAGCTTTCTCACCACCCTGATCGATCTGCCTTACGCGATTTCGCCGGTGGTGGCGGGCATGATCTACCTGCTGGTGTTCGGCCTGCAAGGCTGGTTCGGCGAGTATTTGCGCGATGCCGACGTGCAGATCGTTTTCGCCCTGCCCGGCATCGTGCTGGCCACCTTGTTCGTCAGCTTTCCGTTCGTGGCGCGCGAATTGATCCCCTTGATGCAGGACCAGGGCCGCACCGAGGAAGAAGCGGCGATCTCGCTCGGCGCTTCGGGCTTCCAGACCTTTCTGCGCGTGACCTTGCCCAACATCAAATGGGGCCTGATGTACGGCGTTCTTCTTTGCAACGCGCGGGCGATGGGCGAATTCGGCGCGGTCTCGGTGGTCAGCGGGCACATCCGCGGCCTGACCAACACCATGCCGTTGCATGTCGAGGTGCTGTATAACGATTATCAATCCGTCGGCGCCTTCGCGGTGGCCTCGCTGCTGGCGCTGTTGGCGCTGGTGACGCTGGCACTCAAGGCGTTGCTGGAATGGCGGTACGCCGACGAAATCGCCGCCGCGCACCGGCATTGAACGGCCGGTATCATTGAAAGGCCAGGATTGAAAGGCCAGGATTGAAAGGCCAGGATTGAAAGGATAGCGTTCCGTGTCTCTCGTCATCGCAAACATCGCCAAGGAGTTCGGCCGCTATCCGGCGCTGAAGGGCGTCAGCCTGACCTTGCCGACCGGCAAGTTCGTGGCGCTTCTGGGCCCGTCCGGTTCGGGCAAGACGACGCTGCTGCGCATCCTCGGCGGTCTGGAGATTCCCGACGCCGGATCGGCGCGCCTGGGCGATACCGATTTGCTGGCGATGCCGGCGCGGTTGCGGCGCACCGGTTTTGTGTTTCAGAACTACGCGCTGTTCCGCCACATGACGGTGGCCGACAACATCGCCTTCGGCCTGAAGGTGCGCCCGCGCGCCAACCGACCGCCCAAAGCCGAAATCGCCGCGCGGGTCGAGACGCTGCTCGAACTGGTGCAACTCGACGGCCTGGGCGGGCGCTATCCCAGCCAGCTTTCCGGCGGTCAGCGCCAGCGGGTGGCGCTGGCGCGCGCGTTGGCCATCGAGCCGCGCATGCTGCTTTTGGACGAGCCGTTCGGCGCGCTCGATGCCAAGGTGCGCAAGGAATTGCGCGGCTGGCTGCGATCCTTGCAACAACGTCTGGAGCTGACAACGGTGTTCGTTACCCATGATCAGGAAGAAGCCTTCGCATTGGCCGATCTGGTGGCGGTGATGAACCTGGGCCGCATCGAGCAATTCGGCACGCCCGACGAAGTGCGCCGCGCACCGGCGACGCCCTTCGTCGCCGACTTCATCGCATCATGAGCTTCCGGGCGCTGCTTCTCGATTTCGACGGCACCCTGGCGGCGACGCAACCGGCCGTCATCGCCAGTGCGCAACGCGTGCTCGACGTTTTGCGGCGTCCACCGGCCGCCGACGATGCGGTGCGCCGCGTTCTCGCCCTCGGCCTGCCGCTGGAGAAGACGTTTGCCGCCATCGATCCCGCCCTGACGCCGCCGCAGCTTGCCGACGCGGCCGCCCGCTATCGCGAAATCTATGCCGAAATCGGAATGGCCCACACCGCGCTGTTTCCCGGCGTGTACGAAACGCTGCAAGCGCTTCACCGTCGCGGCGCGTTCCTGGCGGTGCTCAGCAACAAAGGCAGAGCGGCGATCGAACGGCAAATGCAGACGACCGGTCTGACGGATTTCGTCGATCTGATTTTCGCCGCCGAACCCGACATGCCCAACAAGCCGGACAAGGCGGCATTCGAGACGCGCGTCGCACCGGCCTTTCCGGGGGTCGGGCGGGACGCGTTCCTGATGGTCGGCGATACCGCAGTCGACATCCAGTTCGCCAAGAACACCGGCCTCGCAAGTTGCTGGACGGCTTACGGCTATGGCGATCCGGCCGGCTGCCGGGCCTTGCTGCCGGATTTCGCCATCGCCCGCTTCGACGAACTTTTGGCTCTTCCCGGCGTCGGGCCCTGATATTCGCCGCAACCGACCACAATATCTGCCCCATACGATTCCCGATTTCCACAATAGTTTGATCTTTGTTTTCACTCTTTTGCCCCCCCTTCCCCCCCACGGCGAACGGCGCCGGGCGGATGGGACGGAGGACAAACGGGTAAAAGGGTACGCGCGTTTCGGACGTATTGGATAAGTCGCGTGGAGCAAAACCATGCGGAGGGGGGGCGATGGCCCCGGACAAGGTTCACCCGAATTTTCGCACCGGCAGCGGCGGGGCGGGATACTGCCCCAGCCGGACGTGCCAATAGCACCACGAGCGTGGATCGATGATCCCGGGCGGCGCGTTCGACAAAGCCTCGCGAAAATCGTCGTCGATCAAGTAACGGCGCAGCACGTTCATGTCGTCGTGCGTCGCCCGCGCGAAGGCGTAAGCCAAGAACCGCACCGGGTCGGCCAGCGCCTCACCCGGCGGCTCGAACCACACCAGCCTTTTTGCCAGCGCCGCCGTTTCGTCATTGAGCGGGATCGGGGTCATATGAGGTCCGGCAAGCAGTCGAGATCGACGGAGGCCACCGCCTTCGCCAGGCGCGTTTTTAGCCCATGCGGCAGGCCGCGCAAAGACCCTTCGTCGAAATAGCTCAGCGCTTTGAGGGTGATTTGCGGGTTAAAAGCCTCGCCGTACATCGCACAGGCGGCGGCCAGCGCCGTCGGCAGGCCGATGCCGTTGGCCATCAGCGCATCAATGTCGATATAATCCTTGGCCTCGGCCCGCACCTGCACCACGCGGGCCTTCGCCCCCGCCAGATCGGTAAGCGACGCCACCCGCACGCCGTCCGCGACCAGCGGCGGACGCAAGCGCTTCAGTTTTGGCACGCCGAAGAACGACAGCTTCACCGGTCCATCGCGATCCACGATGCAACTCAAGCTGTTGGGTTCGCGCTGGGTAACCGTAGCCCCGTGCAAAAACGAAAATGCCGGCAGCAGCGCATCGGGATCGAGCGCTTGGTCCGAGAAAAAATCGAAATCCTCGGACGGGCGATGGCCGAGCTGCAGTGCGATGCCCGTACCGCCGTAGAGCACGAAAGGCTCCGGCACCTCGGTCAGTTCGTCCCACAACCGCGCCTGCGCCGGCGGCAGAATGTCGAGACGGGGAGCGAAGGAAGCAGACATAACGTGCAGCATACCCCATCCGACAGCCCACGCCACCACGTGGTAAGCTACGGATGACGTTTAATCTTCTGTTCGCAGCCGGTCATGGGGTGGTGCCACCGGGGCGAAGGCGGCGACAAATTCCTGTTCATAGCTTTCGCCTAAAGATTGAATATCGAGACTGTACGTCTCAAGCTCGGTGAAAGATTCTGCTGGGAGCTGCTATGCACTTTTTCTTTCCACCGCTTGAAATCGGTGAAAACGATGGCTTCGCTCAAGACAAAGACATTTTCGGCCGCGAAGCAGTCGGCATAGGGCTGACCAATCTGCTCAGTGCCTCGACCGATCCGCTGGTGCTGGCGGTGAATGGTCAATGGGGCAGCGGCAAAACCGTTTTCTTAAAAATGTGGGCCGGTGCGTTGCGGAATTCCGGCTACCCAGTCGTCCATTTCGACGCCTTCGAGCACGATTATGTCGGGGATGCCTTCACCGCGATTGCCGGCGAAATTCTTGCGCTGGTGAAAAAGGAAAAGGGAGAAGACGCGTTCAGCACCGGCCTCATGGAGGCCACCAAGAAGGTCGGAAAGGTGTTGCTTCGCGCCGGGATGATCTATGCGGTTAAGGCCGGGACACTCAATCTTGTCGATGGCAAGGATTTCGCGGATGCGGTGAAAGACGCGGCCGGCGACGCCACCGACAAACTGTTGGAAGATGTGCTGACCTCGCGGGAGAAAGACCGTGTGACCATGCAAGCATTTCGCGAGGCGTTAGGCAAATTGCCGGGGTTGCTCGGCAAGGAGGAATTGGACGAGCAAGGAAACCCGAAGCCGACCAAGCCGCTGATTTTTATTATCGACGAACTGGATCGCTGCCGCCCGACTTTTGCCCTGGAAGTGCTGGAGCGGATCAAGCATTTCTTCTCGGTACAGAATGTGCATTTCGTGCTCGGTGTGAACATCGCGCAGTTGGAAAACTCCATCAAAGCCAAGTATGGCTTAGGGGATGGTGCCAAGACATATTTGCAGAAGTTTATTTCGCTGACGGTCGAGTTGGATGTTCAGCCGGGAAAGGATCGGTATACTGATAATAGTTCGAAGTATATTCGGCATTTAATGGGTAAAATGGACGATAAGGGCGCTGAGTATCATGCGCTGGAAAAGGTTTGCAACGAGGTCAATTTAATAGCCTTGAAAAAGAGGCTGAGCCTGCGAACCTTGGAGCGCATTATGTCGCTGGTGGCTATTACCGCGGCATACAACAAAAACGCTACGGAACAGGTGTTTCCCGTTACGGCAGGGCTTTGCATCATGAAGGTGTTGGAACCTGAGCTTTATCGGAAGGCGAAGTCGGGTCGGTTGACATATTCGGATGTGACCGCCTTTTTCGAATTTTCGGCATCCCCGACTGATGGTTCAGGCGATTGGAATCTGTTCATGAATGCCTGGAGGTATTGCTTGGATGAAACTGCCGATGGTGACTTTCTTGCGAAATGTAGTTCTTGGGGGAATGGTTTCGGTGCAGACCGCAATAAAATTGTTAGCATAACGGCAAATGAACTCATCGACCGTTTTGTAATGGGTAATTGACAAAGGCCTTTTTACGCGTGTGCGTGCGCGGGCTGGGTGGCCGGAGCGTTCGCGTTTAATCTCTCTCGCAAGGGGTAGAGAAGTCGCATTGGGATTTCGTGCTCCCCTTGTCATGGCCCGCGACTGCGGGCCATCCAGGTGACGACGGTACTTGCGCATCAGGCCCGGCAAAGATTTTTTTTCAAATCCACGCAAATTGTGCAGAACCCAACTGGATGGCCCGCATTTGCAGGCCATGACATCGTGGGGTGAGGTCGATCCGCAATCGCCCTCTCCGCCCCGACGGAAATCCTCCGTAACCGAGGGAGAAAAAGCCGAAATGTGCCGCCAGTTTTTTCTCCAGCGTCCTCTTGCTGCCGGCCCTGGCCCGTTGACCGCGATGACGATCATATAAAGTTCACTTCTTGGTTGTCGATATACGCTCTACGTAGTAAGGAATTGGAAGGGGAGTAGGGGGGGAGTAATGCTTAAACTTCAGCAGATGCCTAAATTCCAGCAGATCGTTTTTTGGCTTCTCATAGCAATTTTAGCGCTTGGCATAATCGGCTTGGGTACGCACGAGGCCCTTGTTCGGTATTCAAACACGCTCATTAAGAAACCTCACTCCGAATTATTATCCGACTACAGCGAAGCCGGCGAATATCTGAATTTTGCGATCGGCGTCCCCCTGGCCGTGGTCTCGGCCCTGGCTGGTGTCGCGGTCACGATCATGCTCGGATACATCACGCATACGAAAGACGATTTCGACACCCTGAAATTCGTCGAGGAATTCAGCCGGCCCGCTTACAAAGCTATACAGAATGTCGCAGGGGTTTTCAATTCGATCTGTGTAGCCGCCGACAAATCGGCGACGATTGCCAAGTCGAGGATCGAAGACGGCGGCCTGGATGCGCAGACCAAAGAAGATTTCGAGAAAATCGCCGAAATGATTCACGGCGATGATAAGAGCACCCTAGAGGGAATAAGTATTCAATTTGAGAATTTTAGCTTGGCCTACCACGCTCTGCTCGCCTCCATGCAAGGCAAGCTGTTCGTTCAAAGCATGAAGGACACCGCTGCCGAAAACGAAAATACGCCCATAGACCATTTGCAGACGCTATTGCCCGTGGAGATAGGTCAAAACCTTGAAAAAGACCCGAAGGAAATCATCGAGTTGCTGGCCAGTTTGAATTCGGCAACCCAGCCGCATGAGCGCATCCGGGCTTACGCCTATTTGCCGAACAGCTACACGGCACTGGATTATTTGGGGATGGTGATTTATTCGCCGACCTTTATCCCTTCGGGTCCCCTTGCGTCCGGCCTGCGTGCGAAGGACATCACCGTGAATATCGGCTTGGCTTATCTTCTGACGCTTTATCGCTACACGCCGAATGCCGCGTGCATCCTCGAAGCCTTTAAATCCGTAATGAATGTACCGTCCATTGCAGCACGGTTGATTGAAAAATCCGGGCCGCAGATTTCCGATTTTATGTCCTCGTCGGTGAACAACGCCTTCAACCGCCTACTCGAGACGCCGGAACGGTTGATTATTCTTGATACCGAAGACCGGGGCGTAGAATTCTATCAGCCGGCCATGCACGGCAGTCTGCGCAACGTTACCTTGACGAAGGACAAAGGGTGACCGTTATGTGGAAGAAAAAACGCAGAAATAGCGACGCGAAGCCCGGCATGCCGGAAAAGTACGCGATGGTGGTTCAAATCGTCTCTGAGGGCGAGGCCCTGCCGGCGGCGCTGGAAGCCGCCCGGATGACCAACCAGCAATATCTGCTGGAGCGCATCCGTTCGGACGATACGCTGAAGGGCATGCTCGCAACGCCGCTCGTAAAGATGCAGATCGCCACACGGCAAAAATAATGACCGGGCCAAGCCCGGCCGTGGAGCGTGCGGCTCACCACCTTTGATGCACGTGCGGTTTGATCAGGCGGTCGTAGATTTCGCGCGCGGCCGACATCGTTTCGGCCGATAGGGCCGCAAGATCGGAGGCCGCCGCATTGCCCCTGGCCTGTTCGGCGTTGCGCGCGCCGGGAATGACCACCGTCACCGCCTCGTTCATCAAAATCCAGCGCAAGGCGAACTGCGCCAGGCTCGCGCCCGCGGGCACCAGCTTGTTCAATTCCTCCACCGCGGCAAACCCGACATCGAGCGGCACGCCGGCAAAGGTTTCGCCGACATCGAAGGCCTCGCCGTGGCGGTTGAAATTGCGGTGATCGTCGGCGGCGAAGGTGCTCGCCGCCGTGATCTTGCCGGTGAGCAGGCCGGATGCCAGCGGCACCCGCACGATAACGGCGACGTTTTTCCGCTTGGCCTCACGGAAGAACAGATCGGCCGGGCGCTGGCGGAAGATGTTGTAGATGATCTGGATCGAGGCGACATTCGGATAGTCGATCGCCTTCAAGGCTTCCTCGACCTTCTCGACGCTGACGCCATAGGCCTTGATCTTGCCGGCCTGCACCAGTGCGTCCATCCCCGCCATCAGTTCGGGGCGGTACAGCGTTTCGGTCGGCGGGCAATGCAGTTGCAGAAGATCGACGCAATCGACGGCCAAATTCTTCAAACTGCGGTCGAGGAAGGCTTCGATGTTGGCCTTGGTATAGCCGGCATCGACATGCGGATCGAGCCGCCGCCCCGCTTTGGTCGCCACCATCGGCCGCGCCCCGCCCCGCGCCTTCAGCACGTCGGCGATGATCTTTTCCGACCGGCCGTCGCCGTAGACGTCGGCGGTATCGATGAAGGAAACCCCGGCATCGAGCGCGGCATGCAGCGCCGCCTTGCCGTCCTCGGCGCTGACGTTGCCCCAGGCGCTGCCGATCTGCCAGGCGCCGAAGCCGACGTCGGAAACGAGAAAGGGCAAACGGCCGAAGGGACGGGTTTTCATGGCGGACCTCAGTCTGATAGGTATATCGACCGATTATATCCGATGCGGCGCGGTCCGACAAACCGCAAGGCCGCACCGGATGATCCGCCGCAGAAGGAAATCGAAGCATGCCGGGAATGAAAGTCGTTCTTGCCGCGGCCATCTTGGCCGCAACCGCCGCCGCATTCGCCGCACCGCCGGATTTCGTCAAGCCGCGGGTAATCGTGGCATCCGACATCGGCAACGAGCCGGACGATTCCGAATCCCTGGTGCGGCTGCTGCTCTACACCGATCAGGTCGACCTGCGCGGGCTGATCGCCTCGACCTCGACCTGGCAGCGCGAGACCGTCCATCCCGAGATGATGCTGGAGCGGATCGACGCCTACGCCAAGGTGCTGGCGAATTTGCGCATCCACGATCCGGCTTATCCCGACGCCGGCACCTTGCGCGCGCTGGTCAAACGCGGACAGCCCCATTACGGCATGAGCCATGTCGGCGACGGCTTCGACACCGAAGCCTCGAAGCTAATCATCGCCGAAGCGGACAAGCCCGATCCGCGCCCGTTGTGGGTGCTCAACTGGGGCGGCAGCGCCGATCTTGCCCAAGCGCTTTACACCGTGCGCAAAACCCGCACCCCCGAACAAGTAAAGGCCTTCGTCGCCAAGCTTCGGGTTTATTCGATCTCCGATCAGGACGACGCCGGTCCCTGGGCGCGGCAAAACTTCCCCGAGCTGTTCTGGATCGCCTCCATCCACGCCTTCAGCCAATATGACAGCGCCGAATGGACCGGCATTTCCGGCGATGTGGGGGGCGATCCCAAGGCCGAGCACGTTAGCGGTCCCGACACCTCGCTGGTGACCAACGCCTGGCTCGACGCCCACATCCGCAAAGGCCCGCTGGGGGCGCTTTATCCGAACTGGATGTACATCATGGAGGGCGACACACCATCGTTCCTCCATCTGATTTCGCGGGGCTTGAACGATCCCGAGCATCCCGAATGGGGCGGCTGGGGCGGACGCTACGGCAAGGTGGCGCCGCAATACGGCCTATATTCCAATGCCACCGATACGGCGGTCGGTGCCGACGGCAGAACCTATCGTTCCAGCCAAGTGGCGATCTGGCGCTGGCGCAAGGCCTATCAGAACGACTTCGCCGCCCGCATCGGATGGACGCTGACATCCGGTTTTAAAGCGGCGAACCATGCGCCGCAAGCCGTGCTCAACGGCAAGGCGGGGTTCGCGCCGGTCGAAATATCCGCCAAGGTCGGCGACAAAATAACGCTTTCCGCCGCCGGTACCTGCGATCCCGACGGCCACCGGTTGACCTACAAATGGTGGTGGTATGCCGATGCCGGCACCGGGCTAAACGATAATGCCAAACTGGAAATTCGGGGGACCGACGGTCCGGAAGCGTCCATTGTCATTCCAGCGACCGCCAACCCCATGCCGCACGAACCGCGGGGAATGCGGCTGCATGTCATCCTCGAAGTCTGGGACGACGGCGCACCGGCGCTGGTTTCCTACCGGCGGGCGATTATTTCGGTTTCGCCGTAACGCCGGGGCGCCGAACTGTCGCATTTTGGAACAATCGTTTCTGTTCGGGACTTTTACCCCCCGGCAAGGCTAAACCGGCTATATCCGGCGTTGACAGGATCGATGGCGGCGAGCCACCCTTCCGACTCAAATCAGGGATCCCCGATGAAAGACATCCACGACGTATACATGAACACGCTGGTGCCGATGGTGGTCGAGCAGACCGCCCGTGGCGAGCGTGCCTACGATATCTATTCCCGCCTCCTCAAGGAGCGGATCATCTTCGTCACCGGTCCGATCGAGGATTACGGCGCCACCCTGATTACCGCGCAATTGCTGTTTCTTGAGGCGGAAAACCCCAAGAAAGAGGTTGCCATGTACATCAATTCGCCGGGCGGCGTAGTCACCGCCGGTTTGGCAATCTACGACACCATGCAGTACATTCGCCCGCAGGTGCAGACCATGTGCATCGGTCAAGCGGCCTCGGCGGCCTCGCTGTTGTTGTGTGCCGGCGAAAAGGGCCAGCGTTATGCCCTGCCCAACGCAAGGTTATTGGTCCACCAGCCCTCGGCATCTTATTACGGACAAGCGACCGACATCGCCCGGCATGCCCAAGAGATTATCAAATTGAAACGCCGGCTGAATGAAATTTACTCCGGCCATACCGGACAGCCGGTCGAAGCGATTGAAAAAGCGCTCGATCGCGACACATATATGACGGCGGAAGAGGCAAAAGCTTTTGGGTTAATCGATTCTGTACTGTCCAAACGGCCGGAACCTGCTGAAAATTCGTAATTTTCTCTATTCGACCCAAATTCCGGCACCCTATCGGATTAAACAATTCTTGATCCCGATGGCGTTACCGTGCTCGAATACGGGGCGCAAAGTCGAGTGATTTGACTACAGTCCCGGGTTGGCGCGGGTGTTGCAGGATACCGGATCGGTGTCCATGCAAATTTAAGGGCGGGCCGGAAGCGGTCCGGGAATGCCGATGAGTAACACGGGCGGCGAGTCCAAGAACACGCTGTACTGCTCCTTTTGCGGGAAGAGCCAGCACGAGGTTCGCAAACTGATTGCGGGCCCGACGGTCTTCATCTGCGACGAATGCGTCGAGCTATGCATGGAGATCATCCGGGAGGAGAACAAGACCTCCTTCCAGAAGCGCGAGGGCGTGCCGAGCCCGCAGGAAATCTGCAAGGTGCTCGACGATTACGTCATCGGTCAGCAGCACGCCAAGAAGGTGCTCTCGGTCGCGGTGCACAATCACTACAAGCGCATCAACGCCTCGGGCAAGAACGCCGAGGTCGAGTTGGCGAAATCCAACATTCTGCTTTTGGGCCCCACCGGCTGCGGCAAGACGCTGCTGGCCCAGACGCTGGCGCGCATCCTCGACGTGCCCTTCACCATGGCCGACGCCACCACGTTGACCGAAGCCGGTTACGTGGGCGAAGACGTCGAGAACATCATTCTCAAGCTGCTGCAGAACGCCGACTACAACGTCGAGCGGGCGCAGCGCGGCATCGTCTACATCGACG
>DBTZ01000015.1:29522-36779 GCA_002307315.1 Alphaproteobacteria bacterium UBA1303
CGCGACGTGTCGGGCGAAGGCGTCCAGCAGGCGCTGCTGAAAATCATGGAAGGCACCGTCGCCTCGGTGCCCCCCCAGGGCGGGCGCAAGCATCCGCAACAGGAATTCCTGCAGGTCGATACCTCGAATATTCTGTTCATCTGCGGCGGCGCTTTTGCCGGCCTCGACAAGATCATCTCGCAGCGCACCCACGGCACCTCGATGGGCTTCGGCGCCACCGTAATGGCGCCCGACGAACGCACCACCGGCGAAGTCTTGCGCCATGTCGAGCCGGAAGATCTTTTGAAGTTCGGCCTGATCCCCGAATTCATCGGCCGTCTGCCGGTGATCGCCACCTTGGGCGACCTTACCGAGCCGGCGCTGATCGAAATTCTCACCAAGCCGAAGAATGCGCTGGCCAAGCAGTATCAGCGGATGCTCGAAATGGAAGGCGTCAAACTGCGCTTCCAGGACGAGGCGCTCTCGGCAATATCCAAGAAGGCGATCCAGCGCAAGACCGGCGCCCGCGGCCTGCGCTCGATCATGGAAAGCATTCTGCTCGAAACCATGTACGAACTGCCGTCGATGACCGGCGTGCAGGAGGTGGTAATCACCTCGGATGTGGTCGAAGGCCGCGCCCGGCCGCTCTACACCTATTCCGACAAGGCCCAGCCGCAGCAGCAGCAAAGCGCATCCTGATTTTCTTTCGAGGAAAGCAAAAAACGGCGGCCCGCGGGCCGCCGTTTTCGTATCTTGGCATCATACGTACGTCCAAACGGCCGACCGCCGCGCCATATGGCGCGAAAAAGCCTGCGTGGCGTTTGAACGCCATAAAGCTGCATGGGGCCGTTTCCATGCAGCTTGGTATTATGCGTCGGCCTTCAGCTTTTCCTCGGCATCGTCGGGATCGAGGAACAGAATGTCCTTGGCGACCGGACGATCGGTGACTTCGCACAGCTCGGCGACGAAATCGACCACCTTTTCCTCGAACAGCGGCGCGCGGATTTCCGCCTGCCCTTGCGGGTTGCGGGCGTAATATTCGAACACCTTCTGCTCTTGGCCGGGGAAGTTGCGGGCGCGCACGGCGATGGCCCGCTGCAGCTCGTCGGCGGAAATGGTCAGCCCGTTCTGCTCGCCGATCCGCGCCAGCACCAGACCGAGGCGCACCCGGCGCTCGGCGATGTCGCGGTATTCCTTCTTCAACTCGTCTTCGGTCTTGCCTTCGTCGGCGGCGGTCTTTCCGTCGCGCTTCATCTCTTCTTCGACCGCCTTCCAAATGCCGTCGAATTCGCCCTCCAGCATGGTGGGCGGCAATTCGAAGGAATGGGCGGCGTCGAGCGCATCGAGGATACGGCGCTTGAGATGGACGCGGGATGCGGTGGCAAAATCGCGCTTAAGCTGGTCGCGCACGCGTTCCTTCAACGAACCGAGGGTGTCGAAGCCTACCTTCTTCGCCATGTCGTCGTCGATCGCGACCGCATCGGGTGCCTTGATCTCCTTCACGGTGACGGCGAAGACCGCGTCCTTGCCGGCCAGTTCGGTGGCCTGATATTCGTCGGGGAACTTTACCTTGACCTCGCGCGCCTCGCCCACCTTGGCGCCGATCAGTTGGTCCTCGAAGCCGGGGATGAGTTGGTTCGAACCGAGCAGCAGGTTGAAGCCTTCGGCTTTGCCGCCGTCGAATTCCTTGCCGTCGACCGAGCCGACGAAATCGATCAGCACGGCATCGCCGCTCGCGGCAACCTCGCCTTCGGGACGGGCGGTATAGCCGCGGGCCTGCTCGGCCAGCTTCTGCACCGCGTCGTCGACCTCGGCATCGGTCACATCCGAGACCAGCCGTTCGACCTTGAGCTTGGCGGGATCGGCCAGTTCGAAATCCGGCATCAGATCTACCACGACCTTGAATTCGAGATCGGCCTTACCCTCGATCACCTGGGCTATATCGCCCACCGCTTCGACGCGGGGCGGAAAGGCCGGCTTCAGAGCGTTGTCGGCGACCGCTTTCTTGCTGCCTTCGTTGACCGCATCCTCGACGATATCGCCCATCATCGACTTGCCGTAGGACTTCTTGAGAAACGACACCGGCGCCTTGCCGGGACGAAAGCCCTTGAGATTGACCTTCGGCTTGATCTCTTCGAGCTTGCCGGTCAGGCGCGCATCGAGGTCGCCGGCACCGATCACCACGGTGTATTCGCGACGCAAACCTTCGGAAACGGTCTCGGTAATCTGCATGTTCCTATCCTGACTTCTATACATCAACCATCGGCTCGCCGGGCCGTAACACATATGCGGAGATTGGTGCGGGCGAAGGGACTTGAACCCCCACGACTTTCGTCACTGGAACCTAAATCCAGCGCGTCTACCATTCCGCCACGCCCGCAGCCGGGCCGACCGCCCGCCCCTCTCACGGCACGGACGGAAAGGCGCCCCCTATAACAGGGGATTTGCCGCGCTGCTAGGGTTTCCAAGCGGCATTCCGGGGAAAACCGCCAATTCGAACCAGGCGACATCCAAAAAACGGCCGAATTTGCGCCCCACATGGTCCATCGTGCCGATGTGCGAGAACCCCATGGCAATATGCAGCGCCACCGATGCCTCGTTGGGCAGGGTTATCAAGGCATAGGCCCGATGCACATCCTCGCGGCAGATCGCCTCGAACAACGTCCGATAGAGCCGTTTACCCAAACCGCGGCCGCATTCGTCCGCAGCAAGGTATATGCTGGCCTCCACCGAGGTGTCGTAGGCTTCCTTGCCGCGCAACCGCGCCGAGCAGGCCCAGCCGACCGCCGCGCCGTTCTTTTCCGCCACGAAGCAGCGATGACGGCCGGTTTCGGCGAAATCGCCGAACCAGCCCCTTCGCTGCGTCAACGTCAACGGCACGATGTCGAAAGTCGTCGGCGTATTGACGACATAATGATTGTAGATCGCCGTCAGCGCCGGCAGATCGCGGTCTTCGATGGGGCGGATGATAGCAGGCATATTTCCGTAGCCTCGTTCGCCACGCGGCCGGATGCCCAACCGGACGGCCCGGCTGCTTTCAGTTGAATTCCGTCGGCAAAGACAGATTCACGCTATGTTCGTACAACCGTTTCAATTGCCAGTCGAGCGTGCGCGAGGTGGATAGTTCCGGCAAACCGTCGACGGGAAAGAATCGCGCCTCGCCGGTTTCGCCCTCCTTCTTGGGGCACTCGCCCACGACATCGCACAGAAAGAACAGTTTGTAGATGTGAAAGGGATGCGGATGGGTATGCCCGGCTTTGTCGCGGTCGAGCACCAGAGCGAGTTTCGTCGCCTCGACGATCAGCCCGGCCTCCTCGCGTACCTCGCGCACGGCGTTTTCCGCCGGAGAGCTGTTTACGTCGGCCCAGCCGCCGGGCAGCGTCCAGCGGCCGCCGTCGATCAGTTCCTGGGTCAGCAGGACCGTATTGCCGCGGAATATCGCGCCCCGCACATCCACCTTTGGGGTGGCATAACCGGTTTCGGCCGTAAACAAACCGAGGATTTTCTCCGGATCGTCGTCGCTTAAGCCCGCCGCCATCTTCGCAGACAGGTTTAACGTCTGCTGATAACGCTCTATGTCGTAAGGGTTTTTGCAAAACGTCAGACCGATCTGCGCCACCGACTGCAGTTCGCGTATCCACCCCAGCCAGTCGGTTTTCGTTTCCATTCAATCCTCGCAAAAACGACTCAGCAACGCGGGCAGTTGTTCCGGCAGATCCTCGGCGATCAGCCCCAGACCGAACGCCCGTGCCGCCTCGCCGTGCAGCCAAGCCCCAGCGGCGGCGGCATCGAACGACGGCATGCCCTGGGCCAGAAGACCGGCGATGATGCCGGCCAGCACGTCGCCCGCGCCCGCCGTTGCCAGCCAAGCCGGCGCGTTGGTGCAGACCGCGACGCGGCCGTCGGGTGCCGCGATCGCCGTGTCCGGCCCCTTCAAAAGCACCGTACAGCCGGCGATGACCGCGGCCTCGCGCGCCGCTTCGATACGGCTTTCGGCCAGTTTGAGCAGACCGGGGAACACGCGTTCGAACTCGCCTTCGTGCGGGGTCAGCACGGCGTCCGGACCGAGTAGATTGAACAGGCCGGCGGGATTGTCCCGGTGCGATGTCAGCGCATCGGCATCGAGCACGCATTTCGTCCGCAACGCTTCCGCGACCAGCGCCTTGGTCGCCTCGCCCACGCCCAGACCGGGTCCGATCACGCAGGCATTGAACCGCGTATCCGCCAGCAGCGCGCCCAAACCCGCCGCCGCTTGGAACGGTTTGACCATGATCGCCGTGAGATGTCCGGCATTGATCGCCACCGCGTCGGGCGGACTTGCCACGCTGACCAGCCCCGCCCCGGCGCGCAAGGCGCCCCGCGCCGCCAGCCGCGCGGCACCGGTCGCATGCGCCGGACCGCTGACGACCAGCACATGGCCGCGCCCGTATTTGTGGCCCAAGGGGGCCGGCCGGGGAAACCCGGCACGCCACGCCTCCGGCCGGTTCTCGAACAGAACCGGCTTGATCTCGTCCAGCGCCGCATCGGGAATGCCGATCGGAACCACGACCGTTTCGCCGCACAGAAGCCGCCCCGGCATCAGGACATGCGCCGGTTTTTTGCGGAAGAACGTGACGGTGAGAGCGGCGCGCGTCGAGGTGCCGCCGAGCGGACGGCCGGCATCGCCGGAAAGGCCGCTGGGAACATCGATGGCGGCCACCGGCAGGCGCGTTTCGTTCAGCACCAGAACCGTCTGCCAAGCGGCGCCTTCCAGCGGCCGCGCCAGGCCGGCGCCGAACAGCGCGTCGACCACCAGATCCGCCCCTTCGAGCGCCTGCGGCGACAACGGCACCGTCTCGCCGGTCCACTTGGCGGACATCGCCGCGGCATCGCCCTGGAGTTTGGCCCGATCGCCGCACAGCGCGACGCCGACCCGCCAGCCCTTCTCGGCCAGATGCCGCGCCACCACGAAACCGTCGCCGCCGTTGTTGCCGGGGCCGCATAAGACCGACACCCGGCACGGCGTCCAGCGCGCGGCGATCGCCTCGGCCGCGCCGCGCCCGGCGGTTTCCATCAGATCGATCGACAAGATCCCGTGTTCGGCGGCAAACGCGTCGGCGGCATAGCACTGCGCGACGGTGAGAATCTCGCAGCCCATGTTACAGCAACCACGTCGCGGCCTGCCTGCCGCGTTCGAGCAGCTTGAGCTTGCCGCCGGTCGTTTCCAAAATGGTGATCGAGCCGTTGTCGGGCTCGAAGACGGTGACGCGATCGTCTCCTATGGCGCCGCCGAGCACCATGTTGATGACGACGAAGTGCGAGAAGAGCACCGTATCCACGCGTACGGAACTCAGCCGCGCCAAACATTCCTTGCGCCAACGCACCTGCATCTCGGGGGCATCGCACCAACGGCTTTTCATGAAACGCACCAACCACGCCTTGCGGTCGCAGGTTTCCTTGTCCGGCAACGGCATCACGGTCAGCGATTCGTCCACAATCGGCGACACATTCCTCTTTCGCAACAACGGGGCTGCGGTTTCCAGCGCCCGGCGCTGCGGGCTCGACACGATTTTCAGGTTTGGCAGGGATTCCAGCAAACCGGCAACCGATTCGGCCTGAATTCGACCGACATCATCCAGCGGCGGATCGACCTCGAAGCCGGCCCCTTCTTCCGTGCGTCCATTACGGACAAGATATAGGCAAGTCATACTTTCTCCGCCGGGCTCGCATGACCACAAGGGCCAAATACACCTTATTCACGTTGTCGCATAATTACTTTTCGCCGTATTCGGATACCAAAAATGGCTAAGCACGGCCTTAATTTATAACCTTCCGCGCCCTGGCAACCACAACCCGGGGAGCGCTGAGCCGACGGATGTGACAATAAAGTAGGCAGAAAGACTAATTAATGTGCAATAATATCAGAAAAAACGGTAACTTGAAAATAACTTGCTGATTTTACATGTGATTAAGTCATCACGACTTGGCATAACCCCTGCTAACTCGTTAACGGCGCGGTATTAAAGAGCGTGCGCAAGGAGCCCAGGCATGAAGAAAATCGAAGCGATCATCAAACCGTTCAAGCTCGACGAAGTCAAAGAAGCGCTGCAAGAAGTAGGCGTTCAGGGCATAACCGTTACCGAGGCCAAAGGATTTGGCCGCCAGAAGGGGCATACCGAACTCTACCGCGGCGCCGAGTACGTCGTCGACTTTCTGCCAAAGGTTAAAATCGAGATTGTGATCGGCGAGGATCGCCTGGAAGCCTCGATCGACGCCATCCAGAAGGCTGCGCGCACAGGCCGCATCGGCGACGGCAAGATTTTCGTCCTCAATGTCGAGGAAGCCATCCGCATCCGCACCGGGGAAACCGGAGTCGACGCCGTTTGACGAAAAACTAATGCGAGAAATGTAGCAACTTACTTACGGGGAAAGACCGACTAACATGGCAAACGCACAAAGCATCTTGTCACTCATCAAAGAAAAGGAAATCAAGTACGTCGATTTGCGCTTCACCGACCCGCGCGGAAAGTGGCAGCACGTCACCTTCGATTTGTCCGCGGTTGACGAAGACTTTCTGACCAACGGTACGATGTTCGACGGCTCCTCGATCGCCGGCTGGAAGGCGATCAACGAATCCGACATGGTGCTGGTGCCCGATCTCGGCAGCGCCGTGATCGATCCGTTTTTCGCCCAGTCGACGCTGGCCATCACCTGCGATATCGTCGAGCCGCTGACCGGTCAGCCCTACGGTCGCGATCCGCGCGCCGTTGCCAAGGCGGCCGAGAAGTATCTCGCCAGCTCCGGCCTCGGCGACACCGCCTTTTTCGGTCCCGAAGCCGAATTCTTCATTTTCGACGACGTGCGTTTCGACGTCGCGATGAACAAGTGCTTCTA
The DNA here is from genome assembly GCA_002307315.1 of Alphaproteobacteria bacterium UBA1303. Taxonomy (GTDB): domain Bacteria; phylum Pseudomonadota; class Alphaproteobacteria; order Micropepsales; family Micropepsaceae; genus Rhizomicrobium. The sequence goes on from DBTZ01000015.1 coordinate 36,375, forward strand.
TACCCTCGACTCCGAGGAAGGCGCCTACAATACCGGCACCGACTATCGCGGCAACGGCTTCGAACATGCCAATCTGGGCCACCGTCCCGCCGTCAAGGGCGGCTACTTCCCGGTTCCGCCGGTCGATTCCTGCCAGGACATCCGCGCCGAGATGCTGTCGTTCATGGGCGAGATGGGCATCGAACCGGAAAAGCACCATCACGAAGTGGCCACCGCCCAGCACGAGCTCGGCACCAAGTTCGCGCCGCTGGTCAAGATGGCCGACAATCTGCAGATCTACAAATACATCGTCCATCAGGTTGCCGAAGCCTATGGCAAGACCGCGACCTTCATGCCCAAGCCGGTGGTGGGCGACAACGGGTCGGGCATGCATGTCCACCAGTCGATCTGGAAGGCCGGCAAGCC
>DBTZ01000015.1:37112-54379 GCA_002307315.1 Alphaproteobacteria bacterium UBA1303
TCATCAAGCACGCCAAGGCACTGAACGCCTTCACCAACTCGCTGACCAACTCGTACAAGCGCCTGATCCCCGGCTTCGAAGCCCCGGTGCTGCTGGCCTATTCGGCCCGCAACCGTTCGGCCTCGTGCCGCATTCCGTTCGCGCCCGGCCCCAAGGGCAAGCGCGTCGAAGTGCGCTTCCCCGACGCCGGCTCGAACCCGTATCTGGCCTTTGCCGCTATGCTGATGGCCGGCATCGACGGTATCGAGAACAAGATCCACCCCGGCGACCCGATGGACAAGAACCTCTATTCCTTGCCGCCGGAAGAATTGAAGGCGATCCCGACCGTATGCGGCTCGCTCCGTCAAGCGCTGGAGAACCTCGACACCGACCGCGCCTTCCTCAAGAAGGGCGGCGTATTCAGCGACGACCTCATCGACAGCTACATCGAGCTCAAGATGGAAGAAGTGTATGCCTTCGAGCACACGCCTCATCCGGTCGAGTTCAAGATGTACTACAGCGTTTGATGCATTTATCCCCGTAGACGGGGAAGGTGCGAAACATGCGAAGCGAAGGGGATGTTCGTTCGTCCCCTTCGTTTTTTTTCGGCATCGCCGCATCAACCAAATCAAAAGGCCCGGCAGTCTCCCGCCGAGCCTCTTGCTGCCCTCCCTGCGCTTCCGCAGTTATGCAACGGCAGTGCCGTTGCCGGTGACCTGCAGCGGCGGTTCCGCCGGCAACACCACGTAGGCACGGCAGCCTTTGCCGTATTCGCTTTCCAGCCAAGCGCGGCCGCCATGCAGTTCGGCCAGTCCCCGCACCAAGGCGAGGCCCAGTCCGGTGCCGCCGGCCTGACGATCGTATCGATTGTCCACTTGGCTGAAGGGGGTGAAGATCTTGTCGATCTTCTCGCGCGGAATGCCGGGACCATTGTCCTCGCAAGCGATCTGAAAGCCGCCGCCGCGCGCTTCGCTGGCGGTGACCGTTATGGCGCCGCCCTCGGGGGTGAACTTCACCGAGTTGGACACCAGATTGATGAGAATCTGCTTGAGCGCGCGCTCGTCGGCATAGAGCGGCGGCACGTCGGATGCGATCGATATGGTGAGTTGCTGGCCCTTTTCGCGCGCCTTGGCGCCGATCAATTTCAGCGCCACGTCGAAGGTATGATGGGGGTCCAGGGGGTGCGGCGCAATTTCCATCCGGCCGGCTTCGATCTTGGCCACGTCCAACAGATCGTTGATCAAGCTCAAGAGATGCGCGCCGGAAGTATGGATGTCATTGGCGTATTCCTTGTAGCGGTCGGAGCCGACGGGACCGAAGCATTCCTGGGCAATAATTTCGGAGAAGCCGAGAATGGCGTTCAACGGCGTCCTGAGTTCGTGGCTCATATTGGCGAGAAAGGCGGTTTTGGATGCATTCGCCGTTTCCGCCTCGAAGCGCTTGCGCAAGGCGTCGTCGCGGGTCTCCTCGAGTTCCTTGGCGAGATCCTCGACCTGGAAGCGCAATCGGGAATCCTCGTCCAACCGATGCATCAGCCGCCGCCCGTCGACCAGCAACTGCATGCCGAACACGGGAATGACGATGGATATGCCGTAATCGAGTGCCGAATCGCCGACGAGAAACCGTATCGAAGACATCAGCGTTATCGGCACCAAACTGGCCATAAACATGTCCAGATGGCTGGAACGGCTGACCAGCAGCATCGCCAACGTCGCCACCGTGGCGCCGGCAAGGAACAAATGATTGGCGAAATTGCCCGGTTCCCACAACAGCCACGGCATCAACCCCCACGCCGCACTAATGACGCCCTGCATGGCGACGATGCGGGTGAACCACGGCTTGGTGCGGTCGAAATCGCCGCTTTCGGCGGTGTCGTACTGATAGATCGACACCACGCTCGCCGACAGGATCATCGTCGCCGAGACGATCACCGGCACGAACACCGCGGTGTTGAAATTGACATGACCGAACAAACCGCAGGATTCCGAGCCGAGCCACGCGATCGCCAACGCCCAGAACGGCGAAGACAATCGCGTCGAACGTACCGTTTGCGAGGTCAAATCCAACTGCGACTTCAGCACCCGCACATCGGTGCTTCGCTGACTGTGCAGCCGTTTGAGATACTTCACGTTGGTCCCCGTTACGCACAAAAAATCGCAAGAACAACCGGGGGATGCTACGGAACGGATGTTAAAAATTGCTGAGAATTTTGTTAAAAGACATCGTTTATAAATTCCTGCGCGCATCGGCTTGCGGTTGGATTAACGGCAGGTAAACGCAGGCGCGGCACCCCTTGCCGTACTCGCTTTCGACCCAGGCGTTGCCTCCGTGCAATTCGGCCAGCCCCCGCACCAGCGCCAATCCCAAACCGGTGCCGCCTTCCTGGCGGCCGTAGCGATTGTCGATTTGACTGAACGGTTGGAAAACCTTGTCCAGCATATTGCGCGGGATGCCGGGTCCGTCGTCCATCACGCTGAAAAGAAAACCGCCGCCCGGGGCCGCGCCGCAAGTCACATCGATATGGCCGCCTTCCGGCGTGTATTTGACCGCATTGGAAAGCAGGTTAAGTGCAATCTGCTTGAAGGCACGTCCGTCCGCATAAAGCGGCGGAACGTTCTCCGCCGCCGATACGGTCAGCGTTTGTCTTTTCGCCTCGACCCGCCCCCGGATCAGCCGTTCGACCTCGTTCATCGCCTCGGCGGCATCGAGCGGGCACGGATCGATTTCCATCCGGCCGGCCTCGATCTTGGATATATCCAGAAGATCGTTGATCAGGCTCAACAGGTGCGTGCCGGAATCGTGGATGTCCTGCGCGTAGGAGGCGTTGCGCGCGGGATCGCGGTCGAACAGGCGCTGGGCGATGATTTCGGAGAAGCCGAGGATGGCATTGAGCGGCGTGCGCAGTTCATGGCTCATATTGGCGAGGAACGCCGATTTGGCCTTGTTGGCGCGTTCGAGTTCGCGTTTCTGTTCCACCGCCTCGTCGCGTGCCCCGGCGAGCGCGACGGCCAAATCCTCGTTGGCGAAACGCAGGGACAGCAATTCGCGCAACCATCGATTGGCCGCCCGCCCCATCGACAGCATATATATGCTCCAGAGCGGAATGATGCAGGCCAACAGATGCGCGATCCGGCCGTCGGACAACGCGAAAAGCAGAAGGCACATCAGGGCCGGAACGAATATGCCGGTTAAAAACACCTCCATGTGGCTTGAACGGGAAAAAACCACCGCCCACATTTCGATGAACAGGACCATCCCGACCGCCAGATTGTTGCCGGGGATGCCGTTGCGCCAATAGGCCAAGAAACTGCCCCCCCAACAGACGGCGATCAACGCCTGCAGACCGACGAGCAACGGCAGCAGCGATCGTTCGGATGCCAGGAGGCGTTGGCGACGACGATAGGCGAAAAACGCCGCCACGGCCCCGACACATTGAGCACCGCTGGCGACCGCTACGTCTCCGATCGAAAGATTTCCGCACCACGCACCGCCCAAGACCAAGACAAAACCGATAGCGGCGACGCCCGGCGCATTGACCAGGACCGTGGCCAGCATCGAATCAAGCGACAGCCTGGATAGTTCCTTTTCGACACGCATATCGCGAGAGGCGGCATAGGCTCCGCCATCGCATTGCAATTGCACTGTCTTGCCGGTAATCACCCTGCATACGCCCGAGCACGTCCCGGATGGACGATAAGGAACAGCCGTTAACGAAAGTTTCCCTATCGGAAGTTCAACTGTCGCAAATTTTCGCAATCATTAGAATGTGATCGTAACGAATCGCCGTTACGTCTTCGTGTGTTAGAAATGGCAAAAAAACAACCATCGGATTTGTTCGACCTCTCTTTGGCCCCGTCGAAGGGCTATACCGCCAAAGATATCGAGGTGCTGGAGGGGCTGGAGCCGGTTCGCCGTCGGCCCGGCATGTATATCGGCGGCACCGACGTCGCGGCGCTGCACCATCTGGCGGCGGAAATCATCGACAACGCTATGGACGAGGCGGTGGCGGGCCATGCCAGCTTCATCGAAATCGAACTGACCGGCGACGACACCCTGGCCGTCCGCGATAACGGCCGCGGCATCCCGGTCGATCCCCATCCCAAATTCAAGAACAAGTCGGCGCTGGAAGTCATCATGACCACGCTGCACGCCGGCGGCAAATTCGGCGGCAGCGCCTACAAAACCTCGGGCGGCCTGCACGGCGTCGGCTCGTCGGTGGTCAACGCGCTGTCGGAGTGGATGGACATCGAGGTGGCGCGCGACAAGCGCTGCTGGATGATGCGCTTCGAGCGCGGCAAATCGGCGGGCAAGCTGAAGGAAATGGGCACGGCCAGTTGGCGCGGCACCAAGGTTACCTTCAAGCCGGACCAGCAGATCTTCGGCAAGGAAGCGCACTTTTCGCCTGCCCGCCTCTACCGCATGGCCAAATCGAAGGCCTATCTGTTCCGCGGGGTGGAAATTCGCTGGTCTTGCGAGGAAGACCTCATCAAGGACGACACCCCGGCCGAGGACAAGCTGGTTTTCCCCGGCGGGCTGACCGATTATTTGGCAAGTGAAGTGGGCGGCACGGCGACCGTCACCACCCGCACCTTCTTCGGCCGCACCGAAAACGACAACGGCGCGGTGGAGTGGGCGCTGACCTGGGCGCCGGCGGTCGATCCGTTCCTGCTGTCCTTCTGCAATACCATTCCCACGCCGCAGGGCGGCACCCACGAACAGGGCCTGCGCAATGCCGTCACCCGCGCTTTGCGCGCCCACGGCGAACGCACCAACAACCGCAAGACCTCGCTGATCACCCCCGACGACGTGATGGCCTCGGCCTGCGCCATGCTGTCGGTGTTCATCCGCGAACCGGAATTCCAGGGCCAGACCAAGGACAAACTGTCCAGCCCCGAGGCGCAGAAGCTGGTCGAAGGCATTTTGCGCGACCATTTCGAGCATTGGCTGGCGGAAAGCCCGCTTGAGGCCGACAAGCTGTTCGATTTCGTGGTCGACCGCGCCGAGGAGCGGCTGAAGCGCCGCCAAGAAAAGGAAGTCTCGCGCAAGGCGGCGACCCGCAAACTGCGCCTGCCCGGCAAGCTGGCCGACTGCACCCGCGACGAGGCCGAAGGCACCGAGCTATTCTTGGTCGAGGGCGATTCGGCCGGCGGTTCCGCCAAGCAGGCGCGCGACCGCAACACCCAGGCCATCCTGCCCTTGCGCGGCAAGATTTTGAACGTCGCCTCGGCATCGAGCGGCAAGCTGCAGCAGAACCAGGAACTTTCCGATTTGATGCAGGCTTTGGGCTGCGGCGCCGGTTCCAAATACCGCGAAGAGGATTTGCGCTACGAGCGCATCATCGTAATGACCGATGCCGACGTCGACGGCGCTCACATCGCCTCGCTGCTGCTGACCTTTTTCTATCGCGAGATGCCGGCGCTGATCGAGGGCGGGCACCTGTTCCTGGCCATGCCGCCGCTCTATCGCCTCAACCACGGCGGCACCACGATTTATGCCCGCGACGACGCCGACAAGGAAAAGCTGTTGAAATCCGCCTTCAAATCCAACGCCAAGGTCGAAGTCTCGCGCTTCAAGGGCCTGGGCGAAATGATGCCGGCCCAGCTCAAGGAAACCACCATGAAGCGGGGCACCCGCACCCTGGTCAAGGTCGAACTGGCCGAGAGCGAGCGCGAACGGACCGAAACCATGGTCGAAAAACTGATGGGCAAGAAGCCGGAACTGCGCTTCCAGTTCATTCAGGAAAATGCCGCCTTCGCCACCGACGTAGACGTCTGAACCGCGATGCGCCGGTGAATAAGCGGGCGTAAGGGCGGCGCCTCGTCGGCTATTCTCAGCGCCGCATCCAGCGCGGCGGCGGCACGGTCCGCATCCGTCTCGGATCGGGCATGGATCAGGCAGACGGGATCGCCCTTTTCCAGCCGGCACCCCACGCCGCGAAATTCCGAAAAACCCACCGCCGGATCGACCACGTCCTCGGTCTTGCGCCGGCCGCCGCCCAAATCGACCACCGCCACCCCGACGGCCCGCGTATTCATGGCCGCAAGGTATCCCGAGCGCGGGGCGGAATACGGCTTGGTCACCGGAGCCTTGGCCAAGTACGCGTCGGGCCGCTCCACGAAGTCCTTCGGTCCGCCCAGCGCCGCCACCATGCGAGAAAAAGCTTCCACAGCCTTCCCCGAATCAAGTATGTGCATTGCCTGTGCATAACCGGCCTCCGGTGTATCGGCCAACCCGCCCAGCGCCAGCATCTCGCCGACGAGGGCAGCGGTCACATCATGTAGCCGGGGATCACGTTGTGACTTGGTGAGGTAGTCCACAGCTTCCCTGACCTCCAGGGCATTCCCGGCAGTTGACCCGAGAATTTCGTCCATATCGGTGATCAGCGCGGCGCATTTCATGCCCGCGCCGTTTGATATTTTTACAATAGAATCAGCTAGTTCTGCGGCGTTCTTCAAGTTATTCATGAAGGCGCCGGACCCCATTTTGACATCCATCACCAGCCCCTGAAGCCCCGCCGCCAGCTTTTTCGACAGGATCGAGGCCGAAATCAGCGGAATCGATTCCACCGTCGCGGTGACATCGCGCACGGCATAAAAGCGGCGGTCGGCGGGGGCGAGATCGGCGGTCTGGCCGATGATGGCGCAGCCGACCTGGTGGACAACCTGTTGAAAAGTGGCGAGATCGGGGGCGGCGTTGTAGCCGGGGATGGCTTGCATCTTGTCGAAGGTGCCGCCGGTGTGGCCGAGGCCGCGCCCCGAGATCATCGGCACGAACCCGCCCGCCGCCGCCACCATCGGCGCCAGCATCAGGCTGACCTTGTCGCCCACCCCGCCGGTGGAATGCTTGTCGAGCACCGGACCGATGTCCCATTTGAGCACCGTGCCCGAACCGGTCATGGCGCGGGTCAGCGTCACCTTTTCCGCCTCGCTCATGCCCTGGAAAAAAACGGCCATGGCGAAGGCCGAAACCTGCGCCTCGCTCACCGAACCGTCCGTGATACCCCGCACAAGAAAGCGGATTTCCTCGTCCGACAGCGCCTGTCCGTCGCGTTTCTTGCGGATGATTTCTTGGGGGAGCATGGGGGGCCTTTCGTCGAAAGGCGGAAGTTATCCACATGCGCAAGCCGCTGCAACACGCCGATACGTCTGAGCAGCCACAACCACTGCGCTCGCCAAACACCCGTTGAGGCGTGAAAATTACTTCAAATGCCCCGGGCCGAAAGACATCGGCAGCAGTTTCTTCAGCGTCACCGTCTCGCCGCTGCCGTCCTCGCGCGCCAGCGGCCGAAGGGGGTACGTCTTCGAAAATCGGCAATCTAGCCATTTTTGAGTATTTTGGATAAGCACCACAAACCAGCACATATTGAGAACAAACGGTAAACATGTTAGCATTGCATATAGTATTCGACTATTTGATTCGAGCCTATGGAGGCAAAAATGCACCCGCCCCTTAATCAGCAGTTTCCCACTTGGCCGGAAGAACTGAATTTTGTTCTACCAAAATTGCATGAATATAAAGGTCAAGACTTTCACGAATTTAAAACTGATGATGGAAACGTCAAAAAACGCGCGACGTCGACGGCATATTGTTGTTTGCGCGGAGAAATTGAGATGACCGACGTACAATGGAGGCGGTTAACTGAATTTATTCGGTTTGCCTCTCTCGGGTTCATCATACGCCATCCGGTGAGCGGGGCCGAAACCATCGCAAATTTTTATTATACCCTCTTGAAACAACAACGCATAGGGGGCGATGAGATAACAGGTTGCACCGTGCAGATCGACTTGCGGATCGGCAAAGATATTAGCGCACTACCAATATGACGTTCGGAAATTGACAAAGTTATCATCAGGTGATAAGTCTATCGGCGAAGACGATCCCACGTTGGCGTATCTGCTCGATCTCGACGGTACGATGTATGTGATGGAGGACGGCCATTGGTGGAAAATAGAGGCTAATCGGGTTCCGGCCACCGAGGCAAAACCGCATGGCATCAATTATAGCCTTTGCTTTTTTTCCCCGGACGGCGAACGGCTGATCTGCTTCGACAACGCACATCCGGTTTCGACCGGTCGTCCGCCATCGAAGAAAACCGCCAAATTCAACGATCATGTGCATCGCGCCGAAAAAGCAAAACCTTACGCCTATACCAACGCCGAGATGCTTCTGAACGACTTCTGGACCGAGATAGACGTTTTTTTGAAAGACAAAGGCATTCAGTGACCAAGCAGGTCAAAATTCTCAAAATCGGCATTGCCTCGTCCGAGGCGATGAGGGCGCGGACGCTGAAAATCGCCCGCGGCGAGACGAAGCCGAAACCCGACGATCCCAAGGTCTGGTTTGCCTCGCTGGAATCGCTGGCGCAGGTGCTGTCGGCCAACAACCGGTTGTTGCTCGAAATCATCCGCCGTTCGCAGCCGACATCGCTGAAGCAGCTTGCCGAGCTTTCCGGCCGCGCCGAAGGGAACCTGTCGCGCACGCTGCACACGATGGAGCGCTACCGGCTGGTCGAGCTTGAAACCGTTGCCGGCAAAACGGTGCCGCGCGTGCCGTACGAACGGGTCGAACTTGCCGTTTCTCTCTGACGAACAGGTATAAGCGCCCCCTACTTCAAATGCCCGGGGCCGAAGGACATCGGCAGCAGTTTTTTCAGCGTCACCGTCTCGCCGCTGCCGGCCTCGCGCGCCAGATGCACGGGCGTTTTCGGTTTGGCGAATTCGCGAATGCGCTGGCGGCAGGCACCGCAGGGGCTGACCAATTCGTCGCCGCCGGCAAGCACCAGAATCTCGGCGATTTCACTATCCCCACCCGCCACCATCGCGGATATCGCTCCGGCCTCGGCGCATATGCCCACCGGATACGCCGCGTTCTCGACGTTGCAGCCGCCGTATAATTTGCCGCTCTTTCCCCGCACCGCCGCCCCCACGGCGAATTTCGAATAGGGGGCATAGGCCCGCGCCCGCATCTTTTTTGCCAGCTTCAAAAGATCGGCGGGGAAGGCCTCATTCGCCTTTTTCATAGGGCACTCCGTCGTTCTTCGGCGCCGTCGCCTTACCGATGAACCCGGCGAGCAGCAGCACGGTGAGAAGATACGGCATTGCTTGAATCGCCTGGGTGGGCACGGCGAAAGCGCCGATGTGCACGCCCTGCAGGCGGATGGCGACGGCATCCAGGAAGCCGAACAGAATGCAGGCCCAGAACGCGCCCCACGCCTTCCACTTGCCGAAGATCAGCGCGGCAAGGGCGATATAGCCCTGGCCGGCGCTCATTTCGCGGCTGAAATTGGCGTTCTGGGCGATGGCCAAATAGGTTCCGGCGATGCCGGTGAACCCGCCGCAGATCAGCACCGCGCGATAGCGCAAACCAGCGACCGAAATGCCGGCGGCATCGACCGCCTTGGGTTCCTCGCCCACCGCACGCAAGCGCAGGCCGAAGCGGGTCTTGCTCAAGGTCCAGGCGGTCAGGAACACCAGCGCGATGGTCAAATAGACCGGTAGGGTCTGCCCGCTGATCAGGTTGGCGTACACCGGTCCGATCAAGGGCACCCCCGCCAAGCTCTCGGAACCCGGAAGCGAGATCGGCAGGAAGCGGGCGGCGTTGTCCAGCCCCGGGGTCTGGCCGCCCATGTGGAACCACGCCACCGCAAACACCATGGTCAGGCCCGAGGCGAGGATGTTGATCGCCACCCCGGACACGATCTGATTGCCGCGATAGGTGATGCAGGCCGCGCCGTGTACCAGGCTCATTGCGCAGGCGACGAGAATGCCCGCCGTCAGCCCCAGCCAGGGCGAACCGGTCGCCGAGGCCACGGTGGCCGATGCAAACGCCGCCGCCAGCATCTTGCCCTCCAGGCCGATGTCGACCACCCCGGCGTTTTCGGAAAACACCCCGCCCATCGCGCACAGGATCAGCGGCGTGGCGATGCGCAAAGTGCCCGCCAGCAGGGCGACGATCTGAAAGATGGCGTCTTCCATCTACGCCTCCCCGCCCAAACGCCGGCGAAACGGCCATTCGAACCACGGCCGCGTCATCTGCGCCAGGGCGCCCGAGAACAGGATCACCAAGCCTTGGATCGCCACCACCATCTCGCGGGTGACCTGCGGCATCTCGAAGGACAGCTCGGCCCCGCCCTGTTGCAACGCGCCGAACAGCAGCGCCGCGAACGCGATGCCGACCGGATGGTTGCGCCCCATCAGCGCCACCGCGATGCCACCGAAGCCGTAGCCGAGGGCGTAATCCAACAGCAGCCGGTGATGGACGCCGAGCACCTCGTTGACGCCGACGAAACCGGCCAGCGCCCCCGACAGGCACATGGCGACGATAATCATCCGCTTCTCGTTCACCCCGGCATAGCGCGCGGCGGAAGGGTTGAAGCCGAGCAGCCTCAGCTCGTAGCCCCACGGCGTGCGCCAGATCAAAAGCCAGACCACAATGCCGCAAAGCACCGCCAATATGCCGGCCACGTTGAAGGGCGATCCGTGTACGGATATTCCCATGCCGTCGAGCCAATCGGAAAACAGCGGCAGTTGCGCAGCGCTTAAGAAATCGCGGCTTTCCGGCGACATATTGCCCGGCCCGATCAGCACGTTGACCATCAGATAGACCATCAAAATCGAGGCCAGAAAGTTGAACATGATTGTGGTGATGACGATGTGGCTGCCGCGATAGGCCTGCAAATACGCCGGCACCGCCGCCCAGGCTGCGCCGAACAGGGCCGCCGCCGCCACCGCCACCGGGATCACCAGCCAGCCCATGCCGGTATGATCGAGCGCCAGCGCGACCAATCCGGCGCCCAGGCCGCCGATATAGGCCTGGCCTTCGCCGCCGATGTTAAACAGCCCGGCATGAAACGCCACCGCCACCGCCAGGCCGGTGAAGATATAGTCGGTGGTGTAGAACAGCGTGTAACCGACGGCCTCGGAATCGCCGAAGGCGCCGGAGATCATCACCTCGACCGCGCGGATCGGATTGCCGCCGATCGCCAGCACCACCAGACCGGCGGCGAGGAACGCCAGCACCACATTGGCCAGCGGGATGACCACAAGATCGACAATGGCGGGAAGCTTTTCGCGCGCCCTCATGCGGCATCTCCCTTCCACACGTTGGCCATCATCAGGCCGATGGTGCGCTCGTCGGCTTCCTCGCCCGCCACCTCGCCGACGATCTTGCCGCCGTACATCACCAAAATGCGGTCGGACAACCCCATGATCTCGTCGAGTTCGCATGACACCAAAAGGATCGCGCAGCCGCCATCGCGCAAGGCCATCAATTGGCGATGGATGAATGCGATGGCGCCGATGTCGACGCCCCGCGTCGGCTGACCGGCGAGCAGCACCTTGGGGGCGCATGCGATCTCGCGGGCGATGACCAGCTTCTGCTGATTGCCGCCGGAAAAATGCGCCGCCAACTGTTCGATGCGGCGCGGGCGCACGTCGAAGCGCTCCATCAGATCGCCGCAATGGCGGGCGATAGCGGCCCGGTCGATCAGCCCGTTCGGTCCTTTGAACGGAAGTACGCGCTGGCGGCCGAGCATGCCGGTTTCGGCGGCGGTGAACTGCCCCGCCATGGCATATTTCAGCCGGTCCTCGGGCACATGGGCCAGCCCGAGCGTGCGCATCTCGGATGCATCGGCCGGATGGCGCGGGGTGATCTCGCGCCCGCCGATGCGGATAAGGCCGCCGGTAGGTTTCAGTATGCCGGAGAGGATTTCCAACAGCTCGCCTTGGCCGTTGCCGGAAACCCCGGCGATGCCGACGATCTCGCCCTCGTGCAGAGTAAAGCCGACATCGTCGAGCAGCGGCACGCCGCCGGCGGCCAGCGAAAGATGCTCGACCGTCAAGGCCGCCGCGCCGGGGGATGCCTTAACCCGTTCGATCTGCCAATGCACCTTGCGCCCGACCATCAATTCGGCGAGTTCCTCGCGCGTGGTGTTCGGCGTTTCGCGCATCGCCACCACTTTTCCCGCGCGCATCACGAACACCAGATCGGTCGCCGCCATGATCTCCTTGAGCTTGTGCGAGATCAGGATCACCGTCGTGCCCTGCGCTTTCAGCGCTTTCAGGATGCGGAAAAGCCGGTCGGTCTCCTGCGGCGTCAGCACCGCGGTCGGCTCGTCGAGGATCAAAATCCGCGCGCCGCGATAGAGGCATTTGAGGATTTCCACCCGCTGCTGCTCGCCCACCGGCAGATCGGAAATCCTGGCGTCGGGCGAAACCTGCAAGCCATATTCGTCCGACAGACGCTGCAGCTCGGTGCGCGCCGCCGCAAGACCGGCTTCGAGCAAAGCCCCCTTCTCCGCCCCCAGCACCACGTTTTCCAGCACGGTGAAATTTTCCACCAGCATGAAATGCTGATGCACCATGCCGACGCGATGCTTAATCGCCTCGGCCGGCGAATCGTGGCGCACCGCCTTGCCGTCGATCAGAATCTCGCCGGCATCGGCGCGATACATGCCGTATACGACATTCATCGCCGTGGTCTTGCCGGCGCCGTTCTCGCCGACGATGCCGGCAATCGTCCCCGGCGGCACGGCCATGTCGACCCCGGCATTGGCGCGCACGGCGCCGAAGCTTTTCTCCAAACCGCGGAGTTCGATGGCGGGTGTCATGATAGCCTCAATAAACGCAACGGCCGTCGCTTTCGTAATCGTGAACCTTGATCTTACCGGAAATGATGTCGGCCTTGGCTTGATCGACCTTCGCCTTCATCGCCGGGGTGACGAGCTTTTTGTTGTATCGATCGTAAGCCCAATCGACGCCGCCGTCCTTCAGGCCGAGCACGACGTGGCCGGGTTTCCAGGTGCCCTTCGTTTCCGCCTGCGCCGCATCGAAAGCGGCGACATCGACCCGTTTCACCATCGAGGTCAGCATGGTTCCCGGATGCATGTAATTCTGGTTGGAATCGACGCCGATGGCGAGCTTACCGCGGTCGGCCGCCGCTTGCAGCACCCCCATGCCGGTGGTGCCGGCGGCGGCGTAGACCACATCGACGCCGCGGTCGAACTGCTCGCGGGCGATTTCCGCGCCGCGCGCCGGATTGGTCCAGGCTTCCGGCGTCGCCCCGGTCATGTTCTGCAGGAACGTCGCCTTGGGATCGGCGTATTTGATGCCTTGGCCGTAGCCGCAGGCAAAGCGGCGGATCAACGGCACGTCCATGCCGCCGACGAAACCGATCTTATGGGTCTTGGACGCCATCGCCGCCAAAACGCCGACCAGGAACGAGCCTTCCTCTTCCCTGAATTCGACCGACAACACGTTGGGCATATGGATGTTGCCGTCGATCAGCACGAACTTGGTGCCGGGAAAGGCCCGCGCCACGCGCTTGACCGCATCGGTCTGCGAGAAGCCGACGCCGATGATCGGGTTGCGGCCGCGCGAAGCGAAATGGCGATAAGCCTGCTCGAACTGGGTTTCGCGGCTGACTTCGAAATCGACGTAAGGAATGCCGGTCGCCGCCTTGAAGCGCTCGGCGCCGCGATATAGCGCCTCGCTGAACGAGCGGTCGAACTTGCCGCCCATGGCGTAGACATAGGCCGGGGCGACCGGACGACCGGCGGCAAGAAACGCCGTGGCGGCAAACGCACATGCCAAGGCCGCAATACGCCGGATACCGCCGCGCTTCATTTCTTCGCCTTGCACTTGGCCGCAAAATCTTCCAGCACCGCTTCGATATTGGCGAGCAGGCTGGAGGCGCCGATGCGGAACAGCTTCGGCGTCAGCCACGCCTCGCCCAGCTCGGTTTCCATGATGCGGAAGAACAAGAGCGCATCTTGCGGCATCGAGATGCCGCCCGCCGGTTTGAAGCCGATGCGAATGCCGGTGCGCGCATGCCAATCGCGAATGCAGCGGGTCATCACGATGGCGGCTTCGGGCGTGGCGTTGATCTTTTCCTTGCCGGTGGAGGTTTTGATGAAATCCGCCCCCGCCAGCATGCAGGCGACCGATGCCTTGGCGATATTGGTCGGGGTGGCGAGATTGCCGGTGCCGAGGATCGCTTTAAGATGCGCCGCACCGCAGGCTTCGCGGAACAGACGCACCTCATCGTAGACCGCCCTGAGATTGCCTTCGAGCACATGGCCGCGGCGGATGACGATGTCGATCTCGGAAGCGCCAGCGGCAACCGAGGCTTCCACTTCCTTGACCCGGCAGGCGAGCGGCGACAGCCCGTCGGGAAACCCGGCGGAAACGGCAGCCACCGGAATGCCGCTGCCCGCCAAGGCCTCGACCGCGGTTGCGATCAGTTCGTGATAGACGCACACCGCACCGGTGGTGATGCCTTTTACGCCCAGCGCGGCGGCGGTCGCCTTTTTCAGCGGCGCCTTTGCCTTGGCGCAGAGCTTCCGCACCCGCTCGCAGGTGTCATCGCCCGACAAGGTGGTGAGATCGATGTGGCCGATGACCCTGGCCAGCAGCGCAACCTTGGCCGCCCCCGCCGGGGGCTTCCGGCCTTTGAGCGCCGCCACAGCCCTTGCCGGCGCGGCAGGCGACACCTTCTGCACGGCGATCAGGTCGGGATCGTAGTCGTGGATCGGATTGCGCTTTCCCCCGTCTGGCATCGCATCCCCTTCTATCTCAGCCATAATTCACGCTTTCACGGCGGATTTTGCGAGTCAAGCAAGGGCCAGGACTCCGACGCGTTCCGACGTCGATAAGCTGTGTATGCCCACCTTCCGCAAAAAACGACGGCACCTGAATTGGCGAGAAACCGAGCAAATTCACCCGTAATATAATTTCTCGGTGCCCCGCATCAGGCAACATGCCGCGTTGTGCGGCGGCGCACATTTTTGCAGTATGCTCAAACAATAATCACAATCGCCTTCAGGGGGGGGGGACACATGCTGAACGCTGCCGATACCGCGTGGATGCTGACTGCCAGCGTCCTGGTGTTGATGATGACCATGCCGGCGCTGGGCTTTTTCTACGCCGGTCTGGTTCAAGCCAAGAACATTCTTTCGGTGCTGTTCCAGTGCGTCGCCATCGCCGTACTGGTTTCTCTTTTGTGGTTCGTTTTCGTCTACAGCGAGACATTCTCGGGCAGCGGCGCGTATATCGGCGATCTGTCCAACCTGTTCCTGACCGATGTTGCGCGCGATGCGGTGCATCCCGGCACCCGCATCCCCGAAAGCGTTTTCGTGATGTACCAGATGACCTTCGCGATCATCACCCCGGCACTGATCGTCGGCGCTTATGCCGAAAGGATGCGCTTTTCCGCGGTTTTGCTGCTGTCCGGCCTGTGGCTGGTGGCGGTATATGCCCCGGCGGCGCATTGGATCTGGGGCGGCGGGTTTCTGCAAGCCGCAGGCGCGCTCGACTTCGCCGGCGGCATCGTGGTGCATCTGACCGCCGGCATTTCGGCCCTGGTGATCGCGCGGGTTCTCGGCCCGCGCCGGGAATTCCCTCATGCGATCAACCCGCCCCACGCCCCCTGGATGGTGATGGTGGGGGCGTCGTTACTGTGGGTCGGCTGGTTCGGCTTCAACGCCGGCAGCGCATTGGCCTCGGGTGCGGACGCCGGCATGACCATGCTGTCCACCCACCTGGCCGCGGCAGCGGCAACCGCCACCTGGGTCGCCATCGAATGGACCAAATACGGCAAGCCCAGCCTGGTCGGTGCGGTCACCGGCGCCGTCGCCGGGCTGGCCACCGTTACCCCGGCCTCTGGGTTTGTCGGCCCGATCGGCGCCGTCGTGCTGGGCATTGCCGGCGGTGCGGTCTGTTACGTCGCGGTGCTCGTGGTCAAACGCGGGTTCAAGGTGGACGATGCCCTCGACGTTTTGGGCGTTCACGGCGTCGGCGGGGCGCTCGGCAGCCTCATTCTGCCGTTCGTCGCCATTCTCCCCGGCGGCGCGGTAATGGCACGCCCGATTTTTGTGCAATTCCTCATTCAGGGCAAAGCCGTACTGATCGTAGGCCTATGGTCGGCGGTGGTCTGTTTCGTCATCGTCAAGCTGGTATCGTGGCTCTGCGACTTGCGCGCGACAGCGGATGCCGAAATTCAAGGACTGGACTTTTCGTACCACGGAGAAAGCGGCTATCATGCCGAGTCATAAACGGAATAAACCTCAAGGGAGTACGTCATGAAGCTCGTCATCGCCGTCATTCAAACTCATCGGCTCGATTCCGTGCGCGAAGCGCTGACCTCCATCGGCATCGGCGGCATGACGGTCACCGAAGCACGCGGCTACGGCCGCCAAAAGGGCCAGAAGGAAATCTATCGCGGCGCCGAATACACCATTTCGTTCATTCCCAAGCTGCGGATCGAAATCGCCGTACCCGACGAACGCGCCGACGATGCGGTCGCCGCGATCCGCCAGGGCGCACTCACCGGCAAGATCGGCGACGGCAAGATCTTCGTCACCGAACTGACCGGAGCGATGCGGGTACGTACCGGCGAAACCGGGAACGACGCGCTTTAACTTAACGTCCGGCTGGCGCACGAAGCCGCGACGACGCGCTTGAGCGACGTACCCTTCCGGACGGAACGGGTACGTCGCTCTATTTTTTTAATTTGTCGTGACGCTGCAGTTGTTGCGATTGATTGGCATTTACGAATAAGTAACTTTTGGTTGATTCGCCGTATTATATACAACTAATTTACCTAGCGCCTTTAGTATGGACCGCTCCAACGCAAAAGGACGGAAAAGCGGCCATGAAATTGACCTTTGGATTGCACACCGTCTCGGCTAAGTCGATCGCGCTGATCGTAGGTTTGCTTTTCGTCAGCATCGTCGTGTGTACGGTCTTCATTCTCAACCATTTCCGGCCGATCCTGGGCGACCAGCGGCTCGAACAGAATTTGGCCGCCGCCAACCTGATCCTCAACCCGGGCAAAGACATCTTTTCCATCCGCAACGGCGCGCTGTATTGCGGCGACCGCAAGCTCAACGGCGATTTTACCGGCGTCGATGCGGTGGTCTCCGCCTTCGGCGGTGTTTCGACTCTGTTCCAGGGCGAAGTGCGCATCTCCACCACCGTCAAGAAGGCCGACGGCACACGCGCGCTCGGCACCAGGATCGCCCCCGACGTGGCGAAGATCGTACTCGGCGACGGCAAAGTCTTCATCGGCGATGCGATGGTGATCGGCCGTCCGTTCATCGCCACCTATACGCCGCTGAAAGACAAGTCGGGCAAGCCGATCGGCGTCTTCGCCGTCGCGTTCGAGAAGAGCGTGTTCAACAAGACGTTCGAGGACACGGCGATGATGGCCGGGCTGGCGGGGATCGTGCTGGCGCTGGTCGGCGCCGTGACCGGCGGCTGGATCTTCCGGCGTCTGTTTGCGCCGTTCAAGCC
>DBTZ01000043.1:0-400 GCA_002307315.1 Alphaproteobacteria bacterium UBA1303
CATTGAGCAGTACCGCGGTGTCGCTCGCCTTCGGCGTCCACATGGTGATGGCGATCGGCGGTGCCGACATGCCCGTCGTGGTGTCGATGCTGAACAGCTACGCGGGCTGGGCGGCGGCGGCGACCGGCTTCATGCTGGGCAACGATCTTCTGATCGTGGTCGGCGCGTTGGTCGGCTCGTCGGGCGCAATCCTGTCCTACATCATGTGCCGGGCGATGAATCGCAAGTTCCTCAGTGTGATCTCCGGCGGCTTCGGCACCGGCGGCGGTGCGGCGGCGAAGAAGGCCGACGGCGAACCGCAGGGCGAGGTGACGCCGATCTCGGCTGTCGATACCGCCGAGCTTTTGCGCGAAGCAAAGAACGTCATCATCGTACCGGGCTACGGCATGGCGGTGGCGCA
>DBTZ01000043.1:667-956 GCA_002307315.1 Alphaproteobacteria bacterium UBA1303
GTGGCGCAGGCCCAGCACACGGTGTACGAGATCACCAAGTTGCTGCGCGAGAAGGGCGTCAATGTCCGCTTCGGTATCCATCCGGTCGCCGGGCGCATGCCGGGGCATATGAATGTGCTCCTGGCCGAGGCCAAGGTGCCCTACGACATCGTGATGGAAATGGACGAGCTCAACGACGACTTCCCCGATACCGACGTATCGATGGTGATCGGCGCCAACGACATCGTCAATCCGGCGGCCGAGGACGATCCGACCAGCCCGATTGCCGGCATGCCGGTGCTGCAGGTGT
>DBTZ01000043.1:1225-2867 GCA_002307315.1 Alphaproteobacteria bacterium UBA1303
AGGTGTGGAAGGCCAAGACCTCCATCGTGATGAAGCGCTCGATGGCGTCGGGCTATGCCGGCGTCGACAATCCGCTGTTCTACAAAGAGAACAACCGGATGCTGTTCGGCGATGCCAAGAAAATGCTCGACGAGGTGCTCACCGCGCTTAAGGCGTAGGACCTTCGTTTTATCGAAATGCAAAGCCCCGCCGGCGCAATCCGGCGGGTTTTTTGCGACCAATAAAGCGCGGGGTTTCATATAGTCGTCCGTGAAAAAGTACTAAAGCGCAGCGAGGGACTTTTTCACAGGCAACAATATATATAGTCCGCCGGAGTTGTCGCGGGATGGTTTCGTATTCCGATTGTTGTCGTCCTCGTTCCTCTCCGCCACTCCCGGCTCGACCTGGAGTGCTGTGACGTAAGACAAAGCTGCATGGGTACTATCCCAAGCAGCTTGGTGTTAGCCGTCAGATTCCAGCCGCACATGGATAATGCTTCGGGGTAACGTCACACGCCCAACGGAACGATTGCCGTGTGACGATCAGTTGATCGCGTCTTCGCGGGCCGAAGCCGTGTTGCGTGAAGCGATGAAGCCGGAAACCGGGTAAACCCGGGTGCCGATCTGGCCGCCGCCGAGGCCGTTCCAAACGCGGACCTGCGACCAATCGTTGTTCTTGCTGACGTCGACCACCGAAACATTGAGATAAATCCGCCCGTCGCTCATCCAGTTGGCGTGATCGATACGGATCTCGCGGTTCGATACAACGGAACGCACCACCGCCACATGCCCGCTGCGCAAACGCCGGGAGCCGGCGAACACCATCACTGAACCGGCAACCGGTTGGTGGCTGCGAAGGTATTTGCCGTTGGCGCCCGCCCACCAGGCCTTGGCATTCCCCGAAAGGTTAAGGCCGGAACGCACGCGGGCAAACGGCACGCAACTGACCCGTTTGGATGTCCTGACGATGCTGGGGCCGTCCAATTCGATCGTGGGCGTCTCGGCCATGTTAAGGCTAGGCGACGGCAGTGCAGCCAGCACCGGTTGGGCGCTGATGATCGGCGTCGGCTGGGCATAACGCACGGTTTCGGCGTTCCGGGCAGGCTGCGGGGCCGTGGCGCAGGCACCAAGGCCGAGCGCGGCGAGGAGGGCGAAAGTTGTCAGTCCGTTGCGGGCGGTGCTGTTCATGCCTTATTTCTAACGGGGCTTTCTCACAAAAGAAAACTAAAAATTTCGAAAAGTGCGGCAATTAGAGCCACTTAATTGTTTACACTAATTGCAAATGGTTAATGTTGAGTTATATTTGCTACACTATTGCAATTTGGACAATAAAACGGGTCACGATTCGCGATAACATGCGGCGCGATTACGTGTATTTCCTGACTCGGCCGCTGGGGTGGTGGGCCGATTCTCGGTTCTTGCTGCGGTTGCCGCCAAGTAAATGCTGGAAGTTGACGTGTTCCGTGACATGGATATTTCGATTTATTGCAAAAGTTTTCCGAATACTGTTTTCCGTTGCGTCAAGATTCCGCCGCAAGGTAAGAAAACGCCGTTCATTTACTTCGGCCTTCCTGACGATGGGGCGGATGGCAAGCGCCATATCCGGCGCTGAGGGGGCGCTGCGAGCGGACCCGGCGTTATACGGACGTGCATAGGTTATGACC
>DBTZ01000006.1 GCA_002307315.1 Alphaproteobacteria bacterium UBA1303
AAGTCGCTGACCGCCTTCGGCGGCATCGACGCGGTAACCCATGCGCTCGAAGCCTACGCTTCGGTGATGGCCAACGAGTTCTCCGACGGCCAGGCGCTGATGGCGCTGAAGCTGCTGCGAGACTACCTGCCGGCGGCCTACCGGCTGGGGTCGAAAGATGCGGTCGCGCGCGAGAAGGTGCACAACGCCGCCACCATCGCCGGCATCGCCTTCGCCAATGCGTTCTTGGGGGTCTGCCACTCGATGGCGCACAAACTCGGTGCGGCGTTCCACATCCCGCACGGGCTGGCCAACGCGCTATTGATCGCCAACGTTATCCGCTACAACGCCAACGACAACCCGACCAAGCAGACGCCGTTCTCGCAGTACGACCGACCCAAGGCACGGGCGCGCTATGCCCAAATCGCCGATCATCTCAAGCTCGGCGGCGCACGGACGGGCGACAAAGTTCAGAAGCTGATCGAATGGATCGAGGGCTTGAAGGCCGATCTGGATATTCCAAAATCGATCCAGGCGGCCGGAGTATCCGAGGCCGACTTCCTCGCCAAGATCGACGAAGTCGCCGTGGCGGCGTTCGACGATCAATGCACCGGCGCCAATCCGCGCTTCCCGCTGATCACGGAAATCAAGCAACTGTTGCTCGACAGCTTCTACGGCCGCGCCTACGTCGAAACCTACGGGCAAGAAGATCCCGCGGCGGAAGCGGAGGTCGTTTCCCTCAAGACCGCCAAGAAAAAACAAGCCTGACCGAATTATCCTCCGTAGTAGCCTATCAACTTCCCTGCGCAAGCCCGTCTTGCGCAGGGTTTCTTTTGTTTGCGAATGTCCGCGGGTCTATCGACGAAATCCGGCGAATCGAAATGGCCGACGGCCGGCGCTCAGTTCCCGCCGCCAAACGATCAGCGGCCCGTCGTCGTGGTCGAGCCGCGAGCCGATCCGGGTGAAGCCATTGCGGATGAGAATGCGATGCGAAGCGAGGTTGTTGACGGCGGTTTCTGCGATCAAGACTCGTACGTCGCGATCGCGTTTCGCCCTTTCGACCAGCGCCGCCACCAGGGCGGTACCGTGGCCATGCCCCTGGCGGCTTTCGGCGATACCATAGCCGAAATCGACAGTGCCGACTTCGTCGGGAAGACGCTTGTAGCCGCACAGGCCAACGATTTCCGTTCCAACGACGCCCAACCAATAAGCGCGGCAACCGGTCTTGCGCAGCTTCGCCGCCTCGGCCCGCAGCATTTCAAGCATCCCGCGGTCGCCCAGCCCGCCCGGCGGCAAGCGCAACGCGCCGAAGACCCAACCGGTCCCCAGCATCCAGGCAAAATGCCGATCCTTAGCCTCGATCAGTCGCACGTCCCCCCGTCCTCACGATTTGCGCGAGCCTCACCCAAATTGCGACCGCAAAAAAATTGCGATTACCAACGGAAAATATTCGCCACGCCGTCCGGATTATATTTTGGCGTATAGCAGAAGAATTCGTGTTGCGGCTGACGACCGGCGTAAATCACAAAGGTGCGTTGCGGCGTACCGATACCGAGTTGCTTGCCGATGCCCGCGATCGGACTGTACATCGAATAAGATTCGTCGATCAACGGGGAAATGCCGGCATAGGCGCCGGCGAGATAGACGTCGACGGTAAAGGAACCGCCGTCGGCGCCCGCCAAGGGTTTGCATTCGATCGCGAACCATTTGGCATAATTGCTGCCGTCGGACGAAAGCGACGCGCATGAAGCGAACGTCAGGTCCTTGCTGGCGTTGGTGATGTGGATCACCGACTTGACGGCATTCCCGTCCACGGTCAGATCGACATATTGCCCTTGGTCGATACGCGGTGCGGTCCCGGGATCGGTAATGATCAAGGGGCAATGATAGGTTTCGGCAGCCGCAGCAGACGCCGCCAGTGCCAGCGCGCCGGTCAGAACGGCAATTCTGGCTTGCATCGGTTTCTCCCTATTTTGTCTGCATTTTACAAGTGACTTCGCAAACTTGCAGCGTTTCAAACGATACGCTGCCCAGGCAGCCTCCCCAATCGAACGCCTTGCAGCGGCCGCTGGCGGAATCGAAATAAAACCGTTCGAACAGACCATTGCACAGGCCGGCGTCGGGTTTGGCGGTGCAGGCGGCGGGAGGCTGTTTCAAGCTGTCGAGCCTATAGTCGTCGAACGGATCGCGAAAATCCTGCTGGCGCGGCGATGAAAAGATCGATTTCGCCCTTGCCGCCGAAGCTGTTGGTGGTCTTGGGCGGGTAATAGAGTTTCGCGCTGGCGAATTCGAAGACCACCGGATCGACGAAGCGCACCTCGCCGCCGACTTCGACATAATCGAGCACAAAGAAGCGGATGCCGCGCGCGTCGGTAACCGCCAACGACAAGATGGAAACGAAAACTGCTGTCGCCCAACGCGCCGTGCGAAACGACATATGTCCCCCCACATGCGGCTTCGAGGGTAAAGAATACCACCCATTCGGTCAGCTGCGATAGCTGCCGTTTATGTCAATGTACCCGTGGGTCAAATCGCAGGTCCACACCGTCGCCCGACCCTTGCCCAGGCCGATATCGGCGGCGATGGTGACTTCGAGTCCCGATACCGCCTTGGTTGCAGCTTCTTCGTTGTATTTTTTTGCGCGATCGCCTTTTTCGGCCACCAGCACATTGCCGAAACGGACGGTAAGCCTGTCGCGATCGGCTGCCTCGCCGGACTTGCCCACCGCCATCACTACCCGGCCCCAGTTGGCGTCGGAGCCGGCGATGGCGGTCTTGACCAGCGGCGAATTGGCGATGGCGAAGGCGATCCTTTTGGCCGCCGCATCGTCTTCCGCGCCGCTCACATCGACGCGGATGGCTTTGCTCATCCCCTCGCCGTCGCGCACCACCTGAAGCGCCAGATCGAGCAGCACCGCGTTCAGCTTGGCCTTGAAGTCGTTCAAGCGCTTGTCGTTCGCCTTGGTCACCGGCGCGTGGGCAGCCCCCTTACCGGTAGAGAACAACAGCAGCGTGTCGCTGGTCGAGGTATCGCTGTCCACGGTGATGCTGTTGAACGAATTCCTGACCCCGGCAGACAGCAATTCTTGGAGTACGCCGGCCGGAAGACGGGCGTCGGTCACCACGAACGAGAGCATGGTCGCCATGTCGGGCGCGATCATGCCCGATCCCTTGGCGATGCCGTTGATCGTCACTTTTTTGTCATCGATCAGGGCGCTGGCGGTAGCCAACTTAGGGTACGTGTCGGTGGTCATGATCGCTTCGGCCGCCGCCCGCCAACTTCCCGGTGCCGCCTCGCGGACCAGCCGGTCGAGGATTTTGGTGACCTTTCCGGCCGGGAATGGCTCGCCGATCACCCCGGTAGAGGCCAAAAAAACCTCGGAAGCCTTACAGCCGACGCAGGCCGCGGCCGACTGGGCAACATCGCGGGCGCCCTCGAAACCGGCCTTGCCGGTGAAAGCGTTGGCATTGCCGCTGTTGACCACCAGCGCGCGCGCTTCGCCGCAGGCAAGCGCGGTCCGGCACCAATCCACCGGCGCCGACGGAGCCTTGGATTTGGTAAACACCCCCGCCACCTGGGTTCCGGGGGCAAAAACCGCAGCCATAACGTCGGTCCGCCCCTTGTAGCGCACGCCTGCCTCGCCGGTAGCCAGCCTGACCCCGGCGATGGGGGGAAGATTCGCAAATTTTTTGGGCATCAAAGGCGAAACGTGCGGTCGATCGCCCACGGTCTTTGGGGCGGTTTTGGCCGTTTTTTTCGCCGATTTCGTCGGGTTCCGCATTTTATTGTCCCGTCATAGAACCGAAGGCGGGGTTTGGCCGGAATCGCAAGATTTGACAAGGGGGTGTGGCGTTCTTATCTCTCCCCGGATAGAAGCCCATTCATGCGTCCAGGCCACGCGGGAACAGGCCCGAACCGAGGTTTTCATGTTCAAATTCGGCGCTATGGCGCAGCATTTCTTTGGGTCTGCCAACGAGCGCAAACTCAAGCGATTCTGGGATGTTGTCCCCCAAATCAACGCTCTCGAACCGACGTACCTGACCAAGACCGACGAAGAACTGGCGGCCATGACGCCAGCCTTCAAGGAACGACTGGCGAACGGCGAAACCTTGGAAGATATCCTCCCGGAAGCTTTTGCAGTGGTGCGCGAAGCGGCCAAACGGACCCTCGGCCAGCGACATTTCGACGTCCAGTTGGTCGGCGGCATGGTGCTGCATTACGGCAACATCGCCGAAATGAAGACCGGCGAAGGCAAAACCCTGGTCGCCACCCTCGCCGCCTATCTCAACGCCCTGGCCGGCGAGGGCGTACATGTGGTCACGGTCAACGACTACCTGGCCAAGCGCGACTGCGAGTGGATGGGGCAGGTCTACCGCTTCCTCGGCCTGACCTGCGGCTGCATAGTGCATGGACTTACCGACGAGGAGCGTCACGCCTCCTACGCCGCCGACGTCACCTACGGCACCAACAACGAGTTCCGCTTCGATTATCTTCGCGACAACATGAAGGACTCGATCTACACC
>DBTZ01000016.1 GCA_002307315.1 Alphaproteobacteria bacterium UBA1303
GACATGGCGCATTTCGCCGGCTTGGTGGCGGGCGGGGTGCATCCCAATCCGCTCGACTTCGCGCATGTCGTGACATCGACGACCCACAAGACCTTGCGCGGTCCGCGCGGCGGCCTGATCCTTTCGCGCGTCGAGGCCCTGGGCAAAAAGATCAATTCGGCAATCTTTCCAGGTATTCAGGGCGGGCCCTTGATGCATGTGATCGCCGGCAAGGCTGCGGCATTCGGCGAGGCGCTGAAACCCGAGTTCAAGCAATATGCGAAGAACATTGTAGAAAACGCCAAGGCGCTTGCGGAAACCCTGCATGCCGGCGGTCTCGATATCGTCTCCGGCGGCACCGACACCCACCTGATGCTTGTCGATTTGCGCCCCAAAGGCGTCACCGGCAAGGCGGCGGAGCATGCGCTCGACCGGGCCAATATCACCTGTAACAAGAATGCGATTCCCTTCGACCCGGAAAAGCCGACGGTCACGTCGGGCGTCCGGCTGGGTACGCCGGCCGGCACTACTCGCGGCTTCGGTACGGCCGAATTTCGCCAGATCGGCACACTGATTATCGAGGTGATCGACGCCTTGGCCAAGGCGGGCGAGGGCGGCGATGCCGCAGTCGAAGCAAGCGTAAAAGCGCGTGTTCTGGCGTTGTGCCAAAAATTTCCTATCTACGGATAAGAGGCTCCCATGCGTTGCCCGTTCTGCGGTCACGACGATACGCAAGTCAAAGACAGCCGCCCTTCGGAAGACAATTCCGCGATCCGGCGGCGACGGCATTGCCCGGAATGCGGTGGGCGGTTCACCACCTTTGAGCGCGTGCAGTTACGCGAATTGATCGTGGTCAAGAAAAACGGGCGGCGCGAGCCGTTCGATCGGGACAAGCTGGAGCGCTCGATCAACCATGCGTTGAGAAAGCGGCCGGTCGAGCAGGAGCGGGTGGATCGCATGATTACCGGCATCGTCCGCCGGTTGGAAAGCCTGGGCGAGAACGAAATCGCCTCGACCATGATCGGCGAATTGGTGATGCAGGCGCTGCAAAGCCTCGACAAGGTGGCCTATGTGCGCTTCGCCTCGGTGTATAAGAACTTCCGCGAAGTGAAGGATTTTGAAAGCATTCTCGGTGAAATCGCCGGAGGACTCGACGACGATAAAGTGGTCGAAGAGGACAAATTCCCCGATGAGGGCGATCCCGTCGAAAAGGATTAATGCGTGACGGACACCGATCCCGTCGACATCCGCCACATGCACCACGCCCTGAGGCTGGCTGTGCGTGGGCTGGGGACGGTTGCGCCCAACCCGGCGGTTGGTTGCGTGATCGTCGCCAAGGATGGCCACATCGCCGGCCGCGGCTGGACGCAAAAGGGCGGCCGCCCGCACGCCGAGGCCGTTGCGCTAGCCCAGGCTGGTCCCGAGGCCCGGGGCGGCACCGTCTATGTCACGCTGGAGCCTTGCGCCCATCACGGTCAGACTCCGCCTTGTGCCGACGCGCTGGTCGAGGCTCGCATCGCCCGGGTGGTGGCGGCGGTTACCGACCCCGATCCGCGGGTGAACGGCAATGGGTTGGCAATATTGCGCGACGCCGGCACAGAGGTCGTTCTCGGGGTTTGTAAGGCCGAGGCCGCCGCATTGAACGCCGGTTTTTTCCTGAAGGTGCGGGAAAACCGCCCGCTGGTGACCCTGAAGATCGCCACCAGCCTAGATGGCAAGATCGCGGCCGCTGATGGATCGAGCCGCTGGATCACCGGCAAGATTGCCAGACGGTTCGGCCATCTCTTGCGGGCCGAAGCCGATGCCATTTTGGTCGGTAGCGGCACTGTGTTGGCCGACGATCCCATGCTGACCTGCCGCTTACCGGGGTTGGAGGGCCGTTCCCCGCTCAGGGTGGTGCTCGATTCCCGGCTGCAACTGGACACCGCATCGAAACTGGCGCAAAGCGCGAAAAAGGTGCCGGTGCTGCTGTTTACGGCCGTCGAGGATACGGGCGAGCGCGGGGCGTGGCTGGAAGCGCGCGGCGTCGAGATCGTTCGGCTCAGGCGCGACGCCAGGGGGCGGCCGGACCTCGCTTTGGTTCTGGCGGAACTGGCAAAGCGCGGTATAACCCGTCTCCTGGTGGAAGGCGGTGCCGGCGTCCATGCCTCCTTCCTCGATCGCGGGGTTGCCGACCGGATAGCGTTGTTTCGCACCGGTTTGGTACTTGGCGGCGGCGGTCGCGACGGCATCGATGCCTTGGCGGCGTTGTCGTTGGACGAGGCGCCGCGGTTTCGTCTTGCCGGCCGGCTGGTGCTGGGGCCGGATGTGTTGGAACAATACGTCGAGAATACCGAGGAATAGCGCATGTTTACCGGATTGGTCAGCGACGTCGGCGAAATCCGCCGGATCGAGAAGCGCGGTGATACCCACCTGACCATCGCCACCCATTTCGACATCGATGCCGTCGGCATGGGCGCTTCGATCGCCTGTGCCGGGATCTGTCTGACGGTCGTCGGCAAGGGCAAAGGCAAGAACCGCTGGTTTTCGGTCACCGCCTCGGGCGAGACGTTGTCCAAGACCACAATGGGAAAATGGAAGGTCGGCGATCCGGTCAACCTGGAAAAACCGCTGCGGGTGGGCGACGAGTTCGGCGGTCATATCGTCACCGGCCATGTCGACGGTACGGTCGAACTGGTTTCGCTCAAGCCCGACGGTGAATCCCTGCGCATGACGTTCAAGGCGCCGGCCGCTTTGGCCAAGTACATCGCCCCCAAGGGATCGGTGGCACTCGACGGCGTGTCGCTGACCGTCAACGAGGCGAAAGGGCGTACGTTCGGGGTCAACATCATCCCGCACACTGCCGAAGTGACGACCTTCGGACGGTTGAAACCCGGCATGAAGTTGAATTTGGAAATCGATCCCCTGGCGCGATATCTGGCGCGGCTGGTGAAAGGCTGAGATCCCGTGTTTTCCGGTTACATTTCCCAAGTCGACGAAATCCTCGAAGAAATACGCAACGGTCGGATGGTTATCCTGGTCGATGCCGAAGATCGCGAGAACGAGGGCGACCTCTACATCCCGGCGCAGATGTGTACGCCGGCGGCGGTCGCCTTTATGGCCACTCACGCCCGCGGTCTGATTTGCCTGGCGATGACCCAGGAGCGCGCCGAGGAATTGCGCATCCCGATGATGACCCAGTTCAACAAGTCGGCGCACGGCACGGCGTTCACGGTATCGATCGAGGCGGCGGAGGGGGTTTCCACCGGCATTTCGGCGCACGACCGCGCCCACACCATTGCCGTGGCGATCGATCCGACCAAAGGTCCCGACGACATCGTGGTGCCCGGCCATGTGTTCCCGCTCACCGCCCGTTCGGGCGGCACCTTGGTGCGCGCCGGCCATACCGAGGCGGCGGTGGATCTTGCTCGGCTCGCCGGTCTGACCCCGGCCGGCGTCATCTGCGAGGTGATGAAGGACGACGGTGCTATGGCGCGGCTGCCCGATCTGGTGCAGTTCGCCCAACTGCACGGGTTGAAGATCGGCACCATTGCCGATCTGATCGCCTATCGCCGGCGCTACGATCACTTCATCAAGCGGGTGGTGGAAACCAATTTCCGCAGCGAGATCGGCGGCGACTGGAAGCTTTACGTTTACGTCAATACGATGGAATACGCCGAGCATATTGCACTGGTGAAGGGCGATATCAGCACCATCGAACCGGTCTTGGCGCGTATGCATGCTACTAACCTGCTTTCCGACATGCTCGGCGAGGCCGGCAACGCCGGTCGTCTAGCCAAATCGATGCGGCTGGTGGCCGAAGCCGGGCGCGGCGTGGTGGTGGTTTTGCGTCAAGCGCGGGCGACCTTCGTCACCGATCAACTGCTGCGCCACGACACCGAAACCGCCGACCGACGCCGGGTCAAGGAAGCTGGGGTAGGAGCGCAAATATTGCTCGACCTCGGCGTTAAGGACATGATTCTTTTGACCGATACGCCGGAAAAGATCATCGTGGCGCTGGGCGGATTCGGGCTGAACATCGTCGGGACGCATCCAATCCGGGGGAAGGATATCTAAATGACGCCGAACATCCTGATCGTCGAAGCGCCGTTCTACCCGCACATCTCGCGGTTGTTGATGGCGGGGGCGACCGAGGCGCTTCATGCGGCGGGAGCCGAATACGACAGCGTGGCGGTGCCCGGTGCGCTGGAAATTCCTCCGGCGATCGGCTTTGCGGTGAAGGGCGGGGGCCACGGCGGCCGCTCTTACGACGGCTATGTCGCGCTCGGTTGCGTCATTCGCGGAGAGACCTTTCACTTCGACATCGTGGCGACCCAGTCCGCCCGCGCGCTGACCGATCTCGGCGTCAATTACGGTCTGTGCATCGGCAACGGCATCCTGACGGTGGAGAACGAAGAACAGGCGTTGGTGCGTGCCGATCCGGCGCGTGCCAACAAGGGAGCTGGCGCAGTGAACGCCTGCCTGGCACTTATCGAACTGAAGTACCGCATGGGTCCGCATCGTGAGCGGTAACGTCGTCGGCGAGGCTCGCCGTGCCGCCCGCTTGGCCGCGGTTCAGGCTTTGTATCAGATGGAGTTGACCGGCGATCCTTCCGGGGCGGTGACCGAAGAGTTCATCGCCTTCCGTTTCGGCTGCGAGCCGGAGATCACTGCGCTGGGGCCGCCGGACGAAGAATTCTTCGCCGCGATCCTTGCCGGTGTACCGCAGCATCAGGCCGAGATCGACGAAGCCATTTCCGCCGTACTGACCGACAAGTGGAAGCTGTCGCGGGTGGATTCGATCATGCGGGCTGCTTTGCGCGCCGGATCGTTCGAACTGATCGGTCGCCCCGACGTACCGGCCAAGACGGTGATCGACCAGTATGTCGAGCTGGCTCATGCCTTCTGCACCGAGGAAGAGGCCGGTTTCGTCAACGCCGCACTCGACGCCATCGCCAAGGCCAAGCGTGCGCCGGAATTCGGTTTGCCGCCGCCGGCAGGCGAGTTGGAGTTTTGACCGGAAGCAAAAAAAACGGCCCCATCCCGTGTCGTATCCGGATGAAGCCGTTATTGTCCGGCTAGAGCGACGGACGTTCAAACGCAATCAGTCCGTCGCTCTAGCTCTTTGTTTCGTCGCAATTTTACGCGCAAAACCGATTCCACTTTTGCGCTCGTTGCACTAAAATTTCGATCCGAGTTCGGCGGCTACTTCGCCAATTCCAAAGTCAGATTGGATACCCAGCCGCGGTTTCCCATTTCGTCGTCGACTTCCCACCACACGCCGTCCCTGTTGCCGGTGGGATATAGCATCATGCCGACCGCAAGCGAACGCACGACCTTACCTTTGCCGCCTGACTTGGTGTAGAGGCGGCTGGGCTTTGCTACCGTCACCGCCTGTTGGGCGCCGCCGCCGGGGTTGACGTCGGTCAGGGTGGCGCCCATCTGGTTCACCAGCTTAGTGTAGGCGTCGATATAGGCCAGGGTGACGACCTGGCCGATCTGCGTATTCTGATAGCTGGAGACGCCGGCGCCGGCGAACCCGCCGCCGAAGAAGCCGCCAGCGCCGACGCCGAAGGAGAGATCGCTTTTTTCGCCGTGTCCTTCCTCCAGCGCCACTTGTTCGGACGAGCGAACATTGGTGACGGTCAATACCACATCGGCGGTACTGCTGCTGATGCTGATATGGCTGAGAATGGCGCCGGCTCCGCCGCCGATCAGGCCGCCGAGAATGCCGCCTAAGGCCGAACCGCCGGCGTTGGAATTACGATTGACGACATCGGGCACCAGAACGTAATCGGCCGCCTTGATCTGCCCTTTGCCCATGTTGGAGCCGCCGCGCAGTTGCCCCTGGCCGGCGAGGTCGCGCTCGGCCTGAACGGCGGAAAAGCCCTTGCCGCGGTCGACCAGCGTGAAGCATTTGGACTTATTGACGAAGACCTTAAGTAGCGCTTCGGGCGATTCCAGCTTGAGATCGACCCACCATTTGTTTTCCGGTTCGTAGACAGCAATAGAGCCAAGCTTTTTGGCGCATGTCGGTATTTGCGCTTCTTTTCTGTCCTTCTTATCTTTGATGGTTTCGGCCGATGCCGGCGCGATCAAAGCTCCCGCTACCAGACAGGCTGCGCAGGCGCGCAACGTCCAAGACACATGCATGACGGTGGTCTCCTTAAGATCCCCAAGATTAAAAAACGTCGATACGACATAAGCGCAAATAAACAGTTATCTACTTTAAAAGGATTTTATCGAAACCAACGACAAGCGCAACAGGTTGTTTCTCTCCTTGTTCGCTCGCCATGCGGGCGGCAGCAAACGAATCGAACTATCGGCAGAACAGCAGATATGGCCAACAGAAACGATAACGACGACCAATAGCGCGTCGCTATCGTTTATCCGCGTAACACGCGCGCCCTTAGTTCAACGCCCCGTGACAATGCTTGAATTTGCGTCCCGAACCGCAGGGGCAAGGGGCATTGCGAGGCACCTTCCCCCAGGTCGCGGGGGCGTTGGGATCGACCGCAACGTCGCGCGGACGGTTGATCACGGTGCGCTGGCCGCGCGGCGCGTCGCCCGGCTGCATCTGGTCTTCGCCGGTCAACGGGTCGATTCGAGTTTCCAGCAAGTCGCGCGGCGCATTCTGCGGCATTTCCGGCGGCGGTTCGCCGACATTGATTTGGATGTGCATCAACTGGCGCACCACATCGGTACGCAGTTTGGCCAACAGCGCCTCGAACAGTTCGAACGCTTCGCCCTTGTACTCGTTGAGCGGGTCGCGCTGACCATAGCTGCGCAAACCGACATACTGGCGCAAATGGTCGAGATTGATGTTGTGCTCGCGCCAATTGTGATCGAGGGTCTGCAACAGGATCGCCTTTTCGGCGTAGCGCATGATCTCCGGGGTGAAGTTGGCGGTGCGTTCCGCCACCTTGGTCTCCACGATTTTGACGATGCGATCACGCACCTCTTCGTCGGCGATGCCTTCTTCCTTGGCCCATTCGACGATCGGCAATTCGAGATCGAAGACCTTGAAGACTTCCTCGGCTAGGCCGGCGGCGTCCCATGCCTCGGCATAGGCCTTGGGTGGAATGTGCCGCTCCACCATGTCGGCGATCACTTCCAGCCGGTATTCCTTGATCTCGTCGCTGACGTCGTCGGACGACATGATGATCTTGCGTTGTTCGAAGATCACCTTGCGCTGGTCGTTGAGCACGTTGTCGTACTTCAGGATGCTCTTGCGGATTTCGAAGTTGCGGGCTTCGACCTTCTGCTGCGCCTTTTCCAACGCCTTGTTGACCCAAGGGTGGGTGATGGCCTCGCCCTTTTCCAGGCCGAGCCTGGTCAGCACCGCGTCCATGCGCTCCGAACCGAAGATGCGCATCAAATCGTCTTGCAGACTGAGAAAGAACTTCGATGCGCCTGGGTCGCCCTGACGGCCGGAACGGCCGCGCAATTGGTTATCGATGCGCCGGCTTTCGTGGCGTTCGGTACCGATGATATAAAGCCCGCCGGCGGCAATCACCTTTTCTTTGTCGGTAGCGACCTCGGCACGAATTTCGGCGGCGCGGCGTTCCAGTTCGGTCGGATCGGTTATATCGGCGAGTTCGACCTTGATGCGCATGTCGGCATTGCCGCCGAGCTGAATGTCGGTGCCGCGGCCGGCCATATTGGTGGCGATAGTGACGGCGCCGAGCTTGCCGGCCTGAGAGACGATCACCGCCTCCTGCTCGTGGTAACGGGCGTTAAGCACGTTGTGCCGAATCTTGCGCCTTGCAAGCAGGTCCGCCAATTGTTCCGACTTTTCGATCGAGATGGTGCCGACCAGTACCGGTTGCCCCTTGGCGTGGCATTCCTTGATCAGTTCGATGATCGCTTCGTTCTTGTCGTCAATGGTGCGATAGACTTCGTCGTCGTAATCGGCGCGCTTGACCGGCAGGTTGGTCGGTACTTCGATCACGTCGAGCTTGTAGATGTCCATGAACTCGGCGGCTTCGGTCAGCGCGGTGCCGGTCATGCCGGCCAGTTTTTGGTAGAGCCGGAAATAGTTCTGGAAAGTTATCGAGGCGAGCGTGGCGTTCTCCGGCTGCACCGTAACGTGTTCTTTGGCCTCCAACGCCTGATGCAGGCCCTCGGAATAGCGGCGGCCCTCCATCATACGGCCGGTGAACTCGTCGATGATGATGACTTCGTCGTTCTTGACGATGTAGTCGCGGTCCTTCTGAAACAGCTTGTGGGCCTTGAGCGCCTGGTTGACGTGGTGGACGACGGTGATGTTTTCGATGTCGTATAGATCGCCTTTTTCCAAAAGGCCGGCATCGTGCAGAAGTTGCACAATGTGCTCGTTGCCGGCATCGGTCAGCGTCGCCTGGCGTTGTTTTTCGTCGACTTCGAAATCGCCCTTAGCGACGATTTCCTCCTCGGTTTCCTTTTCTCCGGGCAGGCGATGGCGCGCCTTATAGCCTTCGGCGGGCGACGTAAGTTGCGGGATCAGCGCGTCGACCCGGCGATAGAGTTCGGTCAAGTCCTCGGTCGGGCCGGAAATGATCAGCGGCGTGCGCGCCTCGTCCATTAGGATCGAGTCGACCTCATCGACGATGCCGTCAAAGAACTCGCGCCGGGACATCTCCTCCCGGCGGGACTTCATGTTCTGCTCGCGG
>DBTZ01000039.1:0-3544 GCA_002307315.1 Alphaproteobacteria bacterium UBA1303
TGGCCGTTTTGGCTGCAATGATGGACCAGGCTGTGATCCCGGTGTTCTACAACCCTGACGTTGAAGTCTGCAAGAACGTGATTCAAGCCTGTGCCAACGGTGGCGCCAAGTGCATCGAATTCACCAACCGTGGCGACTTTGCTGCAGACGTGTTCCGCGAAGTCACGCAACACTTCCTCAAGGCAGATCCGTCCGTGATCATGGGCGTGGGCTCCGTCGTTGAAGCCCCCACCGCGGCCATCTACATCGGCAATGGCGCCAAATTCATTGTCGGCCCGATGCTCAACGCCGAAGTGGCCAAGATCTGTAATCGTCGCGGTGTTCCCTATAGCCCCGGCTGCGGTTCCGCCACCGAAATCGGTTACGCACAGGAACTGGGCGCCGAAATCGTCAAGGTCTTCCCCGGCTCCTGCGTGGGTGGCCCCGATTTTGTCAAGAGCGTCATGGGCCCGATGCCCTGGACGCGCATCATGCCCACCGGTGGTGTTGAAACCGACGAGGCCTCGCTGCGCAAGTGGTTTGGTGCCGGTATCGTAGCCTGTGGTGCAGGGACCAACCTGATCACCAAGGAACTGCTGGCTGCCAAGGACTACAAGGGCATCGAAGAAAACATTCGCAAGACTGTTGCCCTGGCCCGCTCCATCAAGGCCGAACTGGCCGCCAAGAAATAATTCAGATTGAATCGCAATGGGCCGCCCGGCGTAAGCCGGACGGCCCTTGGTTCACATGCCTAATCCACACCCTATCGAGGATATACAAGAAATGTCTGAACTGATTATCAAATCCGCCGCCGATGCCAAGTGGGACTGCGTGTCCTTCGGCGAAGTCATGCTGCGTTTCGACCCGGGATTTGGTCGCGTACGCAATTCCCGCAGCTTCCAGGTCTGGGAAGGCGGCGGTGAATACAATGTGGCCCGGGCCATGCGCAAGTGCTGGGGCAAGCGTGCTGCAGTGGTCACCGCGCTGCCGAAGAACGATCTGGGCTGGCTGGTCGAAGACTTCATCATGCAAGGCGGCGTGGACATGTCCCACGTCATCTGGCGCGATTTTGACGGTCTGGGCCGCAACACCCGCGTCGGCCTCAACTTCACCGAAAAGGGCTATGGCCCGCGCGCCGCGCTCGGCTGCAACGACCGCGGCAACTCCGCCGCCAGCCAGATCAAGCCGGGTGAAGTGAACTGGGACAAGCTGTTCGGCGAAGAAGGCGTGCGCTGGTTCCACACCGGCGGCATCTTCGCGGCGCTGGCCCCCAACACCTCGGACGTGGTGATCGAAGCGGTCAAGGCCGCGCACAAATACGGCACCGTCGTTTCCTACGACCTCAACTACCGCGGCCAGTTGTGGAAGAGCCAGGGCGGCAAGGACGGCGCGCGCAAGATCAACCGCGAAATCGCCAAGTACGTCGACGTCATGCTGGGCAACGAGGAAGACTTCACCGCCTGCCTGGGCTTCGAGGTCGAAGGCCTCGACGAGCACATCTCCAAGATCGATCCGGCGAACTTCAAGAAGATGATCGCCCACGCGGTGAAGGAGTATCCCAACTTCAAGGTTGCCGCGACCACCTTGCGCAACGCCAAGACCGCCTCGGTCAACGATTGGGGCGCGGTGATCTGGGCCGGCGGTAATTTCTACGAAGCGCCGATGCGCGAAAACCTGGAAATCTACGACCGTGTCGGCGGCGGCGACGGTTTCGCCTCCGGTTTGGCCTACGGCTTCATCGAAGGCAAGGGCCCGCAGGCGGCGGTGGAATACGGCGCCGCGCACGGTGCGCTCGCCATGACCACCCCGGGCGACACCTCGATGGTCAACTACAAGGAAGTCGAGGCGGTGATGAAGGGCAAGGGGGCCCGCGTTATCCGCTAACACAACGTATGCAAAAGTGTGCTTACTTTTGCGCGGAAAGTTGCGGCGCTCTATGACGAACGCGTTCGCACAAACGCGTGAAAATGCCTATACCGACGAGGGCTGCGGTTGGTTTGCAACCGCAGCCCTCGTTCGTTTGTGGGGGTATACTTAGTCGAGGGACGTGAAACGGTTTTTGCGGCAACCTTTAGTTGCTTTTCAAGTGGGCGAAAATGACGTAATCGGCACGGCGCAGCACAGGGGGGGGGCGCCGCACTGGGCCGCGTGGGAGTATCGAAATGATCGTATTGGCCGTCTGCGGCTGGGTTTTTGCGGTGCTGGCACTGGCCGGGGGGGGCTATACCCTGTTGGCGGCGTTTTTCGTTTGCCGCTTTCCGCGCTGTCCGGCGGCTCCGATCGTCGATTGCCCGCCGGTGACCGTGCTGAAACCCCTGCACGGCACGCCGCCGCGGTTGGAGGCGTGCCTCGACAGTATCTTCCGGCAGGATTATCCTGCTCCGCTGCAAATCGTTTTCGGCGTCGGCACCGAAACCGATCCGGCGGCCCAAGTGGTGGCTGGCCTGTGCGGGCGCCACCCCGAGGTCGATGCCGGTTTGACGGTCGGCTACCGCAAACATGGCCTCAATGCCAAAGTGTCAAATCTGATCAACATGGCCGACAGTGCCCGCCACGAAGTCCTGGTGGTGAGCGACGACGATATTGACGTGCCGGTCGATTACTTGCGTCTGGTGACGGCGGCACTGGAGCCGCGGGATGTCGCGGCGGTGAGCTGCCTCTACACCGGCGAGGCGGCGGGGGGGGCGGGATCGCGCTTTTCCGCCTTGCGGATCGACTATGGCTTTTTGCCCAGCGCGATCGCCGGGCTGGCCTTGGGATTGGCCCACCCTTGCATGGGCTCGACCATTGCCGTCAAGCGCCGGATGCTGGACGAAATCGGCGGGTTTGCCGCGGTCGCCGACCATCTGGCCGACGATTACGAGATCGGCCGCCGCTTGCGCGAAAAAGGGTACCGGGTTGTCGTTCCGCCGCTTTTGGTACGTCATGCCTGCGGCGAAGGCGGAATCGGAGAATGGTTTGGCCACGAGCTGCGCTGGGCGAGGACCATCCGGATATCGGACCCGGCCGGTCATTGGGGCAGCCTGGTCACCCATCCGGTGCCGTTGGCGCTCATGGCCTGCGCTTTGGCCGGATTTACCATGACTTCCATAGGGATACTTGCCGCTACCCTTGCGGCTCGTGCCGTGCTCAAATGGCAAGTGGACAAGCGGTTCGGCTGCGATGGCGGGCCTCATTGGCTCCTGCCGGCGGGGGATATTCTTTCCTTCGGCGCATACGTGCTGTCGCTGTTCGGCAGCCGGATTGAATGGCGGGGCGAGCATTTGCGGGTCGGTAGCGGCGGTATCCTAACGAAAGATTGAGGGTTCTGTGTCGTGGTGATGAAGTCCTTGTTCCTGCAGGCCCCATCGTATGACGGTTACGACGGCGGCGCCGGTGCGCGCTATCAGATGAAGCGCGAAGTGAAAAGCTTCTGGTATCCCACCTGGCTGGCGCAGGCCGCCGCGATGGTGGAAGGCGCCAAGCTGATCGATGCGCCGCCGCATCGGCTGCACTTCAAGGACATCGAAGACGACATCAAGAACCACGAGCTGATCGTGATTCACACCTCGACGCCGTCGTTCAA
>DBTZ01000039.1:3741-49543 GCA_002307315.1 Alphaproteobacteria bacterium UBA1303
GACGACATCAAGAACCACGAGCTGATCGTGATTCACACCTCGACGCCGTCGTTCAAGTCCGACTGCAAGACCGCGCGGATGATCAAGGAGGTCAATCCCAAGGCCAGGATCGGCTTTATCGGTTCCCAGGTTGCGGTGCAGCCGCAGGAAAGTCTGGCGGCGGAAAACGCCATCGATTTCGTCGCCCGCAACGAATACGAATTCGCCATTCGGGAACTTGCCGCCGGCGCCAAGTGGGAGGGCCTGGCCGGCATTTCCTATCGCGACGGTTCCGGCTCCATCGTCCACAATGCCGATCGCGAAATCCTGACCGACATGGACAAGCTGCCTTCGGTGCTGCCGGTCTACCAGCGCGATCTGAAAATCGAAAACTACTACGGCGGCTATCTCAAGCACCCCTACATGTCGTGGTACACCGGGCGGGGCTGCAAGTCGCATTGCACCTTCTGCCTGTGGCCGCAGACCATTTCCGGCCACAAGTACCGCACCCATTCGATCCCCTACGTGATCGACGAAGTAAAATACATGAAGGCCAATTTTCCCCAGGTGCGGGAAATCTTCTTCGACGACGGCACGCTGACCGACAACACCGCTCGGGTCGAGGAGCTCGCGAAGGAGCTGGGCAAGCTCGGCGTCGTCTGGTCGTGCAACGCCAAGGCCAACGTGCCGCGCAGTACCCTCGAAATCATGAAGGATAACGGCTTGCGCATTCTGCTGGTCGGGTATGAGAGCGGCAATCAGAAGATTCTGCAAAACATCAAGAAGGGCTTGCTGGTCGATGTGGCGCGCCGCTTCGCCAGGGATTGTCACGAGTTGGGCATTCTGGTGCATGGCACCTTCATCCTCGGGCTGCCCGGCGAGACCCGCGAGACCATTCGGGAAACGCTGAATTTCGCCAAGGAGGTCAACCCGCGCACGCTTCAGGTGTCGCTGGCGGCGCCCTATCCCGGCACCTTCCTCTACAATCAGGCCAAGGAGAACGGCTGGTTCGCCACCGATACCGAGCTTCTGACCGACGGCGGCACCCAGATTGCGCCGCTCAACTACGAAACCTTAAGTCACACCGAGATTTTCGAGGCGGTCGAATGGTTTTACAAGAAGTTCTACTTCCGCCCCTCGAAGATCGCCGAGATCGTCGGCGAGATGATGACCGCGCCCGAGATGTTGATGCGCCGCCTGCGCGAAGGCGTCGAGTTCTTCAATTTTCTGAAGGCCCGCGAGGACATCATCGTCTCGTGATCGCCGCGAAAGCGTTGGGCCTGAATGGCTTGCATTCGTACCGTGCATCTGGTCTAACGTCGGCCATGTGGGAGCGTTGTTTGTGCGTTGTCCGCCTCGTCGTCTGCGGCCGAGGGTTGGCGCGGTTCGCGGCGGTCGGCGCAGGGGCATGAGGTCATGCGGACATTATTTCTTCAAGCGCCGTCCTTCGACGGCTTCGACGGCGGCGCCGGTTCGCGCTATCAAGCCAGACGCGAGATTAAAAGCTTCTGGTATCCCACCTGGCTGGCCCAGCCTGCGGCGCTGGTGGAAAATTCCAAACTGATCGACGCGCCGCCGCACGGCACTTCGCTGGCGGAGGTGACGGCGCAGGCGAAGGATTTCGATCTGGTGGTGCTGCACACTTCGGTGCCGTCGTTCAAGTCGGACGTCAAGGTGATCGAGGCGCTGAAGGCGGCCAATCCGAATCTGAAAGCGGGGCTGATCGGCGCCAAGGTCGCCGTGAATCCCGAGGTTTCGCTGGTCGAAGGCAAGTGCGTGGACTTCGTCGCCCGCAACGAGTTCGACTTCACCATCAAGGACGTCGCCGACGAGGTACCGTGGTCCGACATCAAGGGGATTTCCTACCGCAACGGCCAGGGCGCGATTATCCACAACGAGGACCGCGAGATCCTCGAAAACATGGACAGCCTGCCGTTCGTCACCCCGATTTACCAACGCGACCTCGTAATCGAAAAGTACTTCATCGGCTATCTCAAGCATCCCTACATTTCGATCTACACCGGGCGCGGCTGCAAATCGCGCTGCACCTTCTGCCTGTGGCCGCAGACCGTCGGCGGCCATCGCTACCGCACCCGTTCGGTCGGTCATGTGCTGGAAGAGATCGCCTGGGCCAAGCAGGCGTTCCCGCAGGTACGCGAATTTTTCTTCGACGACGATACCTTCACCGACGATACGGCGCGGGCCGAAGAAATCGCGCGCGGTCTTGGCAAGCTCGGCGTGACCTGGGCGTGCAACGCCAAGGCCAACGTGCCGCGCAAGACGCTCGAAGTGTTGAAAGACAACGGCCTTAGGCTGTTGCTGGTCGGCTATGAGAGCGGCAACCAGCAGATTTTGCACAACATCAAGAAGGGCCTCAGGATCGAGGTCGCCGAACGCTTCACCAGAGATTGCCACGAGCTCGGCGTTCAGATCCACGGCACCTTCATCCTCGGCCTGCCGGGCGAGACGACGGCCACCATCCGCGAAACCGTCGAATACGCCAAGCGCATCAATCCGCACACCATCCAGGTGTCGCTGGCGGCGCCCTATCCCGGCACATTTCTCTATAATCAGGCGCTGCAGAACGGCTGGCTCGACGAAGCCAATGCCGAACTGGTGGACGATCTCGGCGTACAGATCGCGCCGCTGCACTATCCGCACCTGACCCACAAGGAGATTTTCGATTCGCTGGAGGTTTTCTACAAGGAGTTCTATTTCCGGCCATCGAAGATCGCCGCGATCGTGCGCGAGATGTTCGGCTCGGCCGACATGATGAAACGCCGTCTGCGCGAGGGCGTCGAGTTCTTCCAGTTTCTGCACGACCGCCGCAAGAGCACGGCCTGCTGAACGAAAGAGGGGCGCGGTCATGCGGATGAGGTTCGGCGTCGCCGCGGCGCTGCTCGCCGGTATCGCGCTTTTGGCGTTCGTCCTTTGGCATGTCGGTCTTGCGCCGGTGCTCGGCGCGATTGCCCGCGTCGGCGTAATCGGTTTCGTGCTGATTTGTCTGGCGGCGCTGCCGATGCTGGCGTTCCTTGGGCTGGCTTGGCGTTCGCTTACCGGTCCGCTCGCTCCGCATTGGGTTTATTTCGTCTCGCGGCAATTGCGCGATTCCGCCACCGATCTGTTGCCGTTCACCCAGATCGGCGGGGTGGTGATCGGGGCGCGCGCCGGCATCTTGGGCGGCATTCCTTCGGTCACCGCCTATTCCTCGACCGTGGTGGATTTTACCGCCGAGATGCTGGCGCAGATCGCCTTTACCATTCTGGGTCTGCTGATCGGGCTATCG
Organism: Alphaproteobacteria bacterium UBA1303; assembly: GCA_002307315.1. GTDB lineage: Bacteria > Pseudomonadota > Alphaproteobacteria > Micropepsales > Micropepsaceae > Rhizomicrobium. The sequence goes on from DBTZ01000039.1 coordinate 7,007, forward strand.
CATCTTAAGGCGGTGCCCGCGCTTGCGGGCTATGCCGACGCGTTGATCGTCGGCACCGTGCTGTTGATCCCCGGCAGCGCCGCCTTCATCGTGCTGCAGCGCAAGGGCAGTAAACTGGCCGCCGATCTGGCGGCGAAGTTTCTGCCCGCCGCCGTCACCCACACCGAACAATTCACCGCCAACATCGAAGCGCTCTATCGTCAGCCGATCAAGCTGGCGGTCGCATCCTCGTTTCATCTCGTCGCCTGGATTCTGGCGGGGGTGTGGCTGTGGGCGATCTTCGCCTTGTGCGGCGCGCATATCGGCGTGCTCGATTGCATCGCCATCGAAAGCCTCTTGGCGGCCTTGCGCGGCATCATGCTGTTCGTTCCCGCCTCCATCGGCGTGCAGGAAGCCGGCTATGCCGCACTCGCCCCGGTGTTCGGCGCCGGGCCCGAGATTGGCCTTGCGGTATCGCTTCTGAAACGCGGCCGCGACATCGTCGTCGGCATTCCGGTGTTGTTGATCTGGCAGGCGATCGAAGGCCGGCGGGCGATCGCCAAGGCCGGAGAAACATGAAGAACCTTATCGTCACCGCCGACGATTTCGGCGCCGATCCCGCGGTCAACGCCGCAGTGTTGCGCGCCCATAGCCAAGGCATCCTGACCTGCGCCAGTCTGATGGTGGCCGCCCCCGGTGCGCGCGAGGCGGTCGCGATGGCCAAGGAAACCCCGTCGTTGAAGGTGGGGTTGCATCTGGTGCTGGTCGAGGGACGGCCCAGCCTGCCGCCTGCCGACATCCCCGATCTGATCGATACCGACGGTTTTTTTCGCACCGACATGGCGAAGATGGGGGCGGACATTTTTTTCCGCGCCAAGGTGCGTCGGCAGGTGGCGGCCGAAATCGAAGCCCAGTTCAAGGCGTTTGCCGAAACCGGTTTGGAACTCGATCACGTCAACGCCCACAAGCATTACCACCTGCATCCGACCATCGCCTCGCTGATCCTCGCCATCGGCAAGCGCTACGGCCTCAAGGCAATGCGGGTGCCTTACGAGCCGACGGACATTCTCCGCCGCATCGATTCGCAAACCCCGGCCAATCCGCTGGTCGCCTGGTGGGCGAAGCGGCTGAAGGCGCGGCTTCGGGCGGCCGGCATCTTCGCGCCCGACCGGGTGTTCGGACTGGCCTGGTCGGGCGAGATGACCGAAAGGCGGCTGTGCGCGCTCCTCGCCGATCTGCCCGCAGGATCGAACGAAATCTATTTTCATCCGGCGCTGGCCGCTTCCTATCCGGGAAGCGCCCCGTTCTATGCCTACCGGGCCGAGGCGGATGCTCTGGTGTCGCAAAAAGCGATTGAATTAATTAACAAAAACGATATTCGTCGGATGGCGTTCGGGGCTTTTGCGTCCCCCCCCTGACGGGATACACTCGCCGGATGATGGTGTTTAGCGCACGGCTTGTCATGATCGGAGGGGCGTCATGAGCGACCTGGTTTTTCTCACCGGGGCGTCGGGTTTCGTCGGTTCGGCGGTGGCCCGTCTCCTGGCGGTCGAGGGCTATGCCTTGCGCCTGGGGGTGCGGGAAAGTTCCCGGCGCGACAACCTCGAAGGCCTCGCCGCCGAAATCGTCGTCGCCGACATGTGCGACGAGGCGGCGTTGACCGAGGCGATGAAGGGTGCAGCTTACGTCTTTCACGTCGCTGCCGATTACCGCTTGTGGGCGCGCGACCCGGACGAGATCGTAAGCCACAATCGCGACGGCACAAGGGCGGTGATGAAGGCGGCGCTGGCGAACAAGGTAAAGCGGATCGTCTACACCTCGTCGGTTGCCACCTTGCACCCGCGCGTGGACGGAACCCCGGTCGACGAGACCGCGCGCCACAGCGCGGAAACCGCCATCGGCGCCTACAAGAAAAGCAAAGTGATCGCCGAGCGGCTGGTGGAAAAAATGATCGCCGAAGACGGTCTGCCGGCGGTGATCGTCAGCCCTTCGACGCCGATCGGCCCGCGCGACATCAAGCCGACGCCGACCGGACGGATCATCGTCGAGGCGGCGATGGGGCGCATTCCTGCTTTCGTCGATACCGGCCTCAACGTCGTGCATGTCGACGATGTGGCGATGGGGCATCTTTTGGCGCTGAAAAAAGGACGGATCGGCGAAAGCTACATCCTCGGCGGCGAGGATATGGCGTTCCGCGATCTGGTGGGCGAGATCGCCAAACTGGCCGGGCGAAAGCCGCCGACCGTCGGTCTGCCGCGGGGGCCGTTGTTTCCGCTCGCCTATGCGGTGGAAGGATTGGCGCGTCTTTTCGGCGTCGACAAAGAACCGTTCATCACCGTCGATGCCTTGAAGATGGCGAAGTATCATATGTTTTTTTCCTCGGCCAAGGCGGCGCGCGAGCTGGGGTATCGGGCGCGGCCCGCGGCCGCGGCCTTGGCCGACGCCTATCGCTGGTTCGAAAAAGCGGGGTATCTGTCGTGATCGTCACGCTGATATGGGCGCTTGCCCCTTTGTGCCTGTGGCTGGGGCTGGCCTTCGGACGCGGCTTCTTCTGGCTGTCTCGCGAACGCGACGACGCCGACGATCCGGCCGTTCCGGCGCGGTGGCCGAGCGTGGTTGCGGTGGTGCCGGCGCGCGACGAAGCCGAGGCGATCGTCCGTTCGCTGAAGAGCCTGTTGAACCAGGAATATCCGGGGCCGTTCCGCGTCGTGCTGGTCGACGACCAAAGCTTGGACGCCACCGCCGCCGTCGCCAAGGGGCTTAAAGACCCTCGGTTGACGGTGGTCGAAGGGCTGCCGCATCCGGCCGGCTGGACCGGCAAGCTGTATGCGGTGGAGCAGGGCGTGAAGCAGGCCGGTCTCACCTTGCCGGATTATCTCTGGCTGACCGACGCCGACATCGAGCATACCCCCGACAATTTGCGCAAGCTGGCGGCGCGGGCGGAAGACCGCGGCTTGGTGCTGACCTCGCTGATGGCCAAGCTCGCTTGCGAAAGTCCGGCGGAGAAATTCCTTATTCCCGCCTTCGTGTTCTTTTTCGCCATGCTCTATCCGTTCGGTTGGGTGAACGACAAAAAACGCCATCTTGCCGCGGCGGCGGGCGGCTGCATGCTGGTGAAACGCACCGCGCTGGAAGCGGCGGGCGGCATTGCCGCGATCCGGTCCGAAATCATCGACGACTGCGCCCTCGGCCGGTTGATGAAAAAACAGGGGCCGATCTTTCTCGGGCTGACCGAGCGGGCGCGCAGCATCCGCCCCTATCCCAAGCTTGCCGACATACGCAAGATGGTGACGCGCTCGGCCTACGCCGAACTCGATTATTCGCCGCCGAAGCTGCTCGGTACGCTTTTCGGTTTGATGCTGATGTACGTTCTGCCGCTGGCCGGTCTGTTCGCCGGCGGCATCGTGGCGCTTTGCGGCGCCTTGTGTTGGGCGACGATGGTGGTGATGTTCCAGCCGATGCTGCGTTTCTATCGCCGTTCGCCGCTCTGGGGGCTGGTGCTGCCGCTGATCGGCATCGCTTACGCCGTCTTCACCTTCGATTCCGCCGTGCAATTCTGGCGCGGCCGCGGCGGCATGTGGAAAGGCCGCGCGCAGGCGGGGCTGAAATCATGACCGTTCGCGCCGAGGATCTCGCTTCCGGCAAGGGGGAGCACGACGAGAACTTTCCCGTCGCGGCCATCGTCGCCGCGCGGCACCGGGCGGCGATTCTGGCCTTTTATCGTTTCGTGCGCCTCGCCGACGACGTTTCCGACAATCAGGCTGCGCCGCCCGAGGAAAAGCTGCGGCTTTTGGAAGATTTGCGCCGATCCTTGGCCGGCGAGGCGGACATATCGCCCGAAGGGGTGGATTTGCGCAAAGAACTTACCGCCCGCAAGCTGACCGCCGACCATGTCTTCGATCTGCTGGAAGCCTTCCGCCGCGATTGCACCAAGCGGCGCTATGCCAACTGGGACGATCTGATGGACTATTGCCGCTATTCGGCGATGCCGGTGGGGCGCTTCGTGCTCGACGTGCATGGCGAAAGCCGCGATCTGTGGCCGGCGAACGACGCGTTGTGCGCCGCCTTGCAGGTCATCAACCACCTGCAGGACTGCGCCAAGGACCGCCGCGGGCTCGACCGGGTCTATCTGCCGCTCGATGCGATGGCGCGGCACGGCGCCGGCGTGGAAATGCTGGACGAGGAGCGCTCGCCGCCGGCGCTGATCGCCGTCATCCGCGAGACCGCGAGACGCAACGGCGAACTGCTGAAAAAATCCGCGCCTTTCCACCGCGGCATCAAAAGCCCTCGCCTGGCGCTGGAAGTCTCGGTGATTCAGACCCTGGCCGAGAGCCTCAACCGGAAATTACGCCGCCGCGACCCCCTGTTTCAGCGCGTGCATCACGCCAAAGGCGAGATTGTTTTGCTTTCGTTCCTGGCGCTTGTCCGCTTCCTTGTCGGACGGCTTCGCTATATGACAGCGCCGCAAGCGAAGATGTGAAGACGATGGCTGGGGAAAAACACATATCGGCACCGGAAATCGAAGCGGTGCGCCGCAAGGCGGCCAAAAGCTCGTTTTACGCGGCGATGCGGCTGATGCCGGAACAGGCGCGCATCTCGATGTTTGCGATCTACGCCTTCTGCCGCGCGGTCGACGATATCGCCGACGACGGGGTGGGCAGCCGCGAGGATCGCCATGCCCGGCTGGAACTGTGGCGGGCCGACATCGCCGCCCTTTACGACGGCCGCCCCGCCGGCAAGGCCGCTTTTCTGGCCGATACTGTGAAGCAGTTCCATCCGCGGCGCGAGGATTTCCTGGCGGTGATCGACGGCATGGCCATGGACGTGGCCGAGGATTTGGTTGCGCCGGATTTTTCCACCCTCGATCTGTATTGCGACCGGGTCGCCAGTGCGGTCGGCCGGCTGTCGATCAAGGTGTTTGGCATGGAAGACGGGCCGGGGTTTGCGCTCGCCCACCATCTCGGCCGGGCGCTGCAGTTGACCAACATCTTACGCGATCTCGACGAGGACGGCACGCTGCACCGGCTCTATTTGCCGCGTTCCTATCTTTTGGATGCCGGGGTGACGATCGGCGAACCGAAAGAGGCCTTAAGCGATCCCCGTATCGACCAAGCCTGCAAGCGCGTCGCCCTGCAAGCCCACACGCACTACAGCCAGGCTGCCGCGATCATGGCGTCGCGCCCCAAGGGAAACATCCGCGCCCCGCGCTTGATGAGTGCGGTCTATGAGGAAATTCTAACCCGGATGGAAGCGCAGGGCTGGGCGATGCCGCGCGCCCGCGTCCGCCTGTCGAAGTGGCGGCTGATCGGCATCGTTCTGCGTCGTGGGCTTATGGCATGACGGGACGCGTGCATGTCATCGGGGCCGGGCTGGCCGGGCTGTCGGCCGCCACGTTGCTTGCCGAACGCGGGGCTAAAGTGACGCTCAGCGAAGCGCTGGGACAGGCCGGCGGGCGCTGCCGCTCCGCCTTCGAGCCGGCGCTGGGGATGGAAATCGACAATGGCAGCCATCTGGTGCTGTCGGGCAATTGGGCGGCGAGGGCGTATCTTGATCGCATCGGCGCTTCGGATGCGTTGGCCGGGCCGGACCATGCCGAATTTTCCTTCTGCGATCTCTCCTCCAATCAGCATTGGCGCTTAAGGCTCAACGACGGCCCCTTGCCGTGGTGGGTTTTCTGCGCCGACCGCCGGGTGCCCGGAACCACGCCGCTCGATTATGCCCGCTTCGGCGGACTGCTCTATGCCGCGCCGACGCGCACCATCGGCGAGATCGTCCGTTGCGACGGCGTCTTGTGGGATCGGCTACTGCGCCCGCTGCTATTGGCGGTGATGAACACCGACCCGGCCGCATCTTCCGCGGCGCTGGCGGCGAAGGTTTTGCGCGAAACCCTGCTCAAAGGCGGATGCGCCTGCAGACCGTGCATCGCTACGCCGACGCTTTCGGCCGCGTTCGTCGATCCGGCGCTGAAATTTTTGGCCGGCAAGGGGACCGATATACGTCTGCGCCGCAAATTGCTGCGCATCGATTTTTCCGGCGACCGGGCGGCGTCCCTCCATTTCCCCGATGGGGCGGAAACGCTGGAAGCGGACGATGCCGTGGTGCTGGCGGTGCCGGCGTGGTTTGCCCGTGAACTGATACCGGGCTTGAGCGCCCCAAGCGAATTTCGCGCCATCGTCAATTTGCATTTCGCATCGGTGCCGCCGCCGTCCGCACCGCGGATGCTGGGGTGCTTGGGCGGCACCGCCGAATGGATTTTCGCTTTCGAGAAACGCATTGCCGTCACTATCAGCGATGCCGAAGGTATTGCCGGCGAAAACCGCGACGTGCTGGCGGCAAGGGTTTGGGCCGATGTCTGCCGCGCCTACGGCATGACCGCTGCGCTGCCGCCGTTCGCGGTGGTGCGCGAGCGCCGCGCCACCTTTGCCGCCACGCCGGATCAGGACGCCAAGCGGCCGGGAACGCGCACGCGCTGGGGCAATGTGTTTTTGGCGGGGGATTGGACGGCGACGGGGCTGCCGTCCACCATCGAAGGATCGTTGCGTTCGGGGATAGGAGCGGCGGAAGAAATCGTAGGGAACAAACGCACATGAATGCGCAACCGAACATGCGGGATGTCGAACGGATCGTCGGGCAGGCCACCGCGGCGCTGCTGAAAGACCAGCGCGCCGACGGGCATTGGGTCTACGAGCTGGAAGCCGATTGCACCATTCCCTCGGAATACGTGCTGCTCACGCATTTTCTCGGCGAGACGCCCAACCTCGAATTGGAGCGCAAGATCGGCGTCTATTTGCGCCGCGTTCAGGCCGATCACGGCGGCTGGCCGCTGTTCCACGGCGGGCCGCTCGACATCAGTGCCACGGTGAAGGCCTATTTCGCCCTCAAGATGATCGGCGACGATACGGATGCGCCGCATATGGTGCGCGCCCGCGAGGAAATCCTGCAACGCGGCGGCGCCGGGCGCGCCAACGTCTTCACCCGCATTCAGTTGGCGCTCTACGGCGAACTGGACTGGAAATACACGCCATCGGTGCCGCCGGAACTGATCCTGCTGCCGCGCTGGTTCCCCATCCATCTGTCGAAAATGTCGTACTGGGCGCGCACGGTGATCGTGCCGCTCCTGGTGCTGGCGGCGCTGAAGCCGGTGGCCCGGAACCCGCGCGGCGTGCATGTGTCCGAGCTGTTTCCCCCCGGCGAGTTGAAGATCAGTCGGGCGCCGCATCAGAAGCGCTCCTGGTACGCGCTGTTCAGCACCATCGACTGGATTTTGAAGGCGCTGGAGCCGGTGTGGCCCAAGGGCCTGCGGCGCTACGCCGTCGAGCGCTGCCGCAATTGGACGATCGAGCGGCTCAACGGCGAGGACGGCATCGGGGCGATCTATCCCGCTATGGCCAACAGCGTGATGATGTTCGATACCTTAAATGTGCCCGCGGACGATCCCAACCGGGCGATCGCCAGGAAATCGGTCGAGAACCTGTTGGTGATCAAGACCGACGAAGCCTATTGCCAGCCTTGCGTCTCGCCGGTGTGGGATACCGCCCTGATGTGCCATGCCCTGATGGAATCCGGCGAAGCGGGTTGCGAGGAGGCGGTGACGCGCGGCCTTAAGTGGCTCGAAGGCCGTCAGGTGCTCGATGTCAAAGGCGATTGGGCGGATTGGAAGCCGAATGTCCGTCCCGGTGGCTGGGCGTTTCAGTACAACAACGCTTATTATCCCGATCTCGACGATACCGCGGTGGCGGTGATGGCGCTCGACCGCGCCAAAGCGGTTTCGGGAAACGTGGAATCCGATGTGGCCGAGTCCATCGCCCGCGGCCGCGAATGGGTCGAGGGCCTGCAAAGCAAGAATGGCGGCTGGGGCGCGTTCGACGCCGACAATTCCTATACCTACCTCAACAACATTCCGTTCGCCGACCACGGTGCGTTGCTTGATCCGCCGACCGAAGACGTGTCGGGGCGCTGCCTGGGGATGCTGGCTCAGCTCGGGTTGCCGAAAGACGATCCCAGGATGCAGGCGGCGATACGCTACCTGGAACAGGCCCAACGCGCCGACGGCTCCTGGTTCGGCCGCTGGGGGGTGAACTACATCTACGGCACCTGGTCGGCGTTGGCCGGGCTCAATGCTGCCGGGCTGGAACCGGGCCACCCGACGATGGCGCGCGCGGCTGGCTGGCTGATTTCCATTCAGAATCCAGACGGCGGCTGGGGCGAGGATTGCGGCTCCTATCGGCTGGATTATCAAGGGTATGGACCGGCGCCTTCGACTCCGTCGCAGACCGCGTGGGCGCTACTGGGCCTGATGGCGGCGGGAAGGGTGGATGACGAATCGGTGACGCGCGGTATCGCGTATCTTGCGGCGACACAAGACAGGGATGGCCTTTGGCCGCAGGAATATTATACCGGGGGCGGCTTCCCGCGGGTGTTCTATTTGCGCTATCACGGGTATCCGAAATTCTTTCCGCTGTGGGCGGTGGCGCGGTTTCGCCGGTTGAAGACCGGCAATTCACGCCGCGTGCCGCAGGGTTTGTGATAGACTTCCGTGGGTATCCTCGCCGTCACCGGACTTGCCAAGGAAGCGCGCATCGCCAGGCGCGCCGGGCTGGTTGCTGTGGTCGGCGCTTGCGACCGGAAACTTTTGGAGGCGCGGCTGGCCGCGATCGAAGGGCCGATCGAAGCGGTGGTCAGCTTCGGCATCGCCGGCTCGTTGTCGCCGCTTCTCACCGCCGGCGACATTGTCGTCGCCAATCACGTCGTTTCGGAAAGCGAACATTACGTTTGCGATCCGAAGTGGTCGAAACTGCTGCATGCCCGCCTGTCGGAATCGCGCATTGCGATCCTGGTCGGCGTCGATGCCGTCGTCTCCCACATCGCGATGAAGAAAAACCTGATGCAGACCACCGGCGCCCATGCCGTCGATATGGAATCGCACATCGCCGCGGCCTTCGCCAAGGAGCGGGGCGTGCCGTTCGCGGCGGTGCGCACCATCAGCGACGGCAACAATCGCACTCTGCCGCCGGCGGCGCTGGAACCCCTGAAGCCTACCGGCAAGCCGCGCCTCTTGAAGGTGATGAAGTCGCTGGTTGCCGATCCGGGGCAGTTCATGGAATTGGTTCAGACCGGGCGCGAAAGCGGCGCCGCCTTCAAGACCCTCAAGCATGTCCGCCGGGTCATGGGGGCAGGGCTTGGGTGCCCTTACATCGCCGGTTGATCCTGTGTTGCGTCGCGCTTCATACCAGAAAACCGGCTTCCACAATCCGATGTCCATTCTATGACCGCCGCCAATACCGACCAGATCGCCGATGTGCGCGGCGTTTTTTCTCGCCTGATCGCATCGGATCGGTTCGCCGACATTTTAAGGGTTTCGCTCAGTCTGATCGGCGTGGCGGCGTTCTGTTTTCTCGCCGGGCGGATGCATGCCATCGTGGCGTTGATGCTCGGCGTCATCGCCTGCGCGTTGGCCGAACCCGACGACAGCGGCTGGCGCCGGCTCGGCAGTCTGATCGTCACCTTGATCTGCTTTTCCGGCACCGCCGTCATCGTCGAACTGCTCGACGACTATCCGCCGCTGTTTGCCCTCGGCCTGGTAACCTCCACCTTCGCGTTGTCGATGCTCGGCGCGGTCAGCGCCCGTTGGGGGCAGGTCGCCACCGGCACCCTGATCCTGGCGGTTTACACCATGATCGGGATGGAGCAGCAGGCGGCGGGCGGGCGCGATCTCGTCTCCACGCCGCTTTACCTGACGTGCGGTGCCGTGTGGTACGGGCTGTTTTCGCTGGCCTGGAGCATGGTTGCGCCGATGAACGCGGTGCGCCAGGCGCTGGCGAATCTGTTCGAGGCGTTGGCGGTGCAGGTGGCCTGCGTCGCCCGGCTGTTCGAGCCTTACCGCGAAACCGACCACGGCGAGGCGCGGCTGAAGCTTGCCGCCGCCAACAGCAAATCGGTCGCCGCCCTCAACGTTGCGCGTCTGGCGCTGCTCGACCGGCTGTGGCGGCGGCGGCGGCGCGGCGATTCCGAAGAGAAAATGCGGCTGTATTTTGCCGCCCAGGACATCCACGAACGCATCCATTCGACGCATTATCCCCACGAAGAACTGGTCGAGGTGTTCTTTCACAGCGATCTGCTGTTCCGCTGCGGGCATCTGCTGCAATTGCAGGCGGGCGCTTTGCGCGAACTGGCCGCGGCGTTGCGCGCCCGTTCGCCGCTGCCGAAGGGCGAGATGTCCCGCGCCGCGTTTCTCGACGCCCGCGAAGCGCTCGATCTCGCCTGCAGGAACGATCCGCCGGCGCATCTGGTCGCGGCGCTGAACGGCTTGATGGGCAACGTCGTGGCGCTGCAGAATGCCATCGAGCGGCCGTTAAGCCCCGACATCGCCGGTCAAATCCTGCAGGACCCCGATCCCGCCACCTTCCGCGAGGCGTTCGTCAGGCTGCGGAACCAACTGACCCCGCGCTCCGGTTGGTTCCGCCACGCGGTGCGGCTGTCGGCCGGGTTGCTGCTCGGCTATCTGTTTCTGAAACTCGCCCGTCTCGAACACGGCCACTGGATCATGCTGACCACGCTGCTGGTCGGTCAGCAGAGTTTCGGAGCGACCAGGCGGCGGCTGGTCGAACGGGTGATCGGCACGGTCGTCGGCGTCGTCGCCGGTTGGGCGGTGCTGCAATTGGTGCCGCAGCAGCCGTTGCAATTGGCGGTGATCGTTCTCGCCGGGGTGGGGTTCTTTGCCTGGCGCCGCCGCCGCTATCCCGCCGCCACCGCGATGATCACCTTGTTCGTGATCCTCGGCTTCGAGCAGATCTTGAGCGGCTATGCGGTGATCGGCCCCCGGCTGTTCGATACCCTGATTGGCGTGGCGATCGCGCTCGCCATGTTTTATTTCGTGCTGCCGGATTGGAAGGTGCGGCGCCTGGCCGACTGCATCGCCGGGACGCTCGGTGCGAATGCGCGCTATTTGCGCTGCATCGCCGGGCAGTACGTTTCCGGCCGTGCCGACGATCTGGCCTATCGCATTGCCCGCCGCGACGCTCACAATGCCCACGCCGCCTTCGATGTTCTGGTGCGCGACATTCTCGGCGAGCCGCGGTATACCGCCACCAAAACCGACGCCGCCTTGCATGCGCTGGGGCTGGCGTACAATCTTCTGTCCTATCTTTCGGCGATGGGGGCGCACCGCGCCGCCGGGGTCATGGGGGAAGGCGATCCGCTGCGGTGCGGCGTCGAAGCGGTCGCCGCGCGGCTGGAAGCGCTGGCGGCGGCGTATCGCAACGGAGATTTCGCATCGCTCGTGCCGCCGTCCGCCGATCCCCTCGTGCCACAGATTGGCGAACTGCGCCGGCTGATCGCCCAGCAGTTGGAGCGCGTGACGGGCGTTTGCACGGCATTGGCCGCGCTCGGCCCCGCTTTGCGCGGGGACTGAGTATGTGCGGCTCTCTTAAGCGGCGGTTTCCGTCTTTTCCGCTTCGTTCGCCAAGAACTCTTCTCTCAGCTCGGCCATGTGGCGATAGAAGTCGCCTTCGAACGGCATCAGGGATGTTGCGCCGAATTGCCGGAAGTTTTCCAGCACCATTATCAGTTGCTCGTGCGGCAGATCGGCGATGGCGGAGCGTTCGAAAATGGCGCGTTGCCAGGTGTCGTCCATCAACAGGCCGAACGCCCGCATGATGCATTGCAGGATGCTGCCGGGGTTCTGCCCCCCGCGCCAGGCTTCCACCGAGTTGTAAGGCGGACGGGACGAAATGGCGTCCAGCGGCTGGGCCGCCGTCTTGGCTTCGTCCTTGGTGGGGAAGAACCTGATCTGCCCCGCATAGCCGCAATCGATGTGGAAATTGTTGGCCAGGATCCAGGCATGGGTGATGACCAGGAACCACCAGAAGGGATCGTTGGCGATCGCCTTGAGCATCGTCAGGCGGAAGCCGACGTCTTGCACGAACAGATGGAAGTGCCGCAGATAATTGCCGTACAACGGATAATCGGGAAGAAACGGCACGATGAAGCGCGCGACATGCACGATCCATTTGCTGTGCTCGTCGCCGTATTGCTGTACGAGGCGGTCGCTTTCGGGGGACACCAATTTGGCGATGTCGTCGCGCAGGCCCAGATATAATCCGTCTTCCATGAAAAACGGCTGGTTGGCTTCGGCCCAAGGGGTCCAGATCTTCGCCTGAAACGGCGACGGCGGCATGGCGACGCCCAGTTGTCTGTCGTAGTCGGGAAACCCGCAGGTTTGATCGAAGGCGAGAATTTTTTGCGCCAGGAATGGTTCGTCGACGACCACGTCGGGCCGCGTCTTGAGCACCAGCGCATTGCCATCGTCGATGCACGCCAGCATCGCCCGCAGATTTTCGGTCTGATAGAAATGTTTCTTCTGGTACGACCGGCCGCTTACCTGGGGCTCGGGTACGCGCACCAATTCCACGTCGGGCATGTTGCGCAACGGCGTCAGACAGGGATCGATGTCGGCCTTGTCCCACGTGACGTAGACGATGCGGTCGATCACCCCTTTGCGGCGCAAGTTCCTCAGCGGCGCAAAGCTGCGTTCGAGCAATTCGTTCCGCTTGGTGTAGCCTGCAATCGCGGCGACCACTGGCCTGGACATGACCGTTTCTTTCCTTGACGCGGGGGGGGGATGCGCAAACCCGCAGGCGCCGATAGAATTTCACATGGTGGTTAACAGGTGTTGAAGCGCCGGCCGGCGCGTACATCTCGTTCAGACCGGGAGGAGCGCCGCGGCCGGGAAGCCGCCGGCTGGAGGGGACGGACAAGCTATTGAAAATCATTCGTATTATTTGTTCGCGCCGACGGCCGCGAGCGACGCTTGCGGACAAAAACGGCATTGTGTCCTCAAAACGGCTTGGGCATATTCCGGCCGGAAGACAGTTGGACGAAAGCAGGAGATGCATTTCCTTTCCGATCCGCGTGCGGTCGCCTCAGCGTTTTCTCTGCCGCAAGACGACGGAACTTTCGACGACGAATTCGCCGCCTATCTTGCCGAGGTTTCGCAGAAGAAGCCGGTGGTGCTGCTGCCGTTTGCTCCCAAAAGCGCGGGCACCTTCCTGCGCAGCGCGGTGATCGAGGCGACCGGCGGCCAGTTGGTCCGCTGCGTGCATGCGCTGGGAGGGCGCGACGGGCAGTTATACCTGCCGGTGTTCCTGCGCTATTATCTGGGCGGCGTCTGCGAGGGGCCGCTGGTATCGCACGTCCACATGCAGGCGTTTCCCGCCACCTGCCGCCTGATCGAAGCGTTGTCGCTGAAACCGGCGATTATGATCCGCCCGATCCCCGACATGCTGGCCTCGCTGTGGGACATGCTGCTGCACGATCCGGCGGCGCGCACCGCAGGCATCGCGCCGGACGCCGGGCGCAAGGTCCAGTTCAAGATCGACATCAATTGCGACATCCCCGAGGGCTTCATCGCCTTTGCCGACGATCGGCGCGCCGATTTTCTGATCGATATGATCGGGCCGTGGTACGCCAGCTATTACGCCACCTGGCTGGAGTACGCGCAGGTCAGGCCGGAGGCCGTGCTGGTCATGCGCTATCGGGATTTTAAGGCCGATCCGGCGGTGGCGCTGGCAAGCCTCCTCGATCACGTCGGGCTGCCGCGACCGCCCGCAGCCTGCCAAGCCGCCATCGATGCGGTCTGGCAGGAACGCAATCGGTTTCGTTTCAACAAGGGCGTGGCGGGGCGCGGGCGTACCTACTTCGACGCCGACCACATCGCCAAGCTGGCGCGGATGCTGTCGTACTATCCCGTTCTCGAAGCCTATAAGGGCGAATTGCTGTAAGCGGGGGGATTGTTCTTTCCCCTGCGCCGCCTTGCTAAACCGCGTATCCATCTTTATGGCGGCGGGCGGATTATCGGCGGCGATATAGTCGAAGATGTCAGCGCGGTTCTGTTCCGCCGCCCCTTGAAATGCGGAAAATAATCCTATATTCCCTTTCATGAGCAAGGATGATCCCCATACCGTCCGCGAGGACGGGCAATCCGCTCCGCCGGAGCAAGCCGATAAGCGTGATGACGAACTGCGCCTGTTGGCGGCCGAGCGGCTGGCCGAATATCTTGACATCGGGGCGGGCTTGGTGGCGCGTTGCGAACATCTGGCGGCCGTGCCCAAAGGCGATCGGCTTGGTCCGCTTAATGCCGCCGCGCGGCTGATGCGCGCCAATGCGCAGGTGGCGCAGGCGCTGGCGACGGTGGCGCAAGTGGAACGCCGCCGACGCTCGATCGTCGAACGAATTGAACCGGTTGATCCGAAAATCGCCGAATTGAATTCGGAAAATAAAAAAAACGAGATAGGGGCCGAGACCCGCCTGAAGATCTATCGCCGTATGAAAGAACTGGTCGAGGCCGCAATCCGCGAGCGCAGCGAAAATCCGCAAGCAAGCACGCGGATCGACGAGTTGATCGCCCATGAGGAGGAGGAACTTGCCGGGTGCCGGCAAGGCGGCTGGGTTGGTTGAACGCCAAGGCCGTCCGGCCAAACCGGCAGGCGCGAAAAAAGTCGGCGCGCCCATGGGCAATGCCAATGCGCTCAAGCACGGCAAATACACGCAGGCGCGGCGTGCGCTGATCGCCGAAATTCGCGCTCACATCCGCCAAGGCCGGGCACTGGCCAAGGCGGCAGCCGATGGATAGAGCGCTTCACAAAAAAAATGGAATCCGGTTTTCTGGTATGAAACGCGACAAAACGAGGAATTAGAGCATTTTAGTGTTTTTCGCTAAACTGCGAAATGCTCCAGACAAACGTCATGTTGCAAAGCGCGAAGTTTTCCACATCTTTTCGGTCCCTCGCGGCTAAGGACGGCAATAAGCTGTTATCAAAATCCGCCGCCATGCGAATCGCCTTGCAGTCCCCCCCGCGGTCTGTTGATTCGTCGATCCGATAACGAAGCGCCGCACAAGCATGGATCAGGAAGCCTATCGTCACGTTCCCTACGACATTGAGGTCGAGCAGGCTCTGCTCGGCGCGGTGTTGGTCGACAACAACACGCTGGAAGCGGCTTCGGCGCTGCTGAAGCCGGACTATTTCTACGACCCGCTGCATCGGCGCATCTACGAGACCATGGTACAGTTCAACGAGCGCGGTCTGGCGATCACCGATCTGACGTTGCACGCGGCGATGAAGGCCGATCCCGGCCTGATCGAGGTGGGCGGTCAGGACTACCTGACCGGGTTGGCAAAAGCGGCTCCCGCCATGCCCAATTTGCGCGATCTGGCGCGCATCCTGGCCGACCATGCGGTGCGCCGCTCGCTGGTGCGGATCGGCGAGGACATCGTCAACGGCGCCTACGAAGCGCCGCGCGAAAAAACCCCAGGCGATCTGATCCAGGATGCGGAAAAGGCGCTCTATCAGGTCAGCGAGACCTCGAAATACGGCAAGGGGCCGCTCGATTTTTCCGAATCCCTGCGGCTGGCGGTGGAAAGCGCCGAGAAGGCGCATTTGCGCGGCGGGCGGATCTCCGGCGTCACCACCGGCTTCACCGAGATTGACGGCCTGCTGGGCGGGCTGCAGCCTTCCGATCTGTTGATCCTGGCCGGCCGCCCCGGCATGGGCAAGACCGCGCTGGCCACCAACATGGCGTTCAACGCCGCCCGCATCAAAGCGCGCGATATGGAAGACGGGGTGGAGGATTCGGCGGGCACCTCGGTGTTGTTCTTCTCGCTGGAAATGGCGGCGCAGCAACTTGCCGCCCGTATCCTCTCGCAGCAGACCGAACTGGAGATGCGCAAGATCCGCAACGGCAAGTTCTCCGACAACGAGTGGGAGAAGTTCGTCACAGCCATGGGCGAGCTGTCGAACCTGCCGCTGCTGATCGACGACACCGGCGGCATTTCCATCGCCCAGATCGCCGCCAGGTCGCGGCGGCTGAAACGCGAGAAGAACATCGGGCTGATCGTCATCGACTATCTGCAATTGATCGAGCCGTCGCGGCGGGCGGAAAACCGGGTGCAGGAAATCACCGAAGTCACCAAGGGGCTGAAAAACATCGCCAAGGAGCTGAACGTGCCGGTGCTGGCGCTGTCGCAGCTTTCGCGCGGCGTCGATGCCCGCGACGACAAGCGCCCGGTGCTGTCGGATTTACGCGAATCCGGCTCGATCGAGCAGGACGCCGACGTGGTGATGTTCGTCTATCGCGAGGAGTATTATCTCAAGTCCCGCGAACCCGACCTCGGCACCGACGACGGCCGCAAGGACCATCAACGCTGGCTGGAGCGGATGGAAAAGGTTCAGGGCAAGGCGGTGGTGATGGTGGAAAAGCACCGCCACGGCGCCACCAATTCCTACGATCTGCAATTCGACGACCGCTTCACGCGCTTCAGCAATTTGGCGGAATAGGCCGAAGCCGCAACTGATGAAAAATATTCAAAGTTGTGCGATAATAAATTTGCAATCTATATTATGTATACCCTGGCCCGGTGACCGGCCGGGCCGTGGGGCGCCGCCGCTTGAAAAAACGGGAGCGTGTGCATGTCGTTGATGAAATGGAGCGATTCGATGTCGGTGGGTGTTGCTGCCGCCGATGCCGACCACAAGAAGCTGGTCGGCATGGTCAACACCCTGTTCGACGGCGTGCAGGCCGGCAAGGGCCGGGATGCGGTCGGCGAAATCCTCGACGGGCTGATCAATTATACCGTCGAACATTTCGACCGCGAGGAGCGCTATTTTGCGCAAACCGGTTATCCCGGCGCCGCCGAACACAAGGCCCAGCACGAAAGCCTTAAAATTCAGGTTATGGCGATCCGCGAGAAGTTCAAGAACGAAGCCGCACTGACCATCACGCTGGAAACCATGAATTTCCTCAAGAACTGGCTGGTCAACCACATTCAGGGCAGCGACAAGGAATACGCCCCCTATTTGAACGAGCGCGGTATCAAGTAAAGCGACGACAAACCCTCTGGCGCCGCCGCCGGTGCTGGCGTAACGACGGCGTGCTATGGTTTTTCTTTCGCTCGGCCACTTGATTGGCCTTACCGCCACCCTTGCGGTTTTCATCGCCGTTACCGTGCATGCCGCCCGCTCGGTGCGCTCGGCCGAAGGCTTTTCCTTAAGCGGTCGCAAGGCCGGCTCGACGATGATCGCCGGCAGCATCGCCGGCACCTGCGTCGCCGGTTCCTCCACCATCGGCACCGCTCAAATGGCGTATTCCTATGGGGTAACCGCTTGGTGGTTTACCCTCGGCATCGGGTTGGGGCTGATCGCGATGGCGCTATTCTACGCCCGCCCTTTGCGCAAAAGCGGGCTGGAGACGTTGCCGCAATTCCTCGGCAAGCATTACGGCCGCGCGGCCGAAACTTTTGCCAGCGTGATTTCCTCCACCGGCATTCTGTTCAGCGCAGTGGCCAACGCTATGGCCGGCATCGCCCTGATCGCGCTGGCGTTCGCACTGACGGCTTGGCAGGCCGCTGGCGTGATCGCGGCGCTGGTGATTTTAAGCGTCTTCTTCGGCGGCTTGAAGGGGGCGGGTTTGACCGGTCTCTTGAAGATGGCGGCCATCTGCGTGGCGCTTGCCGCCGCCGGCATCGTATCCGCGGTCATGCTCGTGCGCGTGCCGCATTTTTCCGCGACGTTTCCGGCGGCGCACTGGTTCAATCCTTTTGTGCGCGGCGTACCGGAAACCGTCGCCGATGTCGTCTCGCTGATTGTCGGCATGATCTGCACCCAAACCTATATCCAGGCGATCTTCTCCGCCTCCGACAGCAAAACCGCGGCGAAAGGTACGCTGATCGCCGCCTGCATTTCCATTCCGGTGGGGCTGCCGTGCGTCGCCGTCGGCATGGCCATGCATGTGGCACACCCCGAGATCGCGCCGATCTTCGCCCTGCCGATGTTTCTGGTCGAATATCTACCGCCGTGGCTGGGCGGTATCGGTTTGGCCGGCATTCTATTTTCGGTGGTGGGCTCGATTGCGGGCTTGGCACTCGGCATCGGCACCATGATGGCGAACGACATCGGACGAGGCATCTTCCGCATTGAAAGCGGCAGGAACGTGCTGTGGGTCAATCGCCTGACCGTGCTGGCGGTGACGCTATTAGCCATGGCGATCGCGCTGACGAACGTCGGCAGCCAAGTACTCGACTGGAACTACATGTCGATGGCCTTGCGCGGAGCAGGCGTGTTCGTGCCGATGGCGCTGGCGATCTTCTGGCCGGGCAGGCTTAGCGCGCGCTGGGCCGCATCCTCGATGGCGCTGTCCACGCTGATTGCGGCGATTGCGCGCTTTGTGTTTCGCGTACCCGTCAATCCGCTGTTTGTCGGTCTTGCCGCCAGCATCGCGCTCGTCGTCGCGGGGCTGACGACGGGCGCCCGCGGCGAGTCGGAGGCGGGCGAGTGAGGCGGTCTTACCTTCCGATCGTCGCCTCGAACCGCGCTTTTGCTTGGTCGGGCGGCAGCGTTGCCAGTTCCTCGGCCAGCTTTCTGCCGATATCGAAATGCTGATAGTCGATGGGGTTGTCCCAATGTCCGCCCCAATCGGTGAAGCCGTTTTCGGCGAAAACCGCTACGATCTCCTCGGCCGCACCCAGCCGTTTCGGCTTGTGCGGCCGATCGATGGTGCGGTTGAGAAACCCGGCTCCGGCGGGTGGCGCCACGGTACAGGCCGCATCCCTGCAAGCTAGATACGGATTTTCGACCGGGTTGACGTCGATGGCGACGCCGTAGGCATGAAGCGACAGTGTGGTTTTTCCGGTCGCGCGGCGCACGTTGAAGGCGGAGGTATTGTCGTCTGCCATCGAGGCATCGTCGTTGCCGTCGTAAACCTGCATCGCCTTGGCCTTGGCGATAGGAAGACCTCGTACGCGAAGTTCGGCGAAAATGCGCGCCACGCGATCGGCCACGGCATCGAGCACCACAATCTCGCCATCGTCGTGAACCGCACCGTCGAAGCCGACGTAAGAGAACCGCACCAAGCTTAAGCGCCCGCACCCCACTGGTCCCGGATTCAACACATGGTGCGCGCGCATCGCCGCGCAAGCTGCCGCCCCCACCGGCGCAACGCCGTCGGCCAAAATGGGCGCGGCAAAAAATGCTAACGCCAAAACGAAGCGATACGGGGTGAGCATGAATTGTCCCTTTCGCCGTATTCAATCTTTTGGGGAACGGCAACCATCGAGGACTGTCTTCTACAGCCCCCGAGGTTACGAAACGGGCACGCTACTGCGATCCCGCATCGTACGACCGCTGCCGGGGCCTCGGGTGGGGCGGAACATCGCCCCGGTATGGTCGGGAAGCATCATATGCCCTATCGGTTTTCTATTTCCTACCGGTAGCGGTCCGGCGACCGAAATTTGTATTTATCTGTATATCCGGGGGGGTAAGAGAGAAACAGCCACAGGTTTTCTCATGCCTCCATATGTTGTACATCGGTTGGAAAAGCGGAGCCGTTGATGACCAGACCTGCCGTCCTGTTCGTCTGCCTGGGCAATATCTGCCGTTCGCCCTTGGCCGAAGCGGCCTTTCGCGCCGAAGCCGGAAAACGCGGCCTCGACGTCGGTGTCGAATCCGCCGGCGTCGGCGGTTGGCATCAGGGCGATCCGCCCGATCAACGTTCGATCGATACCGCCAAGCGCCACGGCATCGACATTTCCGAATATACCGCCCGCAAAATCCGGCCGGACGATTTCGTGCGCTTTAGCCACATCCTGGCGCTCGACCGCGAGGTCTTTGGCGACCTCAAGCGCATGAAGCCGGACGACAGTACGGCCGTCGTCGCCTTGCTGCTCGATTACGTGAAGGGCAAGGAGGGCAAGTCGGTGCCCGATCCCTATTACAGCGATGCGCGCGCCTTCGAGTACACGTGGCTCGACGTTTGCGCCGGGGCGCGCGGCCTGGCGGACGCGCTGGAAGGAAAATGAACCAAGCGGAGCGGGCGGCGGATATTCTCGGCGGCAGGCTTGCCGCCGTTTCGCATCTTTCCGGCGGCAGCCTGTCCGACGTGCTGCGCCTTCGCCTCGAAGACGGACGCGAGGCGGTGGTGAAAGGCGGTCCTGCGCCGCGAACCGAGGCTGCCATGTTGAACGCCATCCGCGCCTCGGGTGCCCCGGCGCCAAAGGTGCTGGCGGTCGATGATACGGTGCTGGTGCTGGAGCTGTTGCCCGACAGCGAAAGTCTGTCCTCGGTTTGGAGCGATCTCGGCCGGGCGTTGCGCCGTCTTCATGCGGCGGAAGGAAAGGAATACGGCTGGGATGCCGATTATGCCTTCGCATCTGTCGTTATCGAAAATGCGCGCAATGACGATTGGCTGCGGTTTTGGGGCGAAAAGCGGCTTTTGACGAGCGTGCCTTTCGTCTCGGCCGATCTGGCGCGGCGCTTGGAACGGCTGGCGGTGCGGTTGCCCGATCTGTTGCCCGCCCATCCCAAGCCCTCGTTGCTGCATGGCGATCTGTGGACCGGCAACGTGTTGACCGATGGGGCGCGCGTCAGCGGCCTAATCGATCCGGCGTCGTATTACGGCGACGGCGAGGTCGATCTGGCCATGCTGCATCTGTTCGGCGCGCCGCCGGAAGCGTTTTACGATGCCTACGGAGAATTATCGCCGGGCTGGCGGGAGCGGCGGGCGGCCTACACCCTGTGGCCGGCGCTGGTGCATCTGCGGCTGTTCGGCGCCGGCTATCGCGGACTGGTCGAGGGATTGCTTAGCGCCTGCGGGACATAAAAAACGGGCGGCTTCGCCAGGAAGCCGCCCGCGATATTTTACTTGCGAAACGTCAGAGTGCCGTTTTGACTGCCGCCTTCAGGGTTTTGAGGCCCTTCTTGACGTCGAGCAGATGCACGCGGATGGCGCGCCGATTCCGCTCGGTCAGCACCGCCAGATCGCCGGCGGCTTGGGCATCGACCACGGCGCCAAAGCCATAGGCCGTGCCCGGCACATTCTTGGCGTTGGCATGGTTGCCGGTCACTTGGATGAACACGCCGGTGTTCGCACCGCCCTTGTACAGTTGGCCGGTGGAATGCAGAAACCGCGGCCCAAAACCGAGCGCCGTTGCGGCGCCGGTCTTGTCACGCACCAAGGCGCGGATGGCGTTGAATTCGGTCGCGTTGGCCGTGCTGCGTTCGATGAAGGCGTTGATGGCAAAATAGTCGCCGGGCTTGACGGTGGCAAAATGCGCTTTCAGTACCTCGGCCAGGGTCTTGGCCTTGGGATAAGCGGGAGCGAATACCAAAACGCCGTTCTCGTTGATGGCATACGGCTCGGGGCCGACGCCGCCTTTGTCCATCAGTGCGCGGGTCTTGACCTTGGCGGCCTCGACGTCGGGCTGATCGAACGGATTAACGCCAAGCGATGCGCCGGCCGCTGCGGTGGCGATTTCCCACAGGTAGAACAGGCGGAACAATTGCGCCGGGCCGTCGACCTCGATGCGGATAATCGGCTGTTTCTTGGCGGCCAAATCCTTCAACAGCGCCTCGTGGTCGTTCTTGCCCTTGAAGGCAAGCGAGACGAACACGCGGTCGGATGCGTATTTCGCCGCTTTGGCTAAAGGCTCGCCATCGACCGGCACGATGCCCTTGCCGCCCTTGCCGGTGGATTCGGCAACCAGTTGTTCCAGCCAAGCGCCGAAGCTGTCGAGGCCGGAAGAGGCGATCACCGTCAGCTTGTCCTTGCCCGCATTGGCCAGCGCGCCGAGCGCCACGCCGAGCTTGACGCCGGGGTTGACGTGCGGGGCGCACAAAGGCCCGCAAGCCGCCTGCATCGCCGCCGCCTCGGCTTGTGCCGCGGTGACGTCGATGCCCATTGCCGCGGCCGGCACCAAGCCGAACGGCGACAGCACCGAGAAGCGCCCGCCGATCTGGGGATCGCCGAGAAAGATGTCGGCAAAGCCGTCGGTCTTGGCGACTTTTTCCATCTGCGAGCCGGGATCGGTGATGGCAACGAACTGTGCGCCCGCTTTCTTTTTGCCGACCAGTTTCACCAGCTTGTCGAAGTAGTAGGCCTTGAAGATGTTGGGCTCCAGCGTGCTGCCGGATTTCGAGGCGACGATGAACAGCGTGGTTTCCAGCTTGATCTTGGCATCCAGCGCGGCAATCTCGTCCGGATCGGTGGAATCGAGAATGTGGAAGGCGGGGGCGTCGCTCTGGCGGCCGAAGGTGGCCGACACCACGTCGGCGCCCAGGCTCGATCCGCCCATGCCCAACAGCACCGCATCGCTATAGCCGCCGGCCTTGACCTTGGCGGCGAAGGCGGTGAGTTGCGGCAGAACCTGCTGGACGCGCGTGGGAATGTCGAGCCAGCCGAGCCATTTTGCCTCGCCCTTGTTCGTCCACAGTTTGGCGTCCTTGGCCCACAGCCGACGGATGACGCCATCCTTGGCCCATGCCTTCATCTCGGCGGCGATCGTCTCGGTATTTGCCGCGGCATCGACCGCAACGGTCACTTTGCGTCCGGTGAGTGCATCGGCCTTATCGGCGATGGCGCCATAGAGAAGGTCGGCGGCCACAGCAAACTTATCCACGCCGTCCACCACCAGATAGTCGGTCACCTCGTCTAGCGAAATGCCGGTGGTCTTCAGATCGGTAATGACCTGTTCCGCCGCTTCTAAGTTTTGCGGCAGGGCGTCGGAGGCGGTGCCGCGTTCGCGGAACGCGGTCACGGTATCCGGCGGCATGGTGTTGACGGTGTCTTGGCCGATCAGGGTATCGACATAGAGCGTGTCGGGATAGGCCTTGTTCTTGACGCCGGTCGAGGCCCACAGCAAACGCTGCGGCCGCGCCCCGCGCGCCTTAAGCTTTTCCCAGCGCGGGCCGGAGAATAGCCGCAAATATTCCTTGTACGCGAGTTTAGCGTTGGCGATGGCGACCTTGCCGAGCAGACCCTGCAGTTTTTCTTTCTTGTCGCCCTTGGCCTTCTCGATCAGATTTTCCAGCTTGCCGTCGATCATCGCGTCGATACGGCTGACGAAGAAACTCGCTACCGAGGCCATTTTCGACAAATCGAAGTCGGCGGGCAGCGCTTCCAATCCGGCGATATAGGCCTCCGCCACCTTGACATAGGTGTCTTTGGCGAACAGCAGGGTGACGTTGATGTTGATGCCTTGGCCGATCAGCTTTTTGATCGCCGGCAGGCCTTCTGCAGTAGCCGGCACCTTGACCATCAGGTTGGGCTTGGCGACCTCGGCCCAAATTTCACGCGCCTCGGCGATGGTCGCTTCGGTCTCGTGGGCGATGTAGGGCGACACTTCCAAGCTGACGTAGCCGTCGACGCCCTTGGTGTTCTCATAGACAAAGTGCAGAGCATCGCAGGCATCCTTGATGTCGGCGACCGCCAGCTTGCGGAAAATCGCGCCGACGTCGCTGATGCCGGATTGCAAAAGGCTGGCGATCTCTTCGTCGTATTCGTCGGAATGACCGATAGATTTTTCGAAAATCGCCGGGTTGGAGGTCAGGCCCTTGATGCCTTCTTCTTCAGCGAGGCGTTTCAGCTCGCCGCTTTTCACCAGGCCGCGGCTGAGATTGTCGAGCCAGGGCGCTTGTCCGAATTGTTCGAGTTCCTTGAGCGGGTTCATTTGGGGTAGCACTGATCCTAAGGTTGGTTCGTTGAGGCGGCGGCGAAGCCGGCACACCAGGGAAAAACATTGTAAACCGCCGTCATGCGCAAACGGAACCACAAAAGCCGTGTTTTTAGGCCGCATGACGAGCCGAGATGACGGATACATGCTTTGGCACTGTTTTCCGCCGTCGCCAAGATGTAAAACAGGCCGGAATAAGTAACCGGTGTCATTGGAGGGGTTATGAAACTGGCGACGTTTGCCGCGGGCGGATCGGCGGAATTTGGGGTAGTGCTGGATACGGGCGTCCTGTCGCTGTCGCGGGTTGCCCCGCGGTTGGCGCCGGATATGACGGCGCTGATTGCCTGCTGGCCGAAAATCGAGCGGGAGGTGCGCAATCTGGTCGCAGCGCCTGGGCCGCTGCTGCCGCTGAAGTCGGTTCGCCTGATGGCGCCGATCCCCCGACCGGGCAAGATTCTGGCGATCGGTCTGAATTATCGCGATCATATCGAGGAATCCGGCATGACTGCACCGGCGAGGCCGGTTTGGTTTTGCAAGATGCCGACGGCGGCGAACGGTCCGTACGATCCGATTCCCCTGCCGGTGGTGACCAACCAAGTCGATTATGAGGCCGAACTGGTGGCGGTGGTCGGCCAGGGCGGGCGCTCCATCGCCGCTAAGGATGCGCCGGCCGCGGTGTTCGGCTTTGCCTGCGGCAACGACGTGTCCGCCCGCGAATGGCAGATGGCGACGTCGCAGTGGTTTCTGGGCAAGAGCTTCGATGGCCATGCGCCGTTCGGTCCGTGGATTGTCACCGCCGATGAGGCGGGAAATCCGCATGAATTGGGCATTCGCAGTTTCGTCAACGGCGAAAAACGTCAGGATTCCAATACCAGACATTTGGTGTTCAATGTCTGGCAGCAAATCGCCTATGTTTCGCAGGTGATGACGCTGGAGCCGGGCGACCTCATCTTTACCGGCACGCCAGGGGGTGTGGGGCTGGGCTTCAAGCCGCCGAAATATCTCAAGGACGGCGATGTGGTGCGCATCGAGATCGACCGTCTCGGTGCGTTGGAGGCGGTTTGCCGCGACGAGGAATAAATACCTTCTTGCGAGGTATGTCCGCCGCCATTCACATTCCTTAACAACAATGATCTACTTTGCCGGCAGACGGATAGAGCGCTTCACGGAAATTAAGTGGAATCCGGTTTTTTTGGGTAGACGCGCGGCAATACTAAAGGACCTGGGCATTTCCGCGTTTTTCGTGAAACAAAGAAATGCTCTGGTGACAGTGGGAGCGGCATAGGCATGATCAATATCCTGCACTGGTTGGGTTCGGTGGTCGGCAGTACACTGACGAGTTTCGCCAGGTTCGTCTTCGCCGCCGTGCTGGTGCTGCTGGCGATATTCGTCGTCGGGTTGCTGCGCGGCGACGGACTGCCCGGAACGATGGTGCTGTCGCTGGATTTGCGCGATGCGCCGGCGGACTCGGCGTCTCGGGAATTTGCGTTCGGCGACAAGCCGGCCACCGTCATGGACATCGTGCTCGGTCTTGATGCCGCCGGGCGCGATGTGCGCGTCAAAGGAGCGTATGTCCGTCTGGGCAGCGCCAATCTCCCCATCGCCCAAGCCGAGGAAATTCAAGCGGCGTTCAACCGGTTCCGCGCCAGCGGCAAGTTCGTGATCGTACATGCGCAGGAATTCGCCGGCAGCGGCTTAGGCGATTATCTTGCCGCAACAGGCGGCGACGAAATCTGGATGCAGCCCAAATCGTTTTTCATGGCTTCCGGTGCCGGGGGCGGCAAGATGTTCTATCGCGGTCTGTTCGATAAGATCGGCGCCGAGCCGCAGATTGCCAAGCGTGCCGAATACAAAAGTGCCGCCGACACCTATACCGCGACCGGCATGAGCGCCGCCGATCGCGAGCAGACGACCGCGTTGTTGAAATCCTGGTACGACAGCGCGATCGCCGAGGCGGCCAAGGCGCGCAAGCTCGACAAACCCGGGCTGATTGCCGCCTTCGAAGCCAGTCCGCAATTTTCCGAAACCGCGAAGAAGGCCGGTCTGATCGACAAGCTTGGTTACGACGACGACGCCAAAAGCGCCGCAATCAAGCGCGCCGGCGACGAGGCCAAAGAGGTTCCCATCGCGGAATATGCCAAGGGCGCGCGCGAGGCGGCGCAAATATCCAGCGCCCCGCGTGTCGCGTTGGTGCAAGCGGTGGGGGAAATCGTCGACGGCAAATCGGGCGGCGATCCGCTCGGGCTTCACGCGGCGTCGATCGGCGGCGACGACATCGCCGCGGCGATTCGCGATGCCGCCGAAGACAAAAAAATCCTAGCTATCGTCCTGCGCATCGATTCACCCGGCGGATCGGTTGTCGCCTCCGATCAGATTCTCGACGCGGTGAAAAAAGCGCAAAAGGTAAAGCCGGTGGTGGTCAGTATGGGTGCGGTCGCCGCGTCCGGCGGGTATTACGTGTCGCTGTCTGCCGATAAGATCGTCGCCCATCCGGGTACCGTCACCGGTTCGATCGGCGTGTTCACCGGCAAGCTGGCTTACGGCAAAACGCTGGAGAAGATCGGTATTCGCACCGAAACCATCGGCATCGGCAAGAACGCGCTGATCAATTCGCCCTACCAGCCCTATACCGACGAGCAATGGGCCAAGGTGAACGAACAGGCCGACATGATCTACGCCGATTTCACCGGCAAGGTCGCCGTAGGTCGCAAAATGAAATTGGCGAAGGTGCAGGACATCGCCAAGGGACGGGTGTGGTCCGGCAAAGATGCTCTGGACAACGGTCTGGTCGACCGTTTGGGCGGGTTCTGGACTGCGGTAGACGCGGCCAAACAATTGGCCAAGTTGGCGCCGGCGGAGCGTGTGGTGTTCGTCACCTATCCGCGGCCGCAAGGCATATGGGATACCTTGAGCGAATGGTTCGGCGACGCTTCGGGTGCCGTTCGGGCGATGCAGGGGGTCGCAACCCTGATACAGGCACCGTTCGTACGGGATGCCGTCGCCGCCGCTGCCGGTGCCGTGCCGCGGGCTGCGGTCGAACTGCGGGCCGCGAATCTGCCGCGCTGATACGGTGTTTGCCGCTGACGCCTTGGTCGGCTTTATCGGCAGTGTTGTAATTATAATACTATATGTAATATTATTACCGCTTGCCGGTCGGCTTTGCCTTTTGCCGATGGCTAAATTACCCTCCGCGCGCGGGGCGGCATTGAGTGGCCGCGGGCATGCGGCTATCCCGTGCATTTGGGAAACGGATTGCGGGAGAGACGCGTAGCTATGCCTGCGAAAAACGAGGCGAAGGCGGCCGCAGTGGAAGACTTAAGTTTCGAGACGGCGCTGCACGAATTGGAGACGATTGTCGCCAAGCTGGAGCAGGGCGAAGTCGAACTGGATGCCTCCATCGCTCTTTATGAACGCGGGCAGGCGCTGAAGACGCATTGCGAGGCAAAGCTAAAGGATGCGGAGGGACGGCTGGAGAAAATCGTGCTCGGCGCCGAAGGTGTCGGCGGCAGCGAGGCGGTCCAGGCCGGATAAGGTAAATGTGTGAATTCGTGTCAAGAAAACGCATGCGAGACGAGGTCTTTACCCTCTGCATGCGCTAGTCCTTGATTAATTATCGAAAAAAGAAGACCTTCTTATTGGGGTCGGGACGAGTGCGAAAAGCCCGCGCCATTAAGAACGCGGGGCGGAGAAGTGCCATGGGTGGTTCAAGCAAAACGCCGCATTTGGACGAAGTCGGCTCCCCGGCCGACTTGCGCAAAATGCCGCGTGAGGAGTTGCAGAAATACGCGGACGAGCTGCGCAAGGAGTTGATCGAAACCGTTTCGGTCACCGGCGGGCATCTCGGTTCCAACCTCGGTTCGGTCGAATTGACGGTTGCATTGCATTACGTATTCAATACTCCGCGCGATAAATTGATCTGGGACGTCGGCCATCAGGCCTATCCGCACAAGATCATCACCGGACGCCGCTCGCGTATGCGCACGTTGCGCCAGGGCGGCGGTCTGTCCGGTTTCACCAAGCGCTGCGAGAGCGAATACGATCCGTTCGGCGCCGGCCATTCGTCGACGTCGATTTCGGCTAGCCTCGGCTTTGCCGTCGCCCGCGACATGAAGGGCGAGAAATACAACGTGGTTTGTGTGATCGGCGACGGCTCGATGAGCGCCGGCATGGCCTACGAGGCGCTGAACAACGTCGGGGCCGGCAAGGAACGGTTGATCGTCATTCTCAACGACAACGACATGTCGATTGCGCCGCCGGTCGGCGCGTTGAGCGCCCATCTGGCGCGGCTGGTGTCGAGCCGGTCCTATCGCGGCATCCGCCGGTTCGCCAAACGCGCGGCCAGTCACCTGCCGACGCGGCTGTCCAAGCAGGTGCGTAAGGTGGAAGAGTTCACCCGCAGCTTCTTCACCGGCGGCACGCTGTTCGAGGAACTGGGCTTCTATTACGTCGGTCCGATCGACGGCCATAATCTCGAACACCTCATCCCGGTGCTGGAAAACGTCCGCGATATGAAAAACGGACCGGTACTGGTGCATGTGGTGACCAAGAAAGGCAAGGGCTACGCTCCGGCGGAGGCGGCGCCCGACAAGCTGCACGGCGTCGGCAAGTTCAATGTACTGACCGGCGAGCAGAAGAAACCCAATTCCAAGGGGCCGTCCTACACCCAGGTGTTTGCCGAGGCGCTACTTGCCGAGTCTCGCAAGGACGACCGGATCTGCGCCATTACCGCGGCGATGCCGGCCGGTACCGGGCTGGATCTCTTCGCCAAGGAATTCCCCAAGCGCTTTTTCGATGTCGGTATTGCCGAGCAGCATGCGGTGACCTTCGCCGCCGGCATGGCGGCCGACGGCATGAAGCCGACGGTGGCGATCTATTCGACCTTCATGCAGCGCGCCTACGATCAGGTGGTGCATGACGTGGCGTTGCAGTCGTTGCCGGTGCGCTTTGCCATGGACCGCGCCGGACTGGTGGGGGCGGACGGCGCCACCCATGCCGGCGCCTACGACATCACATACATGGCTTCGCTGCCGGGGATGGTGGTGATGGCCGCCGCCGACGAGATCGAACTGATGCGCATGGTGGCGACCCAGGCCGCACTCGACGATGGCCCCAGTGCGTTGCGCTATCCGCGCGGCGAAGGCTGGGGGCTGGAAAAGCCCGATGCGATTCTGCCGCTCGAAATCGGCAAGGGCCGTGTCGTGCGCGAAGGCAGCTCGATTGCGATCTTGAGCCTCGGTACCCGTTTGCAGGAGGCACTCGCCGCTGCCGATAAACTTTCGTCCTACGGGCTGTCGGTAACGGTGGCCGACGCCCGTTTCGCCAAGCCGATCGATCGCGATCTGGTTCGGCGGCTGGCGAAGGAGCATGAGGTGCTGGTGACGGTGGAAGAGGGCGCGATCGGCGGGTTCGCCAGCCAGGTGGTGCATTTCCTCGCTTGGGAAGGCCTTCTCGATACCGGGCTGAAGCTCCGGCCGATGGTGTTGCCCGACCGCTTCCAGCACCAGGATACCCAGGAAAAAATGTACGCCGACGCCGGTCTCGACGCTACCGCCATTGCCGCGGCGGTCTTGAGCGCGCTCGGCCGCGAGCGGGAAGCGGCCGCGCTCAGTATAGCATAAAACATTCCTTGCCGATGCGTGCCGACGTATTTCTGGTCGAAAAGGGGTTTGCCGCCAGTCGTAGCGAGGCACAAAGTGCCATTGCCGCGGGCAACGTCGTCGTCGACGGCCGGAAAATCGCCAAGCCGTCGCAACGTGTGCCCCCGGATGCGTCGGTGGCGTATGCGCCGGCGCATCCTTACGTCTCCCGCGGGGCGCTGAAATTGATCGCCGCGCTCGATACCTTCGGCTTTTCACCCGAGGGTCGCATCTGTCTCGATGTCGGCGCCTCGACCGGCGGGTTCACCGAGGTACTGCTCGGGCGCGGTGCGGCCAAGGTCTATGCCGTCGATGTCGGCCACGGCCAGCTTCATGCCAAACTTGCACGGGAACCGCGGGTGGTTTCGCTCGAAGGCGTCAATATCCGCGATTTCGACCCGGCGTCGGTCGGTCCGGTTGCGGCCATCGTCGCCGACGTCAGCTTCATCGGGTTGAAGCTGGCGCTGCCGCGTGCGCTGGCCGCCGCGACCGAAAATTGCTGGCTGGCGGTGCTGGTCAAACCGCAATTCGAGGTCGGACGCGGGAAAATCGGCAAAAATGGCATCGTACGAAAGGACGCAGACGGATTGCTCTCGGCGGCGGATATCGTAAAATGGCTATATGACGATTGCGGCTGGAACATCGTGGGAATGACGACTAGCCCGATCCTCGGCGGTGGCGGCAACCGCGAATATCTCGTGGGCGCCAGGCGCGACGGCCCGCGCCGCAATCTGACGGAATTTGCTTAATGCCCGACCACTTATGTCGTCACTTCGGAACCTGCGGCGGTTGTACTTTGCAGGACATGCGTGAGGACGAGTATCTGTCGCACAAGCGTTCGCTGGTGACCGATGCGCTGTCGCGCCAAGGTATTGCCTGCGACGTGTTCGAGGTATTCGCGGTGCCGCCCGGCACGCGGCGCCGGGCCACGTTGAAGGCGATTAAGCGCAACGGCGCGGTCGAGATCGGTTTTCATGCCGAAAAAAGCCATGCCATCGTCGATTTGCGCGAATGTCCGGTGCTGCGGCCCAAACTTACGGCGCTGATCCAAGCTTTACGCGACATGCTGAAGGAAATCTTGGCCGACGGCGAAGACGCCGAGTTGAAGCTCACCGATACCGCGACGGGGCCGGATTTGTCGCTGCGTTGGAAACGCGGCGACGATGCCGACACCGTGTCGGCATTGGCGCGTTGGGCGGAAAAGCTTAACCTTGCCAGGGTGTCGCGACACGGCGAGACCATGGTCGAGTTGGCGAAGCCGATGGTGCGTCTCGGTGTTGCCGAGGTGCCGCTGTCGTCCGAGGCGTTCCTTCAGCCTACGGAGGAGGGGCAGTCGCGGTTGCAGGAATTCGTAGTCGTCTCGCTCGCCAAATCGAAGCGGGTGGCCGATTTGTTTTCCGGCTGCGGCACATTCTCGTTGCCGCTGGCCGAATTCCATAAAGTGCATGCGGTGGACATCGAGGCCGAACAATTGGCGGCGCTGGCGGTGGGTGCCAGAACGCCGGGCCACAAGTCGGTCTCGACCGAGAAGCGCAACCTGTTCAAACGGCCGTTGTCGGAAAGCGAACTGGACGGGTTCGACGCCGTTTGCCTCGATCCGCCGCGCGCCGGCGCCGAGGAGCAGGCCAAGGCGCTGGCCAAGTCGAAGGTTAAGCGCATCGCTTACGTCAGTTGCGATCCGGGTTCCTTTGCCCGCGATGCCGCCATTCTGATCGGCGGCGGATTCAGCTTGATGCGGGTGCAGCCGGTCGATCAGTTCCTGTGGTCCGACCACATTGAACTGGCGGGTAAGTTTTTGCGGGCGTGACCTTTACGGACGCGTCGTCGCTCGGTATAGAGCGCTTCACCGAAAAAGCCTGCCCCGCACGTGTTGCAGGGTGGAAGCCGGTTTTCGGATTTGAAGCGCGGCTCCAGAAAGAGACGGAACATTTCATCGTTTTCGTGAAACAGAGAAATGCTCTAGAGCAACGAGCGCAAAAGTGGAATCGGTTTTGCGCGTAAAGTTGCGACAAAACAAAGAGCTAGAGCGACGGACTGATCGCGTTTGAACGTCCGTCGCTCTAGCCGCACGGCAGATAGGATTTTGAACATGCGCCCGGAAACCGAACGCAACATTTCCGACATCGAGCAGGCGATAAGCCTGCTGAGGAGGCATCTTTGACTGGGACCGGGCCATTCGTCGCCTCGACGAACTGAACGCCAAGTCCGAAGATCCCGCCATCTGGAACGATCCCATCCCCGCGCAGAAGATGATGCGCGAGCGGCAGAAGCTGGATGCTGAAATCACCGCCGTGCGAAAACTGCAGGGCGAACTGGACGACGCCAAGGGACTGATCGATCTGGCCGCGGCCGAGAACGATGCCGCTATGGTCGCCGACGGCGAAGCCTCGATCGTGGCGCTGTTGAAAGAGGTCGATGCACTGAAGCTGCAATCGATGTTGTCTGGCGAGGCCGACGGCAACGATACCTATCTCGAAATCCACGCCGGCGCCGGCGGCACCGAAAGCCAGGATTGGGCCGAGATGCTGTTGCGCATGTACACCCGCTGGGCCGAGAAGCGCGGCTTCAAAGTCGATTATCTCGAAGAGAGCGAAGGCGAGGCGGCCGGCATCAAGTCGGCGACCATCCTGGTCAAGGGCGAGAACGCCTACGGCTGGCTCAAGACCGAGGCTGGTGTGCATCGGCTGGTGCGTATCTCGCCGTTCGATGCCAATGCGCGGCGCCACACCAGTTTCTCGTCGGTTACCGTCTATCCGGTGATCGATCAGACCATCACCGTCGACGTCGACGAAAAGGATGTGCGCATCGACGTCTATCGTTCGTCGGGCGCCGGCGGCCAGCACGTCAACAAGACCGAAAGCGCGGTGCGCATCACCCATCTGCCCACCAACATCGTGGTGTCGAGCCAGACCCAGCGTTCGCAGTTTCAGAACCGCGCCATCTGTTGGGAGATGCTGCGCTCGCGCCTTTACGAAATCGAACTCAAGAA
Source organism: Alphaproteobacteria bacterium UBA1303 (assembly GCA_002307315.1). Taxonomy (GTDB): domain Bacteria; phylum Pseudomonadota; class Alphaproteobacteria; order Micropepsales; family Micropepsaceae; genus Rhizomicrobium. Next base: position 39,105 of record DBTZ01000039.1, read on the forward strand.
GAAGCAGGACGAAACCGGCGCCTTCGTCGGCGAGAAGTCCGACATCGGCTGGGGCCATCAGATCCGTTCGTATGTTTTGCAGCCCTACCAGATGGTGAAGGACTTGCGCACCGGCATCGAAAGCCGCTTGCCGCAGGATGTGCTCGACGGCGATCTCGATCCCTTTATGGCGGCGGCGTTGGCCGCGGCCCTCGGCGGCAAGAAAACCGAAGCGGTCGAAGATTTAGAATAGAGCAACGTGTGCAAAAAGCGGAATCCGACTCTGCGCGCAAAGTTGCGACCGGTCAAAGAGGTAGAGCGACAGACCGGCCGGGCTCGAACGTTCGCCGCTCCGGGACAGTGCAGCGAATGGTAGGAATGCTTATTATCTCTCCGCCCGCGGTTGCATCGCGCAACGAAAACCCCGCCACACGCGAAAAGCGGCGGCGGGGTTCGTGAATTTCCGTATCGGATGAATTCAGCTTTTGAGCGGCGTGTAGGTGGCGCCGGGCGAATTGGGCGTGGCCGCCATCGGACGCGTTACCATCGAGGAGACCTGCGATTGCGGTGCGGTATGTGCCTCGGGGTGCGCGGCGGCGGCCGGTACGGCGGGCTTCTTGGCGCCGGCTTCTTCCAGCGGATTGTCGGCGTGGCGGCAATTGCCTTCGAAGAAGGCGCCGGTCTCGACGGCGAAGGCTTCATGCAGAATGTTGCCTTCGACATGGCAGGTCGACGCCAACAGAACTTTGTGCGCCTTGACGCCGCCTTGTATGCGACCGCGGACGGTAACTTCCTCGGCCATGATATCGCCGTGGATAAATGCCTTTTCGCCGATCACCAGACCGGCGCTTCTGACGTCGCCCTCGACCCTGCCGTCGATCTGAATGTCGCCGGTGGAGACCAGCGTACCGGTGACCGTCAAGTCGGCGCTGATAATCGACGGCGCGGCGGAGGAGCGCAGCGGACGTCTGCCGCCCGGCGCAGCCATAGCCGCCGGTACGGCGGTGGTGACAGTATCCTTTTCCTTACCCTTGCTTGAGAACATAGCGGCCTGCCTCGATAAAGTTTCGTGGATTTCTGACTACATTATCGTACCACACTTCGTAATGCACGTGCGGTCCGGTGCTGCGCCCGGTCGAGCCGAGTCTACCTATGATAGCACCTTGTCTCACTTTTGCGCCAGCCTTCACCGCGACCGACATCAAATGTCCGTATCGAGTATGGATTCCATAGCCGTGATCTATTTCAACCAGGTTACCATAGGCGCCTTTATATCCGGAAAAAACGACACGCCCCGGTGCGGTGGCATGCACCGCCGCCCCTTTGGGGCCGTCGAAATCGATGCCGGAATGAAAGGCATAACGGCCGGTGAACGGATCGCGGCGGGGACCGAAGCCGTCGTTACGATAGAATTCGGCGCCGGTCACCGGTGCCGTCAATGGTAGGTGGCGAACGCCGTTCAGCAGGGTGTCAAGTTGATCGAGGGTTGCATATGCCTTCAAGTAGGCCTGCTGGAAGTTGCGATCGGGAATGCCTTCCAACTGCACGGAATCGAGCGGAATCTCCGGTCCGCCGGCGCCGCCTTCGACATGGGCGAAGCGCTCTTCGAACTTGTCGGGATTGATGCTGGCGCGGCGAAGGAGCAGCTGCAATTGCCTGACGCCTTTGGCGGCTTGGCCTTGCGCATCGGCCATCAACGGAGTCTCGGTGGTGCTGAGACGATGCAACCTTTCAGTTTGTACTGCCAACGACTTCAATACAGGGTGGCGGGCGACGGTCTCGGACGACAGCGGATCGGAATGGCGCTTACCGAAAAAAACACCGGCGATGCGTCCGACGGTACCGTTTATATCCAGCATGCCGGATTTGCGCGGCTTCGCCGGTGTCGGCTTCTTGGCCGGCGGCGCGAACTCGACCGCGTCGTTGGTATCGCTGCCGCCGCGCAGGTCGGGCGGTACGGCGGTGATGTCATCGGCCGTACCGGCGGGATTGGCACCGTTCTTTTCATTGAGGTTGGTGCTGCCGTTCAAGGCGGCGTCGACCTGTTTCTTGCGGCCGAGAAACCCGAGAATGGTGTTCTGCTTGACCTCCAATTCGTCGGCAGCGCTCTGAAATCTGTCTTCGGCCGAAACCAGCGCGCCATGCACTTCGTCATAGGAAAGCTGCAAATCGGCGACGCGATTTTCATAGGCCACCTGCATCTGATGATAGCGATGCTCCTTGGCGGCGATGATGCGGTCTTTGAATATGACATTGACGGTGGCGAACGCCACCCACCCGAGAAACACCAGCCCGACGGCCGCCAGCGTTCCTTGCAGCATCGGGCCGAAGGTAAAAAATTGCACCCGCCCCTCGCTGCGGACATAGATTTGCTTTTCCGGGAATGTCTCGTGCACCCACGCCAACAAGCGCTCGACGAGCGTTCCGATCATCGGAAATCTTCCCTATTCAGCGCACTCTAGCCGCGCCAACCCCAGTCGCCGGCATTTCACCTAATTACCGGACTTTTATCAAGCGGCTATGTTCGAAAAGCGCTATTGGGGTTAACTAGTGTCCCGATTCCGAAATTCGTTACACCTGATATCGACATTTTTCGAATTTCGGAATCGAAAGGACACTAGGCAACATATTGATGCTAGTGTCGTTTTGGTTTCGAAGTTCGTTACCCGTGCCGATATAGAGAATAAAACGAACTTCGAAACCACGACACTAGAAGGCGAGTGATCGGCGGTAATTTCTCGCGTAGCTTGCAATGCGGCCTCGGCGGTACAGTCTGCAGCGTTGTCCTTTGGATGAAATGCAGCACGGGAGGGCCGGTTCTTCAATTGCGCAAGGAAACCGCATTGCCGCCGGCTGTCGCCAGTTCGAAGGTGAGGGCACTATCGCCTTCTTTGTATTTAAAAAAAACGGAAGAATGTTGCGTATCGTGAAAAGCCCGGGCGGATTTCCCGGCAAGGCCAGTGGAGCGAATTTGACGTTTGCCTCTCGCCGGCCGCCCCCTCGTGTTCAAACGTCAAATTCATAAGCTCCACTAGAAACATAAACTTGCTACAGCCAATTCCGGTCATTAAGAACCGTAATTGGCTGTAGCTTTCTTTGTTGCCGCGCATTTTTGCGGCGAACCGGATTCCACTTCGCCGGAATGCGCTCTGGTGTCCCGATTCAGAAATCCGCTTTATTCCAATATCAGGTACTTACGGATTTTTAGAATCGTCAGGACACTAGTCAACCTATTGGTCCCAGTGTCGTTTCGGTTTCAAAGTTCGTTACCCGTGCCGATATAGAGTATAAAACGCACTTCGAAACCGCGACACTAGCGTGCGCTGGCAATATCGTTCATGAAGGCGGGGTAGCAGCGCACCGCTTGACGAAAGAGAGTTGGCGTGAACGAACCCGGTCGTCCCGTCCTAACGCGGTATCTCCGTTGGGTGCTTTGGCTGCGCCGCCGTCGCTTCGGCACTGCCGCCATCGTGGCGGTCGGTGTTTTCGCCGCGCTGGCCTTTTTCGTCCTCGGTGCCGGTATCCGGCTATTGATCGGGCCGGTATCGCTGGGGCCGTTTGCCGGTGCGCTGTCGGGCGCGTTGGCCGAGGCATTGCCCGGCGTCAGCATGCAATACGATCAAGCGGCGATCGAATGGTCGCGCGAGGAAGGCCGGGTCAGCTTGGTCATTCTCGGCACCCGCGTGTGCGACGCCTCGGGGCGAATTGTCGCCCAGGCGCCCAAGGCCGATATCCGGCTTGCCGCCGCCCCGCTGCTGCACGGCAATGTGGTGGTGAAAGACATTACGCTGGTCGGCGTGCAACTCACCTTGGTGCGGGCTGCGGACGGGACTTTGCGTCTCGGCGTCGGCGGCGATCGGCAGGAACGCGATCTCATCGACCGCATTGCCGAGGCGCTGTCGAAATCCAAAGGGCCTTCGACGCTGGAAAGCTTCGCGGTACGCCGGGCCCGTTTCGCGCTGTACGACGAAGGCACCAAGTTGTTCGTGGTTTCTCCGTGGGCGGATTTTCGCCTGACGGCGGCCGCCAGCGGCAGGCTCAAGGCCCGCGTCGACGCCACGATCGAACTGGCCGGCCGTCCCGCCCGGTTGAAAGGCGAATTCGTCTTTCCGCCGAAATCGAAAATGGTCGAGGGACAAATTGCCCTTATCGGCTTCGATCTGTCTTCGCTCGCCGCCGGCAGCGAAACGTTCTCGTCGCTGAAACAGGCGGCGCTGAAGACCGATCTGGCCGCCAAATTCGTCCTCGACGGCGCCAATCTGACCACCGCCGATTTCACTCTTCTGGCCCGCGGCACCTTCGCGCTGCCGGCGGTGAAGGGGCGAATCGCCGTCGCCGGTCTGATTGCCGGCGGCCGCTACGACGGCGGGCACCATCGGCTGACGTTGCAGGTTTCGCGGATTGACGCCGACAAAATCAAAGGCAGTATCAGCGGCCGGATCGATCTGGTCGCCGCCGCGCCGAACGCGCCGGCCCACACCGCCGTCGATCTCAAGCTGCGCAATCTGTCGCTCAACCTGCCGGGCGTTTTTGCCGGGCCGGTGGATTTTCAGGTGGCGGCGGTGCGTGCCGATTGGCGGACCGATACGCGCGAGCTTGACGTTGCGCGGCTGATCGTCGAGGGCAAGCCGTTCTCGCTGAAGACGGCGGGACGGTTGAGTTTCCCGGCGGATCGCTCGGCAGGGATCGAGATGACGGGCGAGATCGGCGCGATGGGCGTGCGCGATCTGGTGCGCTATTGGCCGCTGATCGCCGCGGGGGGCGGCCGCGCCTGGACCGATGCGAACATGCCCGCCGGGCGCGTCGGCGCAATGACCTTCGCCTTGCACATTCCGCCCGGGGCGCTCGATGCGCCGGCGCTGGCAGCGAACATGCTGGAGATGAAGTTTGCGCTCTTTGGTGTCGAGGCGAAATATATCGACGGTCTGACCCACCTCACTGCAGGGCACGGACGGGCGAGACTGACCGGTACGGATTTCACCATCGACATCGACGGCGCCAAGGTCGGGGCGTTGACGCTTTCCCCTGCGCGTTTCCATATTCCCGATCTCAACATCGACGATCAGGTCGGCGAGATCGACGCGCATTTGAGCGGCGCGCTGGCCGACGTGCTGGCGCTGATCGACATGAAGCCCCTGCGCTATCCCACCCGGTTCGGCTTCAGCCCCGCCAGCGCCCGGGGCAACGCCGCGGCCGATATCAGGATAGACCTGCCGCTGAGAAAATCGCTGCACGTCGACGAAGTGCAGATCGCGGTCAAGGCGCACAGTACCGGCTTCGGCTTGGCGCTGGGAAAAGAGCTGCGCATAAGCGACGGCACCGTCGATTTTTCGGTGAGCAACACCAGTCTGTGGGCGGTCGGCAGCGTCGGTCTCAACGGTTCGGGATCGAAGCTGGGTGTCGATTGGTCCGAGGATTTCGCTTCGGCGGGCCCGGTCACTACCAAAATTGCCGTCAAAGGTGCGCTCGACGAAACCGCGCGCCGTGCGCTCGGTCTGACGTCGTTCGCCGGCCTGAAAGGGGCGATGGGCGTCACCGGCACGCTGACCGGCCGGCGCGGCGCGCTTCGTCAGGGCAATTTCGTCGCCGATTTGACGCCGACGGCGATGACGATCAACGCCATCGGCGTCGATAAGCCTGCCGGCTTCGCCATGGCCGCCAAGGTCGGCGTTGGGTTCGGCGCGCAGGCGCATTTGTCGGATATCAACCTCCATCTGACCGCCCAAGGCACCTCTGTCGCCGTTACCGCCAAGTTTGACGAAGCCGGTGCGCTAACCTCGTTGCAAGCGCCGCAAGTGCGGATCGGTCCGCGCAACGATTTTGCCGTCACGTTGAGCAAAACCGCAGGCGGCACCGACATCTCGTTGCGCGGACGCTCGCTCGACGGTTCGCGATTGGCCAGACAAGGCGAAGTCGATGCCGACGGCCAAAGTGGCGGTACCGGCGGTGGTACCCGAGGGGGCGATCCGCTCGACGGGCCGTTTCGCGTGTCGATCCGACTCGACCGGCTGGCGCTCCGCGACGCCGTGGCGGTCAGCAACTTCTCGCTCGATGTCGCCGGCGCCGGTGATCGGCTGTCGGCACTGACGCTGGCGGGCGGTATGGGCAAGAACGTGCCGATTTCCGCTTCGCTGATCCAGGCCGGCGGGGCGCGGGCCTTAAGCTTTACCGCCGCCGACGCCGGATTGTTCTTCAAGGGGCTGTATGGTTTTTCCGGTCTGAAGGGCGGCAAACTGGCGGTGAGCTTGAGCATTCCCGGTCAGCTCACCCTCGTGCGGAGCGCAGGCGATGCCGATTTCAAGGGCAAGCTGGTGTTGACGGATTTCCGCGTCGTCGATCAGCCGCTGCTCGCCCGCCTGTTCACCGCCGGATCGCTCGGCGGACTGATCAACCTGATGCAGGGGCAGGGCATCGCGGTGGACGAGTTGGACATGCCGTTCTCCTCGCGCAACCGGGTGATTGCGATCAAGGGCGCGCACGCCACCGGCCCGGCGATCGGCATCACCGCCGACGGGTATATCGACCGGCCGAAGAACCGGATCGCGGTCAAGGGCACGCTGGTGCCGCTCTACGGCCTCAACAGCGTGCTTGGCCACATTCCCCTGCTGGGCGATGTGCTGACGTCGAAGAAGGGCGAAGGCATCTTCGGCATGAGCTATGCCGTCGAAGGCGATGCCGACGAGCCGAAGGTCAGCGTCAATCCGCTGTCGGTGCTGGCGCCGGGAATCTTTAGGCGGGCCTTCGAAGGCAAGCTCCCCTCCGCCGCTCAGGCGCCGACCAACAATCCGCCAAAGGCTACGGGGCCCTAGAGCGACGGACGTTCAAGCGCGATCAGTCCGTCGCTCTAGCCCTTTGTTTAGTCGCAACTTTACGCGCAAAACCGATTCCACTTTTGCGCTCGTTGCTCTAATTAGTTGCCTGTAGAAAAGTCCCTTGCTACGCGAAGGTGTACTTTTCCCAATTGAAACATAAGGAAAAAACTCGCTTGGGGCGGCCCGGCGCTGGTTTGTCGCTTGTTTTCGTTTTTTCAGGATTTGGGGGCCGAATGGCCCGAAATCCTGAAAAAACAGACCGTCGTCAATGCGCCGCCCGCGCGCGCATCGACGACGAAAAAGATTCTTTAACCCCGAGCGCAGACCCGCTTCAAGCAAGGGGGTGTCCTGATGAAATCGTGAAAAAGTACACTGAGGCCTTTAGGCCGAAGGACTTTTTCACGGACGACAAATTACGAACCTACGAGGAATGTGCTTCGTCGCAGGCTCGAAATCCGGCGTCAGGCGTGGCTGCGTGCGGCGGCGGCCAAGTCTTCCGAGAGATCGCCGTCGATGGCTGATGCCGCCGGAGCGGTCGCGGCAGGCACTTGGTAATAGTCGGGACGGAAACGCACCCTAAGGTCGGTATAGACGACGCTGCGGCCGGTTACGTTGCCGAGCCAGTCGATGGTGAGCCCGCGCCAGAGATGGCGCGGAATGCGTTCGAAACCGTACGTGATGCTGCCGACCTGACGGCGGGCGATGCCTTCGCACCCGCCTTTGCGCATGGCGGTTTTTATCTCCAGCGCGACCGCATCGGTGTTGATGATCTGCAGAATCTTGTAGAGCACCAACTTGGTTTCGCTGTAGGAGGCGAAATTCTCGGCTTCGTCGGCCGGCACCTCGCGTTGACGCCACTCGCGCAGTTTTCGCGTCAGCCAGCTGCGTTCTTCGACGAACAGAAATTTCGGCCGTTCGTTCAGCGCCAGCGCATAATCGACCAGATCCTGGCGGCGGATGTCGGCATAGCGCACGGCTTCTTCTGCGCCGCGGCTGGCGGGCAGTGCGCCCGCTTCGATATGCGCTTCCAGCCGCAGACAGGTCGGCAAACACGGCTTGCCCTTGAGGTTGTCGCTGACCGGTTCCCATTCGTTCCACAGCCAGGCGACCTGCCAGGTCTTCAGGCTATGCGCCTTGTCCCAGCGGGCAAAATCGGCCGCAAGCTGCACCACTTGATTGGGCATGATCAGATCGAGCGACGATTGCGGCTTCGATGCAGTGGCGCCCGACGGCTTCACCTCGGTTTCGACAATGCCTTCGAACAGTTTGTTTCTCTCGGCGGCCGGCTGGGGGTCCAGTATGATCGGATCGGACGCCGTCTGCTTGGTGCCGTCGACGGTTTCGGCGGGATGCGTCTCGACAATCTGCGAGACCACCAGCTTGGGCGTGAAATGTTCGGGGTCGGGCTGCCGTCGCGCCGGCACTTCGGTCTCAGCGTGCGAGAACTGCATCGCCAGGAACTTCGCCATAAGCGGCGATATGCGCGTTACGATGTCCGCCATCTCAGCCCACAAGCTCGACGAGAGCAGCGTCATCAGCAGCATGCCGCTCGCGAATACGAACAGGAGCGGGTCGGCAAACCGATTGGTCAGCCACACTTCGCAGTCGACCAGGCCCGAGAATGGGGGAAACAAATCCGCCGCCGTCAGAGTCCAGATCAGGGCGATGGCGACGCGGGCGATCCAACCGATAATTCTTTTCGCAGACATAGCAGTGCCGGTACATAGCGTTTCATGTACGGTTAGGTTGCCCATTTATGCTTAAACAGTGATTAATACGGGCAAAATCCCTTATCGAACGACGGTTTGGGGCAATTTTCCTCTCCTCTCAAGCAATATCCTTGAGAAATATCAACAAAAACAATCGATTGACCAAAAACGGCGGCGTTTCGCGGGCGTAAATGCGTCACCGCCTCAAACCGGCTTCACCAGGATGTGTTTCTTTTTTCCCAGCGAAAGCTTGACGACGCCCTTGTCGGTGATGTCGGCCGAAGAAACCGTCGCTTTGACGTCGGCGATTTGTTTGTCGTTCACCCGCAAGCCGCCGCCTTGAATGACGCGCCGCGCTTCGCTCGACGAAGCCGTCAGTCCGGCCATGTTGGCCAGCGTCGCCACCGGTAACCCATCCAATGCGCTTCGTTCGATTTCGAACGTCGGAAGGTTGGCATCGAGTGTCCCTTCCTCGAAAGTTTTCCGCGCCGTCTCAAGCGCCAGTTCCGCCGCCTCACGGCCGTGCGCCAGGGCGGTGGCTTCGGTGGCGAGCACCTTTTTTGCGTCGTTGATGTCCGCGCCCCGTAACGCTTCCAGCCGGACGATCTCGTCTTCGGCCATGTCGGTAAACAGACGCAAGAAGCGGCCGACGTCGGCATCCTCGGCGTTGCGCCAGAACTGCCAGTAGTCGTAGGGCGACAGCGCGTCTTCGTTCAGCCATACCGCGCCCGAGGCGGTCTTGCCCATCTTGGCGCCCGAGGCGGTGGTCAAAAGCGGCGAGGTCAGGCCGTACAGTTCGGCATTTTCCAGCCGGCGGCCGAGGTCGGTGCCCGACACGATGTTGCCCCACTGGTCCGAGCCGCCGCATTGCAGCCGGCAGCCATAGCGCCGGTAGAGCTCGACGAAATCGTAGGCCTGCAGGATCATGTAGTTGAATTCGAGGAACGACAGCGGCTGATCGCGATCCAGCCGCATCTTTACCGCATCGCGGGTCAGCATCTGGTTGACCGAAAAATGCCGGCCGACATCGCGCAAGAACGGAATGTATTCAAGCCGGTCGAGCCATTCGGCGTTGTCGATCATCACCGCATCGGTGGGGCCGTCGCCGAATTTGAGAAACTTCTCGAACACCCGAAAAATGCCGCGTTTGTTCTCGGCGATGGTCTCCGCCGTCAGCAGTTTGCGCGCCTCGTCCTTGCCGGACGGATCGCCGATCTTGGTGGTGCCCCCGCCCATCAGCACGATCGGCTTGTGCCCCGCTTGCTGATAGCGGCGCAGGGTCATGATCTGGATCAGGCTGCCGACGTGAAGCGAGGGCGCGGTGCAGTCGAAGCCGATATAGGCCGGCACCGGCTTGCCGCCGCACAACAGCGCATCCAGCGCCTCGCCGTCGGTGGCGCTGGCGAAAGCCCCGCGCGCGACGACGGTGCGTAAGAAGTCCGAACGGAAGGCGTTGCCGGCCATGTTTTTATCGCCCTTCGGGGTTGGCCATGCGGTGGCTGGCGTATTCCTTGACCATTTCCACGACGTCGGCTTCGTTCTTGTCGAAGAAGTGGTTGGCGCCTTCGATCTTTTCGTAGGTGATCTTGATGCCCTTCTGCGCGGTCAGCCGGTCCACCAGCTTCTGCACGTCCGGTTCGGGTACCACCATGTCGCGGGTGCCGTGCAGGATCAGCCCGGAGGACGGGCAAGGCGCCAGGAAAGCGAAGTCGTACATGCTGGCCGGCGGGGCGATGGAAATGAAGCCGGTGATCTCGGGCCGGCGCATCAGAAGCTGCATGCCGATCCAGGCGCCGAACGACATGCCGCACACCCAGACGAAGGATGGATTGGGGTACAGCGTATTCATCCAGTCGAGCACCGCCGCGGCATCGGACAGCTCGCCGGCACCGGAATCGAACGAACCCTGGCTGCGGCCGACGCCGCGGAAATTGAAGCG
>DBTZ01000039.1:49875-59062 GCA_002307315.1 Alphaproteobacteria bacterium UBA1303
GTGCCGCCGAACTGCGGGTGCGGGTGCAGAATCAGCGCCATCGGCGCTCCCGGCGTTTTTTGCCGCTGGTAACGGGCCTCGATGCGGCCGGCGGGACCGGGAAGAATGATGTCAGGCATGAGCGGACCTTTTGGCGCGAGGGCGGGAAGATGCTTTTTTCACATGGACACAGGGAATATCAAGTGTCGCCTGCTTTAGGATAAATCCTTTCAAATACAAATACGTAGATTTTTTTATGGCCATTGTTCTCGGTAATTCTTGACTACTGCGCTCGGTGAACTTATATCGGTAAACGTCAATGTGGAGCGCGACTTGGTATCGTATCTACAGCAAGCAACCCCTTTTATGGCAAGGGAAACTCGCGCGAGAGACAGGAGAACGTGAGATGAGGCTCAGCACCAAAGGCCGGTATGCCGTCATGGCGATGGCGGATTTGGCGGTTCATGAAGCCGGCATGCGTCCGGTTTCCCTGGCGGATATCGCCGAGCGGCAGGAGATTTCGCTATCCTATCTGGAACAGTTGTTCGCCAAGCTTCGGCGCAATGGATTGGTTACTAGCGTGCGCGGCCCCGGCGGCGGCTACCGCCTCGGCCGGCCGTCAAACGAGATGCGGGTTTCCGACATCATTATGGCGGTTGACGAACCGATCGAGGCCACCAGATGCAAGCTGGGCAGCGCCAAGGGCTGCACCAACGTCGGCGGGCGCTGCATTACCCACGATCTGTGGGAGGAGCTTGGCCACCAAATTCACAATTTCCTTTCGAAGGTTACCCTGGCCGACGTGGTGGAAAAGAAGGTGCTCGGCCGTGCCGCGCTCGAAGGCGAAGTCGGCGGCGTCGGTGACGGGCTGGCGGCGGCCTGATACTTGCTTGTATGCCAACGGCGGCTTTCTCGCCGTTACGTTTGTTCGGTCGCAGCGCCTTTTCGTGCGGCCCGAGGATTGAGATGCCTGCAGTCGAAGAAACCAAGGAACAGGTCGCCGCGCTAGGCGAGAAATACAAATACGGCTTCGTCACCGACATCGAAACCGAAACGGCGGCCAAGGGCCTGAGCGAAGACACCGTTCGCTTCATCTCGGCCAAGAAACGCGAGCCGGAATGGATGCTGGCGTGGCGGCTGAAGTCGTTCCGCCATTGGTGCGAAATGGCCGAGCCGGTCTGGGCCAAGGTTTCCTATCCGCCGATCGACTATCAGGATGCCTATTACTTTGCCGCGCCCAAGGAAAAGGAAAAAGTCGGCAGCCTGGACGAGGTCGATCCCAAGCTCCTGGAGACCTACAACAAGCTCGGCATTCCGCTGTCCGAACAGATGGCGCTGGCCGGTGTGGCGGTGGATGCGGTGTTCGATTCCGTCTCGGTCGCCACCACCTTCAAGGAGAAGCTTCGCGAGGCAGGGGTGATCTTCTGCCCGATTTCGGAAGCGATCCGCGAACACCCCGATCTGGTGAAACAATACCTCGGATCCGTGGTTCCAGCGGGCGACAATTTCTTCGCCGCGCTCAATGCGGCGGTATTCTCCGACGGCTCGTTCGTCTACGTGCCTAAGGGCGTGCGCTGCCCGATGGAGCTTTCGACCTATTTCCGCATCAATGCCTCGAAATCCGGCCAGTTCGAACGCACCCTGATCGTTGCCGACGAAGGCGCCTACGTGTCCTATCTCGAAGGCTGCACCGCGCCGATGCGCGACGAGAACCAGCTTCACGCCGCGGTGGTCGAACTGGTCGCTTTGGGCGACGCCGCGATCAAATATTCGACGGTGCAGAACTGGTATCCCGGCGACGAAAACGGCAAGGGCGGCATCTTCAACTTCGTTACCAAGCGCGGCGATTGCCGGGGCCCCCGGTCGAAGATTTCCTGGACCCAAGTCGAGACTGGTTCGGCGATCACCTGGAAATATCCGAGCTGCATTTTGCGTGGCGACGATTCCATGGGCGAGTTCTTCTCGGTCGCCATCACCAACAATTGTCAGCAAGCCGACACCGGCACCAAGATGATCCATCTGGGCAAGAACACCCGCTCGCGCATCGTCTCCAAGGGCATCAGCGCAGGGCGCGCCCAGAACACCTATCGCGGTCTGGTCAGTATCCATCCGCATGCGGATCATGCCCGCAACTATACCCAGTGCGATTCCCTGCTGATCGGAAAAAAGTGCGGCGCCCACACCGTGCCCTATATCGAGAACCGCAACAGGACCGCGCGTACCGAGCACGAGGCGACCACCTCGAAAATCGCCGAGGATCAACTCTATTATTGCCGGCAACGCGGCATTAGCCAGGACGAGGCGGTGGCGCTGATCGTCAACGGCTTTTGCAAGGAAGTGATGCAGCAATTGCCGATGGAATTCGCGGTGGAAGCGCAGAAGCTGATCGGCATCAGTCTGGAAGGAAGCGTGGGATGAGCAACGACAAGCCATATATCCTCAACCTCGCGGACGTGAAGCTGGGCTGGACCTCGCATAATGGCGATGCATTCGACGCCAGGCTCGGCGGCGTCGGGTCGGTGCTCGGCTTCAAGAAGCTCGGCAGTATGCTGCATGTCGTGCCGCCGGGAAAGCGCGCCTTTCCGATGCACCGTCATCACGGCGTCGATGAGATGTTCATCGTGCTTTCCGGAACGGGCGAGTATCGCGTCGATGGCGAGACGTTCCCGATCCGCCCCGGCGACGTTCTCGCCGCACCCGCCGGCGGGCCGGTGCATCAGATCGTCAATACCGGCGACGAGGAGCTGCGGTATGTCGGCATCTCGAACATCGCCGATTGCGACGTGATCGAATATCCCGCTTCCGGTAAAGTGTACGCGATGGCCGGCGCCCGCGAAGGCGACCCGTCTTCCGCCACCTACAGCGCGCGCGGGCGTTTGGCGGCGGCGGATTATTGGGACGGAGAAGAGGGCTGAGCATGCTGAAGATCGACGATTTGCACGTCCGCGTCGCGGACAAGGAAATCCTCAAGGGGCTGACGCTTTCGGTCGGCGCCGGCGAGGTTCACGCGATCATGGGGCCGAACGGCTCGGGCAAGTCCACCCTGTCCTATGTGCTCACCGGGCGCGACGGCTACGAGATCACCGAAGGTTCGGTCACCTACGGCGGCGAGGACTTGTTGGCGCTGAAACCCGAAGAGCGTAGCGCCAAGGGCGTGTTTCTCGCCATGCAGGCCCCGGTCGAGATCCCCGGCGTCACCACCATGACCTTCCTCAAGACCGCACTCAACGCGCAACGGCGCGCCCGCGGCGAAGACGAGATCGACGCGCTTGGCTTCCTCAAGCTGGTGCGGAAAAAAGCCGCCGGTCTCAACGTGCCGGAAGACATGCTGAAGCGGGCGCTCAACGTCGGCTTCTCCGGCGGTGAGAAGAAGCGGCTGGAAGTGCTGCAGATGGCGCTGTTCGAACCGAAATTCGCCGTGCTCGACGAATTAGACTCCGGTCTCGACATCGACGCGCTGAAGCTGCTGGCCGAGGGCGTCAACGCCTTGCGCGACGGCAAGCGCAGCTTTCTGGTCATTACCCATTATCAGCGCCTGCTTGATTACATCGTACCCGACCAAGTGCATGTGATGGCGGGCGGGCGAATCGTCAAAACCGGTGGAGCGGACCTAGCCAAGGAACTCGAAACCACCGGCTATGCCGACGTGTTGAAAGGCGCGGCATGAGCGTCCCCGCAACGATAGCCGAACGGAAAACCCAAGCCGCGGAAAACTTTCGCGCCGCCGGTCTGCCGAACCGCAGGCTTGAGGATTGGAAATACACCGACCTCAAGGCGGCGCTTGGAAGCGTATCGTTGGTCGATGCCGGCGCGGCCCAATGGTCGTTCGAGGCGCTGCCCGACGGCGTCGAACTGTTCGATCTTGCAAGATCCGATGCGCCCGAATGGGTGCAACGCCACCTCGGCGTTTTGGCCGGCGAGGATGCGCCGGGCAATGCCTCGCTGGCGTTCGCATCCGCCGGATTTGCGCTGCGCGTGCCCAAGGGCGCCTCGGCCGGCGAAGCGCGGGTACGGATATCGGGCAGCGGAAACCTGCGCGCTCTGGTGATGGTGGAAGAGGGCGCCTCGCTTTCCTTCGCCGAAATCCATGACCGCAATGCAACCGTGCGTAACGTCGGGCTGGAAATCCTGATATATCCGGACGCAAGTCTGTCCCACCTTAGGTTTACGCCTCGAAGCGGCGGCGTGGCGACGGAAAGCATCAAGGCACTGCTTAAAGAAAATTGCCGCTATGCCGCCCATTTCGCCGATTTCGGCGCGAAACTGTCGCGCGCCGATCTTTACCTGAAGATCGCAGGCGAGGGGGCGGAGGTGAAACTTTCCGGCGTTTCGGTGCTGGGCGGCTCCGACCATGCCGACGTCACCACCCATATCGAACATGCGGCGGGCAAGGCGAAAAGCACGCAGGTATTTAAATATCTCGCCGGCGGCAAATCCCGCGCGGTTTATCAGGGCCGCATCACCGTCGATACCGGGGCCGACGGCACCGACAGCCGCCAGCTCGCCAAGGCCATCCTCGTCGGCGATCGGGCCGAGGCCGACCTCAAGCCGGAACTCTTGATTTTCGCCGACGATGTGCAATGCGCCCACGGCGCGGCGGTGGGCGATCTCGATACCGAGGCGCTGTATTATCTGCGTTCGCGCGGCGTGCCGGAGGATGAGGCGCGCGAGGTTTTGATCCGCGCTTTCTTAGGCGAGGCGGTCGACGAAATCGCCGTCGATGCCTGGCACGAGATGGTGTGGCGCGAGGTCGAAACCGCGCTGCGGCAGGCAACGGAGGTCTTATCGTGAGTTCCTTCATTCCGCCGCGCGAGGATTTCGACATTCTGTCGAGAACCGTCTACGGCAATCCGCTGGTTTATCTCGATAACGCCGCTTCGGCGCAAAAACCGAGAATTGTGCTCGACGCCATGCGTACGCTGGCGACTACCGGCTACGCCAACGTTCATCGCGGCGTGCATTTTTTGTCCGCCGTATCGACCGAGGCGTACGAGAAGGCGCGCGAGACCGTCGCCAGGTTCCTCCATGCCGGCCATGCCGATGAAATCGTCTTCACCAAGGGATCGACCGAAGCGATCAATCTGGTGTCCTATTCCTATCTCGCCCCGCGCATCCAAGCCGGCGACGAAATCGTGCTGACGGTGATGGAGCATCATTCCAACATCGTGCCGTGGCATTTCTTGCGCGAACGGTTCGGCGCGGTACTGAAATGGGTCGATGTCGCCGACGACGGCTCGCTTGACGCCGATGCGGTCGATGCCGTCATTGGCCCCAAGACCAAGTTGGTCGCCGTCGGCCACATGTCGAACGTGCTCGGCACCCTGGCGCCGCTGAAGGACATCGTCGCGCGCGCCCACGCCAAAGGCGTGCCGGTGTTAGCCGACGGCAGTCAAAGCGCGGTGCATGAAATTGTCGATGTCGGCGATCTCGACGTCGATTTCTTCGCCATCACCGGGCACAAGCTTTACGGCCCTACCGGCATCGGCGCGCTTTACGCCAAGCGGTTTTTTTTGAAGCAGATGCGTCCGTTCCAGGGCGGCGGCGAAATGATCGGCGAAGTGACGATGGATCGCATCACCTATGCCGATCCGCCGGCGCGCTTTGAGGCGGGCACGCCGCCGATTCTGGAAGCGCACGGCCTGGCGGCGGCGCTCGATTGGCTGATGGCGCAGGACCGCGCGGGCGCCAAGGCATACGAGGCTTCGCTTTATGCCTATGCGCGCGAGCGAGTGCGTGAACTGCCCTGGCTGCGCGTCATCGGCGATGCGCCGGACAAGGGTGCGATCCTGTCGTTCGAAAGCGAAAACATGCACGCCCACGACATCGCCACCGTGCTCGATCGCGAGGGCGTCGCGGTACGCGCCGGCCATCATTGCGCCCAGCCGTTGATGGAGCGGTTCAAGGTTTCTTCGACCACGCGGGCTTCCTTTGCGCTCTATAATGTGCAAGAGGATGCCGACCGGCTGATCAATGCGTTGAAAAAAGCTAAGGAGATGCTGGGATAGAGCGCTTCTCCGAAAAGTGGGAACCGGTTTTCGGACAAAGAAGCGCTACAGGGTAGGACAGGCGCTTCTCCGAAAAGTGGGAACCGGTTTTCGGACAAAGAAGCGCGATGAAACAAAAAGGCTAGAACATTTCATTTGCAAAAAGATGAAATGCTCCAGGGTAAGAGCGATGGATGAGTCTTTACGCGAACTCTATCAGGAAGTGATCCTCGATCACTCGCGCCACCCGCGCCGGTTTGGGCCGATGGCGGACGCCACCCACAGCCATGAAGGCTTCAATCCACTATGCGGCGACAAGGTGAAGATCTATCTTCACGTCGGCGGCGACGGAAAGATCGAGAAGATTTCCTTTGAGGGTAAAGGCTGCGCCATTAGTCAGGCATCGGCCTCGCTGATGAGCGACATGGTATCCGGGCGCACCGTGGCCGAGGCTGAAAAATTGATGGACGGCTTCATTCACTTGGTGAAGGGCGAAACCGTCGACGATTTGAGCGAAGACGATCGCGAAACCTTGAGCGTGATGGCGGGGGTGTCGGAATTCCCCATGCGGGTCAAGTGCGCTACGCTGGCCTGGCACACCATGAAGTCGGCATTGGACGCCGAAGAGAAAAAATGAGCGAGACCGAACACGTCGAATCGATCCTTTCGCCGGAGGAGCTGGAAAGCTTCACCGCCAAGCTGGTTGCGGCGCTGAAGACGGTCTACGATCCGGAAATTCCGGTCGACATTTACGAACTCGGCCTGATCTACAAGATCGCGGTTGAGGACAACAAAGACGTAACGGTGGACATGACATTGACCGCGCCGGGCTGCCCGGTGGCGGGCGAGATGCCGATGATGGTTCAGGAAGCGCTGAAGCTGGTGGAAGGCATCGGCGCGGTGAAGGTTGAGATGACCTTCGATCCGCCGTGGACGCCGGAACGGATGAGCGAAGAGGCGCGTGTCGCCTTGAATATGTTTTAGAGCGCCGCACTTTTCGAACGATGTTCCGGTTGCGCTCAGTCCAGCCGCCGTACAGCCAGCTGCCGTACGATTTGCAAGGTCAGTGCCGTTGCCGCCAGTGCGGCGCCGAACAGGCAGACCGCGCTCCAGCCGCCGCGGGCGTAGGCGGTCATGGCGCCGGCAGATCCAATGGCGCCGCCGATGAATATCCCCGTCATATATATGGTATTGAGCCGGCTCTGTGCCTGCGGCCTAAGCGCATAGATCACATGCTGATTGGAGATCATTGCGCCCTGCATGCCAAAATCGAGCAGTACGACGCCGGCGATCAGTCCGGCCAACGCGTTCCAGCCGAATGCGGCCCAGGAGAGCAGCGCAACGGCGGCGCCCGCCAAGATCACCGCATGCGGCCCGCGTCTGTCCGCGATGCGGCCCGCCAACGGCGCGGCGAGCACGCCGCAGACGCCGACGATACCGAACAGACCTGCGACGTCGGCGCCGAACCGGAAGATCGGTTCTTCCAGCCTTAGCGCAAGGATGGTCCACAACGCCGAGAACGAGGCGAACAGCAATCCTTGGGTCAGGGTGGAAAGGCGCAAGGCCTTTTCTTCGCGCCACAACCGCACGAGCGAAACCAGCGCCATACCGTAGCCGATGCCGGCATCGGCGCGGCTTTTCGGCAGCATCGCTGCCATCAGTCCGCCGCCGATCACCGCCAGCGGCACGCCGATCCAGAACATGCTGCGCCAGCCTAAGTGGGCTGCAACCAGGCCGGCGAGCGTACGGCTAAGGAGAATGCCGCACAAAAGTCCGCTCATCACCGTGCCGATGGCGGCGCCGCGCCGGTCGGGTTTCGCCATGATGGCGGCATAGGGCACGATCTGCTGGGCAACGGTGGCGGTCATGCCGACGAAAAACGAGGCGGCAACTAGCCCGGCGGCGGAAGCGGTAAGCGCCGTTGCCGTCAGCGCAAGTGCCAGCAGCAGAAACTGTCCGCCGATCAGCCGCCGCCGTTCCATCAAATCGCCCAGCGGCAAGAGCAGGAACAGGCCGGCGGCATAGCCGATTTGGGTGGCGGTCGGAATGGCTTGGGCCGCGGCGCCGGGAAAGTCCCGCAAGATTACCGCCATCATCGGCTGGTTGTAATAGATGTTGGCGACGCCAATGCCGCTGGCTGCTGCCATGGCGAACAGGGCGGATCGGCTCGGCGGGGCGGGGGCGGAATGGCTCATGCGGGGGGCTTAACGGATTGATGGTTGATCTATGCTGATGCGGCCATAGAATTGCGGCGCGACGGTGGCCGATCCGAAAAATCGATCCGTCCGCCGCCAGGGCGTTTCACCGAAAAAGCCTGCCCCGCACGTGCTGCGGGGTGGAATTCACTTCTCGGATGCGGAGCGTGGCCCGTATGATACCGGTATTTTCTTGGCGGTTGCTACTGCCGGGAAGCAAATGTCAGAATTGGGCTATTGGTAAACCGCGGCGGACGCTCTCATGTCTGGTTATTTTCTGTCCGATGCGTTCGAACGCCTGCTGAGCGGCCGTGGCCGTGCTGCACCGGGCCTGATGGTCTCGCTGCTGCTGCATGCGGTGCTGGCCCTGCTGGTATTTTCCTATGCCTTCCATCGCGTATCTTCGCTGCCGCCTCGCGCCGAGACTTTCGTTCCGGTCGAATTGGTGCATATCGGCTTCGAGGCATCGACGCCGCATTCCGAGCGTCCGAAGCTGCCGCCGCAGGTAAGCGCTCCGCGCATTCCCAAGCAGAACGCCGCCAGCCTGCGCGACGAGGCGGTATCGCCGCATGGCACCAAGCCGCTTCAAGATTCGCTGGAGGCCAAACTCAGGGCCTTGGCTCGGCTGAAGCAGCCGCGCGACAAGACGATCGATAGCAATACCGGTCTTTCCAACGTTACGGCGGGAAACGGCAACGGCGATGCCTTGCTCTACAGCGTGCGCGATTACGTCCGCGCCCAGGTGCTCCGGCGTTGGAGCTTGAACCTCTCCCGGCTCGGCGGACGGAAAGCCATCGTTCGTCTGCGCATGGAAATGAAGCGCGACGGTACGGTGACGAGCGCGGAAATCATCGACGATTCGCCGAACGACATTGTCTATCACGACATCGCGGTTAGCGCGAGAAACGCGGCGCTACTATCGTCGCCGGTTCTGCTTCCGCCGGGCGACTATCCGACGACGATGCGCTTCACGCTCGATCTCAACCCGCGCGACACGCAGCGGTGAGCGCTTCTCCGAAAAGTGGGAAC
>DBTZ01000039.1:59488-103430 GCA_002307315.1 Alphaproteobacteria bacterium UBA1303
CGAAAAGTGGGAACCGGTTTTCGGCTAAGAAGCGCGATGGGAAAAAATAGCGTCAGGGCAGCGTCCGCGCCAATCGGAAACCGGCCAGACTGGAATAGTCGTACTCGCCACCGTTCTCCGCGCCGCCGGTGCGTGCCGCCGCCCGTACGAACACCGGCAGGTTGTTCCACGAACCGCCGCGCAGCACATGTCGCGCGCAGGTCCTTTCTCGCCAGGGCGAGCCATCTTTCGGTGCGCCGACATAGGATTTGTGCCAGCAATCTTCCGTCCATTCCCAGACGTTACCGAGCATGCCGTAGAGGCCGAACGGATTGGGCGCAAAGCTTTCCACGTCGGCGAGTACCTTGTTGTCCCACGGACTGCCGCAGCCGTTGCAGTCGGCGTTGTTCTTGCCGATGTCCTCGCCCCACCAGCGTGCGGTTACGGTGCCGCCGCGGGCGGCGTATTCCCATTCGGCTTCGCTCGGCAGGCGGTAGGGATCGCCCTTGACGGTGGGACGCGCTGCACGCAAGCGGCCGTTGAGCCATTTGACGTAGGCGTTGGCATCCTTCCAGTCGAGGCACATCGCCGGCCAGCGCCGCGGTTCGACCACGAACGGCGAATAGGCGCGACCATCCCCCTGACTGTGCCAGCCGATGCCCAAAAGGCCGTTGCATTGTGCCGGCTGATAGCCGGTCTTCTGCAGGAAGGCGAGGAACTCCTCGCCGGTTACCGGGTATTTCGCCAGCGCAAAGGCCTTCACCGACACCGTATGCCGCGGGCCTTCGTTTTCGAAGCGGCCCTGTTCGGAGGTCGGGCTGCCCATCGCGAAGTCCCCCGCCGGAATGCCGACCATGGCCGGACATTCGGGACATTCCTTGAATTCGCGGTCGTCTTGCCCTTCCGCGGCAACCAGCAGCAGGACGAACATCCCGGCGGATAGACATACACTCGGTAAGATATTCACGCGCATGGAGAACTCGTCGTAGCCAAGAGGAAACCCAACGTATATTTATTCCTCCGGTAACGCCACCGACCGAGGGCTAAATGACGAAATCTACACCGCGGGCGCGCCTCGCCTATATCGACAACCTGCGCTCGACCATGATTTTTCTGGTGGTGGCGATGCACGCCGCCGTGACCTACAGCCATTTCGGCCGCTGGTACTACAATGCGCCCGAGCCGATCGGTATGGCCGATAGTCTGGCATTTGGAATGTTTCAATCGTTGCTGCAGGCCTTCTTCATGGGCCTTTTGTTCCTGGTTGCCGGCTACTTCACCCCCACCGCCTACGACCGTAAAGGGTTTGGGACGTTTCTATACGACCGGTTTATCCGTCTCGGCCTGCCGGCACTGATCTTCATTTTTCTCATTCACGACGGTATGGGGCATTTTCTGCTCGGGTGGCATGGCAGCGATCCATTTTGGCCGTCATATGTCTATTACGTGACTCATGGGGATTTTATCGACGGCACCGGTCCGATGTGGTTCGTCGTGGCATTGTTGTTTTTCTCCCTGATCTATGCGGTTTTTCGGGTGGCGCTGCCGACTGCGAAAATCGCTCTTCAGGCGCCGGACGTTTCCGGCGTGTTGGTCGGGGGGCTCGCGATAGCCGGATTGACCTTCGCGACCCGCATCTTCTGGCCGGTGGGAACCGCTTGGCATAACATGCAGTTCTGTTATTTTGCGCAATACGTGGTGCTGTTTGTTGTCGGTATCCTCGCTCGTCGTGGCGACTGGCTTGCGGTATTTCCGGTCAAAAGCGGCTACCGCTTGCTGATCGGTGCTGCGATCGCCGGTCCCTTGGTTTGGTTGGGCGTATTGGCCGCTGGCGGCGTATTTGCACACGGCATGGAGTCGTTCAATGGCGGTTGGCACTGGCAAAGCGCTGCGTTCGCCATGTGGGAGCAGGTTTTTGCCGTGGCGATGTGTGCCGGTCTGCTGGTGCTGTTTCGCGAAAAGTTCAACTCCGGCGGCCGGCTGTCGAAGCTGATGAGCGCCAATTCGTTCGGCATATTCGTGTTTCATTCGCCGGTGCTGGTGGCGGTGTCGCTGGCGATGTCCGGTTGGGCCGCGCCGCCGCTGGCCAAATTCGTTGTCGCCACCGTGCTGGCGTTCGGGTTGGCGCTGGCCTTCGTTCATTTGATCGCGCGGCGGATTCCGCTGCTGAAATCCATCCTATAGAAGAAAGGGCGGGAACCATCCCGCTCTTTTCGTTCACCACAGCCTGACCCGTCGATCGGGCGGCAGATAGTATTTGTCGCCGGGTTTGACGTCGAAGGCGTCGTACCAGGCATCGATGTTGCGGGTGGCGCCGATGGCGCGAAACTCGGCGGCCGAATGCGGGTCGGTCAGCACCTGATTGCGCTTGGCGTTTTCGCGGTATTTCGAACGCCATACCTGCGCAAAGCCGAGAAAAAAGCGCTGATCGCCGGAAAACCCGCTGCGCTTCGGCGGGGTCTTACCGCCGAGCGCAATGTGATAGGCCTTGTAGGCGATGACGAGCCCGGCAAGGTCGGCGATGTTTTCGCCGAGCGTCAGTTTGCCGTTGATGTGCATGCCTGGGATCGGCTCGTAGGCATCGTACTGAGCGACGATCATGGCGGTGCGGGCATCGAAGTTTTTGCGGTCTTCCTCGGTCCACCAGGTTTGGAACACGCCGTTGCCGTCGTATTTCGATCCTTGATCGTCGTAGCCGTGGCTGATTTCGTGTCCGATCACCGCGCCGATGCCGCCGTAGTTTACCGCATCGTCGGCGTTCGGGTCGAAAAACGGCGGTTGAAGAATAGCGGCCGGGAACACGATTTCGTTGAACGACGGGTTGTAGTAGGCGTTGACGGTCGCCGGCGACATGCCCCACTCGTCTTTGTCGACCGGCCGGTCGAGCCGGCTGACGTTGCGGTTCCATTCGAACAGGCGGCCGCGCTGAATGTTGCCGATCAAATCCCCGCGCTTGATCTCGAATGCCGAATAGTCGCGCCATCGGTCGGGATAACCGATCTTGGGGGTAAAGGCGTGAATCTTTTCCAGCGCCTTGGCCTTGGTGGCATCGCCCATCCAGTCGAGGGTCTGGATGTCGGCTTCGTACGCCTTCAGAAGATTGTCCACCAACGCCCGGGCCTTGGCCTTGGCCTCGGGCGGAAAATAGCGGGCGACGTAAAGTTTGCCGAGCGCCTCACCCAGCATGTCGTCGAGCAGATTGACGGCGCGGGTCGGCCGGTCGAGCTGTTTGTCGTTGCCGCGGATAGCCTTGCCATAGAAGTCGAAGCAGAGCCGGTCAAAGCGCTCCGGCAAATACGCGGCGTGGGCGACCAGATAGTGGACAGTCAGATAATCGCGCCATACCGCAACCGGCGTATCGCGAAAGATTTCGGCCAAGACGGGAAATGCGGTTTTTTCCGCTACAATGACCTTGCGCTCGCCGTTAGGGGCGGTCGCCGGTATGCCGACTTCGACGAAGGCCGCATCCCAGTCGAAGCCAGGCGTCAGCATTTTCAACTCGTTGATACTCATCGGGTTGTAGGTCTTGTCGGCATCGCGACGGTCGGCACGGTCCCAATGCGCCTCGGCAATTTTAGCTTCGAGCGCATAGACCTCGGCGGCGCGCGCCTCGGCGTTTCCGATCCCGGCGAGTTTCAACATGTCGGCGAGAAATTTTCCGTACGCCTCGCGAACTTTGACAATGCCCTCGTCCTTGGACAGGTAATAGTCGCGGTCCGGCATGCCGAGGCCGGATTGGCTCAAGTTGACCGAATAGGCGTTGGGGTTCTTGTCGTCGATACCGATGAAAAGGCCGAAAATGCCGTCGGTTCCCGTCCGCACTGCAACCATCGCCTTGGCTACATCCTGCTTGGTCTTAAGCGAGGCAAACCGGGAGAGATCGGCTTCAATCGGTTTCAGACCGTCGTCCTCGATCCGTTTGATGTCGGTAAAATCCGCGTAGAAGTCGACGATTTTGCGTTCCTCTGCGGTAAGCCGGTCGGCGGCGTTCGCCTGCAAGTCGTTGACGATCTTACGTAAACGTTTTTCGCTTTCGATCCCGAGGATCTGGAACGAACCGATGCTGGAGCGCTCGGCGGGAATTGCCGCCGTATCGATCCATTTCCCGTTGACGAAGCGGAAGAAATCGTCGCCGGGCTTAACGGCGCTATCCACGTTGGAAATCTCGACGCCCCAGTCGCCCAGGACCGCCTTAGGCGGTTCCGGTTGGGGAGCGGTACAGGCAGCGCAGAAAAGTACGGTCATGGCGGCAAGACTTCTTTGCATCGGTGGCTCCGCGGATCGCAAACGGCGGCGTGGTAAACATCGTCGGAGGTTTGCGAAATAGCCAATACCATCCGTCCGCCCGCAAGTCACGCCGTCGCGATTTATCTCAAGCGAACGGTCCCGGCGGCGGCGCGATCGGCCGTCGTCAGGCGGCGCTGGAGTTTGCCCAATCGCGGCCGTTTTGACCGATCACGCGGTTGCGGCCGGTCTGTTTGGCGCGATACAGGCATATGTCGGCGCGATGGATCAGCGTATCCACCGTATCGCCCTTGGCGAATTCGGTCGCGCCGATCGAGATGGTAATGGTGCCGAGAACTGTGCCGGTCGATTTCTTTACCAGTTTCTTGCTCTCGACCCTGGCGCGGATCTGATTGGCCAGCGTGATCGCATCCTCGATACCGGTGTGGCGTAAGACGACCGCAAACTCTTCGCCGCCGTAGCGCGCGGCGGTATCGCGCCCTTTGACGTTTTCGGAAAGACAACCGGCTACCAGTCTCAGAACCTGATCGCCGGTCTGATGTCCCCAAGTATCGTTAAAAATCTTAAAGTGGTCGATGTCGCACATCAGCAGCGACAACGTCCCGCCGCCGCTCTCGGCGTCGCTAACGGCGCTGGCGATTTCGGCATCGAAGGTTTTGCGATTGGCGATGCCGGTCAGGGCATCGGTTTCGGACTCCTTGCGCACTTTGTCGAGTTGAAGTTTGAGATCGTTGATTTGTTGCGACGAGCGCTGCAGTTCGCCTTCCAGGTTCTTAGTTCGGCTTTCCATCGCCTTGGTGGCACCAATCAGTCCGTCGACCATTTTTTGCACCGCCGCCGGCGACCGGTCGGTGTCCAATTCGCCGCTCGCCGCGGACAATGCCTTGCCGTAATCGTTCGCGTGCCGGCCTGCCGCCGCCAATTTTCCCATCACCTGATCGATGGTCAATCCGATATTGGCGCCCAGTTCTTCCATTGCCTTGGTCGCACGATCGGAATCCAGGCAACGCTGACGCAGGTCGCGCAAAGACTGCGGCGAAAAATTCCCGCCGCAGGCGATCTGATCGCCGATATTGCGCACCACTTCCGAATTCTCGCCGGCAGCATACAAATAGAATAACTCGTAATTTTCCGGTACCGGCAAGACGCCATGCCGGTTCATCAGCGCTAGCGCATCTTCAGCCAGTTTCTGTTCGCGATCCTGCACGCGCAACCCTCGTTCCCAAGCCGACCTTGAGACTTGCCGGATGTAACTTCGTCACCGTCATGATGTGGCGCTGTATCGTAAAAAACGGTTAAGACAGTATTTAAACTTGCGGCAATCGTCGAAAAAAAAGGCGGCAGATGCCCTTAGGCCTCCGGCTTCTTTTTTCGCGTCGAGGGTTTCCGGGGCGGCGTTTTCGGCAGCGGTACCTGACGCAAAAGAAAGGCGGGCAGTTGATACGCATCCGGTTGCCGCGGCTGGTATGAACGTGGCGCGGCTTCCGCCTTCGGCTTTGCCGGACGAGGCGCCGATTGGGCCGGCTCCGGTTTGATCGGCTCCATTTTTACCGGTTCCATCGCCGCCACTTGTCCGTGCGGTTTGACCGGCCGTTCGTGTTTGTCGCGTTCGCGCCGGCGGCCGCGATCATGATCGCGTTTGCGGTTTTCGCGCGGTGGCCGGCTGCGTGTCGCTTCGGCCAGTCCTTCCAGGGTGCGGTGTTTCAGCGTGGTTTTGATCAGCCGTTCGATCGCCTCGACGTACTTGGCGTCGCGCGTCGCCGCCAGCATCAGCGCGGTACCGCTGCGTCCGGCGCGGCCGGTGCGGCCGATGCGGTGAACGTAGTCGTCGGGGTGGTAGGGGACGTCGTAATTGAAAATGTGGCTGACGTCGGGAATGTCGAGGCCGCGCGCCGCCACGTCGGAGGCGACGAGAAATTGCAAGGAGCCGGCACGGAAAGCATCGAGCGTCTTGGTGCGCAGCGATTGGTCGAGATCGCCGTGCAGCGGGGCGGCGTTGAAGCCGTGCTTCAGCATCGATTTGGCGACAATGTCGACGTCGTGCTTGCGGTTGCAGAAGACGATGGCGTTCTTGACCTCGCCAGCTTCGCCGATCAGTCGGCGCAGCGCCTCGCGCTTGGCCCAATCGTCGGCGGGTACGTCGATAATCTCCTGAGCGATGTTCTCGGCGGTGGTGGCCGGGCGGGCAACTTCCACCCGCACCGGATTTTGCAGAAAACGATCGGTCAAACTGCGGATTTCCGCCGGCATAGTGGCCGAGTAGAACAAAGTCTGACGGGTAAAGGGGATCAGTTTGCAGATGCGTTCGACGTCGGGAATAAAGCCCATGTCGAGCATGCGGTCGGCTTCGTCGATCACCAGAATTTGGACCTGGCTGAGCATCAGCTTGCCGCGCTCGAAGTGGTCCATCAGCCGGCCCGGCGTGGCAATCAATATGTCGGCGCCGCGATCGAGTTTCTTGTCTTGATCTTCGAACGACACGCCGCCGATCAATAGCGCCATGTTGAGCCGGTGATACTTCGTGTACAGATTGATGCTCTCGGCCACCTGGGCGGCAAGTTCCCGCGTCGGCTCCAAGATCAGCGATCGCGGCATGCGGGCCCGCGCCCGGCCACGCGCCAAAAGTTCGATCATCGGCAATGCAAACGATGCGGTCTTGCCGGTGCCGGTTTGGGCGATGCCGATCAGGTCGCGTCGCTGCATCGCCACCGGGATGCCTTCCGCCTGAATCGGCGTCGGCGTCTTGTAGCCCGCTTCGGTGATCGCCTTAAGAAGATCCGGCGACAGGCCGAACTCGTCGAAACCGCCGGCTACCGGATTTTCGGAAATTTTCTGAATCTCCGCGGTGGGTACCGCGGTTTCGCCGGGTTGCGCCCCGGCTGGCGTTTCATGACACAAATGCGTTCCTTCCGGGGCGCATTCGTGCGCCCACGCAGCCTACCCGGATTGGCGGCCGCCCGTGATGGCGCGTCACTATGGGAACGAAGGGCGAAATGTCAAGGAAAAGGGCCAATACGTCGCCGGAGCGGTACACGCGATTTTCGCATACTGACACTGAATTGGTGCAACCTAAAAGCGATACCGCTAGAGGTGTTGCAACGTGAAGTATGCTTAATCCAACAACGTCATCATGTATCGAAAAGTTTTTTTGCGACGGCAAAGTCATTTTTTTGCGCCACGATTTGCGAAATCAATCCATCTGGAAGTAAAAAATAACAGATACATAGTCTTGGTTTAGCTTCGGACAATCAGAATTTAAAATTGTAAATAAAGTATTACCTTAATAAAGAGTAAATCAAATTCTACATCATCCTCGATTGACTTAACTTTTTCTAAGTACCCACCG
Source organism: Alphaproteobacteria bacterium UBA1303 (assembly GCA_002307315.1). GTDB lineage: Bacteria > Pseudomonadota > Alphaproteobacteria > Micropepsales > Micropepsaceae > Rhizomicrobium. The sequence goes on from DBTZ01000039.1 coordinate 67,059, forward strand.
TTATAGCCTGCAAAGAGCCGCGACAGCCTCATGGCCGGTTGGGGATTTGAAGAAATCAATCCGCTGTCTGGGAGACAGAAACATGTCCATCGACAATATTTCCTCTTATACGACCGCCCAAATTGCAAAGTTGACCGCCAACGATATTCAGTCCCTTTCGGCGGACGACATAGCATCGCTAAGCGCTTCGCAGATCGGAGCGATCAGTGCGAGCGGAATTGCCGTTCTCTCTGAGGATCAGTTACAGGCGATTTCGACAAACGCGATTTCCGGGCTGAAAGCCTCCCAGATTCAAAAACTCAGCAGCTCGCTGACCTTCAGCGCCGATCAGTTGCAGCTTCTCAACAGCCAGCAGATCAAGGCGTTGAGTACCGCGCAGGTTCAGAACATCAGCGCCGACGACATTGCCAATTTCAGTTCGACGCAGGTCGGTGCGCTCGATGCGACGGACTTTGCCGCCCTGTCTGCGGATCAGGTTGCGGCTCTTTCGACCAAGATTACCGGTTTGACGACGGCAGAGCTTGCGAAGTTGTCGACCGACGACATGGCCGAGTTCTCCGCCGAACAAATTGCGGCGCTGAACACCACGCAGCTTGCGGCGCTGAGTGCGACCAATTTTGCGGCGTTGAGCGGAGATCAGATCAAGACGATGACCACGACTCAGGTCTCCAGCCTGAGCGCGGCGCAGATCAAGGCGATGACGACGACGCAATTCGCCGCTCTGCAGGATACCCAAATTGCCGCCCTGAACGCCAAGCAGATCGCGGCATTGAACGCGAGTAATTTTTCGTCGTTGAGCGAGGCGCAGGTCTCGCAACTGAGTACGACCCTGATCAGTTCGGTTGCGGCCAACGTGATCGGCGGACTGACGACGACTGATGCCGGCGAATTGAGTTCCACGCAAGTGGCGGCGTTGACCGTCAATCAGGTCAAGGCGCTTTCCGCCGACATGCTGTCGAACCTCAAGACCGAGGCGCTGGCCGCACTGACGGCGTCCCAGATTGCCGTTTTGACCGCAACGCAGCTCACCGGGCTTTCCGATACCGCCCTCGGCACTCTGACGTCGACCCAGGTCGGAGAACTCACCGCCAAACAGATCGGTCAATTGGGAACCAGCAAGATCGCCCAGTTGTCGACGACGCAGCTTGACGGCCTGACGGCGACGCAGATCAAGTCGCTGACATCCAGCGCCCTTTCGGCGCTGACCGCCACCCAGGTTCAATCGCTCGAACAGGATCAGCTTAGCGGTCTGACTGCCCAGCAGATCAAGTCGATGGCGCTGACCGACGTCGAAGAGCTGACCGCCACCCAGGTGTCCAATTTGAACGCGACGCAGCTCGGCGCACTGTCGAACACCGCGATCGCCGGCCTCGATACGACGACTATTTCCGCGCTGAGCACGACGCAAATCGCCGGGATGACGGCCGCCCAGCTTGCCGCGCTGACCACCACCCAGTTCAGTAATCTCGCCACCACTCAGATTGCGGCGCTGACCGTCAAACAACTTGCGGGCTTAGGCTCGGCTGCGATTTCGGCGTTGACATCGACCCAGGCGGATAATCTCGACGCGACGCAGATTCAGGCTATTTCCACCAACGCGCTCAAAGGGCTTACCGCCACAGACATCAACGATCTGTCGACGACCGATATCGCCCAGTTGACGGCGAAGCAACTTGCCGTGCTGTCCACGTCGCAACTGTCCGGGCTGACTGCCACGTCGCTCGGCGCTCTGACCTCGACCCAGATCGGTTCGTTGACCGCCAAGCAGGTCGATATGCTCGGCTCCGCCAACGTTGCCTTGCTGTCCACGTTGCAGATCGACGGCTTGACGGCGGCACAGATGAAGTCGCTGTCGTCGACCACCCTGTCGGCATTGACCGATACGCAGATGCAATCGCTCAGCACGACGCAGGTCGGCGGCATCAGCACCAAGCAGATCAGCGGCATGTCGGCGACGGATCTGCTCGATCTGTCCGACGAGCAAATCTCGGGTTTGACCAATGCGCAGATTGCCGCGTTGTCCAACACCGCGGTCGGTACGCTGGGAACGACGACGCTCGCCGCCCTGACCGGGACGCAGATCGCCGCGCTCACCGCCAAGCAGCTTGCCGCGCTGACCACGACGCTGATCGGCGATCTTGCGACCACGCAGGTTTCGGCTCTGACGGCCAAACAGCTCGCCTCGCTTAGTGCTACCGCGCTTTCGTCGCTCGACCAAACCCATACCCAGGCGCTCAGCTCGACGCAGCTCAACGCCATCTCGTCGAAGGTCTTCGCCAGTTTGTCGTCGACCGATGCCGGCGAGTTGTCCGACGCCCAGGCCGCCGCGCTGAGTGCCAACGCGATCCAGTCGCTGTCGGCCACGGCGCTGTCGGGTCTGAGCACGACCGCTATCGCCGCATTGACCGGTACGCAATTGGCAAAGTTGACCGCGACGCAGTTGTCCGGCCTGAACACCACCGCGCTGACCGCCTTGACGACGGAGCAGATCGGCAAGTTGACCGGCAAACAGATTAATGGTCTCGGCACCGACATCACCAATCTGGCGACCACCCAGATTTCCGCTTTGACCACGACGCAGGTCGCCGCGCTGTCGACGGCCACCCTGTCGGCATTGAGCGACACTCAGGCCAAGTTGCTGGATACCACCCAGATCGGCGCTTTGACCGCCGCGCAGTTGAAGGCGCTGTCGTCGACGGATTTCGGCGAGTTGTCCACGACCCAGGTCACCAATCTTACGGCGACCCAGCTTTCGGCGCTTTCGACGGACAACCTGAAACTTTTGGATGCCACCGAAATTTCCGGCCTGTCGGATAAGATTTCCGGCATGTCCGCGTCGCAACTTGCCGCGTTGACAACGACGCAGGCCCGGGCGCTGACTACCGATCAGGTGGCCGCCCTGACCACGGCACAAATCAAGGGACTGGGCGCCACCAATTTGTCGGCGCTCGATGCCACCCGCACCGCGGCGCTGACGACGACCCAGGTCGCCGCCATAACCGCCACCGAATTGGCGAATCTGACCTCCACCGACATCGGCGAGTTGACGAGTACGCAACTCGCGAGCTTTACCGCCGCGCAGCTTAAGTCGCTTGATGCGGATGCGGTATCAGGCCTTACGGAAACGTCCGTCGTTGGTCTGACCGCTTCGCAGATCGGCTCGCTGACCTCGACACAACTGTCCGGTCTTAGCACCACGGCGCTGGCTGCCTTGACGGAAACCCAGGCCGGTGCGCTGACGTCCAAGCAGATCGCCGGGTTTACCTCCGAACAGATTACCATCCTGAAAGATACGCAGATCAGCAACCTGACCGCCTCGCAGATCGGGGCGCTGACGTCGACCACCCTGTCGGCGCTGAGCAGTACCCAGGTGCAGGCGCTGACTTCATCTCAGGTCGCGGCGTTGACCTCGACGCAACTGAAGTCGTTGTCGTCCACGGATTTCGGCGATTTCGGCACCGATCAGGTCGGCGAATTGTCGGCGACGCAATTGGCGGCGCTTTCGACCACCAATATCAACAGTCTGACCACAGGAGAAGTCGCCGCTTTGGCGACGACGCAAATCGTCGGATTGACCGCCACACAGCTAACGGCATTGACCACGACGCTGATCGGCGGGCTTAGCAACGATCAAGTAGCCGCCCTGACCACGACGCAGGTCAAGGGGCTGGGGGCGACCAATCTGGCGGCGTTCAGCGCGGATCAAACCGCATCGCTGACCACGACCCAGATCAACGCCCTCACTGCGACCGAATTGTCCGGTCTGCAAGCCACCGACATCGGCGAATTGACGAGTACACAAATCGCAAGCTTGTCCACCGCGCAACTCAAGGGGTTGACCTCGACCGCGCTATCGGGAATGGGCAGCGATGCCATAACCGGCTTGAACAGCACGAAGGTCGCCGCTTTGACCACGACGCAATTGTCGGGTCTGACCGCTACCGCGCTGGGAAATCTGTCCTCGACCCAGGTCGGCCAGTTGACCAATGCCCAGTTGGCGGGCATGGGCACCACCAATCTGTCGTCCCTGACGCAGGATCAAATCGGCGGTTTGACTACGGCACAGATCAAGGCATTGTCGTCGACCAATTTGTCGGCACTGGCCGGTACCCAGGTTCAGGCTCTGAGCACGACTCAGCTCAATGCTTTGACGGTGACGCAGTTGAAGGCGTTGTCGAGCACCGACATCAACGAGATGACCTCCGACGAGATGGTCGCACTGAAGGATACGCAGATTGCGGCGCTTTCTGCCACCGCCATCAAGGGATTGGGGGCGGACGTCATCTCGGCGTTGACCACGACCCAGATCAACGCATTGACCGCCACGCAACTTACGGCGCTGTCTACGACCCAGGTCGGCGCGTTGACTGCCGATCAAATCGGAGCGTTGTATACGACGCAGATCAAGAATTTGGGCAGCACCAACCTGTCGGCGCTGACTGCGGATCAATCCGCATTGCTCAGCACAGGGCAGATTAATGCCATCAGCACGACCGAATTGGCCGGGTTGACGCTAAGCGATCTTGGCGAATTGTCGGCCACGCAGATCGGCTACTTCTCCACCACGCAGCTTAAGTCGCTGACCGCGACCGCGCTGTCGGGCATGACTCAGGATGCCATTCAGGCCCTGAAAGACACGCAGATTCAGGTCCTGACTACGACGCAACTGTCCGGTCTAAGCACCGCCGCGCTGGGCAATCTGTCCTCGACCCAGATCGGCTATCTGAACACCAGCCAACTGTCGGCGCTGAGCGCCACCAATCTGGGTCTGCTGACCGAGGATCAACTCGACGGCCTGTCTGCGACACAAATCAAGGTATTGTCTTCGACCATCCTGTCGGCGCTGGCCGAAACCCAGGTTCAGTCGCTGAACACGACCCAGGTCGGCGCTCTGACTGCGAATCAGATTAAGAGCCTCTCGGCGACCGACTTCGGCGAATTCAGTTCGGACCAGTTGGGCGAGCTTGGCGCGACGCAGATCGCGGCGCTTTCGACCACCAACCTCAATGCCATGAACTCCGACGACGTCGGGGCTCTGTCAACGACCCAGATCACGGTGCTGACCAAGACGCAGTTGGCGGGGTTGAGCACGACCGTGATCGGCGCGTTGAGCAGCAGTCAGATTGGCGCGTTGACGTCGACGCAGATCAAGGGACTCGGCACGACCTTCCTGTCGCAGTTGAATGCGGATCAGACCGCGGCGCTGACGACGACGCAGATCGACGTCATCACCGCCACGTCGTTGCAGAACCTGACCGCCACCGACGTCGGCGATCTGACCAGTACGCAGGTTGGAAAATTCGACGCCACGCAGCTTAAGGCGCTGACCGCGACCGCGCTGTCGGGAATGAATGCGGATGTCGTCAAGACCCTGAAAGACACGCAGATCCAGGTTCTGACTACGACGCAACTGTCCGGTCTAAGCACCGCCGCGCTGGGCAATCTGTCCTCGACCCAGATCGGCAATATGAGCACCAGTCAGCTATCGGCGCTGAGCACCACCAATCTGAAGCTGCTGACCGAAGATCAGCTCGACGGCCTGAGCACGACGCAGATTTCGTCGCTGTCGGCGACCATCCTGTCGGCGCTGACCGGTACCCAGGTCCAGTCGCTGAGCACGGCTCAGGTCGGTGCGATATCGACGACCTTGATCAAGTCGCTGTCGACGACCGACTTCGGCGAGCTCAGTTCGGACCAGTTGGCCGGGCTCGGCACCGACCAGATTGCGGCGCTTTCGACCACCAACCTCAAGACCTTGGGCACCGACGACGTTGCCGCGTTGACCACGACCCAAATCACGGCGTTGACCAAGACGCAGATCGCGGCCTTGACCACGACGATCGTCGATGCATTGTCCACCGATCAAGTGAAAGCGTTGAGCGCGACGCAGATCGTCGGTCTCACTTCCGACAATCTGTCGCGGCTGAGCGCGGAGCAATCCGCGGCGTTGACCACGACCGCAATCGACGTCATTACCGCTACGGCGTTGCAGAGTCTGACCGCCACCGACGTCGGCGATTTGACCAGCACGCAGGTAAAGGTCTTCGACGCCACGCAGCTTAAGGCGCTGACCGCGGCCGCGTTGTCGGGAATGAGCGAAGACGCCATCAAGGCCCTGAAGGACACGCAGATCCAGGCCCTGACCACGACGCAATTGACGAATCTCTCCTCTGCGGCGCTGGCCAACTTCACCTCGACCCAGATCGGCGAACTCAGTGCCAGCCAGTTGGGAGCTCTGAGCACCACCAATCTGGGGCTGCTGACCGAGGATCAGCTCAACGGCCTGACCTCGACGCAGATTTCGTCGCTGTCGTCGACCGATCTGTCCGCATTTACCTCGGACCAGGTCCCAACGCTCGACAGCAACCAAATCGGCGGGCTGACTACCAAGCAACTGCTGGCGATGGCGAAGGCCGACTTCGAGGAGTTGTCGGGAACCCAGCTTTCCGAACTGAAGGGCACGCAGATCGCGGCGCTCACCACGACCAACCTCAACACGATGGACTCCGCAGAGACTGCGATGCTGACCACGGATCAGATCAAGGCTCTGACCAAGACGCAATTGTCGGGGCTGTCGACGACCGTGATCGACAATCTGACGACCACTCAAGTCAGCGCCTTGGACCCGGCTCAAGTCGGCTGGCTGTCGACATCCAACTTCAAGGAGCTGGACGCCGATCAGATCGCCAAGCTGACCACGACGCAGATGGCAACCGTCACCGTCACTCAACTGCAGAGCCTGGATGCCACCGACGTGGGCGAACTGTCCAGCACGCAGGTTTCACACCTTACCACCGCGCAGCTCAAGGCGCTGACCGGAACGGCGCTCTCGGGCATCACCGATGCGGCCACCAAGTCTCTCGGCGATACGCTGGTTCAGTCTTTGACCACGGCGCAGTTGTCGGTTCTCGAAACTACGGCACTGAATTATCTCTCCTCGACCCAGATCGGTCAGTTGACCAACGCCCAGCTTGCTGGCTTGGGCACCACCAATCTGGCGGCCCTGACCACGACGCAGCTCAACGGTCTGACCTCGGCGCAGATTGCGGCGCTGTCGACCGACAACCTGTCGGCCCTGACCACGACCCAAGTTCAGTCGCTGGACGAAGATCAGATTCAAGGACTGACCACCAAGCAGTTGCAGGCGATGTCGGCAGACGACTTCGGCGAATTGTCGACGACCGAACTTGCGCAATTGTCGACGGATCAGATCAAGGTTCTGGCGACCACCAGTCTCGGCACCTTGGACACGACCGACCTCGCAGCGTTGACCACGACGCAGATCCAGGTTCTGTCCAAGACCCAGTTGGCGGAGTTGACAACCACGCAGGTCGCCGGCCTGACGACGACGCAGGTTTCCGCTCTGCTACCGTCGCAGATCGGCTGGCTGACGACGACCAACTTCAATGCGTTGACATCGACGCAGACCGCCAAGCTGGACGGCAATCAGATCGCGGCCATCACCGTCACCGAAATGCAAAACCTGACGTCTACCGACGCGGGCGAACTGAAGGCAAGCCAGATACCGTCCTTTACCGCCACGCAGCTTAAGGCGCTGACGTCCGCCGCGTTGTCGGGGATGAGTTCCACGGCGATCCAGGCTTTGAACGAGACGACGCAGATTCCGTCACTGACCACGACGCAGTTGTCGGGTCTGACCACCACGGCGCTGCATAACCTCACGTCGGCCCAGATCGGCAGCTTGGCGGCCAGCCAGCTTGCGGGCATGGGCGGCAATCTGGCGGAACTGACCACGACGCAGATCGACGGTCTGACCGCGGGGCAGATTGCGGCACTGTCGACGACCGCCCTGGCGGCGCTGACCGTGACTCAAATCGGGTCTCTGGATGCAGACCAGATCGAAGCTCTGACGGCGGCACAAATCGCCGGCGTGTCGTCCGACGATTTCTTCGAGGATTTGACGACGACGCAACTCACCGGGTTGACGGCGACCCAGACCGCGGCGATCTCTACCACCGACATCGCTACGCTCGACTCCACCGAGTTCAGCGCTCTGACGACGACCTCGCTCGGTGCTCTAACGGCCAATCAGATCGGGTCGCTCCAGACCACCAACTTCTCTACCCTGGATGCCACCGATCTGGCGTCGCTGACGACGGGTGCGCTCGGCGCGTTGACGACGACGGCTATCGGGCAACTGGCGGCGACTTCCTTCGCTCAGCTCGATGCGGACAAGTTCGCGGCTCTGACGACGACGGCCCTCGGCGCCTTGGACGATCTCCAGATCGCTCAAGTCGCGAACGCCGACTTCGCCACGCTGGATGCGAACGAGTTCGCCGCTCTGACGACAACGGCTCTCGGCGGCATAACTGCTGGACAGATCGCCGAACTACCGGCAGCCGACATCGCCACGCTGGACAAGACGGAGTTCGGGTTGCTCGGCACCGGGACGATCACGGGGATGACCACGGATCAAGTCAAGCAGTTGACGACGGATGTCATGGCAAACATCACCGATGCTGAGGCTACCGCGTTGAAAGCCGGCACCGGTCTGCTTGCCGCCCTGACATCGACGCAGATCGCCGCCCTGGGCACCACTGACAGCGACTCGATCAAGTCATTCAAGGATGCCAGTGTGGCCAGTACGTTCAACACGGCTTTGTCGACGACGCAGATAGCCTATCTCACGTAAGCGTTGGATTTGCCGGCGGCATCGTCGCCGGATCGAAGGGCAGTCACCAAGGGCGCGACGAAGGCCGCGCCCTTGGTGCGTCCGGGGTGCGATTTTCGCCATTTCCGCCAGGCTTCCGGCCGCGTTTTAGCGGTTTGGTAACCTTAATACTTCACATTTCATCGACGAAAAGGCAGGGCTCGGTGGTTGGGGGCCGTATCGTTTGCCGACATTCGACGGAGTAGTCAGATGCCAGAACAGAATATTGCCGCCGCGGAAATTCCGGCCCTTGCCGGTACGCTTTCCTGTGCCAAACTGATCGAAACCGCCAACGCCCAAGAGGCGATGGGACAGCGGGAAACCGCCCGGCAGCTTTATCGCGCCTGGATCGACAGCCATCCCGACAATCCGCAGCTCCATTTGGTCCTGTTCAACGGCTCGGTGCTCGAAAGCGAAGCGGGGAATGTCTCTGCCGCCGTCGAGTATCTCAAGCGGGCGGTTCTCCTGAAGGAGGATTTTCTTCCCGGCTACATCAATCTCGGCCGCATGATGGAGCGGGTGGGGGCGAAGGATAAGGCCGTTGCGCTGTGGAAGACGGCGCTCGGCAAGCCGGTTGCGATCTCCGGCGACAGTGTCGGATATGCCCGCATGGCGCTTACTCAAATGGCGCGCGTGCTCAACGAATGCCAGCAAACGGAAATGGCGGAAGATGCCGTCCGTCAGTGCCTGGAGATCGACCCGAATCAGAAGAACCTCATCGAGCAATATCTCGGCTCGCGGTTGTTCCATTGCCAATGGCCGGTGATGGTTCCGCCCAAGCACGGTTCGGTACGGACGTTGATCAAAAACCTGCATCCCTTGTCGGCGGCGAACTTCACCGACGATCCGCTGTTGCAGCTTGCGGTGGCAAACCGCACCATCGAGCAAGCCGACGAGGACATCGAATACAATTCGGATTTCGACCGCCGCGCCGCGGCGATCGACTTGACCGGGCGTCGCCTGCGCGTCGGCTACGTTTCGTCCGATTTGCGCGAACATGCGATCGGCTATCTGATGGCCGATATGTTCGAGCGTCACGATCGCAGCAAGGTCGAGGTGTTTGCCTATTACTGCGGCGAGGCGTCGACGCATCCGCTGCATGCGCGCATCAAGGCGGCGATCGAACATTGGGTCGACATCCGCGCCATGAGCGACGACGAGGCCGCCCGCCGCATCGCCGCGGACGGCATCGACATCCTGGTCGACGTCAACGGCCATACCAAGGACGCGCGCACCAAGCTGTTCGCCCGCCGGCCGGCGCCGGTACAGATCAATTGGCTGGGTTTCCCCGGCACGATGGGGTCGCCCTATCACAATTACATTATCGCCGACGATTGGATCGTTCCGCCGGAATCGGAACTCTATTATTCCGAAACGGTGCTCCGCCTGCCGTGCTATCAGCCCAACGACCGCAAACGCGAGATCGCGGCGGAGCGGCCGCAGCGCAGCGACACCGGTCTGCCCGACGATGCTTTCGTGTTCTGCTGTTTCAACGGCAGCCAGAAGCTTTCGCGTTATACCTTCGACCGTTGGATGCAAATTCTTGCGCGGGTTCCCGGCAGTGTGCTGTGGCTGCTCGACACGACGCAAGGCACCAAGCTGCGGCTGGCCGTCGCCGCCCAGAGCCGCGGCATCGATCCCGCGCGGCTGATCTACGCGCCGAAGAAGCCTTCGGGGCAGCATCTGGCGCGCTATCCGCTCGCCGATCTTTGTCTCGATACCGTGCCGTACGGCGCCCATACCACGGCCTCGGATGCCCTGTGGATGGGGGTGCCGGTGCTGACGCTGTCCGGGCGCTGTTTCGCCTCGCGCGTCTGCGGCAGTTTGGTGCGCGCGGCCGGACTGCCCGATATGGTCTGCACCCGGCCGCAGGATTTCGTGGAGCGGGCGGTGGAACTGGGCAACAACCGCGGCGAGATCGCCGCGTTGAAGGATCGCCTTGCCGCCACGCGCGACAGTTGCACGCTGTTCGACACCGATTTACTGGTCGAACGGCTGGAGACGCTTTACGCGACGGTGGCGCGCGAACACAACGCCGGGCGCACGCCGCGTCCCGACCTGACCAATTTGCGGGCCTATCTCGAAGCCGGGGCGTCGCTCGATCACGAGCAGCGCGAGATGCTGGCGGCCGAAGATTACTTCGGCCTGTATCGGGAAAAACTGACGCTGCTGCATCGCTACAATCCGCTGCCTCCCGACAACCGGCTGTGGACGAAAGATGCTATTGCCGCCGCCGATGCCGCCGAACCGGGCGTTGCCGAACCGGATTTGCGGCTGGTGAAATGCGCTTAAGCCGCGGCTAGAGCGCTTCACTGAAAAAGTGGAATCCGGTTTTCTGGTATGAAGCGCGACAAAACAAGGAGTTAGAGCATTTCGGTGTTTTTCGTTAAACAGTGAAATGCTCTAGGGAGACGGGCAAATGACGGAAGACGATAAAGACCGGCTGGCGGCGTTACACGAGCTTGCCTTGCGCTTGGACGGCGATGGGCGGCGGAAGGATGCCCTGGCGCTGCTCGAAATCATCGCCGGCAAGGGCATGGTCAGCAGCGACATTCTGCGGACGATGGTCGGCTGGCAGGACGAAGCCGGCCGCACGGTCGATGCCGTCGAAACGCTGGTCAAACTGTGCGACGGTACTACGGCCGACCGGTCTGGCGTCGTCGAGTTGGTGAAAACCTATGCGCCGAAGGCCGTCGAAGATTTCAACCGGCATCTGGCCGACGGCAAGATCGCCGAGGCGGAACGCTGTGCGGCGGCCTTGGCCGTGCTGGTTCCCCAATCCGACGCGTTTCTGGTTGCCGCCCGCGACTGCAACGCCAAGCTCGGCCGTACCGACAAGGTTGCCTATTATACGGCGGCGCTAACCGCGCGCAGCCGGACGCCCGCCCAGGCTGCCGCGTTGGAGGACGAGGAGGCGATTGCCGCCGCGCTGTCGCCAAAGCCCGGCACCCATCCGTTGATTCATCTGCGCGATCTGTGCACCGCGGTCGGCGCCGCGCTGTGCCGGCCGCTGACCGTCGCCGCCAACGCCAAATTGGTCGAAACTTTGCTGTCGGCCGCCAAGGCGCTGCCGGACATTCCGGGGCTGTCCCCGGAGTTGGCCCAATGGGAACGCCATTTCCGGTCGATTATGGATGCCGTCGACCTCGACGCCGTATTCGGGCCGACGCCGTCACCCGACGACAATCAATCGGTTTCCTTCGTTACGTCGAACGGTGCTGCGGCGGATTGGCAGAGTGTGCGCGCCGCGGCGGAACGTCTGGGGGCCAAGGCGGTGTTTTTCGTTGCCGCCGACCGCGATTACGTCGACCGCTTCGCCGGTTGGTATGCCGGCTCGGTGCTCCGCAATTGCGACGTTCCCTGCCTCGTCGTCGTGCATGTCATCGGCGGGGCGAACGAACTTTCCGACATCGCCGCCTCGCTCAAGCTCGACGACGAACGGCTGTACTTCAGCGGCGATGCATTCGACGTCAAGGCGGTCGCCACTCTATGTTGCGCCGAACCGCCGAACGCCTACGCCAAGCCGGTTGCGCATCTGCAATCGATGCGGTTCATTCTGCTCGGTGGTTTCCTGCGCGAACTCAAAGTACCGGTTTTCGTGTCCGACATCGATCTCGTTCTACGCTACGGCGTGGCGGATCTGTTGGCGCGCGGCGCGGATTTCGACCTTATGCTCAACGAGAACACCGGCAACGTGCAAATCGGTTCGCGGCTGACCGCCAATTTGATGCTGGTCAACGATACGCCGAACGCCCTGGTGTTCGTGGATTTCCTGTCGCGCTATCTCGAACGGGAACTGGCGAAGCCGGCGGTGACGCGCTGGATCGACCAGGCCGGACTGGTGATCGCGCGCCATCATCTGATGCTGCATGGCGATTGCCCGCGCATCGGCTATCTCGATACCGACAAGGACATCAACAATCTGATGTTCCCGGCCTATATGAACAATCCGTTCCGCTTCTTTTCCTTCTTTCAGAACGGCTTCGACATGGCGAGCCTCAAGAGCATCGCCGACATCAGTGCCGACTCCTCGCCGGACCGGAAGGTCGCCTGAATAACGAGAGTGAATTCGGCCGAACGTCGAACGTCGTTCAGGGCACCGCGACTTTGCGTTCCGCGTTGCGGATCGCCGTAACGGCGGCTTTGACCGCCTCTACCGGCCCGGTGATGCTGGCGGACTGCAACACGGCAAAATAGCGGGGCTTGGAACTGCCCCTGACGCCGGAGGACCAGGCGTAGGCCAATTTGGCCGTCGGGTGATTGCTCAAGTCGAAAACGTGGACGATGCCGTCCCAGTCCTTCAGGATGCTTGCAGGCAGTTGCAGACGCAACGATTGGTGGAAGGTCGCGCTCCCACCGTGCTGCGACTCAATCATCTGCTTGAGTTGATCCGTCGAAGCCTTACCCATATCGCGTGTCCAAATTCTTGGGGGCGTGAACGCCATTCTGGCCGCCCAATGCCCCCGAATATGCCCCCCAATGGAAAAGGAAGGCTTAATCCGGGCGCGGAAATCGCGAAAAAAACGCGCCATTCCGGCCCGATTCGCGCCGCCCGGCGCTCTCGGCGAATTCTTTTGACATTGCGACGGGTTCGCTTTTAGGATCGAGCCATCATCAAGACCAGCTGAGGGATAGGCCCGTTGAAGCTGGGGCAACCTACGGCCCACAAGCCACAAGGTGCCAATTCCCGCGGCGGTGGCCGGCAGATGATGGCAGAATGGGCACGGCCCGTCTCCTTTGTTTGTGCGAACCCCTGTCGTTGGACGTTGGGTTCGAAGAGCAAACAGGAGAAGAGATTGAGTACTTCCGCTACAGAACGATGTTTCGCCACCATCGGAGTCCGGGCCGGCATCGACGCCGATGTTGCGTACGGCGCGGTGACGCCGCCGCTGGTGTTGTCGAGCAATTTTTCCTTTCGCGCGTTCGGACAGAAGCGCACCTACGATTATTCGCGCACCGGCAATCCCACCCGCGATACCCTGGGGCAGGCGATTGCGGATCTGGAGGGCGGCCACAACGCCGTCATCACCTCTTCGGGGCTGTCGGCGGTCAATCTGGTGCTGGCCGCGCTGAAACCCGGCGATCTGGTCGTCGCCCCGCACGATTGCTATGGCGGAACCTACCGGCTGTTGCGCGAGCGCGCCAACCTCGGGCATTTTCGCGTCGATTTTGCCGATCTGACCGATATCCACACCTGCCGAAAGGCCTTGGCCGGTTCGCCGAAAATCGTTCTGATCGAAACGCCGAGCAACCCGCTGCTGCGCATTACCGACATCGCCGCCGTTGCGGCCTTGGCGCATGCCGCAGGCGCGCTGGTGGCGGCCGACAATACGTTTCTGTCGCCGGTGTTTCAAAACCCGCTGTCCCTCGGCGCCGACATCGTGGTGCATTCGCTGACGAAATACCTCAACGGCCACAGCGACGTGGTCGGCGGGGCGGTGGTGACCAAAACGTCCGAGCTGTACGAAACCTATTCCTGGTGGGCGAATGCCGTCGGCGTCACCGGCGCACCGTTCGACAGTTGGCTGGTGTTGCGCGGATTGCGCACGCTGGAACTTCGGGTCAGGGAACAATCCCGCAGCGCGGCGGAAATCGCCGCCGCCCTCGCGCGACATCCCGCGGTGAAGGCGGTATATTATCCCGGGCTTCCCGACCATCCGGGCCACGCGCTGGCGCAACGGCAGCAGAGCGGTTTCGGCGCCATGCTCAGCTTCGAGTTGGCCGATGTCGCGGCGGTCGAGCCGGTGGTGAACCGTCTGGCCCGCCACGGCGGCATGTTCTGTTTGGCGGAATCGCTCGGCGGCTTCGAAAGTCTGATCGCGCATCCCGCGACGATGACCCACGCCTCCATGACCGCGGAAGAAAGACAAGCCGCCGGCATATCGGATGCGCTCTTGCGCCTGTCGGTCGGCCTCGAAGGCCTCGCAGATCTTCAGGCGGAACTTCGCGACGCCCTCGACGCCGTGCCGGCGCTTGAGGAAATAACGGCGGGGGCGTGATCCGGCCTTCGCTTCGCAAAAGATCGCGATATCCCGGGGGCATGGGCCTTCCCGCCACCCCGGGGCTATGCGGTGGGGCGGGGCGCGAGGGTTCTCCAGTTCAACCGACCGGATGATTTTGAACTATTTGAACTAGGCTCAGGACTCATTGATTGATCCAAAAGATGACGGTCGCGGCGATACAGATAGCTGAGAAGAAGGTGTGGGCGCAGCGGTTGTAGCGGGTGTGGATGCGCCGCCAATCTTTGAGTTTGCCGAACATGTTCTCGATCTTGTGACGTTGGCGGTACAGCACGCGGTCGTGTGGGATGGGGATTTTGCGGTTGGCCTTTGACGGGATGCAGGCGGTGATGCCGCGTTCGGCCAAGCCATCGCGGAACCCGTTGGCGTCATAGCCCCTGTCGCCCAGCAATTCCTTGGCGGGCGGCAAGGCATCAAGCATCAGGGCAGCGCCTTTGTAGTCGCTCATCTGGCCTTCGCTGAGCAACAGGACCTGCGGGCGCCCCTGGCCGTCACACACGGCACGAAGTTTCGAGTTCAAGCCGCCTTTGGTGCGCCCGATACGTCGGGGAACAGCCCCTTTTTGAGCAAGCTGGCTGCGGTGCGATGCGCCTTGAGGTGGGTGGCGTCGATCATCAGCCGGTCGGGTTTGCCGCCCTTGGCCGACAACGCGGCAAAAATCCGATTGAAGACACCAAGACGGCTCCACCGGATAAAGCGGTTATAGATCGTCTTGTGCGGACCGTACTCTTTGGGCACATCACGCCAGCGAAGTCCGTTGCGGATGACAAAGATGATCCCGCTGATAATCCTCTGGTCGTCAACCCGCGGAACCCCGTGCGATAATGGAAAATAGGGCTCAATCCGACGCATCTGCGCCTTCGTCAGCCAAATCAGATCGCTCATCGAAGCACCTCCCAGTGCCACCAATGAATCGATAAGACGGGCCTTTCGCAAGAAATTTAATAGGTCCTGAGCCTAGACCGTTGAATTCATCGCCTTTTTTCCGGTGCAAAATTCCGGTGCAACAGGACCGGCGGCGGATTACGTCCTCCGTGCGCGGAAGAAATCCCGCAACAGCGCGCTGGCGATTTCGGCATTGCCCTTCTGTTCGACGATAGGATGATGATGACAGGTCGGCTGTTCGAAGAACTTCGCCCCATGCATCACCGCCCCGCCCTTGGGGTCGCAGGTCGCGAACACCACCCGGTCGATCCGCGCCATGGCGATGGCGCCGGCGCACATCGCGCACGGCTCCAGCGAGACATAGAGCACGGTGCCGACCAGCCGCTCGTTGTTCAGCCGCCGGGCGGCCTCGCGGATCACCAGCATTTCGGCGTGGGCGGTGGGATCGTGCCATTCGACGATGCGGTTGCCCGATTTGGCCACCATCTCGCCGTCTTTGGTCAAAACCGCGCCCACCGGCACCTCGCCCCGCAAAGCGGCGGCTTTGGCTTCGGCGATGGCGAGTGCTATGGCTTCGTCGTCAGTCATGTCTGGAGCATCCTTTGGCCGAACCTAGCACGGGCGAACGCATCGCCAAAATCATCGCCCGCGCCGGCATTTGTTCGCGGCGCGACGCCGAAAAGCTGATCGCCGAGGGCCGCGTCGCCCTTGATGGCAAAACCGTCACCACCCCCGCCACCAAGGTCGGCGAGGGCCATGTCGTGGCGGTGGACGGCAAACCGCTGACCGAGCCGGAAAGCGCCCGGCTGTGGCGCTATCACAAGCCTTCCGGCCTGGTGGTCACCCACAAAGACCCCCAGGGCCGCCCCACCGTGTTCACCAACCTGCCCAAGCAGCTGCCGCGGGTGGTTTCGGTCGGCCGGCTCGATTTCAACACCGAAGGGCTGCTGCTTTTGACCAACGACGGCGAGATCGCCCGCCGCCTGGAACTGCCCACCGGCGGCTGGGTCCGCAAATACCGGGTCCGGCTGTTCGGCAAGCCGACCCAGGCCCAGTTCGACAAGCTGGCCGAGGGCGTCACCATCGACGGGGTGAAATACGGCCCCGTCATCGCCGATCTGGAGCGTTCGGGCGGCACCCACGCCTGGGCTACGGTGTCGATCAAGGAAGGCAAGAACCGCGAGGTCAAGCGGGTGATGGAAAGCCTGGGTCTAAAGGTGGCGCGGCTGATCCGGGTGCAATTCGGGCCGTTCCATCTCGGCCAGCTGGCCGAAGGCGAAGTCGAGGAAATCCCCGCCAAACTTTGGCGCGAACACCTCGGCATCGGCCGGAAGAAAACCAAACCCGAATAATTTTGTTGCGCGCGGTTTGCATCCTAAGCGCGGAATGCTAGACACCCATCCGGCTGGGTTGCATGGAGTTCGCTATGAAGAAGTATACCAAACCGCAAGCCTATGCCTCCCTGACCAAGGATCACCGGTATGAGGGCACCTACGAGGTGCTGCTGCCGATTCCCGGCCGGGTGAAACACCAGCGGCTGGCCCAGCAATTCGCCAACCAAAAGGCCGCCGAGGACTGGATTTTCTCCGAAGAGGGCAAGGACGCCATCGAAGCCGCCTATGCCGATGCGGACAAAGCCGGCAAAAAGAAGTAACGCAATAATATTTTAATTTTCGCCTATATTTGGCAGTTTATTTATTTTTCAGAATTTCGAAGGGGGCTCCCCCTTTAGAGTATCCGTTATGGTCAAGCAGGATATTGTGTCCAGCAGCGATTATCGCGGATGAGGGCGTTGGCGAGGATGATAAGCTTACGCATGACGGCGGCGATGGCGGCGAATATCCGCCCCGCTGCCGCGCCAATTCTTTTCTGCCCCCCCTGTCTATTTCCCGCCGGTTACCGCGTTGCGGCGCTTCAAGCTTTCCGCCGGCCAGATTTTTTCCATGTCGTAATAGGCATCGAACGCCGGCACGCCTTCGGGCAGCCGCACCCAGGGCAGCTTGGAGCGAACATAGATATGCGCCTGGGGCGGAAAGGCGGCCGCATCGTCGAGCATGGCCAGCCTGACCATCAACACCCCGGGTACGCCGTAATCGCTCCACAGCGGCGAAAGGCATTGCGGGCAACGATAGATGTCGTGCGGTGCGCCGCTGTCGGTCTTCATCGCCACCGCCGCCGGTTCGCCCTGCAGCACGGTAACGCACGCCGCCTCGATCACCCCGTTGATCGCAAAGGCGCCGCCGGTTTGCTTGCGGCAGTCGGTGCAATGGCAGCAATTGACGAACATCGGTTCGCATTCGAGCCGGAATTTCACCGCGCCGCAAAAGCAGGACCCGTTATGAATCATGAGGCGCGATCCCCTTGAACCCCTTGGCCACCAGATACAGCTCCACCGATTCCGCGCGCGAGGCCGGCGGCTTGACGTGCTTGACGTCGGAAAAATGCTGCTTCACCCGCGTCAATAGAGTGTTGGTCGCCCCGCCCTGAAACACCTTGCCGACGAACGATCCGCCCGGCTTCAGCACGTCTTCGGCCAGATCGAGCGCCACCTCGAACAGCGTCAGGGTGCGGATGTGGTCGGTCGGCCGGTGGCCGGTGGTGGGCGCGGCCATGTCGGTCAGCACCACGTCGGCCTTGCCGCCCAGCGCGGCGATCAGCATCGGCGGCGTTGCCGGATCGAGCAGATCGCAGCGGAAGATTTCGACGCCGGGAATCGGCTCCATTTCCAGAATATCGGCGGCGACGATCTTGCCGGTGCCGTCGAGGATGTCGGCGGCGATTTGACACCAGCCGCCGGGCGCAGCGCCCAGATCGAGCACCAAGGCCCCCTTCTTCAGCAGCCGGAAACGGGAATCGATTTCCTTGAGCTTGAAGGCGGCGCGCGAGCGATAGCCTTGCGTCTTCGCCGCCGCGACGTACGGATCGTTAAGCTGGCGGGTCAGCCAGCGGGTCGAGGAGGAACTGCGCCGCCGCGCCGTTTCCACCCGCACCATGCCTTCGCCCCGCCCCGAACCGGAATCCCGTCCTCTCAAGCTTTCGCCTCCGTCATCAAATCGCGCAATATTCCCTCGCGCAGGCCCCGGTCGGCAACCCGAAGGCGCATGCACGGCCACGCCGCCGCTATCGCACCGTAGATCGCACAGCCGGGCATGATCAAATCCGCCCGTTCCTCGCCGACGCAGCCGAGCGCCACCCGCTCGGGCCGGGAAAGCCCGACCAGCCGCTCCATCACCTTGCACATGTCGGCAGCCTCATGCCACGTGCCATCCACCTTCGAGCGCACGTAACGCGGCAAATCAAGTGCAATACCCGCCAGAGTAGTCACTGTGCCCGAGGTGCCGAGCAGATGATGGCGGGCGGAATCGAAGGCGCCTTTTTCGTCCATCGCGCGGCGGACCGCGGCGAAGCTTTCCCGCGTCTTAGCGCACATATCGGGATAGGACATGCCCACCTCAGCCAGCGACATTACCCCGGTCGGCACCGAAGCAAAGTGCATCAGCTTGGGCCGCCCGTCCACGCGTTCGAGCCAGATCGCCTCGGTCGAGCCGCCGCCGATGTCGAACACCAGCGCGCCGTCGTATTCGTCGCCGATCAGGGGCGCGCAGCCGAGCGCGGCCAGCCTGGCCTCCTCGGCCGGGGCCACGATGTCGAGATGGATGCCGACCTCGCGCTCCACCCGCTCGACCAGCGCCGCGGCGTTGGATGCCTGACGGCAGGCCTCGGTCGTCACCGCGCGGACCTTCGTCGCCCCGTGCTTTGCAATCCGCTCGGCGCAGATTTTCAACGCCGCCACCGTGCGATCCATCGCCGCCGCGCCGAGAACGCCGGTCGAGGCCACCCTCTCGCCCAAGCGCACGATGCGCGAAAACGAATCGACAATCCGCAAGGAACCGTTCGCGGCCGGGACGGCGATCAGCAGCCGGCAGTTGTTGGTGCCCAGATCGATGGCGGCCAGGATCGGAATGGTCGCCTTGGGGCGCCGGGACCGATGCCGCCGTCTTCGTATTCTTTTGACTTGATCCAAGGCGTCCCGTCCCGGTTCGTTTTTTTTCACGCTAGAGCAAATCGCGGTTTAATAGAATCGATGATTGGCCCTAGCGGCTTGTTTTTTCGCGTATCTTTCCGAAAATCACCCGCCCGTACTGCGCATTTTCGTCACGGGGGGGGGGGGCAGAAGAGAGGGCGCACGGTCAGCCGGCTTACCCGCCCGCCCGGCTCGAGCGGAGGATAAACGCTTGAAGGGACCGCCAGCTTGCGATAAACGGAGGCCCCTTCCCGTCAAGGGCCGTTGGGGGATCGTCTAACGGTAGGACAGCGGACTCTGACTCCGCCAGTCTAGGTTCGAATCCTAGTCCCCCAGCCACTGATTTATCTGCGCTTTTCCTCTCTCCACATAGAACGTTTAGGCACAGTCGGGCGCTCAGTCGGGAATTTTCGTTCCCTTTTCGAGCTTCCGAATGGCGTTTTCGGCCAGCGCCGGATCGCGGTGCAGATAGTGCGCATCGAGGATCGCCGCCACGTCCCGCAGCGAATGGCCGGTGATCGCGGCGATCTCGGCTTCCGTGCAACCGGCAATCGCAAGCCGGGTCACCGCCGTCCCGCGCAAGTCATGGAACGTCACCCCGATGACACCGGTCTTGTCGCACGCCTTACGCCATGAGCTACGGAAGCCATCGGAAAACTCTACCTCAATTCGATCCAATTTGCTGGGGGCTGATCAACGGCTGGCGCCAGCCAGCCGATGCGAGAATGGGGACGCACCTCGTTGTAGTCGCGCCGCCATTCTTCGAGCGCTACGCGCGCCTGCGCCAACGATGCGAACAAGGTCTCGTTGAGGAACTCGTCGCGCAGGCGACCGTTGAAGCTCTCGCTGAAGGCGTTCTGGATCGGCTTGCCGGGATCGATATAATGCCATCCGACCTTGGTATCTTCGGTCCAGAGAATGATCGCGTTCGAGGTCAGTTCGGTCCCATTATCGCTGACAATGACCTTGGGTTTGCCGCGCCAGGCAAGCAGCTGTGTCAGTTCGCGCGCCACTCGGCGACCGGAGATCGAGGTGTCGGCAATCGCCGCCAGACATTCGCGGGTGCAGACATCGAAGATCGCCAGTATCTGGAACCGCGACTCATATTTGCCGCGCACGGATGCAATGCCGACCGCCGCTGACGCACCTTGCAGCATGACGACGCCATCATCCGTGAACAAGCGTACAACCTCGCCAGCTTACCGCAACGTATCGACAATGCTTGCCGATACCCAGAGAATTTGCGACGGCTCGTCGGTCTTGAACGCCTTTCGGCGTGTGAAGAGCAGATATTTTCCGTCCGGCGTCAGCGAGGGCGCCATTTCCCAGCCGGCGGTGTTGATGTCCGGCCCCATATTGCGGGGTGCAGTCCACTCGCCGCGCGGATCACGGAAACTGATATACAGATCGTGCTCGCCATAGCCGCCCGGGCGGTTGGAATGGAAGATGAGATAGCTTTCGTCCGGCGCGATAAGCGGATCGCAGTCGTTATATGCCGTATTGACGGTATCCGGCAATTTTTCGACCGTTTTGTACTCTCCGTTCTCAGGCACGGCACGGAAAAGATCGGCGCGCAGCCTGCCGCCGTCGCGCTCCGAACAAAAATACATCACGCCCTTACGGGTGAGAGAAACATGCCATTCGCTAGCGAGTGTATTGATTGGCGGCGGCAACAAATGCGGCACACCCCAGCCGTCGGCGGTTTTGTCGGCATAATAGATATCCGAATGCCACGGATGATCCTTCGGCGGCATAATAGCGGTAAAATACATTCTGCTACCGTCATCGGTGACGAACGGTTCGCCCTCCCACTTCTCGTTGACGAACTTCAATATGTGGATTTGCGAAGGATTGCGTGCGGAAACGGTGCGCATCCGGCTGCTTTGCCATTCCCGGTCGGTAATAGCGTAGATGAATTCGTCGCCCATCTCATTGAAGCTTTGGTAACCGGGATAGGCATTGCCGTCATAAAGTAGATTGGCGGCAAATACCTTCGGTTTCAGGCCTGGCACATCGGCGTCGAATTTAAGGTACCCGTCGCGGTGCGCATGTTCCTGAACGTTCGGGCCAAGCAACATAACATTCTCAGCCACACACTCCGAAAGCAGCATGGCTGCAACCGCCAGAACATACGGGACAACCCGAGACTGAAACATGTTGCATCCTTCACAGGTAAAAACGTCATTGCCGCAATGTATACTGTGCTAAAATTCCAATATCATTGCAACGCATTTTTGATGTGGTTCTGCGATGATAGATCGACATTCCAAATTTTTGTTTTACAGAAAAAATATCATATACTGAGCACGTCAAATCCGTCACGACAATCAATAACCGGGTTTTGCAATGTTGTTATCATCGAGTTCTTTTTCAATTCTGCCTGCGAACGAAAGCGATATTCGGCGTATTGCGGAGCTGATAGCCGCTGCCTTTGCGGATGTGGCACTGCGTTTTGACTTAACCCGTGAGAACTGCCCAACCCACACATCTTTTACTACCGATGCGGACATTCAGCGCTGCATGGGGTTCGGAACAACATTCCTACTGGCATTCGATGGCGAATGCGCTTGCGGCTGCATCAGTTTCCGTCAACCGAAGAATGGCATCAGTATTTTTGAAAAAATTGGAGTGTTGCCGAAATTTCGACACCGTGGCCTCGGTAATGCATTGGTGGCGCAAGCGGCTGATCAGGCTTACCGACAAGGGGCAACACTCGCGGAAATCGGCGTTATTGAAGATCACCACGAATTGATCGCATGGTATGGGAAAATCGGATTCACTTGCGTTCGAAAAGCGCGCTTCAAACATCTTCCGTTTGGCGTCGTAAATATGCAGATGCCATTGGGAAATTAAACGGGCGGAAGCCATTTACAAACATCGCCATACCACACACAAAAAAACGATTCGGCGGGCAAGGGAAGTCGGCATTGAAATAGACGCGGCATCGCCGCCATTTTACCCCGTTTGCTTTACGCATCCCGGATGCGGGTTACACGTTTGATAATGCATTTTTCATGTTCGCAATATGGGCAACACGATCCGGAAAATCATGCCACTCGGTGCGTTTGCACCGACCTCGATTTGCCCGCCATGCGCCAGAGCAATCTGACGGGCAAGGCTAAGACCGATGCCCGCCCCTCCCGACTTAGTGGTAAAAAAAGGAACGAAAACGTTGTCGATCTGAGCCGGCGATACCCCGCACCCGTTATCAATAATCGCCATGACGGCTTGATTGTTTTCAACCGTACAAGAAATAGCTATCGCCGGTTTTTCCGTCGCCGCCACCGCATCCAGGGCATTCTTTATCAGGTTGATAGCCGCTTGAGACAATAAATCTATATCGGCATGGACAATCATGTCCGCCGGCTCGACCGTACTGCTATAGGCGACATTTCTCTCCGTCATGACAGCACGCATCAACCCGTCGATACTCGCCGTAAAGTCCTTAATTCGAACCGGTTGAAGCTTGGGCGGCGGCAATTCGGAAAATTGTCGATAACGTTCGACGAAATTCATCAAGCCTCGACTGCGTCGCCCGATGGTTTCAATGGCGTCCGTAACGTCGGGCCCCGAAACGCCATCCGTACCGGGTGCATTTTTAAAATGTGCGATCAGGCTTTCCGAAAGCGATGCGATCGGCGTCAGCGAATTCATCATCTCATGGGCAAGCACACGCGCCATGTCTTGCCATGCTTTCAGTTCCACCGCATCGAGTTCGCCGACGACGCTTTGCAGCGCAATCATGCGGTAGGGCTTGAAACCGGGCAGCGTGAAGCTGGCCACCGAGGCTAATATTTGTTTTCCATTTGCCAGCTCGACAATTTTGTGCATTCCGGGATTTATGGCGAGAAGATCCTGCGCCGCCGCAGGGCCGATGGCGGCAATGGCCGACAGTTCGCTTGCATCTTCGCTAGCCAGTGCCCGCGCCGCTCGATTGGCAAGCGTCATCTCGCCATCCGGCGATACGACGATCAGTGCCGCGGTTATGCTGTCCGTCAATGCTTGCAGATATTCGATTTGCCCGGCTTGGCGGCGGCGCTCCTCTTGAAGCGCGAAGACGGCGGCCTCAATCCCCCGCCCGCCCCACGCCGGAATATCCGGAGCACCCGCCAGCGCGTTGTTCAAAAAATGCACGATTGGCGCTTCCAGCCGTGCGATCGACGCCCACAAGCTGGCGATGGTCATCGCCGCAAACCCGACAAGCACCAGCGAGGTTGCGTAGTATTGCGTCGTCGCCAAGCAATAAAAGACTGCAACGGCCAGCGCGGCAATGATTATAGCATGCAGGGCAAGCCCGAGCGAAAGGTTGAGAGAAGCGGAAAGCCTATAAGTCATATTTTTCCATACGGCGGTAAAGAGCCGGACGACTTAAACCCAGAGTGGCGGCGGTCTGAGCGATGTTGCCGGCGTGGCGTTCGAGTGCGCGTACAATGGCGGCGCGTTCGATTTTATCCAGATCGAGATCGTTCCCATCTCGCGTGCTACATGTCCGTTCGGCGGCCGCCCGAACGGAGGCAATCAGCTTCTCGTTCTTCCACGGCTTGAGAATAAAATCGAAAGCGCCTTGTTTGAGGGCTTCCACCGCCAGCGACACGGCGCCATAGGCGGTCATCAATACGACCGACAATGCCGGATCGAGAGTGTGAATATGTTGCAAACCGTTCAGCCCGTCGCGCCCGGAGTGATCGCCGAGCACGAAGTTCATGTCCAACAATACGACATCGAAGATATTTTCGGATAATTTTTGCACCAGTGCATCCGGCGACGATGCAAACTCCACTTCCTCAACATGCGCCGCCAGCGCAAAGCGCGCCGCCCGTTGCACATCGGCATCGTCTTCGACAATCAGCACGCGGCGAACTTTCTCCATACCGAAGCTTAACCTGTTCACATCAGTTCAAACAACACCCATCGGTGTCCGCTTCCGGACGCTGCCGCGTTACCGCGATCCGCCAACAACGCATAAGCCGCTGACACTGCAATGCTTCTTGCAAACGCTATGCTGGATTATACTAGCACATCATCAAGTAAAATGAAGAAGGAGAAGTATTATGCGTAATACCGGATTGTTTCTTGGAGCAGTCTTAACATTGGGTCTGATTGGATTGCCGGCCAACGCCGATCCAATCAAGGATATGAGCATCGTTATCATCGGGGCCGCTCCGATAGAAAACGGCAATTTTGTTGTAAAGAAATCCGTCGTTCATTTCGAAGACATTGACTTTAGCAATCCAAAGGATGCCGCAACCCTACTGGATCGCATTAGCAAAGCGGCTACGGCAATCTGTGACAACAGAAAAGACGCGATGACCAAGTCGACAATATCCAAGATATATGAAAAGTGCCGCCGCATAACGGTTGCCGATGCAGTGGCAAAGCTGGACGCGCCGGAGGTCACCCGTGCGATGAAAGCCGCGCAAAATTGATGGTGAAGGAAAGCCCGAAGACCTATCGGGCTTTTCACTTTCTTCCGATAGGAAATCGGAACGCATTGTGTCCGTTTCCGGACAGGATGATGTGCCAGCGCGACCGCAGAACTAACTCAACCGCCTGATTTATTTAAGTTTCTAGCATCGGCGCAACGGCCGTATACTGCATTCATACAAAGGAACGCCGATGACTGACGGTATGGACAATTTGATTGAGCCACCATGGTGGCGCCGCAAACGCCTCGCCCTCCCAGCGATTTTTGCCGGCGTTGCCATGATGGTGCTTGTTGTGGGCGTTGTGTTATGGGGCACCCGCGAACGTAGCCTTCGCGTTCAGGAAAAAACGATCACGATCTCGACCGTCGTCAAGGATTCGTTTCACGATTTCGTACCGTTGCACGGCAGCGTCGCGCCTAAGGATGTCATCTATCTCGATGCCCTGGAAGGCGGCCAGGTGGCGAAAGTTCTGGTGCAGGCCGGAGACAAAGTCACCGAAGGCCAGGAACTTATCGTCTTTCGCAATACCGCACTGGAATTGCAGGTGCTATCCGAAG
Organism: Alphaproteobacteria bacterium UBA1303; assembly: GCA_002307315.1. Taxonomy (GTDB): domain Bacteria; phylum Pseudomonadota; class Alphaproteobacteria; order Micropepsales; family Micropepsaceae; genus Rhizomicrobium. Next base: position 92,642 of record DBTZ01000039.1, read on the forward strand.
AAGGACGGCTTGCCGAATCCATCACTCAAATTCAAACCTATCGCACGACACTGGAAATCAATCGGGCGACCAACGGAAAAACGCTGGCTGGCATACAATACAACATCGACCGGCTCGACCACGATGCGGCACGTTCGGATGCGCTGCTAAAAGTGAATGCCGTATCGAAACAGACGAACCAGCAATTGCACGACGAATTAAAATATTACCGCACTCTGCTGCCGTTGCAGATGACGACCAATCGCCTGCAGGAGAAATCCCGCCGCCAGCAGCTTCCCGAACTCGAGAAGGAACTGATAAGCCTGCAGAAAAGCCTGATTGTCACTCAGCATAAGATCAAGGATTTGATCGTCACCGCGCCGGTGACCGGCCAGATCACATCGCTGAACCTCAAAATCGGCGAAAACCGCAATCGCGGCGAACGGCTGGCGGAAATCCGTCTCGATACCGGCTTCAAGATTTCCGCCGACGTGGACGAGTACTACCTATCCCGAGTACGCCCCAAGCAATACGCCGACGCGGATATCGACGGCAGGACCTACCGCCTGCGCGTCACCCGCGTCTACCCCCAGGTCAAGAACGGCGTTTTTTCGGTTGACCTGGACTTCGCCGGCAAGGCCCCGCCGGCATTGACCCCGGGCGCTGCGGTGCAGGGAAAGCTGTCGCTCGGTACCGACCGCCCGGGGTTGATCCTTCCCGCCGGACCGTTTCTCGAAGGCTCCGGCGGCGATTACGTCTTCGTCATAGACGGGGGCGGCAAGCGCGCGCACAAGCGCCGCATCAAGATCGGCCGGCGCAATATCGAACAGGTGGAAGTTTTGTCCGGCCTGGAACCGGGCGACAAAGTCATCACCTCCGATTACAGCACATACGACAAGATCGACCGCATCGACATCGAAAGGTAACGCCATGCTTCAACTGAATAACGTCTGCAAGAACTACCGCACCACGGAAGTGGAGACACGCGCCCTTGCCGATATCTCGTTCGAAATATCGGCGGGAGAGTTTGTCGCCATCATGGGACCGTCCGGCTGCGGCAAATCCACCCTGCTCAATATCCTTGGCCTGCTCGATCAGCCGTCAAGCGGTTCCTATCGCCTTGCAGGCGAAGAGGTAGCCAAGGCGAGTGAGCATAAATTGACGGCGATCCGGCGCGCGCTGATCGGGTTCGTCTTCCAGAGTTTCAATTTGATCGACGACCTGACCGTGGCGGAAAACGTCGAAGTGGCGCTGATCTACCGCAAGGACAAGAGCCGTCGCAAACAGCGCATCGCCGAGGCGTTAGAACGCGTAGGCATCGCCCATCGCGCCAAACACCGGCCGCAACAGCTTTCCGGCGGTCAGCAGCAGCGCGTCGCCATCGCCCGTGCCCTGGTGTCTAACCCCAAGCTGATCCTCGCCGACGAACCGACCGGCAACCTCGATACCGCCAACGGCGACGCGGTGATGGGTTATCTGACCGGCGCCGCCAAGGCCGGCACCACCGTCATTATGGTAACCCACTCGCTGGTTCATGCCGCGGCGGCACAACGCACCATCAAGCTGCTCGATGGACATGTGGTCAGTGAGACTAAGCTTTAGATTCCAGAATTGGTCATGCTATGATTAAGAATTATTTTTTTGTCGCGATCCGAAACTTCATCCGTCACAAGCTTTACAGCTTCATCGCCGTCGCGGGGCTTGCGTTTGGTCTCGCCTGCGCGATTCTGATCGGGCTCTATGTCCAAGAAGAGCTTTCTTTCGATGCGTGGCTGTCTGATAGCCAGCGCATTTTTCGTGTCGACATTGTCATGCATCCTCAGGGACTGGAACCAGTCAACCTCGGCGGATCGCCGATACCGCTGGGGGAGAGTATGGCGGCAGAACTTCCCGGGATTGCAGCGCAGACCCACTTTACCAACCAATCCTATACGGTTGAAGTAAACCATCAGCGATATTGGGAGTGGGGCGTTGCGGTCGGTCACGACTTCTTCAACGTCATTCGGCTACCGCTGGTCGAAGGCGATCCGGCAAAGGTATTCGAACACCCCGATGCGGTGGTGATTACCCAAGCCACGGCGCGCAAATATTTCGGCGACGTCAGTCCGATTGGAAAAACACTGCTGTTCGACGGCAATAAGGCAAGGATCGTCACCGGCATAGTAAAGGATTTGCCCTACAATACGCAGTTTTCCGGAAACATTTTTATTCCCTACCAGCCGCCGCCGCCGGATGCTGGCAGCAACATGCAAGTTGAACGGGATTTTGAAAGAACATCCAGTTGGATAAGGTTCCCCGCCTCGACATATGTCCGCCTCGCCCCCGGGGTCTCCCAGAGTAGCATCGAGGCGCAGATACCGCAACTTTTTGCGCGCCATATCTCCACGGCGACGTTGGCGTCGGTAGCTTCCGTGGTCAATCGACCGATCAAAGATTTCATCAGCGCCAAAGTGGTTCCACTGCGCGACGTGCATCTCACGGCCGACTATCATCACGGCATGAAGCCGGGCAACAGCCTGACCACAGTTTACGGCCTGATTGCCATAGCGCTGCTAATTCTGCTAATCGCCGGGCTGAATTTCACCAATCTCGCCACCGCACGCGCATTTCTGCGCAGCCGCGAGGTCGGCTTACGTAAGGCGGTTGGCGCTCGACGTAAGCAACTGGTGGTGCAATTTCTTGCCGAGTCGGTGTTGACGGCTACATTGGCGCTGGTTTTCGCTCTGGCGACGGTTGAGCTTCTGCTACCGGCCTATGGAAATTTCCTCGGGCATGAGGTTGTTTTCGACTATGTCCGCAATTGGCGGTTTTCCATGATCGTCGTGGCGGGAACCGTTGTCGTCGGGCTGTTGGGCGGCATTTATCCGGCACTTGTTCTTTCCGGCTTCAGTCCCGCAGCGGCGTTCCGGCCCACGGCCGTCAACCCGACGCGATCCGCCGCTCTGCGCACGGCTCTGGTAGTGATACAGTTTGCGATTTCCATCGGTCTCGGCATAGCCGTCATCGTGATGTTTGCCCAAATCAAATACGCCCGCCAAATCGATCTGGGCTTCAATCACGACAATATGGTGATGCTATCACTGTACAAGTCCGGCCTTACCCCATCGGCCCAGGAAAGCCTAATGCAAACGCTTTCCAGAAGTCCCGACATTACTGGTGTGGCACTGTCAAGCAAGGCACCGGCTGACGAGGGAGACGAATTGAGTTTTGCCCGAGCGTTAGGAAATCCGCAGAAGCTTTCCGTTCAGACGGTTTCGATTTCTCCCGGATTCGCCGCCGTCTACGGAATGAAACTCATCGCCGGGCGTATGCTGTCAGCGGACAGGATCACCGACCGCAATCAAGGGCAAGGCATCGAAGACGGAAAGAACGTGGTTGTTGACGAAAGTACCGCGCGCGACCTCGGATTCACGCCGCAAAGCGCAGTGGGAAAGACGGTCGAAATGGTGTTCGCGCGCGTGACGATCGCAGGTGTCGTTCGCAACGCCCATTTTCAAGGCGCCCAGGCGGTAGCGACACCGCGGACGGTGTATTACTACAATCCGGACCATGTGAACCGCATATCCATCCGTGTGAAGGGGGGCAGTATCCCCGATGCGTTGGCCGTTATTGACAATACTTGGCGCCGATATGCGCAAGGCACCCCCATCCAGCGCTGGTTCCTCGGCGACCGGATTGACCAACTTTACGCCAACGCCGAAAGACAAGGCATCATGCTGTCGGCCTTCGTCGTGATTGCCGTCCTTATCTCCTGTCTTGGTCTATTCGGCTTAGCAGCCTTTACCGCTGAACGCCGCACCAAGGAAATTGCCATTCGCAAGATCTTCGGCGCCGACAGCGGGGAAATCATTCGTCTGCTTTTACGTCAGTTTACCATCCCGGTTCTGCTGGCCAATCTGATTGCCTGGCCGGTGGCGTATTTCTATCTGCAGCGCTGGCTTGAAGGCTACGCCTACCGTATCGATCTCAGTCTGATTTATTTCTTCGCCGCAGGTCTGAGTGCGCTGGTTATCGCCTGGGCAACCGTAATTGTTCACGCCTTGCATGTTGCCCGGAAAAAGCCCGTTGCAGCACTGCGCTACGAATAGGCCGAAAATGTTTCGCCATTACCTAACCTCTGTGCTGCGCAGTCTTGCCCGCAACAAATTGTATGCGGCGATCAATATCATCGGGCTGGCGGTCGGTTTTGCCGCGGCGATATTGGTCGGCCTCTACGTGCGGGACGAACTGACTTACGACAAATGGATTCCCGGCGCCGAAAACGTTTATGTCGGATTTATCGTCGCCGATTTGCCCGGCCGTCCGAAATTCATGACAGACGGCCTGCCGGGCGACTTTGCGGCCGCGCTAAAAATCGATATCCCCGCCATTGCCGATACCGCCAGAATAGAACCGGCGGTTCGCAGCTTCCGCCACGGGGCGGTTGAAGCCAACGAACGTCTTTACTTCGCAGATGCCAACCTCTTCGCGATTCTGAAGCCGCCGGTTATCGCAGGCAACCTTGCAACCGCCTTACGCCGCCCGGACGGCATCGTCATCACAAGGAAGATGGCACGTAAGTATTTCGGCAGCGACGACGCTATCGGCAAAACAATCGAGATCGATCGCGCGCACACCATGCAGGTGACGGCTGTGTTAAAGGATTTCCCATCCAACACCAATCTGGTCGCAGAGATATTTGTTCCCGGCCACGCCGTTTTTTCACAATTGGCATATGAAGATGCGCATTTCAAGAAAGAAGGCTTTACGCTGAATTCGAGCACGCTGCTGCGGCTTATTCCCGGTGCGAAGGCGGATGATGTGGCTCGCGCATTGCCCGCGTTTTTCCACTGCCACCGGCAAATCGATCCGGACAAAAAGGTGAACCTCGAAATCGTTCCGCTTACGGACCGCCACCTGCGTCCGACGACGATCGGCAATATGGCGCGCTCGGCTGACAAGAGCACGGTATGCGCCCTCGGGGTCATCGGTATCCTGATCCTCCTGATCGCGATCATCAATTTCGTCAATCTGATGACGGCGCGGGCATCGCGGCGCGCCATGGAAGTAGGCATCCGCAAGGCCACTGGGGCATCTCGCGGTGATCTGATCGTGCAATTTGTTGGCGAAGCCATGATGTATGTGATGTTCAGCATGGTGCTGAGTTTCGCGCTGATCGAATTGTTGTTACCGTCGCTGAACGCTTTTCTCGCCCGCAACATCGTCTTCGATTATTGGCGCGAGCCGTGGATGCTGATCGGACTGGCCGGGCTCGTGCTAGCCGTCGGGTTGGTAGCGGGTGCTTATCCCGCCTTCGTTCTGTCTGCCTTCCAACCGGTGCATGTTCTCAAAGCGAGTATGGCCAAAACGGGAGGTAGGCATGGCTTGCGAGAAGCGCTGGTCGTTTTGCAGTTTGCCATTCTCATTGGGCTGATCGTCGCCGCAGGCGTGGTTTATCGTCAGATGCAGTTCGCGCAGAACGAGGCATTGCGGCTCGACAAGGATCAGGTGTTGCTGGTCGAAGGCCCTTGCCATACCGCGCTATCGGACACCATCAGGACGCTTCCAGGCGTTCGCGGCCTTGTCTGCTCCAGCCCAAACGCCTTGAACTTTGGCCAAATCTGCAATGATGCTCGCCGTCCTGGCGGCCAAAAGACTCTGCTCTGCAGCGCCCAGGTCGATTACGGATTTTTCGAGTTTTATGGTCTGAAAGCGCTCGCCGGGCGGTTCTTTTCGGAGAAACACGGCATGGACGCCGGCTCCAACGACCCCAACGCACCGCGGCAGCCCAGCATTATCGTCAACGAAAGCGCCGCCAGAAAGCTCGGGTTCGCCAGCGCGCAAGCGGCTGTCGGCAAAACCGTCTTGACCGAGGGGCCATCAAGCGATCGTCCGCAGTCCTCCGAAATTATCGGCGTTGTGCCGGATTTCTCGCTGAAATCGATCCGCGATCCGGTCAATGCCACCGCCTATTATGTCAACACGAACGGCAACCAATATCTGAACGTGCGTCTCACCGGCCAGCATGTTCCCGAGACGCTTGCCGCTATCGACCGCGCCTGGCGGCAGTCCGGTCAGCCAAAGCCGATTACCCGAAAATTCCTCGATCGATATGTCCAAGGTCTCTATCTCGACGTCATTCGCCAAGGGCAGATTTTTGCGCTCTTCGCCGTGTTGGCCGTGCTGATCGCCTGTCTCGGCATGTTCGGACTTTCTGCCTTCACGGCCGAACAGCGCACCAAGGAGATCGGCATCCGCAAGGCGATGGGCGCGGAGACCGGCGACATCTTGCGCTTGTTGCTCTGGCAATTTGCAAGGCCGGTATTATGGGCCAATGTGATCGCTTGGCCGGTTGCCGGATATCTGATGTGGCGCTGGCTGCAGGGCTTTGCCTATCGCATCGAGCTACCGTTGTGGCTGTTTCCGGCCGCTTCGGTACTGGCGCTTGGCATCGCGCTCCTGACCGTCTTGCTCCATTCATGGCTGGTTGCCTGCGCCAGGCCGGTCACCGCGCTGCGGTACGAATGACGGAGAGAACATGTTTCGACATTATCTGACCGCAGCACTGCGCAATCTCGCTCGCAACAAGCTATATGCGGCGATCAACATTTTCGGCTTGGCTGTCGGCTTCGCGGCTGCGATCCTGATTGGGCTCTATGTGCGTGACGAGTTCAGCTACAACCGCTGGGTTCCCGGTGCCGACCGGATCTACAACGTCTACTCGATCGCAAACCCGCCCGGCCGTCCGCCGATGGTTCTCGATACGACGGATGCCGATTTCGCCGACCTGCTCAAACTGGAAATACCGCAAATTCGTGAAACGACGCGGATCATGCCTATTTCGCATAGCTTGCGTCATGGCTCGGTCGAGGCGATGCAAAAGATCTATTGGGCCGACGCCAATGTCTTTTCCTTCCTGATTATGCCCGTCGTGGCCGGCGACCTCCAATCCGCATTGCAGCATCCCGACAGTATCGTCATCACCCGCAAGATGGCGCGCAAGTTTTTTGGCAGCGACAATCCCATCGGCAAAACCATCGAGATCGACCGTGCCCACCCCATGCAGGTGACGGCTGTCCTGGAAGACTATCCGTCGAACACAACCTTGGCGGCGGAAATATTCGCATCCGGCAAGGCCGATTTTTCCTATTTGGCAGATCGGGACAGACATCGGCCCTCCTCCTCCAGCGGAGGATACGAAGCCTCCGTCCATGTGCTGTTGCGTCTGCGGCCGGGTGTTGAACCGGGAGAGATCAAACCGGCTTTGGAGAGCTTTTTTAGCCGGCATCGCAAATTCAATCCTCCCGATATGATCAAGCTGGGGATCGTTCCGCTATCGGAGGTTCATCTGTATCCGGCTGGCATGGTCGAGATGATGCCGCCCAATGACCGCGCAACGGTGTACGCGGTTGCTGCCATCGGCATTCTGATCCTTCTCATCGCCGTTTTTAACTTCGTCAATCTCATGACGGCCCGCGCCTCGCGTCGCGCCGTCGAAGTCGGCGTTCGCAAGGCGGCGGGAGCATCGCGCGGCAATCTCGTTATCCAGTTTGTCGGTGAAGCCATGCTGTATGTAGCGCTCAGCATGATTGTGGCGCTGGCGCTGGTCGAGCTGTTGCTGCCGGTAATGAATGCTTTTCTCGGCCGCGGCATCGCTTTCGATTATTGGCGCGAGCCGTGGATCCTCGCAGGAATCGCTATTTTAATGATGGCCGTCGGGTTGTTGGCTGGCGCCTATCCGGCATTCGTGCTGTCGGCGTTCCGGCCCGGGGTGGTCCTTAAGGCGGGCAAGGCAAAAACCGGGCGGATGCGCGGTGTGCGCGGAATGCTTGTCGTCATGCAATTTGCCATCCTCATCGGAATGATTATCGCCGCCGGCGTGGTGTACAGCCAGACGCGCTTTGCATTCGAAGGCGCGATAAGGTTGGACAAGGACCAGGTATTACTGATCGAAGGGCCGTGCCATACGGCTCTTGAGCAAAATCTCCGCGCTATTTCGGGAGTTCGCGGCGTTGCGTGTACCAGCCCGACATCTCTTGGTCTTGAGGTCAATCAAACCCCCGCCGTCTTGTCCGACGGCAGGCAGGTGTTTCTATTTCGCGGTGATGTAGATTTCGGTCTTTTCGAATTCTACGGCATCAAGCCGGTTGCCGGACGGCTTTTTTCGGAAAAGCACAGTGCCGATGCCGTCTCAAGCGACCCGAACGCCCCTTGGCACCCAGCGCTGATCATCAATGAAAGCGCCGTGCCTATGCTTGGATTCGCCAACCCTCAGGCTGCAATCGGAAAGATGATCAAGGTAACCGGAGAAACCGATAAGGCCAAACCGTCGGAAGTCGTCGGTGTTGTGCCGGATTTCTCGTTGAAGTCGATACGCGATGAGATTGGGCCGACCGTGTATTTTGTCAATCCGGCCCGGAATCGCTATTTGAACGTGCGCCTCACCGGCCAACAGATTCCAGAAACCCTGGCGGCGATCGACCGCGTATGGCGGCTGTCCGGTCCGCCCAAACCCATGACGCGATTTTTTCTCGATGAACACATGCAAAATCTTTACCTCGACATGGTCCGCCAAGGTCAGGTCTTTGCTATTTTCGCCGGACTGGCAGTGCTGATCGCCAGCTTTGGCTTGTTCGGGCTCTCCGCCTTCACCGCCGAGCAGCGCACCAAGGAAATCGGCATCCGCAAGGCAATGGGGGCCGATACGCGCGACATCCTGCATCTTTTGCTCTGGCAATTCGCCAAGCCGGTGTTGTGGGCGAACCTGATTGCCTGGCCGGTCGCCGGCTATCTGATGCATCGCTGGCTGCAAGGCTTCGCTTATCGCATTGCACTTTCGCCCTGGCTGTTTCTCGCCGCTTCGGGACTGGCGCTTGGCATAGCGCTCCTGACGGTTTTGCTTCATTCCTGGCTGGTTGCACGCGCTAAGCCGGTCACAGCATTGCGGTATGAGTAGGGAGACATCGATGACAACGGTTGGCAAGACATGGCGGCGACGCAAACGCGAGCGGCCGCAAGAGATTCGCGCCGCAGCACTGGCCGAGTTTTCACGCCAGAGTTTCGACACCGTGACGATGGATCAGATTGCCGATCGTGCCGGCGTCACAAAAGGAACGATCTATCTGTATTACGCCAGCAAGCAGGAACTTTTCGGTACACTTCTTGGTGAGCTTGGTGATCTTGGCGATCGGGATATTGACCGGTCGCGTACAGCGATTTGAATACAGAGGCCGGCGACAAGCAGGGGAGGTGAGCAATGGATCGCAGACTATTCGTTAGGGGAGGCATGGCGGCCGCCGGTAGCGCGCTCTTGGTTGGAAAGAGCGTTGCGGAGCCGTTGGTGAAAGCCACTCATTCGCTACAGTTTCCCAAAGACTTGTTGTGGGGTACGGCCACCTCGGCTTATCAGGTGGAAGGCGCCTGGAACGAGGACGGTAAAGGCGAGAGCATCTGGGACCGGTACGCCCACAAGCCCGGTAATATTTCCGACGGTTCGACCGGAGATGTCGCCTGCGACCAGTATCACCGCTACCGCGAAGATGTGGCGCTTATGAAGGCGATGCATCTCAAGAGCTATCGCTTTTCCATTTCTTGGCCACGCATCCAGCCGGACGGTACCGGTCCTGCCAACCAGAAGGGGCTGGACTATTACCGCCGCCTCGCAGACGCGCTGCATGAAGCAGGTATCCGCCCGTTCTGCACCCTGTACCATTGGGACTTGCCCCAGGCGCTAGATCTGCGCGGCGGCTGGGCCAATCGCGATTTGGCCGGATATTTTGCCGACTTTTCCGAGATTCTGGCAAAAAATCTGGGCGACCATATCAACGTTTGGGCGCCCTTCAACATGCCGTGGGAGATTGCCTATTCCGGCTATGGCGTTGGCGATGCACCGCCGGGCCGCAAAGACTTCAAGGCATTCTGGAAGGCGGCGCATACGCTTTGCCTGGCGCATGGTCAGGCATTCCGGGCGATCAAGGCGGCGTCGCCGCGTGCCGAGGTCGGCAGTGCCTTCGAATATGAGCCGGTTGTGGTCAAATCGGATAGCGAAGCCGACAAAGCCGCCGCAGCGCGGTACTATGCCCTCCATAACCGGTTTTTCCCGGACGCCATTCTGCGTGGCACCCACCCGGCGGCGTATGTCGGGCCGCAGCAACTCGACCTGATGGGGGTCCGGCCCGACGACGAAAAAATCATGCAGGTACCGCTCGACTGGATCGGCGTGCATTATTATCTGCGGCTGGTGATTTCGGCGAACGGTGGGGTCGCTGCGGACGATATGAATCCGCTCGGCGGAATCGGTGTCGAACTGTCGAAGGTGGGGCCGAAATCGCCCAGCGGTTGGGAGCTTTGGCCCGACGCTTTTTACGACATGCTGATGCAGGTATCGCGCGATTACGGCCATCCGATCATCGAAATCACGGAAACGGGAACGCCTTATCCCGGCACGACGACGCTATCGGATCAAATTCACGATAAAGCCCGTATCGATTGGTACCGGCAGAACCTCGCGGCGCTGTGGCGGGCGACGCAGGATGGCGCCAAGGTGCGCGCGTACCACGCCTGGTCGTTGCTCGACAATTTTGAGTGGGGTTCGGGGTTCTCGCGTCGCTTTGGTCTGGTGCATGTCGACTTCGAAACCCAGAAGCGCACCATCAAGGATTCCGGGCATTGGTATAGCCGACTTGCCGCCACCGGCAGGATGGAGGTCTAGCCGTTTGCTGAAAAACTGAAGTTTACGGGTATTTTGTCGGTTTTTTGTCGAGCCGGTTTGCGATTTGAGGCGGCGCATTCGAACCATATCGCCGATCAGGCCGTTGGCTCGGAGCTCAGG
>DBTZ01000026.1:0-3845 GCA_002307315.1 Alphaproteobacteria bacterium UBA1303
GAGGCGGCGCTGTTCGCCGGCGATCTGCTCAAGATGTATACCCGCTATTGCCAACTGCAGGGTTGGAAGACCGAGGTGATGAGCCTGTCGGATAGCGACCTCGGCGGGATCAAGGAAGCGGTACTGGAGGTGTCGGGCGAGGGCGTTTACGCCAAACTTAAGTTCGAGAGCGGCGGCCACCGGGTGCAGCGCGTGCCGGTGACGGAGGCCGGCGGTCGCATTCACACTTCGGCGGCGACGGTGGCGGTGCTGCCGGAACCCGAGGACGTCGACATCCAGATCGACGAAAAGGATCTGCGCATCGACGTGTATCGCTCTTCCGGCGCCGGCGGTCAGCACGTCAACAAAACCGAGAGTGCGGTGCGCATCACCCACCTTCCCACCGGCTTGGCGGTTGCCCAGCAGACCGAAAAATCGCAGCACAAGAACAAGGCGCAGGCGATGAAGCTCTTGAAGGCGCGGCTCTACGATATGGAACGCGAGCGGGTCGATTCGGCGCGCGCTTCGCAGCGCAAGGGGCTGATCGGTTCCGGCGACCGCTCGGAACGCATCCGCACCTACAATTTTCCGCAAGGCCGTGTCACCGATCACCGCATTAACCTGACGCTCTACAAGCTCGATCACATCATCGCTGGCGACGATTTGGGCGACATCGTCGAGGCATTGGTTACCGAGGATCAGGCCAGCCGGTTGGCCGAACTGGAAGCCGAAGGGTGAGCGATCTTCTCGCGGCGGTTAATGCACTTCGCGACGCCGGCATCGACAATCCCCGGCTCGATGCGCGGCTGTTGTGGGCGCATGCCGGCGGCGATCCGGCGCGGTTCGACGCTTTACTGGTCCGCCGTCGCGCCCGCGAGCCGCTCGCCTATATCGTCGGCCGGAAGGAATTCTGGAGCCTGGAATTTTCCGTCGGCCCCGGCGTGCTGATCCCGCGGCCCGATAGCGAGACTGTGGTGGAAGCGGTTCTGGCAGCCTTTCCTGACCGTCGGTTGGCGCTCGACATCGCCGATCTGGGAACCGGCACCGGCTGCCTGATTGCCGCGCTTTTGGCCGAATATCCGGTGGCACGCGGGGTGGCTGCGGATTCTTCGCCTGCTGCAGCGAGGTATGCGGCGGAAAATCTCAAGCGATTTGGACTGCAAACCCGCTGTTGGATAGATATCAGCGATTGGGGGGCTATCGCTGGGCATTTCGACGTCGTGGTCTCCAACCCGCCCTATATCAAAACCGGAGATATCCCCAATCTTGAACCGGAAGTTGCTTTGTTCGAGCCGCATGCGGCGCTCGATGGCGGTGCCGATGGGCTGGATTCTTATCGGGAATTGGCCCTGTTGATCAAACGGTTGCTGAACCCGGGCGGCCGGACGTTTGCGGAGATCGGCGTGGGGCAAGAGAAAAGCGTTAAGAAAATACTGCAAACGGCCGGTTTTATCGATGTCACCACGAAAGCCGACTTGGCGGGGATCCCCCGCGTCGTCTGCGCCCAAAAACCCTAAAAAAAACTATTGGAAAAGGCCCGCCGAACCGCTAGCTTCCGATTCAACGGATTGAGGTTTCGGCCGGGCGGTCGCAAGTTTTGCGTATGCCTTGGCGGTGCGGGCGATAGGGATGCGCTCGCCGTGAACAACGGATAAGTCGAACCAATCGTATTCATTAGCGGCCAAGGCGTGTGCGAATTCGCATACTCGCCTGTGAAGTGACAAACCATATGTATGGCAAAGAGGTTCAAGTGAAGCGTTCGAGAAGAGGCGGTCGCAGGCCGCAAGGCGGCTCCGGCGGGGGGCATAACGGCGGAGGGAACGGCGGCGGCAACGGCGGCGGATACAATCCCAATCGGGTCTACGATTCCACCGGGCCTGAGGTCAAAATCCGCGGTACCGCTTCGCATGTCTATGAGAAGTATCTGCAACTTGCCCGCGATGCCAATGCCTCGAGCGATAGAGTGATGGCGGAGAATTATCTCCAGCACGCCGAGCATTATTTTCGCATTATGGCGGTGACGCAGGCGCAAGCGCCGCAGTTACAGCAACAACAGGTTCAGCCGGTTATACCGCAACCGGTCGGCACCGAAGAGCAACCCGCTTACATCGATGTGGTTCCGGTTCCGGTTCCGGTTCAGGTCTCGACCGGCAGTGCCCCGTCTTTTTCTTTGAACGAGGGTGCCGTAGGCGAGGAAGAGGACGACAAGAGCGAAAACGAGGACGCTACCCAGGAATAAGCGGTGGCATTCCCCACCGGGGGGCCGTCAGTCGTCGTTGAACAGCCGCACATTCTGCCAGTATGGCACGTCCATCTTTTTCAAGTCGTCGGCGTATTCTCGGTATTTGAAGTCGACATTATTGCCGAAGAAGTCGCCGTCCATAATGCGGTATCTGTATGGCTTGCCGTCGCAGGTAATACGATAGTCGCCGGGAACGAACATCAGAAACGGCGGCATGCCGAGAACTTGCTTGATTGAGGCATCGAGGCACGGCGGCCCGCCGATGCCTTCCAGGCTGTCGTAGCCGGAAACGAAACGGCGGTTGACGATATTCGCCACCGTATTCTCGATCGTTTGCTTCATGAACGGATGGCGGGCGACATAGATCAATCCCCATTGATGGAAGTCGCCGCGCCGTCCGATCCCGGTAACCGCCTCGTCTTCCGCAAGCAGATAGTCTCTTAACGGCTTAAGACATACGGTGTCGATGTCCATGTATACGCCGCCGCGGTCGTATATGATGAGGTAACGGAATAGGTCGGCTTTGCCGGCGCCGGGGCCGATCGTCCGCATCGCCCGAAGCAGAGTTTCCGGCGTGAAAGAAAATTCCTCGCACGGAAAGTCGTGTTCGACATAATCGAACAACCGGTCATCATCGTAGAAATGATAGGTATATTCCGAATTGTTTTCGATCCACGAACGGATCGCCCGGAACATCGGGGCGGGAACCCGGTTGGTTTTGAACGTCTGATAAATATCGAATGGAATTTTTTGTTTTGTTCTTGCCGTAGCATCGCCTGCGAGGGTCGGGGCGATTTCGTGCCATTCCTCGTTATTCGGCATACTGCCCAACCCTAAAATAGACGGCTCATACGTCATGAATATATACGTCAAGCCCGGAAGCGACAATCCTTCTGCGCCGGGGTCTTGCGCTTGATGCCGGCAATTCCCACATATGCTTCATAAGGGCAGCAAGGGGCCCATATTGGGGCCTTGCTGTATTTTAATAGACTCGATCTAGACTGCTTCGGATCGTCAATTTGTCGTTAAGAATGACGTCTGTCGGAGAGCCGGACCGAGGGCTGCAAGAGGTCTGATATGGATATCGAGAAATTCACCGAGCGGGCGCGCGGGTTTCTGCAGTCGGCGCAGAGCTTGGCGTTGCGCCTTGGCCATCAACAGTTCACTCCCGAACATTTGCTGAAAGTTCTGATCGAAGACGAAGAGGGTATGGCGGCGCGGTTGATCGCAGCCGCCGGCGGCCGGCCCGAAATCGTGCGCGAAGAGACGGAGCGGGCGCTGGCCAAGTTGCCCAAGGTGGACGGCGCGGGAGCAGGGCAGGTTTATCTTGCCCCGGCGACGGCACGGCTATTGGATGCCGCCGAACAATCGGCAAAGAAAACTGGCGACAGTTTCGTTACCGCCGAATACCTGCTTCTGGCGCTGGCGACGGCCGGCGGCACCGACGCTGCGAAGATATTGAAGAACGCATCGGTTACGCCGCAGGGGCTCAATCGGGCCATCAACGATCTGCGCAAGGGGCGCAAGGCCGATTCCGCCACCGCCGAAAACGGTTACGATGCATTGAAAAAATACGCCCGCGATCTCACCGAACTTGCCCGCTCCGGCAAGCTCGATCCGGTGA
>DBTZ01000026.1:4110-34623 GCA_002307315.1 Alphaproteobacteria bacterium UBA1303
CGGTGATCGGCCGCGACGAGGAAATACGCCGCACCATCCAGGTGCTTTCGCGCCGGACCAAGAACAATCCGGTACTGATCGGCGAGCCCGGTGTGGGCAAGACCGCCATAGCCGAAGGTTTGGCTTTGCGCATCGTCAACGGCGATGTGCCGGAATCCTTGCGCGACAAGAAGTTGCTGGCGCTCGATATGGGGGCGCTGATCGCCGGGGCCAAGTTCCGCGGCGAATTCGAAGAACGGCTGAAAGCGGTGTTGAACGAAATCACCGCCGCCGAGGGCAAGGTGATCCTGTTTATCGACGAGATGCATACCTTGGTCGGCGCCGGAAAAGCGGAAGGGGCGATGGATGCCTCGAACCTGTTGAAGCCGTCGTTGGCGCGCGGCGAATTGCACTGCGTCGGCGCCACCACGCTCGACGAGTATCGCAAGCATATCGAAAAGGATGCCGCTTTGGCGCGGCGCTTCCAGCCGGTGTTCGTTTCCGAGCCGACGGTGGAAGACACCATATCGATCTTGCGCGGTCTTAAGGAAAAGTACGAACTCCATCACGGTGTGCGCATCGGCGATTCCGCCCTGGTGGCGGCGGCGCAGTTGTCCAGCCGCTATATCGCCGATCGTTTTTTGCCCGACAAGGCGATCGATTTGATGGACGAAGCGGCCAGCCGCCTGCGGATGCAAGTCGATTCCAAGCCGGAAGCCCTCGACGAGTTGGACCGGCGTATTCTGCAATTGAAAATCGAGCGTGAAGCATTGCGCAAGGAAACCGATGCGGCCTCGAAGGAGCGCCTTGTCGCACTGGAAACCGAATTGTCGGAACTCGAAGGAAAATCTACTACGGCTGCCTTGGCTTGGCAGGCCGAAAAATCCTCGTTGCAACGGGCGCAGGGGATCAAGGAAAAACTCGATGTCGCGCGGCAGGAACTCGACATCGCCCAGCGCAAGGGAGATTACGCCCGCGCCGGAGAACTCAAGCACGGTATCATTCCCAGGCTGGAGCACGAACTGACCGCGCTGGAAGAAAAACAACACGGCGCTCTGGTCAACGAAGCGGTGACGCCGGAACATATCGCCGGCATCGTTTCGCGATGGACCGGCATTCCGGTGGAAAAGATGCTGGCCGGCGAGCGCGATAAGCTGGTGAAAATGGAGGCGGCGCTGGAGGCGCGGGTGGTCGGGCAATCCGAAGCATTACGCGCGGTATCGAATGCGGTGCGGCGGGCGCGGGCGGGTTTGCAGGATCCCAACCGCCCGATCGGATCGTTTCTGTTCCTCGGTCCCACCGGCGTGGGCAAGACCGAACTGACCAAGGCCGTAGCGAATTTTTTGTTCGACGACGATGCCGCGATGGTGCGCATTGATATGAGCGAATTCATGGAAAAGCATTCGGTGGCGCGGCTGATCGGTGCCCCGCCCGGTTATGTCGGTTACGAGGAGGGGGGTGTCCTGACCGAAGCGGTGCGGCGGCGACCCTATCAGGTTCTGTTGTTCGACGAGGTCGAGAAGGCCCATCCCGATGTGTTCAACGTGCTGCTGCAGGTACTCGACGACGGGCGATTGACCGACGGGCAGGGGCGGACGGTCGATTTCAAGAATACCGTCATTATACTCACCTCGAACCTCGGCACTGAATTGCTGGCCGAGGGCGATACGCCGGCGGCCCGCCGCGAGGTGATGGCGGCGGTCAAGGCGCATTTCCGTCCGGAATTTCTCAACCGGCTGGACGAGATCGTTCTGTTCCACCGTCTCGGCCGTGCCGACATGGACCGTATCGTTGATATTCAGATCGGGCGGCTGGAAAAGCTGCTGGAGGACCGCAAGATTGCGTTGGAACTCGACGACGGTGCAAAAGCCTGGCTGGCGGATGCCGGCTACGATCCGGTCTACGGCGCGCGCCCCTTGAAGCGCGTCATCCAGCGCCGGTTGCAGGATCCGCTGGCGGAACTGATTTTGGCAGGCAAAGTTTCCGACGGTGGCATGGTCAAGGTTTGCGCCGGGAACCGCGGACTGGTTTTGAACGGCCAAGAATTCGCAGCACCGATGGGCGACGAGGACATTACGCCGCCGAGCCGGGCGTTGAATTAAAGCTCGGGGTCATCGTACTGGACGCGGTTGGATAAGGCGTTGAGTTGTTTCATAGAAGTGACTTCTTTCCTGGCAGAAAGGTGTCACGTCATGCAGAACCGGTTATCAGCCGCCTTATCCGACCGGCACAAGACGCGAAACGCTGACCTGGCTGGCGTATCTGATCATGCGGCAGGGCGCGATCTGCCTGTGGTGGCTACCGCTGGAAAAAAAACCGCCGCCCGGCACAGAGCCGGACGGCGTTTCCGTATGCCAGAACGGAAAATCAGACCGGAAGTACCTTCCGGCCGTAGGTGGCATTGGCAACGGCGGCAAAGCTGCCGTAGACGGCGAGAGAACCGCAGACCAACCCCAGCATTCCACCGTATTGCGTCAGTACGGGCATGGCGAATAGCGCACCGGAACCGAGTAGGAAGAACGTGACCCACAGCGTGAGGAATATGTAGAACAGCACCTTCGTAAGCTTGAAGGTGGATATCCACATCAGCAGCGAGAACACGCCCCATAAAAGCAGAGCAGCGCCGATGGTGGTGTGTGCCTGGCTCAAATCGATGATGCCGTTGTGGCCCCAGACCAGCAGCAGGGCGAACCACCACCAGAACGCGCCATAGGCGATGAACGCCGTAGCGCCGAAAGTGTTGCCGAGCTTGACTTCGAGCACGCCGGCGATCATCTGAGCCGATCCGCCCAGTGCGACGGCCAGCGGTATGACCACCTGTTCGCCCGCGATCGGCAAAATTCCGGCGTTGATGAGACTTAGCAAAACGGTAGTCAGGCCGAAGCTGATAAGCCCCAAGGCGGCAGGATTGACCTGCGGGGCGGTTTCGTTAGCCATGAAATTCTCCATGATGACGGATGCACGCAAGGTTTGTTTTTACGTGTCATAGTCAACCAGAGATAGGTTAATTATACTCAAAGTCGGCGTATGTGTTTGCCGCAGCTTAGCTTTGCTGTGCCAAAACGCGCAGCCGTCATCGTATCAAAATGGGACGACCTCCGGCCGCCGTCACTTCGCCGCCGGTTTCTCTGCAGAAATCGCGGCCACTTTGGTCTCGAGTTTTGCCGAAGCCATCTTGGCGTCGATCCGCGACCGTTCCGCAAGGAACTTACGCAAATCCGCACCACCCAGTTTGCGCCCGCTTGCCACTTTTACCTTAAGCGGATTGACCTGAACGTTGTTCTGGCGGATTTCGTAGTGCAGATGCGGGCCGGTGGCGATTCCGGTCATGCCGCTGCGGGCGATGACCTGCGCCTGACGTACACGCATTCCCCGATTGACGCCGATGCGCGACAGATGTCCGTATCCGGTCGAGTAGCCGTTGCCGTGATCGACGATGATGAAGTTGCCGTAGCCGCTCATCCAGCCGGCGTATTTTACCACGCCCGAGCCGGCGGCCATGACTGGGGTTCCGATCGGTACGCCGAAGTCGATGCCTTTGTGCATGCGAGTGTATCCGAGCACCGGGTGGAAGCGCATGCCGAACTTCGAGGTGATGCGGGCGCCGTCCACCGGCGTCTTCATCAGCATGCCCTTGGCGCTTTCGCCCTTGGCATCGAAATAGTCGGCCGACGAATTGGCATCCGACTGATAGCGGTACATGGTGATATCTTTGCCGGCAATATGCATGCGGGCGAAAGACACGTTGCCGATCCGAGCTGGCTGACCTTTCGGCGTATAGTAATAATCGTACAGAACTTCGAACGAATCGCCGGGATGAATGTCGCGCTGGAAGTCGACCTTGTACGAAAACATGTGGATCATCTCGACCACCACATCCGACGGAATGCCGGCCTGTATCGCCGATGTGTACGGATTGGAATCGATAGTGGTGCCGACGCGATGCGCCCGCATGGTCAACTGTTTCACCGCGTCGCTGGCGACGTAGGAACCGTCGGCAACACGGGTTACGGTCACGTCGTGTTCGATCGACGGCGAAAAACTAAGGCTGGTCAGTTGCATCGCCGGCTCGCCATCCGTCGCATCGCCCGTCCGGCCAGCCGCCGTCATGGTCAAATCGAAGACCTGGCCGGCGCGTAAGGAACGCGGATTGAAGACCTTATTCAACGCCGCAACCGCTGCATTGGCGTCGTTGGCCGATACGCCGGCGTTTTCCAGCGCACCGCTTAAGGTATCGCCCGAATCGAGCGTTACGGTGCGGGTTTCCACGCCGTCGTCGTCTTCGTCGGCCCTGCTTGCCTGGGGATTGCCCGATATCTGTCCGGCGGTGGGCTTTACCGCCGCCGAACCGAACAGGCTGCCGTCCCTGAGCGTGCGGAACAAACGGTACGGCAAAAAATCGCTTTGTGTCGTTTCGAAACCGCGCGTACCGGCCCGCGGCATCGTCTGGACTGCAAGCCATGCGACCGAAATCACGATGAGCGCGGCGAGAAATGCGGTAACGAAGGTCCACTTGGCGCCGGAAACGGTTACGGCCGAAGCAGTCTCGTGCATATAAGGAGACCATTCCTGTTCGAAAGAGACCTGTTCGGAAAGGGACATCGGTTCGTTTCGGCTGTCCACGTCGGCTCCTTGGTTTGTGAGCTTAGCTCTATGCAGCAAAACCTCGGCCAGAATCGCCCAGCCCTCGGCGAAGCGATAAGAAGGGCATTTAGCCAGACACCACACTGAAACGTCAACAATTACAATAGTGTTAACGACAATTTGTCCCGTTTCTCGCGGTAATAGGTTATCCTCGCAGTTAATTCTTGCCCCAAATGTTATGGGGTAATGTTACCAATTGAAACCCAAGCAAGAAAACTCTGTGCGCAAGGGGGCATGCGCCGTTGCTGGAGGGTGTTTCGAGGGGGACCGCGGGGTTAAGACAACGCCGCCGGTTTCTCTGCCCTCGCCATCTTCTCTACCTTGACGTAATCGGTCTTGCCGGTTCCCAGCACCGGAATGGCTTCGACGTAGATAATTCGCTTGGGTACGGCGATTTCCGGCACGCCGTGGTTCTGTGCCCAGCCGACCAGATCGACCCGTTCGGCGTCCGGGTTGGTGGTCAGAAGCACAATATGCTCGCCTTTGCGGCCATCGGGCAGCGAAATCGCCGCGTGGCTGAAATCCGGCCACAACGCCGAGGCACAGTTTTCCACCACCGCCAACGAGACCGCTTCGCCGCCGATCTTGGCGAAACGCTTCAGTCGGCCCTTGATCGAGATAAAGCCGTCTTCGTCGATATGGACCACGTCGCCGGTATCGTGCCAACCGTCCTTAGGCGGTTGGATTACGCCGGGCCGGTCGGGGCGGATATAGCCGAGCATGATGTTCGGCCCCTTGACGAACATGCGTCCGGCGTTGGGAATGCCCTCTACCGGTTCCAGTCGCACCTGCATGCCGGGCAGAATATGTCCGATGGTACCGGGATGGTTGGCGCCGGGTTGATTGATGGCGGCGATCGGCGCAGCCTCGGTAACGCCGTAGCCTTCGAGGATTTCGATGGCGCTTTTGCGGCGCAAAAGCTGACGGGTTTCGTCGCGCACCCGCTCGGCACCGCACACGGCCAGACGGAGATTCTTGAGATCGCCTTCGTTGCCGGCGCGGGCATATTGCGAAATGAAGGTGTCGGTGGTGATCAGGATGGTCGCGTCGGCTTCCCTGATCCGTCTGGCGATTTCCTTCGGCTGCAGCGGCGTCGGATGCAGCACCGTCTTGAAGCCGAGCATGATGGGCAACAGCACGCCGGCGTTCAATCCGAAGCAATGGAACATCGGCAGCGGGTTGAACATGATGTCGACGGGATAGAGCGCGATGTGATTGCGCGCCTGTTCGATGTTGACCAGGATGTTGAAGTGCGACAGCGCCACGCCTTTGGGTTCGCCTTCGGTGCCTGAGGTAAAAAGGATCACCGCCGGGCGGTCGTAAACCGGCTGTTTGCCGGCAAGACTGGCCGCAAAGTTGGCCACGAAACTCGAGGCCGGCCCTTGGGTGACGAAATTGGGCGCGAATTTGCCCAACGCGGCAACCGCTTTGTCGAATACCGAGAGATGCTCTTTGACGTCTTCGAGGTAGACGATCTCGGCCTTTTGCGACAGCTCGCCCACCATGTCGTGAAGCTTGGCGGCTTCGACGAATTTATGCGCGGTGACGATGCGCTTGACCTTGGCGGTGCGCAGTGCGCTGACCACGCCGGCGGCGCCGTTGGAAAAGTTCAACATCGTCGGGACTCGGCCGAATGCCGACAGGGCGAAGAAAGCGATCACCGTGCCTAGGCTGGTGGGCAGCATGACGCCGACCGATTCTCCGACTGAGGTTCCCTTGCGTAAGGCGTTGCCGAGCGCCAGCGATGCCATCACCAGCGTGTCGTAGGTTGCTACCGTCTCGTCGCCGTCGACCACGGCAGGGCGGCTGCCGCCGTAACGCGCGCGCGCATCGACCAGCGCCTGGAAAACGGGTTTTTGCGCATGGTGCAGATTGAACGGATACATATCCTCGCCGGAAACGGCGGCGACGGTTACTGCGGCCAATGGCTCCTCCCTGGTAAGCGAACCTACTAAGCGGGGTATACCCGCCTTAAGTTTCGTATGGTAGTTTAGCGGAAAGTAATTCCTTACGGTAGGGCAAGCATAGCATTAATCCTAATTCCACACAGGGTGTTAGAAGATTCCGTGTTTTTCTGCGGGTAATATGCATAATCTGGAATGGATATAAACCGGCTAAGCGCTATATACTGAGACATGACCACCGTTTTCGACCAGTCTGCGCTGGACCGCCGCAAACTTCGCCACCCCGAGAAGGCCAATCGGCCGGATACGCCCATACAGCGCAAGCCGGAGTGGATACGGGTTAAGGCGCCTGGCGGCGGGGAATATGCCTCGACCGAGGGTATTGTGCGCAGGCATGGGCTGCATACGGTTTGCGAAGAAGCTGGCTGTCCCAATATCGGCGAATGCTGGAATCACAAGCACGCTACCATGATGATCATGGGCGACACCTGCACGCGGGCCTGTTCGTTTTGCAACGTCAAGACCGGCTTGCCGGGGCCGCTGGATCCGGCCGAACCGGCGCATGTCGCCGAAGCCGTGGCGCATCTGGGCCTTAGACATGTGGTAATCACCTCGGTGGATCGTGACGATCTGGCGGACGGCGGCGCGGCGCATTTCGCCGGCGTCATCCGCGCTGTGCGCGAGGCCAGTCCCGGCACCACCATCGAGGTGCTGACGCCCGACTTCCTGCGCAAGGACGGAGCCATAGAAGTGGTAATGGCGGCGCGGCCGGATGTGTTCAATCATAACCTGGAGACCGTGCCGCGGCTCTATTTGCCGATAAGGCCGGGTGCGCGCTACTACAATTCCTTACGCCTTTTGGACCGCGCCAAGACGCTTTACCCGGAAGGCTTCACCAAATCCGGCCTGATGGTCGGCTTGGGCGAGACCCGCGAAGAGATCATGCAGGTGATGGACGATCTTCGCATCGCGGGCGTCGATTTTCTTACCGTCGGGCAGTATTTGCAGCCTTCCCGCAAGCATGCGGCGGTCGAAAAATTCTGGACGCCGGAGGAATTCAAGGGCCTGGAAGAGGTGGCGCGGGCGAAAGGCTTTCTGATGGTCTCGGCGACGCCGCTCACCCGTTCGTCCTATCACGCCGACGCCGATTTTGCGGCAATGAAGGCGGCGCGGACGGCCATATCCGCGAACGCCTGACGTGCCGCGCCACAGCGAAACCCGCATTCTTCGGTATCCGGCGGATGTCCTGTATGGGGTGACCGCCGATGTCGAACGCTATCCGGAATTTTTGCCCTGGTGTACCGCCTTGCGCGTGCTGTCGCGCGAAAAAGCGGGCGCCGGCGAAGTGTTGCAGGCCGAAATGCAGGTCGGCTTCGGCGCGTTCACCGGACGGTACGTCAGCCGAGTGGTGCTAAATCCTTCCGCGCGCACTATCGACGTGACGCAGGAGCGAGGTCCGTTCCGCCATCTCGAAAACCGCTGGCGCTTTACGACCGCCGGCGAGGGGACGAAAGTCGAATTCCTCGTCGCCTTCGCATTCAGGAATCCCATTGTGAACGCCGCTGCATCCGGCGTGTTCGAACACGCGGTGCGCAAAATGTCGGCGGCCTTCGAAGAACGGGCACGGGCGATCAGTCCACGCCCCTGAACCGTGCCAGCCATTCGCGAACGGCTTCGGTTTTGCCGCCAAAATCATGCGCGACGTGCAGGGCGATGCCGCCCATCGCGCGCACGGCGGCGAAGCCGTCTTCGTCGGAAACGTCGTCGCCGACGAAGACCGGGATGCGGTCGGCAAACGGCGGGCGTTCCATGAAGAAGCGTACCGCCGCGCCTTTGTTGAGGTCGCAGTGGCGGATTTCCACCACGTTATTGCCGAGCAACATCTCGAAACCGGAATTTTCGGCGGCCATCGCCTGCGCCATCGCCCGCATCGCGGGTTGGCTCTCCGGCGCCTGGCGGTAATGAAAGGCATAGCCGCAGGATTTTTCCTCGACCCAGGCGCCCGGCCAATCCCGCACCAGAGCTTGTGCGCGCCGCATCCAACCGTCGGGAAAGACGATGCCGGAAGCGCGCAACGATCCGTCGGCCATGCGGATCACCGCGCCATGCTCGGCAGCGCACATGCGGCCGGCGGCAAACGGCAGTTCGCCGATGCCCAAGATCGTCCGTCCGCTGACCAACGCCAACGCGCCGTTCAGCGCATGCGAAACGGCGGCCAGCGTTTCGGTCAAGGTCTCGGGAATGATGACCCCGTCCGGGTGCGAGGCGAGGTTGATGAGCGTTCCGTCGATGTCGAGGAACAGCGCCCAGTCGGTACGCGGTTGCGGCGGCGGTCGGCTCATCGCAGCATCGCTTTAAGCTGATTCAGCGCCGCCTCTACCGTCTTGAGGCGCACTTCGCTACGGCCGATGTCGCCGAAGCGGCATTCCAAATGCCGCATGGTTTCGCCCGACGCCGCCGTAATATGCACCAGCCCGACCGGTTTCCCGTCCGCCTCTCCGCCGGGGCCGGCAATGCCGGTAACCGCCACGGCAAGATTGGCGCGCGAATGGCTCAATGCGCCCAACACCATCGCCCGCGCGGTTTCCTCAGATACCGCGCCGAATTTCAGCAGCGTCTCGTGCGGCACGCCCAACAATTCTTCCTTGGCCTCGTTCGCATACGTCACGAAGCCGCGCTCGAACACATCGGACGAACCGGGAATTTCGGTAAGCAGGCCCGCAATCAATCCGCCGGTGCAGCTTTCCGCCGTAACGATGCGGCGGGACGCGTTACGGGAATCCGTCAGCACCGTTTCGGCGAGGGCAACGAGTTCGTTGGAAAACACCATTACAGGTAACCGCCGACGACGAGCAGATTGAGCGTCAGCGCCGCCAGAAGTCCGGCAACGATGTCGTCGGCGACGATGCCGAGGCCGCCGGGCAGATTTTGCGCCTTATCGGCCGGCCAGATTTTCCTGATGTCGAAAAAGCGAAACAGCGCAAAGCCGACGAAATACGCCCAAAACGACAAGGGGGCGACGGCCAGCGCGATCCACTGTCCGGCCACTTCGTCGATGACGCAGGACGGCGGATCGGAATCGCCGATCTCTCGGGCGTACATTTCGGAAAAATAGATGCCGATCAGCCCGACGCCGAGACCGCACGCCGCCAGCCACCAATGGCCGATGCCGTAGGGCAGGGTGCGTTCGAAATACGCCGCCAGCGGCCAGGCGACGATCGCCGCGACCAAACTACCGGCGGTACCCGGTGCATACGGCGTGCGGCCTGCGCCGAAGACGGTGGCGATAAGGGCGTTGATGCTCACGGCAGCCTCACGGTGGCGACCGCTTCGGCGGCGATGCCTTCGCGCCGTCCGGTGAAGCCGAGTTTTTCGGTGGTGGTGGCCTTCACGCTGACCCGGGTAGCGTCGATTTTCAGAATTTCGGCAATCCTCAGCCGCATCGCATCGACGTGCGGGCGCAGTTTGGGGGCTTCGCAGATCACGGTGACGTCGCAGTTGACGATTTCGCCGCCTTTGGCACGCACCAGGTTCGCTGCATGGTCGAGAAATTGCCAGGAGGCCGCGCCGCGCCAGCGTTCGTCCGTCGGCGGAAAATGCTTGCCGATGTCGCCCTCGGCGATCGCGCCCAGGATGGCGTCGGTCAGCGCATGCAGCGCTACATCGGCGTCGGAATGGCCTTCGAGTGCGAAATCGTGCGGTATCTTCACCCCGCCCAGCCAAACGTGGTCGCCGTCGGCGAATTTATGTACGTCGAAACCGGTTCCCACCCGAATCTCGCCCTTCGACGCCGCGATGATGCTTTCGGCCAAGGCAAAATCCTCCGCTTTGGTGATCTTGAGATTGATCTCGTCACCGGGCACCGCCTCGATCTTCAGGCCCGCCAGTTCGGCCAGCGCCATATCGTCGGTGACATCGGTATCGGCGAAATCGCGATGGGCTTCGAGGATCGCGGCGAAGCGGAAGCCCTGCGGGGTCTGTGCCCGCATCAGCCCCTCGCGCGGCACCGTAATCCACTTGCCGTCTTCCTTTTTACGCAAGGTGTCGGCGACCGGCAGCAGCGGCACTGCCGCCGATGCGCCGGATGCCAGCGCGGCGATCACCCCGTCGATCACGCCCTGCGGCACCAGCGGTCGGGCGGCATCGTGGATCAGCACGAAATCGGGCGCGATTTCCGCTAGCGCCTCCAGGCCGAATCGCACGGTTTCCTGGCGGGTGCGGCCGCCGCGGCGCGGCGCTGGCAGCGAAAGGCCGCGCATCGCCTCTGCAAACAGACCATCTTGACCGTCGCCGATCATCACCTGAACGGCCGCATTGATTCCAAAGAAAGCCTCGACTGATCGCCTTAGGACGGGTTTTCCAGCCAACTCGGCGTACTGCTTCGGCTTTGCGCCGCCGGCTCGTTCGCCTTTTCCCGCCGCGACAATGAGAACAGCAATTTTCGGCATTTTCATCACAACCTATTGCATTTGCATAATATATGTCGAAAAAACCCTACGCGCCACTGCACGGATTGAGAATACATACCTACAACCATAATCCATTTTACCTAGTTGTGAGAATTTTCTTACTCAAAGACATTGCACATATTATCATCATTGTAATATGATGCCTAAGTATTGAGCATGGTTCGATTGTGGTTACGATAACAAAAAGCCCTCAAGATACTCTGGCAACGGTGCAAATTGCGGCAGCTTTGCCGATGCCCGTTGTCGTCATCGGTATCGGGAAAGAAATTCTATACGTCAACCCGTCGGCCGAACAGTTCTTCGACATGGGTGCCGGACTTTTGACCAAACAAAAACTGGTCGATCTCATTCCGTTCGGCAGCCCGTTGTTCTCGCTGATCGAGCAGGCGAGAGACCGGAGCGCCACGGTCGGCGAGCGCAACGTCGATCTCTCGACGCCGCGTCACGGCGACAAGCACGCCGACGTGACGGTGACGCCGCTGCTGGAGCCGGACGGTGCCGTTGTCGTTACCTTGCAGGAAAGAAGTCTGGCGCAGCGCATCGATCGCCAACTGATGCATCGCGGCGCGGTGCGTTCGATGCACGGCATGGCCGCGGTGTTGGCGCACGAGATCAAGAATCCGCTCGCCGGCATCCGCGGTGCGGCGCAATTGATCGAAGAACATCTTCCTCCGTCCGAACGCGAATTGACCCAACTGATTTGTTCCGAGGCCGACCGCATCCGTGCCCTGATCGACCGCATGGAGACCTTCGGCGATACCCGCTCGTTGCCGCGCAACCCCGTCAATATTCACGAAGTGCTCGGCCGCGTACGACGCGTCGCCGAGAACAGTTTCGCTAAGGATGCGAAATTTATCGAAGATTTCGATCCCTCGCTGCCGCGGGTTGCCGGCGACCGCGATCAATTGATTCAGGTTTTCATGAATCTGGTGCGCAATGCCGCCGATGCGCTTCCCGAGACCGGGGGTGAGATCATGCTGACTACCGCCTATCGTCCCGGCGTGCGGTTGGGGACGGCGGTGGCCGGCGAGCGCTTGAGCCTGCCTTTGGAAGTAACCGTGCGCGATAACGGCGCCGGCATTCCCGCCGATATCCAGCCGTATATTTTCGATCCTTTCGTCACCACCAAACGCTGCGGCTCCGGGCTCGGGTTGGCGCTGGTGGCCAAGACGATCGGCGACCACGGCGGCGTCATCGAATGCGATTCGGCGCCGCGCCGTACGGTTTTCCGCGTCCTACTGCCGATGGCCAACGGCAATATCCAAGGAACCGACAATGCTTGAAAGCACGATCCTCATCGCCGACGACGATTCTGCGGTACGCACAGTGCTCAATCAAGCGCTGGGGCGGGCAGGGTACAACGTGCGCACTACAGGCACCGCCGCCGGATTGTGGCGCTGGGTGGCGGCGGGCGACGGCAATCTGGTGATTACCGACGTGGTGCTGCCAGACGAAAACGGCTTCGATTTGATCCCGCGCATCAAGCGGGCGCGGCCCGACCTGCCGGTGGTGGTGATGAGCGCGCAGAACACCATCCTGACGGCGATTACGGCGGCCGAACGCGGCGCCTTCGACTACCTGCCCAAGCCGTTCGATCTCAAGGAACTGACCGCCGTGGTGCAGCGGGCGTTGGCCAGCCCGACGGAAAAGCGCGATCTGCCCAAGGAACCCGGCGAGGACAGTCTGCCGCTGATCGGCCGTTCGGCGGCGATGCAGGAAATTTATCGCGTTATCGCCCGGCTGACCCAGACTGACCTCACTGTCATGATTATGGGCGAAAGTGGCACCGGCAAGGAGTTGGTGGCCAAAGCGCTGCACGATTACGGCAAGCGCCGCCACGGCACCTTCGTCGCCGTCAACATGGCGGCGATTCCGAAAGAGTTGGTGGAATCCGAACTGTTCGGCCACGAGCGCGGCGCCTTCACCGGCGCCACCAACCGCGGCATCGGCCGGTTCGAGCAAGCCGAGGGCGGCACCCTGTTTCTCGACGAAATCGGCGACATGCCGCTGGAGGCGCAGACCCGTCTGCTCAGGGTATTGCAGCAGGGCGAATACACCACGGTCGGCGGCCGGGTGCCGATCCGCACCGACGTACGCATCATCGCCGCCACCAACCGCGATTTGCGCCAGTTGATTCAACAGGGGCTGTTTCGCGAAGATCTGTATTACCGGCTCAACGTGGTGCCGTTGCGCTTGCCTCCCTTACGCGAACGCGGCGATGACATCGTCGATCTGGCCCGCCATTTCCTGCGTAAGGCCGAGGATGAGGGGTTGCCGGCCAAGCGTTTGGAGCCCGAGGCGCTCGAACTCCTGCGCCACCACCGCTGGCCGGGTAACGTGCGCGAATTGGAAAATTTGATCCGCCGTCTGGCGGTGCTGCAGTCGGGCGATGCGATCACCGCGACGGCGGTGGGGGCAGAGCTGAAAGAGCCGGCAAAGCCCAGCGGGCTCAAGGAAGAGGAAGCTCCCGCGACCTTAAGCGCCGCGGTCGAACGCCATCTTACGGCATATTTCGGCGAATATGGCGACCGCTTGCCGCCGCCGGGTCTGTATGATCGGGTGCTGGAGGAAATCGAGCGGCCGCTGTTATCGATCTGTCTGGGCGCGACCCGCGGCAACCAGATTCGTGCGGCGCACTTGCTGGGCCTCAACCGCAATACTCTGCGCAAGAAAATTCGCGATCTCGGGCTCGAGGTCATCAAGGGCCTAAAAAGCGAGTAGATTGCGAATAAAGCGAGTAGATTGCGAATAGGGGGGAACTTTTTTTCCTCGCTTCCCGCTACTTTTTTCCTTGTTGTCACTTTACAACGCAGCATTCTTGCAACAGGTTACCAATCCGATACACTGAAGAAAAATCGGTGTGGTGTTCGCGGGTTAGCGGACTAACGCACGTGCCTGGGGTTGGATGAACACACAGCAGGAAGTTCAAACGTCGGCCTTGCAAAGACTGAAGCGCGCGCTCGATACGATGTCGCGGCCTTCAATCTTTGCGCTCGGCGTGACATTTTTGACGCTGCTATCCGGGTTTCTGACCTATGGCGTTCTCGCCGGCATCCTGCCTTTTCAAGCGACGCCGACGATGCTGGTCGTCCTTTTGGTGGTCAATCTGGCGCTGGGGCTGGCGCTAGGCGCATTGATCGGCTGGCGGTTGGTACGGCTGTGGAGCGAACGGCGATCGGGGCGGGCGGGCGCACGGCTGCATGTCCGCCTGGTCGGCATGTTCAGCGCCATCGCAGTGATTCCGGCAATCCTGGTGGCGATATTCGCCGCCGTCACCCTCAACCTCGGCGTCGAGGCATGGTTCTCCGGTCATGTTAAGGCGGCGGTTGACGGCGCCGAGAACGTATCCAAGCTCTACATGCGCGAGCGGGCGCGCGGTATCTACAAAGATGCCGAAGATATCGCCTATGGCTTGCAAAACGATTCGCGCATCGTCGACCTTGAGGCCAAGAAAGTAGACATCGTGCGGATGTCGGTGCGCCTCAGCGAAATGACCCACGACCGCGGTCTGTTGGGCTCGTTCCTGGTCGATTCCCACGGCGTCGAATTGGCCTCCAGCACCAAGATGAAATACTCCAAGACGCTGAAGCCGACAGCAAGCGACTTTGCCGATGCGCGCGCCGGCAACACGGTAATCGACGGCGATCCCGAAACCGGCATCGTGCATGCGTTGATCCACCTGAGTGCGCTCAACGACGCCTATCTTCTGGTGGCGAGTCGCGTCGATCCCAAGGTGTTCAACTATTATCGCAGCACGCAGAGCGCGGTTAACGAATATCAACGGTTGGAACGCGACCGTTCGCGTTTCCAATTGCTGTTTGCGGCATTCTACGGCGTGGTGTCGCTGGTCATTCTCTTGGCGGCAATCTGGCTCGGCTTGTGGGCGGCCAATCGTCTGGTGCGGCCGATTTCGCGATTGATCGGCGCTGCCGAGCGGGTTTCCGAAGGCGATCTCTCGATCCAGGTCGAGGTTGCCCGCGACGACGACGAAATGGCCACGCTGGGGCGCACGTTCAACCGCATGACCCATCAACTCGAATCCCAGCGCAATGCACTGGTCGCCGCCAACCGCCAGATCGACGAGCGCCGCCGGTTTACCGAAACCGTGCTGGCGGGCGTTTCCGCCGGCGTGATCGGCCTTGACGCCGATGGTCAACTGACCATCATCAATCGCGCCGCGGCCAGACTGTTGAATGCTGCGCCCGAGGAACTCGAAGGGCGGCATTACGCCGAGGCGGTGCCGGAACTGTCCGGGTTGATCCGTCGGGCCCTGGCCGAGCCGATCGGACGCGCCGGCGGCGAGGTGGCGGTCAAGCGCGACGGCACCTCGCGCACCCTAAGCGTTCAGGTGGTCAGCGAACACGGTCGCTACGGCGGCGGTTACGTCGCCACCTTCGACGATATCACCGACTTAGTATCGGCCCAGCGCACCGCCGCCTGGGCCGACGTGGCGCGCCGCATTGCCCACGAGATCAAGAATCCGCTAACCCCGATTCAACTCGCCGCCGAACGGCTGAAGCGAAAATACGGCAAGGAAATCGACAGCGATCCCGAAGTGTTCGAGCAGTGTACCAACACCATCATTCGCCAAGTCGGCGACATCGGCCGGATGGTAGACGAGTTTTCGTCGTTCGCGCGTATGCCGCGACCGACTATCCGCCGCGAATGCGCTCAGGAATTGATGCAGCAGGCGGTGTTTCTGCAGAAGGTCGGGCACCCCAAGATCGCCTACGAGACCAAGGCGCCCAAGGATATGGTTTGGATCGATTGCGATGGCCGACTGATTTCGCAGGCGCTTACCAATATCATCAAGAATGCCGCCGAAGGCGTCGATGCGCGTATCGAAAAAGGCGACGATGCGCCGGGCCGCATCGGGGTTGCGCTCGAATTGAACGCGGCGCAAATGAAATTCGTGGTCACCGACAACGGTATCGGCTTGCCGGCGGCGGACCGGCACCGGCTGACCGAGCCTTACGTCACTACGCGGGCGAAGGGCACCGGACTCGGCCTCGCCATCGTCCGCAAGATCGTGGAAGACCACGGCGGAGAATTGCTGCTGGAAGACGCCGAAGAAGAAGGGCGCGGTGCCAAGGTAACGCTGTCGCTGCCGCTGCCGGCGCAAAAAGCGGATACGCATACGAGCGAAAACGGAGGAGCGGATGAGCAAACAAAATCTGCCGGTCGCATCTGAAATCTTGATCGTCGACGACGAAGAGGATATTCGCGACCTGATCGCCGGCATCCTCGTCGACGAAGGCTACGAGACCCGGGTGGCGGGCGACGGCGATGCCGCGCTTGCGGCGGTGCGCAAGCGGCGGCCCAATCTGGTGGTGCTCGATATTTGGTTGCAAGGGTCCCGTCTCGACGGCATCCAGGTGCTCGACACCATCAAGCGCGAGCAGCCCGATCTGCCGGTGGTGATGATCTCCGGTCACGGCTCCATCGAGACCGCCGTCGCCTCGATCAAGAAGGGCGCCTACGATTTTATCGAAAAGCCGTTCAAGGCCGACCGGCTGCTTCACGTCGTCGGACGCGCGCTGGAGGCGTCCAGGCTTAAGCGCGAGGTGCAGGAACTCAAACTCAAGACCGGCGACGAAACCGAAATGATCGGCGATTCCTCGGTGATGACGCAACTCCGCCAGTCGGTGGAAAAAATCGCTCCGACCAACAGCCGGGTATTCATCGCCGGACCGCCGGGATCGGGCAAGGAAATGCTGGCGCGGTTGATACATGCCCATTCGCGCCGGGGCGGCAACGCCTTCGTGGCGATAAACTGCGCGACGATGGAGCCGGACCGCATCGAGGCCGAATTGTTCGGCGTCGAAAACGACGATGGCCCGCGCAAGACCGGCGTGTTGGAACTGGCGCACAACGGCACGCTGTACCTCGATGAAATCAGCGACATGCCTTTGGAAACGCAAGGCAAGGTCTTGCGCGTTCTGATCGATCAGACATTTACCCGGGTCGGCGGCGTCACCCGGGTTCAGGTCGATGCCCGCGTCGTTTCGTCGACATCGCAGGATTTGCGTCAGGAAATCGCCGCCGGCCGCTTTCGCGAAGATCTCTACCATCGTCTCAACGTGGTGCCCCTAAGGGTGCCGGCGCTGGCCGAACGGCGCGACGATATTCCGTTTCTGGTTGCCCACTTCATGAAACGACTGTCGGCGGCATCCGGGCTTCAGATGCGCGAAATCGGCGACGATGCGATGGCCGTGCTGCAGGCGCACAACTGGCCGGGCAACGTCCGCCAACTGCGCAACATCGTCGAGCGGCTTTTGATCCTTGCCACCGACGATCCCGCCCAGGTGATCTCGGCCGACTTGCTGCCGCAGGATTTGAGCGCCGGCGCATCGGTAGGGGCGGGTGGGCGCAACGATCTGGTCATCTCGCTGCCGCTTCGTGAAGCGCGCGAGATATTCGAACGCGATTATCTGATGGCACAGATCAACCGCTTCGGCGGCAACATTTCGCGCACGGCCGCCTTCATCGGTATGGAGCGCTCGGCGTTGCACCGCAAACTGAAGTCGCTCGGCGTCGGACCGGCGAACGGCGGTCGCGAAGGTTTTGGCTCTTGAAACCGCGCACGCCGCCCGGTCGCATTGCCTATGTCGACGGCCGCTATTCCCGCCATTTCGAGGCGGGCGTACACATAGAAGACCGTGGGCTCCAGTTCGGCGATTCCGTCTATGAGGTCTGCCGCGTCGAATACGGTGCCTTATGCGATTTGTCCGAGCATCTCGACCGGCTGGAAAGGTCTATGCGCGAAATCGCCATTCCGATGCCGATGAGCCGGGGGGCGCTGACCCATGTGATGGGCGAGGTCGTGCGGCGCAACAAGGTTGGATACGGATTGATCTATTTGCAGATCACGCGCGGATGCCTGCGACGGGATTTTCAGATTCCGGCCCGTTGCCGGCCGACCGTCATCATGACCGCCCACGAACTCGACCGGGCGATCATCGCCCAGAGGCGGTCCGTCGGCGTCAAGGTGGTCACCTTGCCCGACGAGCGCTGGGGGCGCTGCGATATCAAAACCACACAGCTTTTGGCCGGTTCGCGCGCCAAGACCGAAGCGCGATCTCGCGGGGCTTTCGAAGCCTGGTTGGTGGACGGGGAGGGGTTCGTCACCGAAGGCGCTTCGACCAACGCCTGGATCGTGGAGGGGGCGGGGCGCATCGTCACCCGGAATTTGAGCCACGCCATCCTGCCCGGCGTGACTCGCCGGGTGGTGCTGGAAGCGGCTGCCGCCCAAAAAATGGACGTGATCGAACGAAAGTTCACCCCGCAAGACGCGGCAGCGGCGCAAGAAGCTTTCATAACATCTGCAACCGGGCCGGCGATTCCGGTGGTGGAAATCGATGGCTATCGGATCGGCACCGGCAAACCCGGCGCAATTACGGGTAAAATTGCCGAAATATATGCCAACATTTCGATAAACCGCCAAACATAAGGCAATTTGCATTCCCGACAATTCGCTTTATTGTCGATCAGGTAAGCTTCGCTAAAGAAGAAAGCCAATAACAGACGGGTATAACGATGAGCGAAAAACAACAAAACCTGCAAGACACCTTTCTCAACGCCATACGCAAGGCCAAACTGCCGGTGACGATATTCCTGGTCAATGGCGTGAAACTGCAAGGCAATGTTACCTGGTTCGACAATTTTTGCGTTTTGCTCCGTCGTGACGGGCAAGCGCAGTTGGTCTACAAGCATGCGATTTCCACCGTCATGCCGATGGGGCCGGTGCAGTTGCAGGAACAGGAAACTGCGGGAGAAACCGCATAAGTTCGCTTTTGTCCGATGATGAGCCCGGCGAGTCGCACCGGGGAACCGCGTTTGTCGTACATGTCGAGCC
Organism: Alphaproteobacteria bacterium UBA1303; assembly: GCA_002307315.1. Classification (GTDB taxonomy): domain Bacteria; phylum Pseudomonadota; class Alphaproteobacteria; order Micropepsales; family Micropepsaceae; genus Rhizomicrobium. The sequence continues at coordinate 22,962 of DBTZ01000026.1, forward strand.
TAAATCGCACGGGATCGATGCACCGGTCGATCGCGACGCGGTTTCTCGTCTGGCCGAAGCGGTCAGCCTGACCGAAGCGATCGGGGTGACGGTAACCGGCGAGTTTTCGGTGCCTTTGGCGAGGGCCGTACCGGCTACGCTGATGGGCCGCGGCAAGGTCGAGGAGATCGCCGCCGCCGCGCGTGGAATCGGCCCGGAAATCGCGGTGGTCAACGCCCAGCTCTCGCCGGTACAGCAACGCAACCTGGAGCGGGCCTGGAAGGTCAAGGTACTGGACCGCACCGCGCTGATTCTGGAAATCTTCGGCGCCCGCGCCCGCACCAAGGAAGGGCGGCTTCAAGTCGAACTGGCGCACCTGACCTACCAACGCTCGCGTCTGGTCCGATCATGGACCCATCTGGAGCGCCAGCGCGGCGGCTTCGGCTTCATGGGCGGCCCCGGCGAAACCCAGATCGAAACCGACCGCCGGCTGATCGGCGAGCGTATCGCCAAGATTCGCCGCGAACTGGAAGGGGTGAAGCGTACCCGAAACCTTCAGCGCCGGGCGCGTAAACGGGTGCCGTTTCCGGTCATCGCCCTGGTCGGCTACACCAACGCCGGAAAATCGACCCTGTTCAACGCCCTGACCAAATCCGAGGTCTTCGCCAAGGATCTGCTGTTCGCCACCCTCGATCCCACCATGCGGGGGCTCAAACTTCCCGGCGGCACAAAGGCGGTACTGTCGGATACCGTGGGCTTCATCGCCGATCTGCCGCACGAGCTGGTGGCCGCTTTCCGCGCTACCTTGGAAGAGGTGCTGGAAGCCGACGTCATCGCCCATGTGCGCGACATTTCCCATCTGGAAACCGCATCCCAGAAAATCGACGTACTTAAAGTTCTGAATGAACTTGGGGTGGGCGAGGAGCGGGGAATCGTCGAGATCCTCAACAAGATCGATCTTCTCGCCCCCGACCGGTGCGACGGTTTGGTCGTTCGCGGCGCAACGCGAGACGATGCGCCGATGGCGGTATCCGCGTTGACCGGCGAGGGATTCGACCAATTACTGCGCCGGTTGGAAGCCATGTTGACTACTGCCAACATTGCGTTTCGGCTGACGCTAAATCACAGCGACGGCGAGGGGTTGGCCTGGGCCTACCGTCACGCATCGGTATTGGAACGGTCCGACGGCGAAGCCGGCATAACCCTCCGCCTCAGCGCCAGCCGGCCGGAGATGGAGCGGTTCGAGGCCAAATTCCACGACGGCATCATCCGAGACCATGATGTTGTGGATGGTTTTTCATCCACAACATCATGAACACGGTGTGACTTATTCTGTGGATTGTTTTTTCTCGTCTTCTTTTGCCACCTGCCAGAGCGCTTCCATCTCGTCGAGGGTGGCATCCTTTGCGTGCTTGCCCTGTGCGGCAAGACCGGATTCTATTACTCTGAATCTGCGAACGAATTTGGCATTTGCGGCACGCAAAGCCTTTTCCGGGTCGACTTTCAGGTGGCGGGCAAGGTTAGCCAGCACGAAAAGCAGGTCGCCGACTTCTTCCTCGATCCGTTCCTGTGGCTCGCCGGCTTTTTGCGCCGCGACGACCTCGCCGGCTTCCTCGGCGATCTTGTCCACAACTTTTTCGGCGTTTTCCCAATCGAATCCAACGCTTCCGGCGCGCTTCTGAAGCTTTACCGCGCGCGTCAGAGCGGGTAGGGCGATGGGAACGTCGTCCAGCAAGCTCATCTGCTTTTTGGCTCGTTCGCGCCCCTTAAGCGCTTCCCAGGCTATGGTCTGGGACGCCGCATCGACCGGTTTGGCGATGTCGCCGAACACATGGGGATGGCGGGCGATCATCTTGGCGGTGACCGCCTCGACCACACCGCCGAAATCGAACAGACCGCGCTCTTCGGCTATCCGGGCGTGGAACACCGCCTGGAACAGCAGATCGCCGAGTTCCTCGCGTAAGTGTTCGGGATCTTTCTCCTCGATGGCGGCGGCAACTTCGTAGGCTTCCTCGATAGTGTAGGGCGCGATGGTCTCGAACGTCTGTTCCTTGTCCCACGGGCATCCTGAGGCCGGAGCGCGCAAGGCCCGCATGATCGCCAACAGAGCGGAGATGTCTTTAGACGGCGTGACGTTTTCCATACCGGGATAAAACGCGGGCGGGCTCCCGCTGGCAAGGGGCATTCAAGGGGCATTGCCTTGCGGTATATATAAATTGCGTATAAGATATATTATGGGAAATAAGAACCGGGGCAGGCGGTTACAGTCGCGCAATTGTTAGTATGCCCTAGTTGGGGCATAATCCGTCCGTCATAGAGAAATGTGACGAGGTTACCATGCCCAAGAAGGATAAAAAAAACAGCGAACCGGCTCCGTCCGAAGCCGTGACCGCTGTTGCTCCCGAAGCGCCCCAAACCGAAACCTTAAGCCCGGCCGAACTGGCCAAGCGCCACCTTGAGGAGGCCTTGAAACGCAAGCGCCAGGCCCAAGGCGGCCAATCAGGCCATGGGACCGGCCTCGACAAGGGGAACGTTCCGCACCATCAGGGCGGACCGGTTGCGGGGCGGAATTTCCGCCACCAAGGGCGCTGAGAGAACCGGCGTTTACCAAATCCACACCATATTTTCGGTATCGTGAGGCGGATTCGTTCAGGATACTCCGCCATGTACCGCTTCCTTGCCGTTGTCGTAGCCGCGTTCCTTGCCGGGTGTGCCGACGACCTGCCCCAGGTTTTCACCCCCTATTCCGACAACGACTTCAATGCCTGGCGCGGCGCCGGTCTCGCCAACGTCAGCGGTCAGGCATTCTACAAGATGCCCAGCGGTCGGCTGATCACCTGTGCCGGCGACGAGATTATGCTGATCCCCGCAACCGGTTATAACCTCGAAGCCGAACAGAGCATCGGCATGGGCAACGGCTTCCCGGAAAACTACAACAAGGCTGCGTTCAAGTACGTCCGCAAGACCATGTGCGACGGTGCCGGACATTTCTCGTTCGAGAAGCTGCCGACCCAGAATTGGATCGCGCTGACCCATATTTCCTGGCAGGAGCGGTCAAAGATGATGTTCTGGACCAAAGACGACGAGGGCGGCACGCTGTACCAGCAAGTGATGCTGGAGCCGGGCGACAACAAGGTCATTCTGTCCAATCAGGATTTCGTGGCCGATCAATAATCAGGCCGGCAGTTCCATCGTCATCCCGTCATAGGCCGGCTCTACGCCATCCGGCAGCTCGCGCTTCAGCTTTTCGTAATCCAGGTCGATGTGCAGGTTGGTCAGGACGGCGTGCTTCGGCTTGACCTTGGCGATCCATTCCAGTGCCAGCGCGACGTGGGCGTGAGAGACGTGTGGCTTGTAGCGCAACGCATCGACGATCCAGCAACCGACGCCGTCGAGTGCCGCAAATGCGGTTTCGTCGAGGCCGTTGACGTCGCTGGTATAGGCTAAGGGGCCGAAACGCAGACCAAGCGCACGCATATTGCCGTGCGACACCCAGAACGGCAGCACCGGAATAGGGCCCCCTGCCCCGGTTATTTCGAACGGCGCGAAAGGCTCGGGGACGATATGCAACTCGGCGATCGGCGGGTAATCGCTGCCCGGCATCTTATCGAAGCAATAGGCAAAGCGCCGCCGCACCGGTTCGGCGGTTTCCTTCCCGGCGTAGACCTGCACCCGCTCGCGGCTGAGGTGGTACACCAGCCGAAGATCGTCGATGCCGTGCAATTGGTCGGCATGTTCGTGACTGAGGAAGACGCCGTCCAGCTTGGTGACGCGCGCCTTCAGCATCTGCGCGCGCAAATCCGGCGAGGTATCGACCAGCACGGCGGTTTCGCCGTGCGGCGAAATCCGCCGCAGCAGCAGCGAACAGCGGGAGCGGTTGTTCTTGGGGTTGCAAGGATCGCAGACGCCCCAGTTGCCGGCGCCGTCGGGTCCGCCCAAGCGCGGTACACCGCCGGATGTGCCGCTACCGAGGATCGTCGCTTGATAGATGTCGGTCATGACGGCGTATTACTCCGGCGCATCGCCTTCGTGAACAGCCGGAAGAAATTTTCGGTAGTGGCGCGGGCGATTTCCTCCGTCGTTACCCCCTTCAATTCGGCCAGTTTGGCGGCGGTATGAACGACGAAGCTCGGCTCGTTGCGCGCCCCCCGGTGCGGAATCGGCGCCAAAAAGGGCGCATCGGTTTCCACCAACAGCCGGTCGAGCGGCACCTCCTTGACGATGGCGCGCAGCTCGTCGGCCTTTTTGAAGGTGATCATGCCGGACACCGAAAGGTAAAAGCCGAGATCGAGCGCGCGCTGCGCCAGGGTGCGCCCGCCGGAAAAGCAGTGCAGCACGCCGGAAAACCCGCCCCGCTCCGTTTCCGCGGTCAGAATGGCCGCCGTCTCGGCGTCGGCGTCGCGGGTATGCACGATCAGGGGCAGGTCGGTGATACGCGCGGCGGCGATGTGATGGCGAAAATTGGCGATTTGCGCCTCGCGCGGCGACAGATCGTAGAAATAATCCAGCCCGGTTTCGCCGATGCCGACCACTTTGGGATCGCCGCAGCGATCGATCAGCGGCTCGGGGCCGCAAAGCGGTTCCTTGGCGGCGTCGTGGGGATGGCTGCCCACCGAACACCAGACGTTGTCGAACCGTTCCGCCACCGCCCGCACCTTGGCGAACCCGTCGAGGCGCGTGGAGACCGTCAGCATGGCATCGACCCCGGCACCGGCCGCCCTAGCCATCACGGCGTCGATTTCCGGCGAGAAATCGGCGGAATCGAGATGGCAATGGCTGTCGATCAACATCAGACCGACCCGGCGGTTTTGGCCGCCCTGCCCGCCGCGCGCGCCATTTGCAACAGCGTCTGTCTGGGATCGAGATGCAACGTGCCGGCGCGCACGCCATCGGCGGCGATTCGGTCGAAGGCGTCGCTCCACGGCTTCAGCCGCGCCCCATCCCGCGGCGCGCGCATCCGGATTCGCCGGTTCAGCGATTGCAGCAGGAATTCACCGAACATGTCGAGCCCATCGGCAATACGGGCGATCTTGTCGGCCAGAGCGAACAATGCGGGGATGTCGATATCGCCGGCGGATTCGATCAGGCGATCCGCTTCTCCCGCCAGTATCACACCGTCGCCGGAAGCCAGCCGCAGCGCCGCGCCGGGCGATCCGCCGGAAAGCCGGATCAGGCCGTCGCGTTCGTCGGGAGCCGTATCCGGCATCAGCAGTTTCATCTCCGCAGCCATCGCCGCATCGTCGAGCGGACGAAAGATCAATTTTTGGCAGCGCGAGCGGATGGTCGGCAGCGTCCGACCCGGCGCATGCGCGACCAGCAGCAGCATGGCACGCGTTGGCGGTTCCTCCAGCAACTTCAACAGCGCATTGGCGGCCGCTTCGTTCATGTCGTCGACGGCGTCGATCAGCGCAATGCGCCAGCCGCCCATGCCGGAGGTCATGCCGAAAAAACCGGCCAGCTTGCGCACCTCTTCGACCGCCAGCACGCCCATCAATTTCCCGGTGTCGGGATTGGTCCGGCGCTTGAGCGTCAACAGTCCCGGATGGGCGCCGGCGGCGATCAACGCCGTTGCCTGATCGTTGGCCGGAACCGACAGATCCGCCGGCCCCCGGTCGGTGGCGCCGAACGCCAGCAGATAGCGCGCGATGCGATAGCCGAACGTCGCCTTGCCGATGCCGGGCGGGCCGCACAGCATCCATCCTTGCGGCGGCCGGCCGGAGCGGATAGCCCGCGCCGCAATTCCCAGCGCCTCGGCGTGGCCGGACAGGCGAAGGGTTCGGCGCGGATGAAATGCGTCGTCGATGCAGTCGGCATCGACGGTTTCGACCGCGGGCGCGCGCCTGGCCATTACTTGATTCCGAATCGGGCGGCCACGGCGGCGAAAACCTTTTCCGCCACGTCGGCCTCGCTGCCCGTCGCATCGATCACCACACAGCGTTCGCGGGCGCGCTTGGCGATGTCGAGAAAACCGGCGCGCATCTTCTCGTGAAAGGCCGTGCCGAATTGTTCGAAGCGGGTTTCCTTGCCGGCACGGGCATTGGCGCGTTCCAAACCGATCTCGACCGGCTGGTCGAGGATGAGGGTCAGGTCCGGTTTGAAATCGCGGATCGCCACCGATTCGATACGCCGCACGGTTTCGCGGTCCAAACCGCCGCCGGCCCCCTGATAGGCATAGGTGGAATCGGCAAATCGGTCGCATATGATCCATGTGCCTTCGGCCAGGGCGGGCTTGATGGTATTCTCGACATGGTCGTGCCTTGCCGCGAAGAACAGCAGTGTCTCAGTCAGCGCATCCCAGCGCCCGGGCTTTCCCTCGACCAGGAGCTTGCGAATTTCCTCTGCCCCCTTCGATCCGCCCGGCTCGCGGGTGACGAGGCAGTCGATGCCGCACTTCTTCAGCGCCGCCGCCAGCTTTTTCGCCTGGGTCGATTTCCCGGCACCCTCGCCGCCCTCGATGCTGACGAACTTTCCGACTTTTTTTCTCATTGCCGGTTCAAGCCCAATATCGCTTCGACGCCCATCCAGACCTTGCCGAAAATACCGGCGCGTCGAATGTCGCGTGCGGCATAGACCGGAACGTTCAAATTCGGCATGCCGGGTGCAGTTACCGTTAAGGTGCCGACTGCATCGCCCTTCTTGATCGGGGCATAGAGCGGCGCTTTGTAATGCAGCGATACCGTCATCTTCGGCCGCGCCTCGACCGGCAGCATCACCGCCAGCGGTTTGCCGACCGTCACCGGCAGCTTGCCGTAGGAACCGCCCCATACGTCGACGCTGCCGGCGATTTCGTCGGCCTTGAATAGCGGATAGGCCTTAAATTCGCGGAACGCCATATCGAGTACGCGCGCCGCCTCTTCGCCGCGGCGTCGCTCGGCGAACCAATCGGCGGATGCCCCGCCCTTTTTGTCGAGATCGGGATAGCGCAGGCCGTTCAGCACCAGGATCATGCGCTGGCCGCCCCGTTTGGCGGAGACCGTCACGCCATATCCGGCAGCGTCGGTGTGGCCGGTTTTGAGCCCGTCGGCGCCGTTGAAAAAGCTCAGGGCCAGATTGCGATTATGCTGAACAATCGGCTTGCCTTGATCGTAGGTGGTGTACTCGCGGACATTGAAAAAGTGGTAATGCTGCGGATAGTCGTTAATCAGGTGACGGGCCAGTACGGCCAGATCATAGGCCGACATCAACTGGCCCGGAGGTTCCGGCAATCCGTCCGGGTTCACGAAGTGCGAGTTTTTGAGGCCGAGTTTAACCGCCCGCGCGTTCATCATGCCGGCGAAGTTTTCGACGCTGCCGCCCAGAGCTTCGGCGACCACGACACAGGCGTCGTTGCCGGAAACCACGATAATGCGCTGAATCAAATCTTCGACGGTCAGCCGGTCGCCGACCCGGACAAACCCCTTCGAGCCGCCGGTGCGCCATGCGCGTTCCGACACCATGAACGTGTCGTTCAGCTTGAGCCGTCCGTCCTTCAGCCGCTGGAACACCAGTTCCAGCGTCATCAGTTTGCTCATCGACGCGGGCGGCATCGGGGCGTAGCCGTCCTTCGCCCACAACACTTGACCGGTGGCGGCGTCCATCAACAGCGCATGCTCGGCAACGGTGTTGATCTCTCCTTGCGCCGGCAGGCTAAACGCCGCAAGAAGCGGCAACAACCACAGAACCTTCCGCCAATGGAACATCGGCAAACTCCAAAGCATTATTGATCGACCATAATTTTCGCGTCCTGACTGCCGGCGGCGGTCATCCGCTCCAGCGCCGCATCGGCATCGTTTACGCCGTCGAACGGACCGAGTCGAACTCTATAGAGCGTTACGCCGTTCTTTTGAACCGTCGATATGCGCAAGTTGCCGTCGCCCAACAACGCCATCAGCCGCCGCGCATTCTGAAAATCGCCAAACGCCCCGACCTGAACGTAAAGATGTGTCGGTCCGACGATCTGCATTTGCGTCACCTTGCCGTCGGGCCGGACGATCGGCGTCGGATCGGGCGCCGGCTTGGGCATCGGTTGCACCGCCGGCGGTGCAACGGGAGATACCCGGCTTCCGGGAATGGCGGCCAACTCTTCGGATGCGACCTTGGCCCGCGGCGCCGCGGCCGTAGCGACGACTTCCGTTTCCGGCGTGCCGGCCCCGAAGGGCTGGGGCTGGCCGTTCGGCTGATCGGCGCGGTTGAGGAATACTACCCGCACGCGAGCGGTGCCTTTGTCGTAGAAACCCAGCAGTTTGGCCGCCCCTTCTGATACGTCGATGATTCGGCCGGCGACAAACGGCCCGCGGTCGTTCACCCGCAGCACCAGCGAGCGGCCGTTGTCCAGATTGGTCACCCGCACGTTAACCGGCATAGGCAAAGTCTTGTGGGCGGCGGTCATGGCCTCGGCGTCGAAGATTTCGCCGTTGGCGGTGTACTTGCCGTAGAAGGTCGGCCCGTACCATGAGGCGATGCCGGTTTCGTCGTAATCCGGCTGCTCTTGCGGATAATACCAGATACCGTTCACTTGATAGGGCTTGCCGATCTTGTAAACCCCGGCGTTGGGCGGAGGGGGTGGCGCCAGCGGTTCGGGCTGCCGGCTGACGCATCCTGCTACCAGAATGCCCGCCACGACCACGGCCGAAAACTGTCGCAAAAACCGATTCATCCCAATACGTCCAATCTCTTAGGTACGGTAAACGATTGGGACGAGAGGCTCAACTCCGGAAGCGAAAAATGGCGGATGGGGTGGGATTCGAACCCACGAGACGTTGCCGCCTGCCGGTTTTCAAGACCGGTGCCTTAGACCGCTCGGCCACCCATCCGGATACGCAGGTTTTTTCCCGTTTTTTTGTCTTGGACGCAAGCATATGCTCACCGGGACGAGGATAAAGCCATGATTGCTTCCGGCATCATGCGTGCGATGGTGCTCCACGCTGTCGGTCGCCCGCTGGACATGGAGACGCGGCCGCTTCCCCTGCCCGGTCCCGGCGAAATCCGGGTGCAAGTGGAGGCGTGCGCCGTCTGCCGCACCGATTTGCACGTGGTGGACGGCGATCTGCCGCCCGGGCCGATGCCGATCGTTCCCGGCCACGAGATCGTCGGCATCGTCGAGGCGATCGGCATCGGCGCGACGGCGCATGCCGTCGGCGAACGTGTCGGCATTCCCTGGCTGGGCGGCACCTGCGGCACCTGTCCCTATTGCCGCTCGCAACAGGAAAACCTGTGCGACGATCCGGTGTTCACCGGCTATACCCGCGATGGCGGCTTCGCCACCCATGCGGTGGCCGGTGCCGATTTCGCCTTTGCCATGGGCGAGGTCGATCCGGTGAACGCCGCGCCCCTGATGTGTGCCGGACTGATCGGTTGGCGCAGCCTGAAAATGGCCGGCGACGGCGAAAAAATCGGCCTCTACGGATTCGGCGCGGCCGCGCATCTGATTGCCCAAGTCTGCCGCTGGCAGGGTCGCAAGGTCTACGCCTTCACCCGCCCGGGCGATATGTCGGCGCAGGAAATGGCGCGCGGGCTCGGTGCGGTGTGGGCCGGCGGTTCCGAAGAGATGCCGCCCGAGAAACTCGATGCGGCTATCATCTTCGCGCCGGTGGGCAGTCTGGTTCCCGCGGCGCTGAAGGCTGTGCGCAAGGGCGGTATCGTCGTCTGCGGCGGCATCCACATGAGCGATATTCCGGCGTTTCCCTATCGTATTCTGTGGGAGGAACGAAAGTTGGTTTCGGTGGCAAATCTCACCCGGCAGGATGCGGTGGAATTCCTGGCGATTGCGCCGATGGCGGGTGTGCGTGCCGCCACGACGGTCTATCCGTTGAGCGAAGCCAACCGTGCGCTCGACGATTTGCGTGCCGGACGTTTGCAGGGCGCGGCGGTGTTGGTGCCGTGACGTATTATTTGCTGGGACGGCGCAGCAGCACGCCCACCCAGGCGAACGCGGCACCGACGAAAGTGGCCGTTCCCAAGAGCAGAGGCGAACCGGTGCGTATGCGGGTGTCGAAAATATAGGCGCCCCATCCCGACACGACGATGACGACGCCGATAGCGATCAGGGCCATTCCACCCGCTAGCCGCCGGCCGCCGCTCGCGTTTTTTTGTTCCGTCATGACGATTCTGTCCAAAAAAGACGTACCCTAACCGCAAAGATGTCTTACGTTCGTACTGCCGTCTCGGATTATTGCAAGGATACGTCCATGAAACAACGCGTACTCGGCAAATGCGGCATCATGGTGGGCGAGATCGGCCATGGCCTGTGGGGCATGGGCGGCTGGACCGGCTCGGACGACGCGACCAACCGCGCCGCGATCAGACTTTCCATCGCCGGCGGCGTGACGTTTTTCGATTCCGCCGCGGCCTACGGCGACGGCTATTCCGATGGCCTGATCGGCGAGGTGGCGGCGGAATTTCCCGGCAAGACGCTGGTGCTGGCCTCGAAGATCCCGCCGGCCGACGGGCGGTGGCCGAGCAATCCCGGCAAGACGCTGCACGAGATATTTCCCCGCAAGCACGTGCTCGGCTGCGCCGAAGCAATCCGTGCCGCGTTCAAGCGGCCGATCGATCTGCTGCAATTCCACGTCTGGGAGGACGCTTGGGCACGCGATGCCGAATGGCAGGACACCGTGGCGGAACTGAAATCGAACGGCACCATCCGCGCTTTCGGCCTTAGCCTCAATCGTTGGCAACCCGAGAACGGCATCGCCGCCATCGAGACCGGCCTGATCGACAGCGTGCAGGTGATCTACAACCTGTTCGATCAGGCCCCCGAAGATGCGCTGTTCCCCGCCTGCCGCAAGCACCGTGTCGGCGTCATCGCGCGGGTGCCGCTCGACGAAGGCAGCCTGGGCGGCAAACTGACCGCCGACACCGTGTTTCCGCCCAACGATTGGCGCAGCGGCTATTTCAAGCCGAGGAATTTGAAACGCACGCTCGAACGTCTCGACGCGCTGAAGACGGATATGCCCGAAGGCATGAGTCTGTCCGAACTGGCGATGCGGTTCATTCTGTCCGAGCCGACGGTCACCACCATCATTCCGGGGATGCGCAAGGCCGAGCATGTTGCCGCCAACATCGCCGCCTCCGACCACGGCCACTTGCCCGCCGATGTGATCGCGAAGCTTCGCGCCCACCGCTGGGACCGCACACCGCAAGAGTGGCGGTAACCGCCGCACGGTGCGCGTTTTTCGTCCGGTATTGCCGAAGCCTTGGTTTTTCCGTCTCTATTTCTGCCACTCATTTGCATCATTACAACTATAGATTGTAAGATTTTCCAGGTCACACCAAACGGCGATGGCGGCATCGTCTTGTTCCCCTTGGCGACTTCCCCGACAAACGCCTAACAACGTTTATCAACACGGCAACCGACATAGCCTAGAAATCGGGCAATATCGGTCGCAAAGGGGTTGCCCTCCCTCGATTCGCCGTCTAAATCATCCGCTTAACCTGCAATCCGGCCGGTCCCGGCGCGCTCTTTGCGTGCCGCTTTTTGCGCGCGAGATAAAGCATGCCTAAACGCACCGATATTCACACTGTCCTTATCATCGGCGCCGGCCCTATCGTCATCGGCCAGGCTTGCGAGTTCGACTATTCCGGCGCCCAGGACTGCAAGGCGCTGCGCGACGAAGGCTACCGGGTGGTGCTGGTGAATTCCAACCCGGCCACGATTATGACCGACCCGTCGCTGGCCGGCGCCACTTACATCGAGCCAATAACC
>DBTZ01000013.1 GCA_002307315.1 Alphaproteobacteria bacterium UBA1303
GCCGACAGCGCACACCCATGCATTTTTATGGCATGCAAACACCACGGCCAAACCGGCACCTAGACGTTCAAACGCGATCAGTCCGTCGCTCTAGCTCTTTGTTTTGTCGAAACTTTACGCGCAAAACCGATTCCACTTTTGCGCTCGTTGCTCTAGGCCGAAGGACTTTTTCACGGACGACTTCTTATCGCCCCGTCGCTTCGGCGGCGATGCGCCCGAGCAATTCGGCGGTGGCGTAGCCGTCGGCTGGCAGGGCGTGCGTCTGCTGATAGAGGCGAATCGCGGCGCGGGTTCTGGCGCCGATCATGCCGTCCACCTTGCCGATGTCGAAGCCGAGCTTGACCAGCGCCTCCTGCAGGGCGATGCGGTCGGCTTTGCTCAGCGGCGTCTCGTCTCGCGGCCAGGGGGCTTTGATGCCGGGGCCGTCGCGCAAGCGCTCGGCCAACAGGCACACCGCCAGCGCGTAGGACGCGGCGGCGTTGTATTTGAGGATCGCCTTGAAATTGGCGAACGCCAGAATGGCCGGGCCTTTGACCCCGGCGGGCAGGTAGATCGAGGCCATATCGGTGCCGTCCGGCATGTCGCCATCGATGGCGATCACCCCGCGCGCCGTCCATTGCGCGGCCGGCAGGGCGATGTCGAGATCGGCGTCGGCATAGGCAAAGCCGGGCGGCAGGCGCACCTCATAGCCCCAGGGCTTGTCCCTCTGCCATCCCGCCAGCATCAAGAGGTTGGCGGTCGAGGCCAGGGCATCGGCCGGCGACCGCCATAGATCGATCTTGCCGTCGCCGTCGCCGTCCACCGCCTTGGCGAGGAAAGTGGTGGGTACGAACTGAGTCTGGCCGAAAGCCCCGGCCCAAGACGAGGTCATGTCGCCGGCGGAAAACTGCTGCTGCTGCATCATCTTGAGCGCGGCGATCAGTTGCGGGCGGGCGTAACCGGTGCGCGGGCCGTCATAGGCCAGAGAGGCGAGGGCGGCGAAGATGTTGTAACGGCCGAGGCCGTGGCCGAAGTCGGTCTCCATACCCCAAATCGAGACCAGGATTTCCTTGGGCACCCCGAAGCGGGCCTCGATTCCGGCCAGTATGGCGGCGTTGTCGGCCAGTTTTCGCTTGCCGATGGCGATGCGCGGTTCCGCCACCGTGCCGTCGAGATAGGCCCAGACCGGTTTGACGAATTCCGGCTGGTTGAGGTTGTGCTGGGCAATTTGGGGATTGCGAACGATCCGGCCCATCGCCGCATCGTAGGTGACCGCAGATATGCCCGCCGCCAGCGCCTCTTGCCGGAAGTTACTGACGAAGCTGGAGAATTTGAAATCTTCGGGGTCCGTCGCTGGCACGGCCGGAGCCGGCACGGGCGGCGGCGGTGGCGACGGCGCCGGGCGCGGGGCGGTAGTGCAGGCTGTCACGGTCAGCGCTAGCGCCAAAGCCGCCGTCCGCATGGGTAAAATCCTCATCGCGCCGTTATTCACCAAACCCCTCCGTTTAACCACACTATTACGCGTTCCCGACACAAATGCGGCGGTTGACATGCCGGGCCCCGCCGACTAGCTTCCGCGCCTCTTGCGGGGGAGCCTTCCGGCCTTCCTGCCCGGAACACTTCTAAAGGCGTGTCATGAAAGTCCGCAATTCCCTTCGTTCGCTCAAAGTTCGCGATAAGAACTGCCGCATCATCCGTCGCCGCGGCCGGGTGTACGTCATCAACAAGAAAGACCCGCGGTTCAAGGCGCGTCAGGGCTGATTTTCAGTCATTCTCAATGGTTTCGCCGGCGGGGGCTTGATATGCTTCCGCCATGCGCGTCTTTGTCCTGCTCCTATCGCTGCTGTCGATGTCCGCCGCCTGGGCGGGCGGGCCTTCGCTCGATCAATTGTTCGGATCGCTGAGGCGGGCGGTCGGTCCGGCCGAGGCCGCGCCGCTGGAAAAGGAAATTCTCGTCCGCTTTCAGCATTCGGGCAGCGACAGCGTCGAACTTCTGCTGTCTCGCGCCGACGAGGTGCTGGCCTCCGGCGACAAGGCAACCGCGAACAAGCTGCTCAAGGCGGTGACCGATCTGGAGCCGAACTTCGCCGAAGGCTGGCGCTTTCGGGCGCATTTCGCCGCCGACCAGAACGACGACCGCGCGGCGATAATCTACCTGCAGAAAACGGTGGCGCTGAACCGGCGGCATTTCGCGGCGATGGTCGAGCTGGGCGAGATGCTGGAGGAATATGGCGACACCCAGACCGCGCTCAAGCTGTTCCGCCGGGCGCTGAGCCTGGACCCGCAATTCGAGGGGCTGGCGCACAAGGTCGAGGCGCTGACCCGTTCGGTCGAGGGCCAGGGGATATAGTCGTCCGTGAAAAAGTCCTTCGCTTGGGGTGGCCCGGCGCTGGTTTTTCGCTTGCTTTCGTTTTTGCGGGATTTTGGAGCCGAATGGCCCGAAATCCTGTAAAACAGACCGCCGTCGATGCGCCGCCCGCGCGTGCGGCGGAACCCACGGGGAGGGACGCGACTACGCGTCCCCCCTCCCGTGGGGAAAAGTCATTTCCCGCCGACGAAAGCGACGCGCAGCATGTTGGTGGCGCCGGGGGTGCGCAACGGCACGCCGGCGGTGACCACGATGCGCTGGCCCGGTTTGGAGAAGCCCTCCTGCAGGGCGAAGCGGCAGGCGCGATCGACCATGTCGTCGAGATCCTGGGCATCTTCGGTGTAGACGCTGTGCAGGCCCCAGGCCAGCGTCAGCCGCCGCGAGATGTCCAGGCTGGGGGTCAGGGCGATGATCGGCGCGTCGGCGCGTTCGCGCGAGGCCCGGATGGCGGTGGCGCCCGACTTGGTCCAGCACACCACGGCGGAGGCGTGGATGGTTTGGGTGACTTCATGCACCGCGGACATGATCGCGTCCGGCGTGGTCTGTTCGGGCGGATTGCGCTGGCTGTCGATGATCGAGGCATAGAGCGGATCGCGTTCCACCGAGATGGCGATTTCGTTCATCATCGTCACCGCTTCGATGGGGTATTGACCGGCGGCGCTTTCCGCCGACAGCATCACCGCATCGGCGCCGTC
>DBTZ01000010.1 GCA_002307315.1 Alphaproteobacteria bacterium UBA1303
CGATCACTTCACGGATCTTGTCGGTGGGGATCTTCATGGTTTCGATGCGCGGGGCGTGCTCGTCGAGTTCGGCACGAGCGGTACTCAGCGCCTTGGCCATTTCGCCTAGAATGTGATGACGCCCTGCTTTGGCCTGATCGAGCGCCACCTTCATAATGTCTTCGGTGATGCCGGTGATCTTGATGTCCATCTGCAGGGCGGTAATGCCGTCTTCGGTGCCCGCCACCTTGAAGTCCATGTCGCCGAGATGGTCCTCGTCGCCCATGATGTCGGAGAGCACGACGTACTGGTCGCCTTCCTTAATCAGACCCATGGCGATGCCGGCAACCGGACGGGCCAACGGCACGCCGGCGTCCATCAGCGACAGCGAGGTGCCGCATACCGTCGCCATCGACGATGAGCCGTTGGATTCGGTGATCTCCGACACCACGCGGACGGTGTAGGGGAACTCTTCCTTCTTGGGCAGCATGGGGTGAATGGCGCGCCACGCCAGCTTGCCATGGCCGATCTCGCGCCGGCCCGGTCCGGACATGCGGCCGGTTTCGCCTACCGAATAGGGCGGGAAGTTGTAATGCAGCATGAAGTGCTGCTTGTAGGTGCCTTCCAGACTGTCGACGAATTGCTCGTCCTCGCCGGTGCCGAGGGTGGCAACGACCAGTGCCTGGGTTTCGCCGCGGGTGAACAGAGCAGAGCCATGAGTGCGCGGCAGGATGCCGGCCTCGGCCACGATCGGGCGCACGGTAACGAGATCGCGTCCGTCGATGCGGACATGGGTGTCGAGCACCGCACCGCGCATCACTTCGGCTTCGAGATCGTGCATCAAACCGCCGAACTTGATGGCATCGACGTGGCCGTCGCCTTCGCCGACGAAGGTTTCTGCGGCTTTCTTGCCGATTTCCTCCAACCGGTCGCGTCGGACGAACTTCTCCGGAATCTTGAACGCGGCCTTGAGATCGTCGGCGATCTTTGCCTTGAGGGCGTCGTACACCGGCTTGGTGGTATCGACGGGAACGTCGCGCGGCTCCTTAGCCGCCTTCTCGGCAAGGCGGATGATCGCCTCGATCACCGGCTGCATTTCCCGGTGACCGAACATCACCGCGCCCAGCATTTCGCTTTCGGAAAGCTCGTGGGCTTCGGATTCCACCATCAGCACCGCGTCGTGGGTGCCGGCGACCACCAGATCGAGCTTGGTTTCCGGCATCTTGTCGATCGGCGGGTTGAGCATGTAGGCGCCGTCGATAAAGCCGACGCGCGCCGCGCCGATCGGGCCCATGAAGGGAATGCCGGAAATCGTCAGCGCTGCAGAGGCGGCCACCAGCGCCAGGATGTCGGTCTCGTTTTCGAGATCGTGGCTGAGCACGGTGACGACGACCTGAGTCTCGTTCTTATATCCGTCGGCGAACAACGGGCGGATCGGCCGGTCGATCAGGCGCGAAATCAGGGTTTCGCGTTCGGTCGGGCGGCCTTCGCGCTTGAAATAGCCGCCGGGAATCTTGCCTGCGGCGAAATACTTTTCCTGATAATTGACGGTGAGGGGGAAGAAATCGACGCCGGCCTTGGGCGTCTTGGCGCCCACCACGGTGGCGAGCACGACGCTTTCGCCGTAGGTGGCGAGCACCGCACCATCGGCCTGCCGGGCGATCTTGCCGGTTTCGAGGACAAGCTTGCGCCCGCCCCATTCGATTTCCTCGCGAGAGATATTGAACATGTTATCCTACTTTCTTGCCTTGTCGTTCCCGGTGGGCCGGATTGCCGATCGGGGTAATAAATACACTGACGCCCGTCCGCAGGATTCCCTGCCGACGGGACGAATCACAACCTAGAGCAAGACCGTGTTTCTTCGAAACACGATTTTACTCTAGGGAGTTTTCTTATCGCGCAATTTACAGAAAACCGCTTCACGTCTTTCCGATTGCGCTCATGAATACGGGAAACGCGCGCGCTCAGCGACGCAATCCCAGCCGAGAGATCAGCGTTTCATAGCGCTTCTCGTCGACGGCTTTGACGTAGTCCAGCAGACGCCGGCGCTGCGACACCAGTTTAATCAGGCCGCGGCGGGAATGATTGTCCTTGGCGTGGGTCTTGAAGTGTTCGGTCAGATTGGCGATGCGTTCGGACAGCACCGCCACCTGTACTTCCGGCGAGCCGGTGTCGCCGGGGTTGGTGGCATATTCTTTGATGAGTTCGGCTTTACGTTCGAGAGTAATGGTCATCGGTCATCCGTTGGTCAGAAGTTGAAAACACGAAACGGTCTTAGGCTCCCGGCAGAGAAGGTAGCGAGCGCAACCGGCCCGCCGTCGCTGTCTTTGCACAAGACCGTAAGCCCTTGCGGATCGCCCCCGTCTGCGGCGGCGACAATCAGGGCGAACCCGCTGGCGCGGATCAGAACCGAATTGCCGGAGCGAAGGCGGTGAATATCCTCACCCGTCATGGCCAAGGCCGGGATGCCGTCCAGCGCGGTCGTAACGGGCTTCAGGTGCTCAAAAGCGGCCGGACTATGCAGGAAACCTTTCAGCGTTTCCAGTCCGATGGCGTCATTTTCGTGAAACCGTCCCACCTGGAGGCGCCGCAAAGCCCCAACATAACCGTAAGTACCTAAAAATATTGAAAAATCACGCACCCAGGCTCGTACATAGGTGCCCTTGCCGCAAACCATTTCGAATAAAGCATGATCCGGATCGGGGTGCTCGATCAGCGTAATCCGGCGCACGGACACCGTTCTGGGCGTCAAATCCGGGGTTTCGCCATCGCGGGCGATGTCATAGGCCCGCATCCCCATCACCTTGATCGCCGAGAACGCCGGCGGCGTCTGGATCAATTCGCCGGTGAAGCGGGGAATGGCCGCTTCGATCGCTTTCCGGCTGGGGCGGCTGTCCGAGGTGGCGGTAACCCGTCCTTCGGTATCGTCGGTGTCGCGGGCCTCGCCGAAGACGGCGGTGAAGCGATAGGTTTTCTCGGCGTCCATGGCATAGGGCACGGTTTTGGTCGCCTCGCCCAAAGCCACCGCCAGCACGCCGCTGGCCATGGGGTCGAGGGTTCCGGCGTGGCCGGCTTTGTTCGCGTCGAACACCCGTTTGACCGCGGCGACCGCCTGGGTAGAGGTGACACCGATCGGCTTGTCGAGCACTACCCAGCCGTGGACCGGATTGCCCTTTTTCCTACGCGCCATCGGTATCGTCTTTGCTGGAAAGATCGCGCGCCACTTTCTCGGACTTGAGGATGGTCTCGATCTTTTCGGCCTCGGCGAAGGATTTGTCCTCGAGGAAGCGCAATTCGGGGGTGAATTTGAGGGCGATCAGACGGCCCATTTCGCCGCGCAGATAGGCCTTGTTGCGGTTGAGGGCCTTGATCACCTTGTCGGCGTCCCGGCCGCCCAAAGGCTCGCAAAAAACGGTGGCGTAGCGCATGTCGCCCGAGGGCTTAATCTCGGTGATGGTGACCGACACGCCGGCCAAGTCGGGATCGCGGATGTCGCCGCGCCGCAAAACGTCGGCCAGTGCATGGCGCAGCATTTCGCCGACGCGGAGCTGGCGCTGAGTGGGGCCTAAATTGGCGGGGCGGGGGCGATGGCGGGGCATAACAGACTCCAACCCCGTATGCCGCAAGATCCGCGGCATACGGGATGACGCGCAGGCTTACAGCGCGCGCTGGATGGTTTCGACCTCGAAGGCTTCGATAGTGTCGCCCTTGGCAAGGTCCTGATAATTGGCGAAGGCCATGCCGCATTCCTGGCCGTTCTGCACTTCCTTGACCTCGTCCTTGAAGCGCTTGAGCGTGGAAAGCTCGCCCTCGTGAATCACCACATGGTCGCGGATCAACCGCACCTTGGCACCGCGGCGCACCACGCCCTCGGTGACGCGGCAACCGGCGACCTTGCCGACCTTGGAAATGGTGAAGACCTCGAGAACTTCGGCGTTGCCGAGGAAGTTCTCGCGGGTTTCCGGCGCCAGCATGCCCGACAGCACCGCCTTCACGTCATCGACCACGTTGTAGATGATGTTGTAGTAGCGGATCTCGACGCCGTCGCGTTTGGCCCGTTCGCGTGCCATTTTGTCGGCGCGGACGTTGAAGCCGATTATCGCGCCGCCCGATGCGTGGGCGAGGATGACGTCGCTTTCGGTAATGCCGCCGACGCCCGATTGCAGTACCTGCACCCCGACCTCTTCGGTGCCGAGCTTGGTAAGCGCGCCTTCGATCGCTTCGCTCGATCCCTGGACGTCGGCCTTGATGACCAGTGGCAACAACTTCTTTTCGCCGGCTTCGCGCTGCTTCAAAAGCTGGTCCAGCGTCTGACGGCCGGATGCGGCTTGTCGTGCTTCGCGCCGCTTGCGGGCACGGTATTCGGTAACGTCGCGGGCGCGCGCTTCCGATTCCACCACCACGAAATCGTCGCCGGCCTCCGGTACGCCCGAGAGGCCGAGAATCTCCACCGGCACGGCCGGGCCGGCATCCGCCACGGTATCGCCGTGATCGTTTTGCAGTGCCCGCACCTTGCCCCATTCGGCGCCGGCAACCACGATGTCGCCGACTTTCAGAGTGCCGCGCTGGATCAGTGCGGTCGCCACCGGGCCGCGGCCGCGGTCGAGCTTGGCCTCGATGATGGCGCCTTCGGCCGTGCGGCTGGGATTGGCTTTGAGTTCCAGCACTTCGGCTTGGAGCAGGATCATCTCCTGCAGCTTGTCGAGGCCGGTGCCCTTCTTGGCCGACACTTCGACGGCGATGGTTTCGCCGCCCAAGTCTTCGACTTGGATTTCGTACTGCAACAGCTCGGTCTTGACCCGCATCGGATCGGCGCCGGCCTTGTCGATCTTGTTGATCGCCACGATCAGCGGCACCTTTGCCGCCTTGGCATGGGCGATGGCTTCCGCCGTCTGAGGCATCACGCCGTCGTCGGCGGCGACCACCAGGATAATCAGATCGGTAACCTTGGCGCCGCGCGCGCGCATAGCGGTGAAGGCGGCGTGGCCGGGGGTATCGAGGAAGGTGATCTTTTGGCCGGTCTTCAGCGTCACTTGATAGGCGCCGATGTGCTGGGTTATGCCGCCGGCCTCGCCCGATACCACGTCGGTCTTGCGAAAGGCATCCAGCAGCGAGGTCTTGCCGTGGTCGACATGGCCCATCACGGTGACCACCGGCGGGCGGGAGCGCATCGTTTCCGTTGCGTCGTCGCCGCCTTTGAGGCCTTCCAGTACGTCGGATTCGGCGACCCGTTTGACGGTATGGCCGTATTCCGTGGCCACCAGTTCGGCGGTGTCGGCGTCGATGGCGTCGTTCACCGTCGCCATGATGCCGTTCTTCATCAAAACCTTGATGACATCGACCGAGCGGCGCGCCATGCGGTTGGCAAGCTCCGCCACGGAGATGGTTTCGGGGATCGTCACTTCGCGCGGTCCCACCGGGCCGGCGACTTGAACCTGCGCGCCCTTGTTGACCCTTTGCAAATGGCGGCGGTACGAAGCGACCGAACGCATGCGTTCGTCGTCGTCGGACAGCGCCTTGGTCACGGTCAGCTTGCCGCGGCGGCGGTCGCCTTCGCCCTTTTTGGCAGCGGGGGCCTTGACCGGTGTCTTGGCGCCCTTTTTGGCGCTGCCCTCGTCTTCCTCTTCGGCGACCAGGCGGCGGCGTGGCGTTTCCGCCGGTTTGATCGTCGTCGACGGCTCGGCCCCCGGCGTTTTCGCCGCGGGCCTGGCGGCCGGCCTGACGCTTGGGGCCGGTTCTCCGTTTTTATCTTTTTCCTGGCGGCGGGTGGCTTCTACCTCTGCCCGCTTCTTCGCCATCTCCTCGGCGGCCTTGCGGGCGTCTTCTTCCGCCTTGCGCTTTGCCGCCGCCTCGCGCTCCACTTTAAGCCGCGCCTCATCTTCGGCACGGCGCTTGGCCTCGGCCTCGGCGGTTTTACGGGCTTCCGCTTCCGCCACGCGGGCGTCGGCCAGGGCCTCGACGCGGCGCTTGGCCTCTTCTTCGGTCAACTCGCGCAAAACCACCCCAACGCGCGGCTTGGGCATCGTTTCCTTGGCGGAAGGCGCCGACGGAGGCGCGGCATCCTTGCCGGTTTTCTTTTCGGTCGTTTTGCTCGGCTCGACGCGCGTGCGCTTCTTCTCGACCACCACCGCCTTGGTGCGGCCATGGCTGAAGCTCTGCTTGACCGTGGAGGTCTCCGTCTTCTTCAGTGTCAGCGTCGCCTTCGGCGAAGACGTGGTCTTGCCTTTGTGGGATGCGGGCGTGTCGTTGGTCTCGTTCATGCGTTTCTTTCGTTAACCGGCAGGATTCGGACCTGCCGCTGCGTCCATCGTCGCTGTGCGCATCCCCGCGAGCCTGGCCCCGTCGCGGATCAGCCGATCCGCCAGCGGGCCGGGTTTCACTGCGGCATGTATCACATTCTCGCGTCCCAGCGCCAAGCTCAATTCCGTGCTCGAAAGGCAATTCACCGTCGTAACGCCCAAGGCACGCGCGGCGGCGGCGCCGGCAATCTTTCCGCGTCCGTCGGCCGCTCCGTCGCTGGCTTCAACCAATACGCGCGGGGCTGCCTTATCGTCCAGGCTTTTCAACACGTTGTCGAACCCGCACACCAGAAGTCCGGCTCGGCGCGCCAGGCCGAGATCGCCACACAGTCTCGCCACCAGCAGCCGCTCGACCCGGTCGACCAGCCCGTCGGTGATTTTGACCGGCATTTTGGCCGCTTTGGCAAAGACGTTGCCGGTGGCGGCGCGCGTCAAGGCCATCCGTTCGGCGGTTACCCAAAGGCCGCGACCGGGAAGTTTTCCTTCGATATCGGGAAAAACCTCATTCCCCGGTCCGACGACGAACCGCACCATCCCATCGCAGGGGCGCAAATCCCCGTTCACGATGCAGCGGCGCTCGCGCATCGTGTCGGTCCGGCCGTCTTCGACCTCGTCGTCTTTGATCGGGGCCGTTTTCACGCTTCGTCCGGCGCCTCTTGGTTCTCTTCGGCCGGGGCTTCCTCGGCCGCTTCGCCTTCCGCTTCGGCCGTCTCCTCGGCCGCTTCGCCTTCCGCTTCGGCCGTCTCCTCGATCTCTTCGATCCAGCCGGCTTTGACGCGGGCGCGCATGATGACGGCGTTGGCGTCGGCGGGCGTCAGCTCGAAACTTTCGAGAATGCCGGGAACCTTGGTCCGTTCCTTTTCTCCGGTCGTCTTGTTCTTGACGGTTTCGTAGTAACCCAAGAGATCGTCGGTGGCGCAGCCGGCCAGATCTTCCAGCGTCTTGACCTCGGCCTCGCCGAGCGCCACCGCCATGCCCAGGTTGACGCCTTCGACTTCCAGCACGGCGTCTTCGACGCCGAGTTCTTTGCGCTTGTCGTCGAGTTCCTTGTTGCGCGCCTCAATGTATTCCAACGCGCGCTGCTGCAGCTCTTGGGCGGTGTCCTCGTCGAAACCTTCCACCGCGGCCAGTTCGTTCAGCGGTACATAAGCAATGTCTTCGATCTCGGCGAACCCTTCGGAGGCCAACAATTGTGCCATGGTTTCGTCGACGTCGAGCGCCTCGACGAACAGATTGGTGCGTTCGAGGAATTCCTTCTGGCGGCGTTCCGATTCCTCGGCTTCGGTCATGATGTCGATCTGCCAGCCGGTAAGCTGCGAGGCGAGGCGGACGTTCTGGCCGCGCCGGCCGATGGCGAGCGACAACTGATCGTCGGGCACCACGACCTCGACGCGATTGGTGTCTTCGTCGATCACCACCTTGGTGACCTCCGCCGGGGCCAGGGCGTTGACGATGAAGGTCGCCGGATCGTTCGACCAGGGAATGATGTCGATGCGCTCGCCTTGGAGCTCCTGCACCACCGCCTGCACGCGCACGCCGCGCATACCGACGCAGGCGCCGAC
>DBTZ01000014.1:0-18818 GCA_002307315.1 Alphaproteobacteria bacterium UBA1303
GGGAATTCTTCACGGCCGACTATTTTCAGTATCGAAACGCCATCGACCGCTACTATCGCGCCGGGCGGACCTTCATGTTGGGCATGCACGGCACGTTCTAAATTCACTTTTTAAACGTATACGGACCGATCACCGTACCGGTGAAACCGCCGGCGCTCCGCGTACTCAGGAACGCAATATCGACGTCGGCGCCCAACGTATGCCGGTCCGAGCCGGTGGCGTAATCGAAACGGGCCTTACCACCCTCAGCCTTCAGCGTCAGCGTAACGGAACCCGATAGAGTGTCGAGCGGCGCGCTGGCCGCCAGAACCTCTTCCGGCGTTCCGGCGCGGGTGTAAAGCGCGACGACCGGTTTGCCGGCGATATTGGCGATGCCGAAAAAGAGATAGGAGGCATCGCTCTGCAAGGCCGCAAGCCCGGCCCGATCGCCGTCATGGTCGGGAGAATAGCGTAGCGTGGTGGAGATCGTTGCGTTGTGATGCTGCTGACGGCGGGCCACGAAAGCGGGGACGCCGAACTTATCGCCCAGCGCGGCGCCGCCTTCCAGCACCAGATCGCCGTTCTCGATCTTATAGACGGGCTCTTTGGGCGTGCGCACGCCGACCCACTGCAGGCCGAGCGTCTTGCCGTCGAATGTATCGACATAGGAGAAATTGCCCGTGGTCGGCAGAGCCTCCTTCGCCTGGGCCGGCAGATTGGGCTTGACGGCCGCGTACGGGATCGGCTCGCCCGCCGCCAGAACCTGCGGCCAGCCGTCCTTCCAGCTCACCGGCAGAAGGAACGTTTCGCGCCCGATATTGTACATGCCATCCTTATACGGACGAGTGGCCAGAAACACCGCCCACCACTCCCCGTTCTGGGCCTGAACGAAATCGGCATGCCCGGCCGAGGTGATGGGATTGGCGCGCCGCGGATCGAGACCGCGCTGACTGAGAATCGGATTGTGTTCGTAAGGAACATACGGTCCCAACAGCGATTGGGAACGGAACACCACTTCGGAATGGTTGTCGCCCGTACCGCCTTCGGCGGCGATCAGGTAATAATAATCGCCGTTCTTGAAAATATGCGGACCTTCGATCCAGGATGGTTTTTGGGTGATGTCGACTCCGCCGTTGACGATCTGGGTGGACTCTCCCACCATCTTGCCGGCGCGCCAGTTGTATTCCTGCACCCAAATGGCGCGATGGCCGGAGTAACGCGGCGGCTCGTTGGGGGCGCGGTTGTTGACAATATAGGCCTTGTCGCCTTCCCAGAACATGGAGGGATCGATGCCCTCGAAGGGCAGCCAGATCGGGTCCGACCAGGGACCGGCGGGGTCTTTCGCGGTAATGACGAAATTGCCTTTGCAGGCGACGCAGGTGTTGACGATGTAGAAGACGCCGTCGTGATAGGAGATGTCGGGCGCAAAGACGCCTTCGGACACCGCCTTGCGCGCCAGATCGATTTGACTGGTGCGATCGATGGCGTTGCCGATCTGGCGCCAGTTCACCAAATCCTTCGAAGCGGAGACGGGAATTCCGGGAAAATGCGAAAAGGACGAATTGACGAGATAATAGGTGTCGCCGACCCGGGTGATGGCGGGATCGGGGTAATACCCGGCCAGGATCGGGTTTTGATACTGGCCCGACGCGACCGTAATCTGCTCTGCGTTTCGCCCTTCGTAGGTGAATTGTTCGAAGCGAGCCGCCCCGGCGACAACCGGCAGAGTCATTGCCGCAAATCCGATCGTCGCAAATATCGCTTTTCCGGTCATTCCAGGCCCTGCCCTTTGCTGTTATAGAGACATAGGCGCTCAGGAAAAGAATATCCGGCGGAAACACAATAGGCATTCGGTCGCGCAGAGCGACGACAGATGACGGAAGTTTCATCTTGTCTTTGTCGGACAAACCGCAGGCCGCGCGTCTACGCTGCGTGGGAGCGCCGTGAGCCCGGCAAAAACGGAGTGGCAGGCATGAAGCGCGCGACGATTGCGTTATCGACTATCTTTTCGTTTGCCCTGCTCGGAGCAGCCGCATCCGCCACACCTTCCCCGACGGGCACGGGTGCCGCGGGGGGTACGGGTACTGCGGGTAACCCGGAAACCGTAGTGGTCAAGCCGGATGTCGGCGCATATATGCCGCCCATAGACCGGGCCTGGACGCCGGGGGATTACGAAGCGGCCTCGTTGCTGCTCTCCCGTGTCTCGCCCGAAAAACTGGTGACCTCGTGGCCGGACCCTTCCGCGGTTTTCCTGCGCATCGTGAATCCGGAAAATCTGAATCGCCTGTACGATACCGAACAAAAGATGTCCCAGCGCGTGCTCGATGCCAGGCGCTATATGATGGCAACCGCGCAGATCACCACCTACTATCTGCCGGACAGCAAAGTGAACCAGGGGCACCGCGAAGACGTGGCGCGGCTAGAGGGCTTGTTTCTGCAGGAGCTTGGCGCGCTGATGACCTTGGTGCGGGAAATTGAAACCATCCCGCCGCTGAATTTCGACGATCACGCCGTGGTCGATTCCTACATCGACGAGATCAAACGGGGCCTCGACAGGATCGTAGGCGATTTCGCCACCAGTCTTGCGACGCGACAGAGCCGGAGCGAGGACGCACGTCTGCGCCTGGCCCGCATCCTTTCGCAGGAATATCCGTACTTTTACGCCTACCTGACGCCGGACACGCGCAAGAACGTCGAGAGAATCCTTATTTCGTTCCAAGAACCGGTAAAAAGAAAGCCGGACACCATCGCCAGGCACATGTGAACGCCGATCGTCCCCTCAAAGGGAACGAGGTATGCCTTATCCGGCGCCTGCCGCGTGCGGGCCTCACCGGTCGGTTAGTCGGTCTGCGCCCGGACGACGAAAAAAGCGGCGCATCTGGTCGCAGCCTGCTCTTTTGACCGACCGGCGCAACGCGTCGCCAAGTCAGGAAGGCATCTACCGTACCGCAAAACGCATCGAGTGCCCCGCCTCGTAGATCAAGGGGATGCGCAGTTGGGCGGCGAGCCCGTCGGGCATACGTTGTAGGCGCACATCGCCGCCATGGGCGCGCGCGATGGAGCGGCAGATGGCCAAACCGAGCCCCGAGCCTTTCTTGTCCGAAACGACGGCATTGGAGCTGCGATAAAACGGCTGGAAAACGCGTTCGAGTTCCCCTTCCGGCAGACCGGGACCGTTGTCGCGAATTTCGACGATCGCGTCGTTTTGATCGGTAAAAATGGAGACGCGCGCTTTCATCCCGTATTTTACGGCATTCTCGACCAGATTACCCAGCACGCGGCGCATTCCAAGCACGCTGACTTCGACCGACGCGCTTTCGCTGCGTTCGAGCAAAACATCGCTGCCGACGAATGCGGCATCCTCGACCACATCTTCGACGATCGCCAAAAGGTCCAGTCGCTCGCGCACGCCGGGGGCGGAGGCATCGCGGATGAAGTTGAGGACGGAGCCGATCATCTCCTCCATCTCGTCGATTTCCAGCAACATACCGTCGCGGATATCCTCGTCCGCATCCTCAAGGCGAAAGCGCATGCGGGTCAGCGGTGTGCGCAAATCGTGCGAAATGGCGCCGATCATCGCGGTGCGATCGTCGACGAAACTGCGCAAACGGCTCTGCATGCGATTGAAGGCATAGGCGGCTCGCCCGATTTCCGCCGGACCATCGAGCGCCAGAATCGGCGCGTGCGGATCGCGCCCCAACTGTTCGGCAGCCGCGGCAAAACCGGTAAGCGGACGGACCACGCGGCGCGAGAACAGCCAGCCAAGCGGCGCCACGATAGCGAAGGAAATGAGGAACCACAGGATCACCCGGCGCTGCCAAGCATTCGGGAACGGTTCCGGCTGTGGTTTCACTACGGCCCACTGCCCATCCTGAAGATGCAGCGCGGCGACAAAATCCCCTTCCACGAAGGGTGACGGCGCCAAACCGAAAAGGCCGCGTGCGCTCGCTTCGGCGGGAGATGTTTCTCCCCCCGCGGCATGCCTGCTCCGTGCCGGAGCGGTTGGAGCCGGAACGTCCTCGGCTGCAGGTTCGTTTTCCGTGTGGGATGTTCCGACGACGGACGTATCCGCACGCACCGCCGACGCAGGCTTTTCGCGTACATTGGCATGCGACTTCGGCGCAGCCACGCTGCGGGGTAAACGCACCGTCCCCATATCGCGCGAATCGCCGTGCGGATCATACGGCATTTCTTGCGGAGACGTGCCCTGCTGCCCGCCATAATCTGCGTTCGGTGCCGGCTTGGCCTCCGGCTCCGGCGGCGATTGTTTTGTCCCGGACGCATCGGACAGTGGCGGCGGAGACTGCGTGTTCCCAGCCGACGTATCGGATGCCGGCTTGGGGGACGAAGACGTCGATCCGTCGGATTTTTTCGTCGCATTCGGGGACGAACCGGAAGAACCGTTCGAAGACGGCGACGGTTTCGTCTCGCTCGAAGGTGCGGAGGAACTCGAGGAGGTTTTTGGCAACGGCGGCATATGGGAGTGCGTGGAAGGAAACGGCGAACCGGCGCCGGACATCGAACCTTGCGAGGGGAACGGCGAACCGCCGGGAGAGCCGCCCGGCATGCCGCCGCCGGGGCCGGCCTGCGCCACCTGATAGGAGGCGAACATGAAGCCGCGCGGAGGAGGAGGAGATGCCGTCGGCGCAGACCACGCATCGTCGCTTTCCGCAAACGCCTCGCCGGTCTCGGCGTCGGCGCGGTCGCCCGTCGTTCTCACCGAGCCGGCAAAAGGCAGCGTCGTGTAAAAATAAAGTCGCACATCGTCTTCGTCGCGCTGCAGCAGCTGCGCCAGATCGCGCCGCGATCGTTCCGAAACCAGCCATCCCAGATCGGACACCGAGGGCGGCGAGGATTGCACCACCCGCTGCAGCGGCCGCGCATATTGCGTCTTGTGATCGGCACGCGCGAGCGTCGCGGCGATGTCGCTCAGCTTGTATTGCGACTGCGGCTCCGGCGGCAGCAGCAGCGTAAGCATAAGGGTAACGAGCTGGCCGACGATCAATCCGCCCAGCAGCAGAAATAAAATCTGCAGAACCAGGGGGGGCTCCCGTTTGATGTGCAGGCGCTCGAGAAACGTCATGTGACGAACCTACCACGACGCTCAAGCCGCGTCACCACGCTTGCCGAGCGCAAGGCGGTCGGCCGCCATCAATACGGACGGGAGTGTGGCGGCGCCGTGTTGCGCAAAAATTTCGTCTTTGTTGCAGTCCACCCCGGATATCGAGGACGTACCCATGCATTTTTTTGCGGATTCGCCACCATAGTGTCCTGTGCGACACGGTTTGTTGCGGTATGTTGCAGTGCCGAAAAATATGAGGAATATTAAACTGGCATTCTAGCCGGATGGATACCATCATTCCCGCCATGGACTTGGTCACGCGCATCCTCATCGTCGACGACGATGCCGGCCTGAGAGAACTCATTTCCTCCTTTCTCGGCAAGCATGGGTTTCAGACCGATACCGCCGGTACCACCGCCGAGATGCGGGGCAAGCTCGATACCGCCGGCTACGACCTGATCGTGCTGGACGTCATGATGCCCGGCGAAGACGGGCTAAGCGCCCTGAAGAAGCTGCAGCGACGCGGCGGACCGCCGGTCATCATGCTGTCTGCGGTCGGCACGGACATCGACCGGATCGTCGGTCTGGAACTCGGCGCGGAAGATTATCTTGCCAAGCCGTGCAATCCGCGCGAACTGCTGGCGCGCATCCGCGCCGTACTGCGCCGCCCCCCCCTCGCCGGACCGCCCGCTGCGGCTGCGGCGCCGACGACGGCAGTACCGAGCAAAGACCTGCCCTATCGTTTCGCCGGCTGGTACGTCGACATGATCTCCCGCGTTCTCCGCGATCCCCGCGACTGTGTGGTCACGCTGTCCGACGGCGAATTTCGCCTGCTGAATGCCTTCATCGAACATCCGCGCCGCGTACTGACCCGCGACCAGTTGCTCGATTACGTCAAGGGACCCGACTGCGACACCTACGACCGCGCCATCGACGTGCAGATCAGCCGCCTGCGCCGCAAGCTCACCGCTCAGCGGGGCAGCCCCGAGCTGATCCGCACCGTGCGCAGCGAAGGGTACATGTTCGTGCCGGTGGTTACGCGCGGCTGAGCCGTTCCATGTCCGCGAACGGCTCTCCAATACGGGGTTCGCGTCTTCATACGTACGTCAGTTCGTACCAACGCAGGTGCTTCCGGCTGTCGAGAGCGCTCATATAGGCCGCGGTCTCCAGAACCTGGGTCCGGAAATCCACCACCGGCACATGTGCGGCACGCGCCAGGGTACGGAACCTCGCAGGCTCGCCGACATAGCGATCGACCCCGCTCCACATTTCGACGGACGGCGAATCCACCTGCCCGTTCCCCACCAGTCCGGCGATCGTTCTGGCCACGGCGTGCAACTCAACCTCATCGCCGCTGGCGGCATCGAACGGTTCTCCCCCGGTCCCGCCGTCGAGCAGTTGGGCAAACACCACCGACATCAGTTCGCGGATGGCCAGATACGACCGGATTACCCGCTTGCTGGCGGTCACCCTGACCGGCCGCCCGGCAAGCGCATCGCCGATGAAAGAGGCCAGCGCATGCATATCGTGCGTATTAATGTAGGGACCGGAGAGATCGAAAATCCGCGCCGTAACGCATTGCCGGCCGCGGCTCTCGCCCCAATCGGAGAATGCCTCTTCGTCGCGCTGTTTCATCTCGCCGAAGAGGCGCATCGCCGGCGTGGCGTATTCGCTGCACGCTTCGTAAACGGCGCCGGAAGACGGCAGGAATACCGCCTCGGTTCCGATCGCATCCAGCGCATTCAGCACACGCACGCGTATGTCCCGGCACATGCCGACATAGGCGCCGCGGCTCATGGCCCCGGCCCGTTCCCTGGCGGGAAAGGCGCAATGCAGCATCAGCGTCGGTTTGCACTCCAGCGAGGTAAGCGACGAAATCGGCCTCTGTTCCAGCGACGCTCCGTTCAGCGACAGCATTTTTGCGGACCTGCCGAAGCACGCCACGCGTTCCGCCAGACCGGCGCCCAATGCGTCCCGCAGCAGTGCCAGCGTAGCCATGCCCAACCAACCGCCGGCACCGGTGACGACAATGCGTCTACCGTCCGCGGCAAGCCGGCGCGCCACATCCGGCATCAGCGCATAACCGGGCAATTCCCCTACAGTTCCGTTCTCCATCACATTATCTCCCAAGCGCATCGTCATCCGCGGGCAGAACGCGAATGCACTCGACGACATTTTCCGAACGAGACGCTCTGCATGGGGCCGTCATAGTTCCGGTCGGGTTCGGCATATCCGTAGGATGCAAAAAAACGAACGGCACCGGCAGCGTGTGCGTCAACCGGTAGTCCGGCAGTCCATCGCCGACCGGACGGTAAGTCGAGAAAAAGCGCAGCAACAACAGAAAACGCCGACATTTCGAGACGTATCGTCTTTGTAGCGTGTTTATTTCGCCGTCGTTTCCTTTGAAAAGATTTTCAACATCGAGCAAGATTGCCGGCAATACATAAACGTGCTCTTCAAACGGCATTCTTTTTCGAGAGATAAACTTTATGACACGACAGAACGAAAAAAAGCGCATAATCACCGAATGTCCTCAGCCCCCTACGGCGGAGTTGGACCTGTCGGTGCCCGGATGCTAATTGTCTGATGGAGGCCGTCGCCGTTGCGCTTTCATGCACACATTGCTTCGCAACGACACGGGGAAAAACGTCTTATTGTCGGATACGGAAGAGTGTGCATGACGCCTATTAGGCCTTTGGAATATATTAAATAATGCAATCAAATTCATCGCATAGATTCTGTATTGCACCTATGATGGAGTGGACCGACCGCCACTGCCGCATGCTGCACCGGCAGTTGTCGAAACATGCACGCCTTTATACCGAGATGGTGGCGGCGGAGGCCGTCATTCGCGGCGACCGCGAACGTCTGCTCGGCTTCGATGCACGCGAACATCCGCTCGCGGTGCAGCTCGGCGGCGCGGACCCCAAGCGCCTCGCCGAAGCGGCAAAGATTTGCCAAGACTTCGGCTACGACGAAATCAACCTTAACGCCGGCTGCCCGTCGGACCGGGTGCAATGCGGCAAGTTCGGCGCGGCCCTGATGCTGGAGCCTCACCTTACCGCCGAGTGCCTCGGCGTCATGCGAAACGCGGCGGCGATTCCGGTCAGTCTCAAATGCCGCATCGGGGTGGACGAACAGGAGCCGGAGATCGCGCTGCGCACGATGATCGCGGCGGCCAAGACGGCGGGCATCGCGATCTTCATCATTCACGCCCGCAAGGCGTGGCTAAACGGATTGTCGCCCAAGGAGAACCGCGAGCGCCCGCCGCTCGACTACGATCTGGTCTATGCGGTGAAACGCGAGAACCCGGAACTGACCGTCGTGCTCAACGGCGGCATCGATACCCTTGCCGCAACCAAGGAGCCGTTGCTCCACGTCGACGGCGTGATGCTAGGCCGTGCCGCCTATAAAAATCCCGCACTCCTGGCCGATGTCGATGCCGAACTGTTCGACGGCGAAGCGCGCACGCAGGAAGAGGCGGTGCTCGCCTACCTGCCCTATGTCGAAGCTAAACTAGCCGAGGGCGTACCGCTGCACGCCGTCACCCGTCACATGCTGGGGCTGTTCGCCGGCCGCGCCGGTTCGCGCACCTTCCGCCGCATCTTAAGCGAAGACGGGGTGCGCGACGACGCCGGCATCGCGGTCTTAAAGAACGCACTGGCCTACGTAATGAAATTGTGACTCTTCGCCCAGGCGAGGAACAGATCGGGCCAGGCGGCGAACGGTTTCCCCGCCATGTCGCGCAAGGCGAAACCGTGGCCGCCGGATTGGAACGCGTGCAGTTCAGACGGCACCTTGGCCGCCTGCAGCGCTTTATACATCGCCATCGAATTGGCTCCGAACGGCACCAGTTCGTCGTCGACGGCATGGGCAATGAAGGTCGGCGGCGTTTGCCCCGTTACCAGCTTTTCGCAGGAATAGGCGGCGATCTTTTCGGGCGACAAATCGGGACCGAGCAGATTGTCGCGCGAACCTTGATGGGTGCCCGCCCCCATGGTGACGACCGGATACATCAAGCAGGCGAAGGCGGGTCGCGCGGAAAGCGCGTCGGCTTCGTCGACCGCATCGTAGACCTTGGCATCGCTGCGGGTGGCAAGCGTGGCCGTCAGATGCCCGCCGGCGGAAAAACCCATCGCGCCGAGCTTGGCCGGATCGATGCCGAATTTCGCGGCGTCGCGGCGGATCAACCGCATCGCCCGCATGGCGTCCTGCATCGGCACGTCTTGCCGCTGCGCCCAGCCGCCGCATGGCAGGCGGTATTGCAGCACGAACGAGGTCATGCCGGCCTCGGCCAAGCGGGCGGCGATGTCGAGCCCTTCCTTGCCGTACCAAATCTGGCCGTAGCCGCCGCCGGGAATGATCACCACCGCCGCCCCGTTCGGCCGCGGCGCTATGCACGGAATCAAATACGGCGTGCCGATGGCGAAAACGACGGGTTCCGGCACATGCTTGGTCATGCCGCTTAAGTCTTGTATGCGATTTTCCGGCTTGACCCCGTCGCCGCCCGGCGGGGTACCCGGCCACAGGTTGATGTTGACGCTATCGCTCATCTCGTTACCCCGCTTTACCGGCAAAGCCCTGGCTCTTGGCCCAGGTCAGGAACAGGTCGGGCCACACCACGCATGGCTTGCCCGCGGCCAGGCGGATGCCGAAGCCGTGACCGCCCGCTTCGAACGCATGCAGTTCCGTCTTCAGCTTCGCCGCCACCAGCGCCTCGAACAGCGCCAGACCGTTGGCAACCGGCGGCACCGCGGTATCGTCGGCGGCATAGGCGATGAAGCAAGGCGGCGTGTCGGCCCTGACCGTCCGCTCGACGGAACATGCAGCGATCGCATCGTTCGCCGGGTTCGCGCCCAACAGCGCGTCGCGCGAGCCCTGATGACAGCCCTCGCCCATAGTGACGACCGGATACATCAGGCAGCTATAGGCCGGACGCGCGGAAAGCGTATCGGCTGCATCGACCGGCTTATAGACCGGCCGGTCGTATCCGGTGACCAGCGAGCAGGCGACATGACCGCCGGCGGAAAAGCCCATCACCCCCAGCGCCTCGGGATCGATGGCGTATTTCTTGGCATTCCTGCGGATCAACCGCATGGCGCGCTGAACGTCTTGCAACGGCACGTCCTGGCGGTTTTCCCAGCCTTCGCCCGGCAGGCGATAGCGCAGGACGAAGCAGGTGAAGCCGGCGGCATTGAGGAAACGAGCGGTCTCGAACCCTTCCTTGTCGAGCACAATGCGCACGTAACCGCCGCCGGGGGCAATGACGATGCCGGCCCCGTTCGGCTTTTCCGGCCGGAAGACGGTAAGCAGCGGCGTCCCCACCCTATCGACACAGCGGTCGTGAAAGGCGGACGTATCAATGCTGCGCTCGACGATCCTGGCCTTGAGCCTGACCTTCCGGCCGCCGGGAGGAAGCTTCGGCCACAACTTGACGGTTTCGCTAGGATCGGTTGAAAGCAATCCGGCCGCATTCATTTCCTCGGCAAGCGCCCGAGGCGCCAGGCCAGCCGCGAGCGCGCCCAGGCCGAGGCCCAAAATCGTGCGTCTATCCATGCGTTCCTCCGTTTTCATCGCAGCATCCTTGCATCGCGGCGCGAATGCAAGTTGATTAGCGCCGCATGTTTTCTTGAGGCCCTTTTCATGGATTGGTCGATCTTCGGTTCCGGCACCGACACCGGCACTTTGGCACTGGGATTGGTGCTGGCCGGCGTGGCGGCAGGGCTGGCGGCGGGCACGCTGGGCATCGGCGGCGGACTGGTCCTGGTGCCGGCGCTTTACATCGTGCTCGGCGATTTCGGCACGGCGGAAGGCGCCCGCATGGCGGTGGCGGCGGGCACCGGTCTTGCCGCGATGGTGCCGGCGGCGCTTTCGGTGCTGCAATATCATCGCCAACAGAACCAATTCGCGTGGCCGGTCTTTCGCCGCACCCTGCCCTGGCTGATCGGCGGCACGCTGATCGGCGGTGCGGCCCTTTGCATCGCGCCGCACAAGGTCGTGGTGATCGCTTTCGGCGCGATTGCCCTCGTCGCCGCAGCTCTGCTGTTCGTCGTCAAAGACGGCAGAACATGGCTGAAGACGCCGCCAAAAAATTGGACGCTGCTGCCGCTGGCCTTGATCGGCGCCTTCACCGGTGCCGGAATGAGCGCCATAACGACGCCCGGCCTGCTGTTATGCGAAACCGTGCCGCAAAAATCCGCCGCGCAAGGCGCCGGATTCGATGCCGTCGTCGGGCTTTGCGGCGCGGCGGTTGCGGCCGCCATCGGCTGGGGTGCGCGGGGCTTGCCGGATCACTCGTTCGGTTACGTCAATCTCGCCGCCTTCGCGGTGGCGGCGCCGACGATGTTTCTCGCCGCCACCTTCACCGCCCCCCATTCCGCGCGCATCGACACGGCGAAGCTGCGCAAAATATTGGCGCTGTTCGTGCTGCTCAGTGCGGGCAAGATGCTATGGACGGCGCTGAGCTGATGCCGAGCCGGGCGGCAAAAACCGCTTTGCCGTCTTTGATCCGCCGCCCCTGGAACTGCCACATTCCGCGCGCCGCCTTGCCGCCGGAAAGCTCGATCTCGTCGCCCCGTTTGGTCTCGGCGAGAAAATTCACCTCGTAGGATTCCAGCTT
This sequence comes from Alphaproteobacteria bacterium UBA1303, assembly GCA_002307315.1. GTDB lineage: Bacteria > Pseudomonadota > Alphaproteobacteria > Micropepsales > Micropepsaceae > Rhizomicrobium. Next base: position 11,661 of record DBTZ01000014.1, read on the forward strand.
GAACTTCCGCAGCGCCTTCGGCGGCAGCGCATCGAGAATCCATTGCGCATATCGGGTGTTGCCGACATGGCCGTTGACATCCATGTCGCTGTTGCGCACGCAAAGCGTCGTCACCGCCGAAAAATCGTCGCGTAAGGGAAGCTTGGCCGCTTCGATGGCGAGCAACCCCTCGCGCCGCACGTCAAACGGCGTCTCGTTAACGTTGAAACGCTTGGGCCGGCGGCTGTGGTAATCCATCACCAGCCACAGGGTGACGCATTCGCCGATTTTTTTGCCGCCGACAAAAAATTCGAACTGACGCGGCGCCTGAGGCCCGGCAAACGGACACGGCCAGGTGCGTACGGTCAAGCGGTCGCCCCAGCTCGGCCAACGGGTCATCGCCAGCTTCTGACGGGTCAGCACCCAGACGGTGCCGCGCGCGATCATCGCCTCGTAGCCGCAGCCGAGATACTCGGCATGGTTCCACGCCGCATCGCCCAGAATGTTGAGCAATCCGTACAGCCCCAGCCGCTTCTGCGAGTTCAGCACCAGGGTGTTGACGTCGTATTCCTGCGTCCAAACGGATTGCGCGGCGACCGGTTGCATCATGCCCGCCGTTGTAGCCTGCGCCCCGTGCAAAACAACCGTCGGCAAGGTCGCGCCCCGGATGCAAGTGTTTTTTAATTCGAATAATATAAAAGTAGATTGACATTTATTGACGCATGTCAAATAAGGATTTTGCCGCTCATGGCACGACTTCGTTGGGCGAGGCGCGCCGATGAGGCTGGGATGATTTTGCGAGGGCGCGGCACATGAAAGCACAAACGCCGAGGCGTCGCCTGGGGCGGGAGATCGCGGTTCTTCTGACCGTAAAAGTCATCGTGCTGATAACGATATTCTTCGCCTTTTTCGGCCCGACGCATCGCCTTCATCCCGACAGTACGACGGTTTCCGACCATCTCTTGGGCCAAAACGATAAAAGGTGACGACCATGGACGTTGTCGATCTATCCCGACTGCAATTCGCCGTCACGGCGCTCTACCATTTCCTGTTCGTGCCGTTGACGCTGGGCCTGGCGGTCCTGCTCGGCATCATGGAGACGGTCTACGTCGCCACCGGCCGCGCGATCTGGCGCGATTTGGTGAAATTCTGGGGCGTGCTGTTCGGCATCAACTTCGCCATGGGGGTGGCCACCGGCATCACCATGGAGTTCCAGTTCGGCACCAACTGGGCCTACTATTCGCATTATGTCGGCGACATCTTCGGCGCCCCGCTGGCGATCGAAGGCATGATGGCGTTCTTCTTGGAGGCCACCTTCGTCGGCCTGTTCTTCTTCGGTTGGAACCGCATGGGCAAATACGCCCATCTGTTCTGCACCTGGATGGTGGCGCTCGGCACCAATTTGTCGGCGATATGGATTCTGATCGCCAACGGCTGGATGCAGTATCCCGTCGGCTCGACCTTCAACGCCGAGACCATGCGGATGGAGGTGACCAACTTCGCCGACGTAGTGTTCAACCCGGTGGCGCAGGCGAAATTCGTTCACACCATCAGCGCCGGCTACGTCACCGGTTCGATCTTCGTGCTGGCAGTCAGCGCCTATTATCTTCTCAGGCGGCGCCACGTCGAACTGGCCAAGCGTTCGCTGACCGTGGCGGCCTGCTTCGGGTTGATCGCCTCGCTCGGCGCGGTGGTGATGGGCGACGAGAGCGGCTACAGCATGGGCAAGCACCAAAAAATGAAGGTTGCCGCCATCGAGGCCGAATGGGATACGCAAAAAGCGCCCGCCTCGTTCACCCTGATCGGGTTGCCGTCGGTCAAGGACCGCGCCACCCACTATAAGATCGAAATTCCCTACATGCTCGGCATTATCGCCACCCGCTCGCTCGACCAGCAGGTGACCGGCATCAACGATTTGGAGCAGCAGGCGAAGCTTCGCATCAAAAGCGGCATGATCGCCTATCAAGCGCTGGAGAAACTCAAAGCCGATCGCGGCAATACCGCACTCAAAGCCACCCTCGACGCCCACGTCGCCGACCTCGGCTACGCGCTGCTGCTCAAGCGCATCCGTCCCGACGTGGCCAACGCCACGCCGGCCGAGATCGCCGCCGCCGCGGCCTCGACCATACCCAACGTGCCGGTGCTGTTCTGGGCCTTCCGCATCATGGTCGGCCTCGGCTTCTTCTTCATCCTGCTGTTCGGCTTCTCGTACTGGGTGACGCTCAACAAACAGCACGAAAGCTATCGCTGGTATCTGTGGGTGGCCCTTTTCAGTCTGCCGCTGCCGTGGATTTCCTCCGAGTTGGGCTGGACGGTGGCCGAGTACGGCCGTCAGCCCTGGGTGATCGAGGGAGTGCTCCCCACTGCGCTCGGGGCCTCCTCGACGACGGCGGGCAACGTGCTGTTCAGCCTGATCGGCTTCTTCCTGTTCTACAGCACGCTCCTTGTCGCCGATCTTTATCTCCTGGCCAAATACATTCGGCTCGGGCCGGAAGGCGCGCTCGGCCATCGTGTCGCCGCGCCGGCGCAACTCGCAGCGGAGTAACCGATCATGGACTACGAAATCCTTCGCCTTATCTGGTGGGCATTGCTCGGCGTGCTGCTGATCGGCATCGCGGTGATGGACGGCTTCGACTACGGCACGGCCATTCTTCTGCCCTTCGTCGCCAAGAAAGACATCGAACGGCGCATCGTCATCAACACCGTCGGCCCGGTGTGGGAAGGCAATCAGGTCTGGCTGATCCTGGGGGCGGGCGCCATTTTCGCCGCCTGGCCGGCGATCTATGCCGCCGCCTTCTCCGGTTTTTACCTGGCGATGTTTTTGGTGCTGGCCTCGCTGATCTTCCGTCCGGTCGGCTTCAAGTTCAGGGGAAAGCTGGCAGACCCGCGCTGGCGCAGCTTCTGGGACTGGGCACTGTTCGTCGGCGGCTTGGTGCCGGCGCTGATCTTCGGCGTGGCGTTCGGCAACCTTTTCGTCGGGGTGCCGTTCGGCTTCGACACCGATCTGCGCTTGCACGAAGACATCACCCTGCTTTCGCTGCTCAACCCGTTCGCGCTGCTGGCCGGATTGATTTCGGTGGCGATGATCGTGCTGCACGGCGCCACCTGGCTGGCCTTGAAGGCGGACGACCCGATCAAATCGCGGGCGAAAAAGATCCTCCCCTTCGCCGCCCTGGCGTTCTTTGTGCTGTTCACCGTCGGCGGCTGGTGGGTCGGCCGGCTCGATGGCTTGCGCATCGTGTCCGACGTGGCGGCGAACGGACCGTCGAATCCGCTGTTCAAGACCGTGGCGCGCATTCCCGGCGGCTGGCTGCAGAACTACGCCCAGCATCCGGCGTTTTGGCTAGCGCCGCTGCTGGCCTATCTGGGCGCAGCGGTCGCAACCTGGGCGGCGGCCAAGGGCAAGGCGCTGCTCGGCTGGATCGCATCGGCGCTGGTGCCGGCGGGCGTGATCGCCACCGCCGGATTGTCGCTGTTCCCGTTCATGATGCCCTCGTCGTCCAACCCGGACATGAGTTTGACGGTATGGGACGCCTCGTCGTCCAAGCTGACGCTGGAGATCATGCTGGTCTGCGTAATCATCTTCCTGCCGCTGATCCTGATCTACACCAGCTGGGCCTACAAGATCATGCGCGGCGAAGTGACCGAATCTTCGATCACCTCAGACAGCAACAGCAACTATTGAGGTGAACCATGTGGTATTTGGCCTGGATCCTCGGCGTCGGGTTCGCCGTCGCCTTCGCCGCGTTCACCGCTATGCGGCAGGAACAAACGCCCGGCGACAAATAGCCGTTGGCCGCGCCGCCTGCGGATGTTAGCTTCGAAGGTGGAAATCCGCTTTCGAAGCAAATGCCGTGACGATCACCGATCTCGAACTTCAACGATGGCGCGACAGTATCGACAACATCGACGCTGCGCTCATTCACATGCTGGCCGAGCGCTTCAAATGCACCCAGGCCGTCGGCCGCTTGAAGGCCGAGCACCATTTGCCACCGGCCGACCCGGCGCGCGAGGCCGAGCAGATCGCCCGCTTGCGGGCGCTGGCCAAGGAATCCAAGCTCGATCCCGATTTTGCCGAGAAGTTTCTCAACTTCATCGTCAAGGAAGTGATCCACCACCATCAGGCGATTGCCCAAGGTAAAGTCTGATCATTCCTTCCCCAGCGCCAGAAGCGAGGCCAGCGCGACGTTTACCGCGTAGGCCGTCATCAACGGCGCCAATCCGATCAGCAAGGCGCCGGGAATGCCGGCCAGCATGCTGCACGGCAGAAACCGGTAGATGCTGCCGACATAGAGCAGTTGAATGCCGATAATGGCGACGATGCCGACGGCGACGGCATGCGCCCGCGCGCCCAACGCCTCGGGGGAGCGGTCGCGCTCCAGCCTGATCAGCCCGGCGGTCAAACGGATGCGCGAAGCGCCGGAGCACAGATAGATCAGCGCCAGAAACCACGTGAAGCCAGATGCGAACACCCGTCCGCCGTCGATCAGGCAGGGGACGGCGGCGTATTCCAACGCCCGTTGGCCGGGCACCGCAAAATGGATCGCCCGTACCAGACCGTCGGGAATAAGGCCGGCGATATGAGCCGGTGCGACGAACCCCAGATTGACGAAGCTCAGGGCCATGAAGATCAGAAATACCGTCTCGTTGAAACCGGGGATCAGCCGCGCCGGATCGATATGCCCGAGGCGCGACAGCCCGGCGTGGCTCGACGACAGGCCGAAGCCGCCGACGAACAACAGCCCCATCGCCGCGAACAGCAGAAGGCAGGCGCTTAACGAGACCGTTACGCCGACCACATCGGCGCTGCCCTCCACCGCCAGGCGCAAGGCATCGGCGCCGGCATAGAGGCAGACGACGATCCATGCCTTGGCGATGAGACGCGCGATTCCCATGCTACCGTCCGGCGGTGCGCTTGATCTTCTCGGCGCGCAAGGATTCCGCCAGCAAGAACGCCAGTTCCAGCGACTGGCTGGCGTTGAGCCGCGGGTCGCAATGGGTGTGATAGCGCTTCTGCAGATCTTCGTCCTCGATCGCCTGGGCGCCGCCGAGGCATTCGGTGACGTTCTGGCCGGTCATCTCGAAGTGGACGCCGCCGGCATAGGTGCCTGCGGCGCGATGCACGGCGAAAAAGGTGCGGACCTCGGAAAGCACCCGATCGAACGGACGGGTCTTGTAGCCGCTGGCCGATTTGATGGTGTTGCCGTGCATCGGATCGCTCGACCACACCACTTTGAGGCCGTCTTCGCGCACCGCCTCGATCATGGGCGGCAGGCACGTCTCCACCTTATCGTGGCCGAAGCGGCAGATCAGCGTCAATCGCCCCGGCTCGTTGTTCGGGTTGAGGACCGCAGCCAAACGCTTGAGATCGTCGGGCTTCAGCGACGGCCCGCATTTGATGCCGATCGGGTTCTTCACCCCGCGGCAGAACTCGATATGGGCGCCGTCGATCTGCCGGGTGCGATCGCCGATCCACAACATGTGGGCCGAGGTGTCGTACCAGTCGCCGGTAGTGGAATCGATCCGCGTCATCGCCTGCTCGAAGCCGAGAAACAGCGCTTCGTGGCTGGTGTAGAAGGCGGTGGTACGCAAATGCGGCACGGTTTCCGAGGTCACGCCGCAGGCGGCCATGAATTCGAGCGTCTCGGTGATGCGCGCCGACATGCCTTCGTAACGCTCGGACGCCGGCGACCGATCGACGAAATCCAGCATCCATTTGTGGGCGTTGTGCAGATCGGCATAGCCGCCTTGCGCGAAGGCGCGGAGCAAATTCAGCGTCGCCGCCGCCTGCAGATAGCCCTGCATCAATCGCTGCGGATCGGGAATGCGCGCCTCGGGCGTGAATTCGATGCCGTTGATGTTATCGCCGCGATAGGACGGAAGCTTGACGGCGCCCCGCATCTCGAAATCGTCCGAGCGCGGTTTGGCGAACTGACCGGCGATGCGGCCGACCTTGATGACCGGCATGCCGGCGGCAAAGGTCAGGATCACCGCCATCTGCAACAGCACCCGGAAGGTATCGCGGATATTGTCGGGATGGAACTCGGCGAAGCTTTCGGCGCAGTCGCCGCCTTGCAGAAGGAACGCCTTGCCTTCCGCCACCTCGGCAAGCTGGGCCATGAGGTTGCGTGCCTCGCCGGCGAACACCAGCGGCGGATAGGTCTTGAGACGCGCCTCCACCGTCGCCAGCGCGCCGGCGTCGGGATACTCCGGCACCTGCTTGATCGGCTTTTCGCGCCAGCTTTGCGGGGTCCACTCTTGGGCCACGCCATCCTCCATCAACATCAGGGCGCCTCACCGAAAGGTGGTATCCGGTTTCCCGGTATGAAGCGCGGCAAAACAAAGGGTTAGACCATTCCGGCGTTTCCGTGAAACGGCGAAACGATCCAGCGGGTGGCCGGTATAGGCGATGGCGGCGTTTTTTACCAGAACCGCTTAAGCCCGTGGTGAACGACCGAAAAGCCCATCCGTTCAGATGGTTATTCCGGCTTGGGCAGGATGGCGATTTCGATGCGGCGATTGCGCGTCTCCGCCTTCTGATCGCCGGTAACGATGCGCAGGTTCTCCGGGCCTAAGCCGCGGGCGGAAAACCGTCCGCCAGCAACCTTGGCAGCGACGAGCGCGTCGAGCATCTTTTGCGCCCGTATCTGCGAAATCTGCACATTGCGAGCGGATGGCCCCGCCGTGTCGGTATAGCCGTTCACCTGACCGACGGTATGATCGTAATACCGTAAGGCGCGCGCCAGAACGGCGACCAGCGCCGTCCCCGATACGCCGATGTCGTCGCCGGAAAACAATCGCGCATTGGGAATGACGACCAAGATGCTGTCGCCCCGCCGCATCACCCTGACCTGCGGCTCGGCACGCAACAGCACGCGCAAGCCGCGCTCCAAGCCATCGAGATATTTTTCGACGTTCGCCTTGGTCAGCGGTCCGGCGGTTTGTTGCCGAGGCGGCCTGGCGGGAGGCGATTGCGGTGGCGGTACGGGCGCCGTCGGCTGGGTCGGCAGGGACGGCACCGCCGGAGGCGGAGCCGGGGTTGCACAGGAAGCCAGCAGCAATGCGGACATCGAAAGAACGAACCGTTTCATTGCGCACACCATCGATTTGATGCGCAAGACCATGCCCGGTCCGTTCTTTCCGGGCAAGAGGCCTAATACGGACGTGCATAGGTTATGA
>DBTZ01000014.1:19165-25489 GCA_002307315.1 Alphaproteobacteria bacterium UBA1303
TCTTTCCCATGCAGCTTGGTATAAGTTTTCAAAAGAATTCGGCGGACGACAAAAAAAAGCCCGGCGCTACCGTGCGCCGGGCTTTGCATTATACCGTCTTCAACGGCTTATGGATTGGACCCGTGGTCCGGCCCGTGGTCGCCTTTATCGCGTTTTTCGCCCTTGTCTGGCTTGTTGGGCTTATTGCCGGCGGCAGCGCCACCGCCCTGGCCGGCGGGACCGTTGCTAGCGCCGGGATTAGCCTGATTGTTCGGCTTATTCTGTCCAAAGGCAGCGCCTCGGCCGCCCTGGCTAGGACCGCTGCTCGCGCCCCGATTGGACTGATTATTCGGCGTATTCTGACCGGAAGGCGCACCTTGGCCGCCGGCGCCTGGGCCGTTATCCGCGCCGGAGTTGCCGTGTTTGTTGTGCTTGCCGATACCGAACGGCAGGTTCAGACCGGGTTGGTGCCTGTCGATGTCGTGCCCTCCGGGGCCGCTTCTATCCGGGCCGAAACCGGGACCGCCAGGGCCGTCATCGCCGGGACCATTATAGTTTGGCCCATTCGGTCCACCATGATCGCGCCGTCCCTGCCGACGCCATTCGTCGCGCATCCGGAAACGACGATCGTGATCGTAGAAATCGAAGCCCCTCGCCGGACCAAAGCGGTCGGAGCAAGCCCAAGGCGGCCGCGGACCGCGCCATTGATCGTAACGCCAGCCGCCGCGGACCCAGAACTGCGGACCGCGTTGGGTTTGACGATAGTACACCGGCCCCCGGAACCAGTCGCCGCGATAGAAAACCGGGCAATAGTATACCGGCATGTCCCAGAAGGCATTGGGACAACCGTAATCATCGCAATATCCGCCGGAGGAATAGGAAAAATTGATTCCGCCCGGGCCTACGCCGACGGCAAAGCCCTGCGCATTTGCAGAAGCTCCCCCAAAGATTGCCGTGCCTGCCAACGCGGCGACGGCTATCGTTACCTTTGCTAGACCTTTCATTTTAAACATCCCTTTTTTGCCGACAACCGAGTCGGCACATTCATCGGATTACTCGTAAACAACGCCAGAGCTACGTGCGCAGAAGTGCGTTCGCTTTTGCGCGGAACGTTGCGACAAAACAAAAGAACTAGGCGGTGCGTCAATTCCGTCTGAAGTCACGGCGCTCCAAAGTGCATGGCGACAGTACCAGTTGCGCCATCCCGCGGCGAGCGGAAGCAACAGCAAACCATGTGCATATCGTCGGCAATATGACGGGACCGCCTCACGGACGCCCGCCACCAGGACCGCCACCGCCGTGGCCGCCGCCGCCGTGACCACCGCCGCCGTGACCACCGCCACCGGAACCGCCGGTGAATCCCGGACCACCGCTACGACCGCCCGGCCCTGCACCGGGACCGCCGGAACCGCCGCTGAAGCCTTGGCCACCGCCACGACTACCATATCCGCCCGGCCCTGCACCGGGACCGCCGGAACCACCGCTGAAGCCTTGGCCACCGCCACGATTGCCGGACCCGCCCGGTCCCGCACCGTAGCCATTGTGCCCCCCGCCGAAACCGGAACCCGATCCGTAATGTCCGCCGCGCGGCCCCGACCAACCCTGGCCACCCTCACGGCCGCCGCGACCGACCCCGCCGCGGAACCCGCCGCGATCGTCCCAGCGCACCGACGGCATGGCCCCGCCGCGCCATTGGTCCCGGCGCCAGCCGCCATTGATCCAGTAGAGGCGATAACCGTTGTTCCAACGATAGTAGATCGGCCCGCGATACCACATATCGCCCCAATAAACCGGACCGAAATAAACCGGATATTCGCAATAATCCGGCGGCAAGCCCCACGGCGGCGGCGCGTCGTAGTAATCGTAATAGGCGCACGGATCGCCGAACGGCACGTAGCCGGGCCCGTCCCAGCCGAACGACACGCCGAAGCCGACCCCGGCGGAGGCCGGTGCCGTTACCGCGGTCGCCGTACCCATCATCAACAGCGCTCCCAAAGCAAGCTTGGCGACGTTTTTCATGGCTCCACTCCTTTTCGCCAAATCAAATGTCGGATTGGAATCTGCCTTCCGGCGGCTGAACCGCACATGAACGATATTGTCAGAACTACCTTACGGTGCAGCTTTTTATGGGCATTAGCCATTTCTTAATTGCCGAGGCGACGAACGCCGGAAAATGAAAGGCAAATTTTACGCTTGGTCCCGATACTGCCCAAGGGAGAGACGATCTTGCTGGTCGGCGTACAGAGATTTTTGTTCGGTGTGCTGCAACCGCATTCGGCGGACGATGCGCGTTTGCGTATCGATCTGACCAAATCCGTTCATACCAACGTGAAGCCGTTCGCGACGCTGTTGATCGGCCTGTTCTTCGGCGCCTTCGCCCTGCAATGGATATCGTTGCCTTACGCCGCGGCGTGGGCGGTATTTATTGCCTGCTATCCGATTGCGACCCAGCCCTTGCGCCGCCGTGTCTTCACCGCCGACTATCGGCCCGATCAAGCCGGCGAATTCCTGATCAAGGCGCAGGCGATCATGATCCCGATGCATGTGGTCTGGGCGGCCTATGTGCCGATGTGCTGGATTGCCGGAGATCCCGCCAACAACGCGTTTTTGGTGATCTTCCTGCTGGCCTGTCTGATTGCGGCCGTGCAGCTTTACGGACCTTGCATCTTCCTGTCGCTGCCGGCGATTGCCATTTTCACGCCCGTCATCGCCACTCATTTTATGCGGACCGGCAGCCCGTTGGATACGTTTTTGCCGGTGGTGCAGGTTCTGTTCTGCGTCCTCTTGATGCTGATGACGCTCCGCCACTACAGGACGTTCCGCGAATCCCTCAACCGCCGACTGACCATCGAAACCTTGGCCGCCGAACTGGCGGCGGCGCGCGATGCGGCACTGGCCGCCAACCGGGCGAAAAGCGCCTTCCTCGCCAGCATGAGCCACGAACTGCGCACGCCCTTGAACGCTATCATCGGGTTTTCCGATTTGATCGGCCAGGAAGTCGCCGGTCCGATTTCGCCGCCGAAATATTCCGAATATATCGGCGACATTCATTCCAGCGGCGTCCATCTTCTGGCACTGATCAACGATTTGCTCGATTTGTCCAAGATCGAGGCCGGCAAGAAGGAGCTGAAGGACGAACGGATAGAAATCGCCGATTTGTCGCGCGACGTTCAAATCATGGTCCGGCCACAGTCGGAAGCCGCCGACGTTTTCGTCGACGAAGACATTGTACCGGGCGCACATTTGATCGCCGACCGGCGCGCCGCCGGTCAGATATTGGTCAACTTCCTCTCCAATGCCGTCAAATACTCGCCGCGCGGCGCCACCGTAACGATCTTCGCCCATCCGACGGCAACGGGCGGTATCGCTCTGGGCGTACAGGACCACGGCATCGGCATGGACGATGAGGGCTTGCGCAAGGCGCTGGAGCCTTACGGACAGGTCTCCCAGATGACCACCGTCGAAGGCAAAGGCACCGGTCTGGGCCTGCCGATCGCCAAGGCGCTGATCGAACTGCACGATGCAGCATTCCGCATCGAAAGCACAGCCGGCAAGGGTACGAAGGTATGGGGCGAATTTCCCGCGACCCGCGTTGCGGCTGCGGAAAGGGCGGCATAAAACGTCTCGCCGAACGGTACCGCCTTACGGGCCGGCCGCGGCATCCATCCATAAGGGAATGCCGATGCCGAGCCAACCGCGCAGGCCGCTCGCCCCGTTGCGGGCGTAGACCTCGTTGGTGACGTATCCTCTGATCGCCAACTGACCGAAATCGTAGCCGATCAGACCGCCGAGTGCCAACCGCCGCACCTTACCGAAGGTTGGCCGGAAGGGACCGTACGCCATCCCGTCGGTATCGTCGCCGGTGGTCTGAGCGACGACATAGCCGACCGGCCCGATCTCCCAATGACCGAATTTCTTCGTCGCCGTAATATCGGCATAGAAGCGATCTCCGGTCAGGTAGTGCGTCTTGTCGCTTTTGGAATTGATGTCGTAAAACGCGTTGAGCGACAGGTTCCAGCCGTCTCTCAGATAGCCGAAGCCAAGCTGCGGTTCGAAGGTCGCAAAATGGTTGCCGACCCCTCCGGTTCCCGTAGGCAGATAAACGCCCGCGCCGGCAGAGGCGAAAATGCCGGGCGCCAACGTCCAGGAAACGCCGAACGGAGCAACATAAAGACCGGACAGACCCGTGTTGTCCTGCGATACTTGAAGGCTACGAACGTCCACATTCACGATGGGCTGGTTGACAACCAGGTAATGCCGGCCGCCGAGCACTTCCCATCCCGTCGACCAGATCAGCGTCGCCGTCAGCGAAGCGGTCTTGGTATGGGTGCCGTTCGCACGCCCAGCACCGTCGACCATGTCGGCATCGTAAAAAGACGGCGTGGCGCTTAGGAACAAACCGGTCGGCGGCGCGGTGCCCGCAGGCAAACCGATCGTCACGCCAGGTTGATGGGCATCGGTCGCCGACGGCTCGGCGGCCCACCCCATCGGCGACGCAACCAGCAGAGCCGCCGCGGCACACGCGCATCGCAACGAGGAGTGACGACGGGAATTCCTTCGGTCAACGAGAATCGACATGCCTGCGGTCTCCACGCGACAATCCACAGTCGCCATGTATGGTTGTCAAAAAATCGTCACAAAACTCATAACGAAAATTGAAAATGTATTAACTACCGCCAATTCCGGTTCTATATGGCCGGAATTGGCGGCAGAGACCTGTCGATTCCGGAATTCGAAAGAGGTCGATACCATGCATAACGAATTTCGGAAGCGGGGCGCCAGCTCTTTGTTTTGTCGCAACTTTCCGCGCAAAGGCGAGCATGCTTTTGCGCATATACTCTAGATTTAACAAGCTTAAGTCGTGACGAACGGCAAGATCACGCTGTAATGTTGTTGTAACGGTAAGTATATACTCTTGAAACGGGTCCGGGCGGAACAAACAACCTCATGGGGTTATGGAATGTGGTGTCTGGAGAATACGACCGATCGGCTGCGATTTCTGCTGTTCGGCTTGGATTTGAGTACAACCTATTTCGATTTCGATCGCACTAACGGTCTTTGTTTGGTTCGGCACACCCTTCTTTTCATTCCCGACACGCGCCAGAGCGTGCCGCTGGCAGAAATCGTCGAGGTCGTAACCAAGCGCACGCAGCGCCTGGGTTTTTCCTTTTACGCGCTGTCGCTGCGGCTTTCCGGCGTACGGAAATTGTCCGCTCCCAGTCTGGGTAAACGACATACGGTCAAAGCCGCCCGGGCCGTCGCGCATTTCCTCGGAATCGGCTGAAATCGGCCGTTTTTTCGCCTCCTCGCCCTTGACGGCATGAGGATGCCTGCCTATATGCCCGATTACGAGTTTAGCACTCGCATACCGCGAGTGCTGCCATGTGTGGAAAACTTGTAAATTTCAATATGTTAGGAGAAATCGCATGAATTTCCGTCCGCTCGGCGACCGCGTGGTCGTCCGCCGCGTCAAGGAGGATCAAAAGACCCCCGGCGGCATCATTATCCCCGATACCGTACAGGAAAAGCCGCAGGAAGGCGAAGTGATCTCCGTCGGCCCCGGCGCGCTGGACGATAACGGCAAACGCGTCGTCCCCGAAGTGAAGGCCGGCGACCGGGTGCTGTTCGGCAAATGGTCGGGCACCGAGGTCAAGATCGACGGCGAGGATCTCCTGATCATGAAGGAATCCGACGTCATGGGCATCATCGAGAAGAAGCCCGCGAAGAAATAAGCCCAACGGCTAACGCTATTCAGGAGCAACACAATTATGGCTGCTAAAGACGTAAAATTCGGCGCCGATGCGCGCGAAAAGATGCTGCGCGGCGTCGACATTCTGGCCGATGCGGTGCAGGTCACCCTCGGGCCTAAGGGCCGCAACGTGGTGATCGATAAGAGCTTCGGCGCTCCCCGCACCACCAAGGACGGCGTCACCGTCGCCAAGGAAGTCGAACTGTCGGACAAGTTCGAGAACATGGGCGCCCAGATGGTGCGCGAAGTCGCCTCCAAGACCAACGACATCGCCGGCGACGGCACCACCACCGCGACCGTGCTCGCCCGCGCCATCGTGCGCGAGGGTGCCAAGTCGGTGGCTGCCGGCATGAACCCGATGGACCTCAAGCGCGGCATCAACAAGGCGGTGGAAGCCGTCGTCGCCGATCTGCAGAAGCGCTCGAAGAAGGTCAAGTCGAACGACGAAATCGCCCAGGTCGGCACCATTTCCGCCAACGGCGACACCACCGTCGGCAAGATGATCGCCGATGCGATGGCCAAGGTCGGCAACGAAGGCGTGATCACCGTCGAAGAAGCCAAGAGCCAGGAAACCGAGCTCGAAGTCGTCGAAGGCA
>DBTZ01000014.1:25745-26005 GCA_002307315.1 Alphaproteobacteria bacterium UBA1303
CTCGAAGTCGTCGAAGGCATGCAGTTCGACCGCGGCTACATCAGCCCCTATTTCATCACCAACGCCGACAAGATGGTCGCCGAGCTTGAGGATCCCTATATCCTCATTCACGAGAAGAAGCTGACCAGCCTGCAGCCGATGCTGCCGATCCTCGAAGCCGTGGTGCAGGGCGGCCGTCCGCTGCTCATCATTGCCGAGGAAATCGAAGGCGAAGCGCTGGCCACCTTGGTGGTCAACAAGCTGCGCGGCGGCCTGAAGGT
>DBTZ01000014.1:26255-29048 GCA_002307315.1 Alphaproteobacteria bacterium UBA1303
AGCTGCGCGGCGGCCTGAAGGTTGCGGCAGTCAAGGCGCCGGGCTTCGGCGATCGCCGCAAGGCCATGCTGGAAGACATCGCCATCGTTACCGGCGGTCAGGTCATCTCCGAAGACCTCGGCATCAAGCTCGAAAACGTCAAGCTGAACATGCTGGGCACCGCCAAGCGCGTGAAGATCACCAAGGACGACACCACCATCATCGACGGCGCCGGCAAGAAGGCCGACATCACCGCTCGCGTCGCCCAGATCAAGACCCAGGTCGAAGAGACCACCTCCGACTACGACAAGGAGAAGCTGCAGGAACGTCTGGCCAAACTGGCCGGCGGCGTTGCGGTGATCCGCGTCGGCGGCGCCACCGAAGTGGAAGTGAAGGAAAAGAAGGATCGCGTCGACGACGCGCTCAACGCCACCAAGGCAGCGGTCGAGGAAGGCATCGTTCCCGGCGGCGGCGTGGCCCTTTTATATGCCACCAAGGCGCTGAAGGATCTGGTCGGCGACAACGACGACCAGAACGTCGGCATCGGCATCGTGCGCAAGGCGATCCAGTCGCCGATCCGCCAGATCGTCGACAATGCCGGCGTCGAAGCGTCGATCGTGGTCGGCGATCTTCTGAAGCAGAAGTCGGCCACCTACGGCTACAACGCGCAGAGCGAAGAGTACGTCGATCTGATCGAAGCCGGCATCGTCGACCCGACCAAGGTCGTGCGCGTGGCGATTCAGAACGCGGCCTCGGTCGCGGCCCTGTTGATCACCACCGAGGCGATGATCGCCGATGCGCCCAAGAAAGAATCCGCACCGGCGATGCCCGGCGGCGGCATGGGCGGCATGGGCGGCATGGACTACTAAGTCCGGCTGTCTGTCCGTCTTGGAAAAAATACCAAAGGCCCGGGGCAACCCGGGCCTTTGCGTTATTTTCTACCCGAATAGTTCTGAACGGACCACGCGCCACCACCGATCGTTGGCCAGATACCTGCCAACGGCTTCGTGCAAAGCTTCGGCGAAGTCGCGCTTCGGCGCATATTGTAGACCTCGCCCGTCTTGCCCTTGGGCAGGATGAGATCGATGCCGAAATGACGCCAGTCGTTTCCTATACGATTCCGATTTTCTGGAGGATCTCCGGGCATCACGCTCGGCCAATACAAAAACCACCTATTTTTCAAAAAGATAGGTGGTGGGCGCGACAGGGATCGAACCTGTGACCCCTACCATGTCAAGGTAGTGCTCTCCCGCTGAGCTACGCGCCCTATCCTTTTCCGGCCCATCGGGCCGGCGGGGTGGCTTCTATAGCCTCAGGCACGCACGGATGGCAAGAGCGGATCAGGCCGCCATCATCCGCTCCACCTCGGCGACGATTTCGCGAAGATGGAAGGGCTTGGACAGCACTTTGGCCTGTTTGGGGGCGCCGGCGGCGGGATGCAGCGCCACCGCGGCAAAACCGGTAATGAACATGATCCGGAGGTTGGGGTCGATTTCGGCGGCGCGCTTGGCCAATTCGATGCCGTCCATCCCGGGCATGACGATGTCGGTGAGCAGCAGATCGAACCGGAAACTTTGGACACAGTCGTGTGCCGCATCGCCATCGCCGTAATCGGTGACTTCATGACCGGCGCGCATCAGCGCCTGTGCCAGGAATCTGCGCAGCGATTCATCATCTTCGACCAACAATATTCGCGCCATTGGGAACTCCCCTGTCCCGAACTTACCCGTATAACCGCCGGTTCGTAAATGGCGTTTTTGGGGGATCGCGTAGACAAATCGTCGGAGCTGGTATCCAATGCCCCGCGGCCGCAGCCGGAATGGATCATGGACGATGAGACCGAGGCGACCGAGGCGACCTGGCGGATCGAGCGTCCGGCGGGGGAAGGTTCGGCTTTCGTCTTCGCCTGCCCGCATGCCGGACGGATTTACCCCGCCTCGCTGCTTACCCGGACCCGCCTCAGGCCGCCGCTGTTGCGCCGCTCCGAGGATGCCTACGCGGATCGATTATTCGCCGGAGCCGCCGGTTTTGCGCCGGTTCTGATCGCCCGGTTCGCCCGGGCCTATGTCGACGTCAACCGCTCGCCCGAAGACCTCGACCCGGCGATGTTCGACGGCCCCGTCGGTACGGCCGAACGAATGGGGAAAGCCGCGGTGGGCTTCGGCGTCATCGCCCGCATCATCCGCGAGGGCGCCGAAATCTACCGCCGCGAACTGCCGGCGGCGGAAGCGGCATTCCGGCTCGAACGCGTCCATACCCCCTATCACGCGGCGCTGGCCGGACTGATCGCCCAGGCCAAAAACCGCAACGGCCTTGCCATCCTGGTCGATTGCCATTCCATGCCGGGACGGCACCCCGCCGACATCGTGCTGGGCGACCGCTTCGGCGCGTCGGCTGCGCCCGGGCTGGTCGATATGTTCGAAAGCGCCTTCATCGACGCAGGCTTTTCGGTGGCGCGCAACGCCCCCTACGCCGGGGGCTACGCCACCGAAACCTACGGCCGCCCGCAAGACGGCGTACACGCGATACAGATTGAGGTCGGCCGCGCCCTCTATCTCGACGAGGAACGGGTCGAACCGGGCGACGGCTTCGAAGACGTCCGTACCCGCATCGGCTTGGCGCTGGCGACGATTGCAACGGCCGACACGGCCCGGGTTTGCCGCCACCGCCCCCTGGCGGCGGAATAATACGGACGCGGCCATAGATCCTTCGCCGCGCTAGAGCAACGAGCGCAAAAGTGGAATCGGTTTTGCGCGTAAAGTTGCGACAAAACAAAGGGCTAGAGCTACGGACTGATCGCGTTTGAACGTCCGT
>DBTZ01000070.1 GCA_002307315.1 Alphaproteobacteria bacterium UBA1303
CCACGATCACTCCGACTCGCTGGCCGAAATCAACACGGCGGTGAACCATATGGTTCAGACCACCCGGCGGAATGCCGCCATGGTCGAACAATCCCCCGCCGCCGCCCAGTCGATGGCGGAGCGGGCGCGGGAATTGTCCAGCCTGATTGCGCGCTTCAAAACGCGAGTCGGCGAATCCGGTATGGCGGAGAAGGTCCGGACCCGGGCGGCCTAATCGCCCCCCGGATTTCTTGGGACGCATTCTTCGTGCAGTGCATGGGAAAAGCGTATAAATTGGCTTCGCCAGAGATACAGGCGACGGCGTTGGATGCGGTTAACGCAAAATATGGCCGAAGACAGGCCGAGCGGTGCCGCTCGCGGCGCTTGACGGAGCCCGGCAATCTGCGCCACTTACGCCCCCGTGTTTCTGATGGATACGGGGCGGCGGACCGCACCGGCCAATTAATTTCGGCGCATTAACCAATGAAGATCGTCCAGGCTTTTTCCTTCGAGGCGGCACATCATTTGCCGCATGTGGACGCCTCGCACCGCTGTAAGCGGTTGCACGGCCATTCCTATCGCATCGAGTTGACGCTGCAGGGACCGGTCGATCCGGCTACCGGCTTCGTCGCCGACTTCTTCGACGTCGAGGCGGCGTTCGCGCCGGTGATGGATACGCTCGACCATCACTTCTTGAACGAGGTGCCGGGGCTGGAGAACCCCACGGCGGAGAATATCGCGATGTGGATTTGGGGCGCGGTCAAGCCGGTGCTGCCGTTGTTGGCCTCGGTTGCGGTGTTCGAGACCCCGAACTGCTGGGCGGTGTACGAGGGCGACTGACGATCAAACGCGATCAGTCCGTCGCTCTATCCTTTTGCTTGGTCGCAACTTTCCGCGCAAAACCGATTCCACTTTTGCGCTCGTTGCTCTAGCAGTTTGCTGAAAAACCACTCGCGGAAGGCGGTTTGACGTGATTCACTTCGCTGCCGGATTGGTGAGGCCCTGCGATGCGTGGACGTTTTTCGGACCAGAGCGGGCTATTTTCATACATCCGACATGAGGATCGTATCCTTGCGGCGCTTCCGCTGCGCCGGATCAGAGACCTGGTGCGGGCGGTATTGCGGGATTTGAGCCCGCGCTTTTCGCGGCTGTACGCACGCGAAGGCCGCCCGTCGATACCGCCGGAGCAACTGTTGAGCGCGCTGCTGCTGCAAGCGTTTTTCGGCATCCGCTCGGAGCGAGCAGCTGATGGAGTATCCGTTACGGTCAAGCAGGATATTGTGTCCGGCAGCGATTATCGCGGATGAGGGCGTTGGCGAGGATGATAAGCTTACGCATGACGGCAGTGATGGCGGCGAGGACATCGGCGATGTCGCGTTCGATCTGTCGCAGGCGGTTGTCGTGCTGGCGTTTCAGCAACGGCAAGGTGATGGTCTGGCGTCGGTTTTTGAGCCTGGTTCGTTCCTTGACGAGGGCCTGATGGACCACGCGCAACTGTCTGAGTTGCAAGAGGTTTTCGTCGGCGACGGGTAACCGATGGGCGTCGAGATGGTCTTTCGAGATGTCGACGCCGATGGTAATCTCTGTCATCTTTTTCCGTGTCCTCTGCTTGTCGTGCGAGCCCGAAGCTCGGGTATCCATTCAGGTCACAGGAAAAGACGGGGGCGATCCTACTCTAACTCGGCCCGTTTTGCGGCCAGCAACGGAACGATCCATCCCCTGCCGCCGGGAGTGGGCGGCCGCCCACTCCCGGCGGTCCTACCATGCCAGAAAGACCGGAATAATCATAAGACAAGCAACGTGCGCGAATGCAGACCGCGCGCGTTGTTTCGGAAGGGTTCGCGCCAGGCCTACGTCAGCGACGCCATCGCCGGACGGTTCGGCGCGGCGCGGAAGGCATCCGCCATCGCCTGATACAGCAATGTCGGACGGTATTCATCGTCGTAAGGGCAGCACCGCTTGGGTGAGCCGTCGCTTCGCGGCGAGGTGCCTTGCAGCCATGAGTACTTATTCACCAATCCCCACGCCATGACATATCGCATCTGTCGATAGCTCAGCATGAAATCGAGATAGGCGCGGCCGAGGTCGGCCACCGCCCGGTCGCGGGTTTGAATGTCGCCATCGACGTATTTGTCGTTGATATCGAATTCGGTGATGACGAGATCGAGCCCCATACCGACGATTTCACCGAGAAACCGCCGCCATCCGGCCGAGCCCTGCGTCGAGAACCGCGACGTCGCATCCGGCATGTTCTTGAAGCCGATATGCGACTGAATGCCGAACGCGTCGATCGGCGCATTATTTTTCTTGAGCCGTTCGAGCAGTTTCAAGACGCCGGCATAATGCTTTTCGTTGTCCGGCGCGAGATCGGGATAATCGTTATAGACCAATTGGGCATGCGGCGCCGCCTCGCGCGCGGCACGAAAAGCAATATCGATAACATCCGGACCAAGCGCACGGGTAAAGACGGTATCTTCCAATTCGCCGGTTTTGGGGTCTATGCTTTCGTTGACCACATCCCAGGAAAAAATGCGATCGCCGTAGCGGCGGCACACTTTGTCGATGTGATCGACCAGCATCTTTTCGGCATTGGCGCGCGGCTGCGGACCGAAATCGATGTTGTTCAGCCACGGAAGCATCCATCGTGCGCTGTTCCACAACAGCGTATGGCCGCGTACGGCATAGTTATTTTCCGCGGCATAGGCCATCAGCTTATCGGCACGCACGAATGTGAACACATCCGCTTTGGGCCGCAACGAGTACCATTTGAGTTCGTTCTCCGGCACCACAAGCCCGCACTGTTCCGCCGTCAAGGCGAGCAACTTGGGATCGGTGTATGCCGACGCGAAAGGCTCCATCTTCGGATTGCTTCCCGGTGCGCCGCTCGGGCCGCTGCCGAGGCACGACCCGAAGCGCAAACCTTTGGCCCGCGCCAGCGCGTCGAGAGAACCCGCCTCGGCAGCCGACAGACGGCCCGGGGCGCATACGGCGGCGGTTCCGGCCAGCGTCATCGCCATAAATTCACGACGTGTTCGATTGTCCATGATGCAATTCTCGCTATATCAATGGCCGCTTACATGACGGCGCCGATGTGCCAGGGGACGAATTCCATATCGCCATAACCGAGTTCTTCGCTCTTGGTGCGCTTGCCCGATGCGGTCTCGATCATCAGATCGAGAATTTGCTCTCCAATGTCCTCGACCGAGGCGTCGCCGGTGGCGATCGGGCCGCAGTTGAGGTCCATGTCCTCTTTCATGTGCTCGTACATCGTGGTGTTGGTCGCCAGCTTAACCGTCGGCGTCGGTTTGCAGCCGTAAGCCGAGCCCCGGCCGGTGGTAAACGCAATCAAATTCGCCCCCGACGCCACCTGACCGGTAGCCGAGCAGGGGTCCAGGCCGGGGCTGTCCATATACACCAGGCCATGTTGGGTGATCGGTTTGGCGTACTCCACCACTTCCATCAACGGGCTGGTGCCCGCCTTGGCCACGGCACCCAGCGATTTTTCCAAAATGGTGGTGATGCCGCCCGCCTTGTTGCCCGGCGAGGGGTTGTTGTTCATCTCCATTCCGTTGATCCTGGTATAGTTCTCCCACCACACAATCCGCTCGCGCAGGCGTTCGGCGATCTCGGGGCTGGCGGCGCGCGCATACAAAAGATGTTCGGCGCCGTAGATTTCCGGCGTCTCGGATAAAATCACCGTTCCGCCCAGTTCCACCAGCCGGTCACAGGCGTTACCCAACGCCGGATTGCCGGTGATACCCGACCACGCATCCGAAGCCCCGCATTGCAAGCCAACGATCAGTTCGCTTGCCGGCTGTTCGGTGCGTTTGGCCGCATCGGCCTCTGGCAGTAGCAGCTTCAGCCGGTTCAGGCCTTCCTCTACCGCCAAGCGCGTGCCGCCGACATCCTGAATGGTATAGGACTGGAACTTCGATCCCGCCTCAATGGCATAATCCTTCTGGATGCGCGCAATCTGCGGCACCTCGCAACCCAGGCCGACCAGTAGCACCGCGGCAAAGTTCGGATTGTGCGCCGTTCCCCACAACGTGCGCACCAGAAGATCGTACAATTCGCCATTCGACGGCATGCCGCAGCCCGAATGATGCACGATCGGCACAATCCCGTCGACGTTGGGATAATCCTTCAAAAGACTGCGCCCTTGCTCGGCGATGAACTTCGCCACCGTTGCCGAGCAGTTCACCGAGGTCAGCACCGCCACATAATTGCGCGTGCCTACCCGACCGTCGGCTCGCTTGAACCCCATAAAGCTGCGCGGACGTTCGTCCGAACGGAACGCCGCGATCTTCTCCGCCTCAGAGCGTAAATCCGAGAAACCGACATTATGCACATGCACATGCGCCCCCGCCTCAATATCGGCCGTCGCCACCCCCAGCACTTGGCCGTACTTGCGCACCGGTTCGCCTTTGCGGATTGCCTTGGTTGCTATCTTATGGCCGAACGGTATCGCGTCCAGCGTCACCACGTTCTCGCCGCCAATCGATGTGTCCGCAGGCAACGCCGTCAGCGCAACAACTACGTTGTCCGCTGGATGAAGCCGGATGACACCGGCGTTTTTGCTACGACGACTGTTGGCCATGATAACCTCCTTGAAAAAAATGAACCTGATTTCACCTGCCGACCAGCCAAGCCACTGCATTGCCGAGGAACCGCTGCTGCAACGGATCGGAGAAATCGGGGATACGATGGAAGAGAAGCTTTCCCTTGCCGAGAAGGGCAGAGAACGTGCCGGCGCCGACGCGGCGATCATGATCGCGGCCGTAGCCGACCAAAACATCGACATCCTGTCCGTCGACGATAAGGCCGTTGGCACCGCGGCCGTGCGCCTGATAGTAACCGCCCATCTCGCGATCGACCGGCATACCGTCGAAGACGGGATGCGAACGCAGGAAATACCAGTTGCCCATCCAAGGTGCGCGGAATTTTCCCACCTGACCGTCGTAACCGAAAGCACCTTCGGCAGCAAGTTGCGTGGCGATACCGTCGGCCAACCCGTCTTCCTGCGCAATCACAAATAGCGGCGTACCCGTCTTGACCGCAGCGATCGCATCGGCGGGCAATCTGCCCGGAACCAGCGGCGAATTGGTATCGCGTTGGAGCTGTACGCCCGCATCGCCGCCCAGTCTTTGGGCCGGGGTCGATTGCTCGGACAAACCGCCGGCGACAATGGCGTCGCAAGCGCCATCTGCGGAAAAGTCCGCAAGCGCAATGCCGGGCAACGCCTGTAATTGCAGCCGGGTAGCCTCGCGAAGGCCGCACGTTGCCAGGCGAATCACCCGGCCGGGAACCGGCGTATGCCCTGCGTCCGCAACCCATAGTTCGCGGACATGCGAAGTTTGGGAGACACTCGTCAACGACAGGGAAAAACGGTACGGCCCCTCTTGCGTCAACGGCGGCGTAACAAAACCTTCCTCGATCAAAACACTGAATTGATCGGGGGAAATCTGCGGCACCGGAAATACGCCGAGCCTGGTCTTGCGTCCACGCGGATCACGCATAGAAAAGACCAGCTTGCCGACCGGCGGAACACCGGTATCGTTCAGCAGATAAAAATCGAAGACCGCCTTATCGCCGCGCGCGACGGTCAGGCTGCGCTGTTTGGCAACCGGACGCAACGGCAGGAGACTGGTGCGGATGAGGGCCGGATCGCCCTTACAATTGCGAAGATTGTCGACAATGCCCGAATGATTGTCGATGGCGGTCGATTCCCAGCCGCTGATGGCAGCAAAATCCGTCGCGTCGTTAATTCGCGCATTTTCCATATACTGTTGCCAACTCTCGAAGGATTTGCGTCCGAGTGCGGCAAACAGCATAGACGCGGTCGGAAAAGCCCGGCGGAATTTCCATCGGTCCAAAAAGGCGTCATAGGCGGAAAGAATGGCGCGATGGTCGGCAAGGTCGTAACTCGTCCCGCCGCGCCGGACAATTTCCGCCACCATCTTCTGATGGTCGTCCGGCACCGCGCAGCCTTCCATCTCGCCGAACTGCACCAAGGCCTGACGCTCAGGCTGGCGGTAGTTGAAGCGATCGGGATCGCGATAGAACTCGTCGTACCACTGCTCGCCCGCGCCCTGATGGTCGTTCCACCACCCCCCGAACGGCTCGACATCGGAACGATGCGGCCTGGGATCGTAGGGTGCGTACCAGACTTGCGCGGCCAAGGTCGGCGGCGCGGTCATGCCGTCGTTGAGTACAATGCAGCGGCTGTCGTCCTCTGCACGCATGGCATCGAGCGCCGCGAAAGTCGCAGGATCGTTCAAATCCGCACCGGCTTCGTTCTGCAGCGTATATTGGATCAGCGAGGGGTGGCTGCGGAACGCCCGCGCCATCGCCGCACATTTGGCAATCATAAAGGCTTGCGAAAAGCGATCCGCCAGGGTTTTGGGCGGCAGCATGACGACGCTGTTGGCGTCGGTTTTAAGGCCGTCCGGCCATTTGCCAATGGCCAATTTTCCCCCGCCCGGCTCCATTACTCGCAGAAGACCGTAACGGTCGTGGGCATCGAAGACTTCCGGCTTGCCGACATTGCGATGGAAGTTGAGGCAATTGAGACCAAGCGCCTTGGCCTGCAAAACCTCTTTTTCGGCAAGATCGGGCGTCGGCCATAACCCGTTCAATCCCCAATAGCCCCAACTGATCGCCGAGTAGATTCGGATTCGCCTGCCGTTGAGGCGAAACACGGCATCTTTACCCACGCCATCGGGCGCAAACCAACGGAAGCCGAACGTCACGGACTTTAAACTTTCGCCGCCGCCCGGCGATTGTCGGCGCGCGGTGAGACGATAGAGATTGGGATTATCCGTGCCCCACAGTTTTGCGGTCTTTGCGGTCACCTCATACTCGTACGTTCCGTCGGCGGTTCGCCCGACGAAACGAATTTGCGCCTTGAGCGGCCGACCGGTTTTGGCACCGCGGATTTCGAGCGAAGGAGGCGAATCGGCAGCTCCGACGATTTTGACGAAGGCATGAACGCAGCGTTGCTCGGGGCGATTTAAGACCCAGACGTCTTCGATGTGCCCGTCAAGCGGATGAGCGCTTAAGCTCATGCCACGGTCGATACCGCCGAAGCCGTGCGATCGATAGACGTTAACCTTGCCCCAGGCGATAATTTCGCCGTCCACCCAATCGAACCGACCGCCGGGGTTGGTAATGCGGATGGCGAGAAAATTGTTTTCGCCCGGCACTGCGGCCCCGGTAAGATCGCAGGTGAACGGCAGTTCTTCCATAATGGAATAACCCACCAGCCGCCGGTTGAGATAGACCTCGGCACGCATGCGGGCGCCGCGGATATGCAAAAGGATGCGCTTGCCCTTCAAATACGAAGGAATGGCGATCTGACGATACCACCAAGACACGCCGCAATAGGCGCCGTTCTGCGGCACCGAATCGCGCGAGGCGTAGCTGTATTCCTCCGGCGTGTAGGGTCGCGAACCGAACGCGCCCCAATAATGCTGCTCGACGGTGGCGGGCAGCGTCACCGCAACGCCTGCAGCGGCGGCAAGACGGTCCCATCCGCCGGTGGGCGGGTTGACCGGCAAAGATTTGAGATCGACGTCAGCGGGCAAATAAATCGCGTCGTCGCGCCACGGCGCCGCCTCGTCCACCCATAACCTCCAGCCGTCATCGGGGATCGACTGAAAATCCGCTATCGGGGAACGAACGCCCTGCGCATCGCTTCCGACTGCCGACAAACCGGCCAAGGTGACGCCGGAAGAGCCGGCCAGCAAAACGAAATCGCGACGATTTAATCGGGATGGCGACATGGGTTCATCGTCAGGTTGGCGGCAGCATCATGCCGTATCGATCAAAGACCGATTGCATGGCCAAGGCAATATCGCCCCGCCGCAAAAAAACAACGCGCCCGGTCAAACGGCCGGGCGCGCCTATATGTCTTAGCGAAGGTGCGGCGGGAAGACGCCACGCGTTGCGAAACCGTCTTCCCGAATAACATCCACACCACCTTTTCGCGTTACCTATATCAGTTCGTCTTGGCGGTAATGCCGATGTTGAACACCCGGCCATACACGTCATACGTCTCCGGCAAAGTATTGTCGTAGCTGGCGGAGTCGCCGAGGATCGGGGGATCCTTGTCGAACAGATTGCTGATGCCGCCGAAGACCTGGATTTTGTCGTTTATGTCGTAAGTGGCCGACAGGTCGAAGTAGTGCATCGCCGGCAGCACCCCGCGGGTATAGTTCGCAAGGGAGTCGGTAAGACCGTCCATGATATTATACCGGTAATTGCCGTTGAACATCGAACTGATGAAGCGGTGGCGCAGGCTGAGCGAAAGCGGCCCATCCTGCCAGGTATAACGGGTGACGCCCTTCCATCTCGGCGTCCCATACGTGCCGGCGCCGTTGGACCTATCGGCCATATCGTCCTGATCGGAAATCGAGACGCTTTCCAGGATCCAGGTCCACGAAGTCTGAATGTTAACGGTGCTCTCGCTTCCGAACAAACCCCAGTCGACGTTGAACGAATACTGGGCTTCCAAATCGATGCCTTGGTTCTTTATCGCGGCAATATTGGCGTTGCCGGTCGAGACATAGCCGTCACCGTTGAGGGTGCCGTTGGCATCGCGATGGATCGCTTGGCAATAGGCGCTGTTGATGTCCTGAACGTCGTAATAGCACGTCGACAGAACGCCGCCGAGACCGCCGGCGAGCGAGCCGATCGCATCCTTTACGTAGATGCTGTAGAAGTCGACGCTGGTGACCAAGCCCGGCACCCACTCCGGCGTGTACACGGCGCCGAGTGTGATGGTATCCGCGCGTTCCGGCTTGAGGTCCTCGTTGCCGCCGGAGACATACGCGAGTAAATCGTTGGTCCCCTGCACCGCAGAGGTGAACACGTCACCCGCCGCCACGCCGCTTGCAATACACAGGGCCCTGACCGTCGCCGTCTGCCGCGAGGTGTTCTTTATACCGCAGGGGTCAGCGGTTCCGCTGGCCTTGTTGGTCGCCGACCCGCCATATAGATCGGCAACGTTAGGCGCACGAATGGCATGCTGGAACTGGCCGCGCAGGTTCAAGTCGTCGAACATCCGCCAGTCGGAACCTGCGGAATAGGTCCACACCCCGCGCGCTCCTGCAATATTGTAGCTGGAATAGCGAACGGCGCTGTTGACGGTGAGTTTTTTGACAAGCGGCAGATCGGATAGAACCGGTATGCGCACTTCGCCGAACAACTCGCGCACGCTGACGCTGCCGTCGGTGGCCGTAGATGAGTTGAGGCCGGCGACGTCGCCCGACATGGTGTATTTATCGGGAATGTAATCGGCATGGTAATACCGCCACTCGGTGCCGACCACGAAGTCGAGCGGTCCGGCCGGCAGGTTCAAAGCGGAACCGCTAAAGCTGGCCACGACGTTCTGCATTTCTGCGTGGGTCTGAACCGTCGACCCGATGGTGATGGCGGCAATGCACTCGTCGGACATGTTCTGGCCGAAGATGTTGCAAACCGGATCCGCACCGTTCTGCGACAACAGCGCCTTTTGGAACGCGCTCTTGGAAATGCTGCCGCCTTGCGTATCGGTCTCGTCGGTACGCGAGAAGGAGTAGTAGACGTCGTATTTCAGGTCTTGCAGATAGTCGGTAAACGCATTGCCGAGATCGCCGCGGAAACCGCCGGCAAACCGCCACGCCACGCGCTTGGCGGCGTTGCGCCGATATCCGTTTTCGACCAGACGCCGAGTCAGGGTAATCGCTGCGATGCCGTCGTTTGCCGTGGTGGTGAAAGTGCTCGTGCCGGCGGTTACCGTCTTCGTGGTAGTTTCCTGACTATCGAGGTAAGCCAGAACGCTCTGCAGCTGGGTGCTGAGATAGGGGTTGTCGGCATCGACCAAAAACGTTCCGCTGATGCCGCCAGGCGTCAACTGCGCATTGACGGTATTGCTGCTGAAATGAAATTCGGCATAACCGGTCATTTGCGGCGAGAAGTCGTAGTGCGCGAAGGAGTTCATCATCCAGCGCTGCTGCGGCATCTGCATGTAGTTATCGGCGATGAGATTGTAGACATCGGTAGTAGTATTACGGAGGCGTGCCGTCGTTCCCGCATCGTCGAAGGTGAACCCGTCCGAGGTTATCCCGGTAAGCCCGGCGGCGGTGTAAAGCGCCTTTAACGTCGAATCGGCGTTTGCGTAGGTGGTAATACCGTAGAACCCGCCGTTGGGGATGTTGGTGCTGCCGCCCTTGATCAAACCGTTTACGCCACCGGCTGCTAC
Source organism: Alphaproteobacteria bacterium UBA1303 (assembly GCA_002307315.1). Lineage (GTDB taxonomy): Bacteria > Pseudomonadota > Alphaproteobacteria > Micropepsales > Micropepsaceae > Rhizomicrobium. Next base: position 10,220 of record DBTZ01000070.1, read on the forward strand.
GCAGGCCGCGCCGGTGCTGACGCCGCTCAACGCGGTGCCGGCATGCGTGTACGAGAACGATTCTTTGGTCACGCAGCCGTCACGATACTGCACCCCGGTAAACCCGCCGTGCTGGCCCTGGGTAAAGCCTTTCCGGCTCAAATAGTCGATGGCGAGGACGACGTTGCCGCGGTTGTTGGCGAAATTGCCGCCGATGGTCAGATCCAAATTGTAGATCGGCGTCGTTGTCGCCTGGTCGAATTTGTATTGCGCGGTCCCCGTCACCCCCTCGTAATTCTGCTTCATGATGAAGTTGATGACGCCGGCGATCGCATCCGAACCGTACACCGCGGACGAACCGCCGGTCACGACTTCGGTCCGCTCGATCAAGGCGGAAGGAATGGTATTCAAGTCGGTGCTGAGGCTGGTGCCCTGGACGACGTAACGCCGGTTGTTGACCAACACCAAGGTGCGGGTGGCGCCAAGGCCATGCAGATTGGTGTAAGCGGCCCCGCCGTCGCCATTCGCCTGAATGGTGTTCGAAGAAGACGTACCTTCGCGTGCGCCGAGGAACTGCGGTGATACGCTGAGCAGTTGCTCGACATTTATCGTGCCGGAGAACGTGATTTCATCGGAATCGATAACCGAAACCGGAGTCGGGGCATCGAAGCCGCGCGATTGCAGGCGGCTGCCGGTAACAACCACCGTCTCGACCTGCGAGCTGTCCTGAGCGTAGGCGGTCGACGGAACACACAGGGCTAGGCCGACAATGGCAAGCGCCGTGCTACATAGTAAGCGATTACGTTGATATGCGTGCGTAGTCCTAGGCATTCTCGTTATCTCCCTCTTTTCTTTGTCACGTTCGTAAGCATGAGAACGGGTTGGAAACGGCAATATGCAGGCAAGAGCGTCTTCCTCTTTTACCCAGAGCCGCGTCACCAAAACTTCTCCAAAATCGATCACAAATCGATGCGATGTGATCATATTAGAGTGATTGTTATCATAGCTGCGTGATATTGTGAACAATAAAAAATAATTTGATTGTAAATGATAATTATTCGCATTAAATGTAGAGACCGTCCGCTTGCCGCTCGAACCCCTTTTTCTATACGAAAAACAAGAGCGGCTGCCGTTGATGTAGCCACAGCCCCCCCTCGGTGCCGAAAGCACGTCCCGGCCTATCATTCGGGGTGCTCTAAAATTTATTTCGCTATCGCGTTTTTTTGCAACACCCGAACCGGGCCGCGAAGCCCCGAAAGCCGTAACGGCGCATCGGGACGATAGGTCGGGATGATCGTGAAGGTATACCGCCGAGCGGATTCCTGCGCATCGCCGATCAGCCGGTTGACCCAGAGATTGGCGACTTTGATCCTCACGATGTTTTTACCGGGCCTTGCGATGTCGGTGATATCAAGTCGATAAGGCGGTGTCCAAACGGTACCGGCCGGTTTGCCGTTGAGCGAAACCTCGGCAATTTCCCGTACATCGCCAAGATCGAGCAACAGTCTATTGCCCGATTGAAAAGCGGCTCGGGAAAGCTCGAATGTCTTGGTGTAATCGGCAACACCGGAAAAATACTTCACTCCTTCGATGTCGCTGTCGTTCCACCAGGCAAGCGCGTTACGGACGAGACGCGACGGCGCTCCGCGGTTCGGCTGAAATGCGAGGCTCCACGGCCCAGTTAACGTCGCCGCCACGGTTTCCACCGGCGGCACGGCGACCGTAGACACCCCCCGCTTGCGAAAGACGACAAAACGCGAGCCGTAAGCGGGCAAGGACAAAGCCACTTCGGTGCGGCCGTCGGCAACGGAGGCATTTGCCGTTATCGTTTCTCCGGTAACCGGGTTCCAGAGTTCCGGCCGATAGCCGCCGACCCGAAATGCCGCATCGAAGCTCTGCGGACGATCGCGGCGATTGCTGATGAAATAGAGCTCGCCGTCCGCAAGCTTGCGATGAATATAGAGGATCTCGCTGTCGGCTTGCGGCTTGGCGTAATCGAAATCCGGCGGCAAGTGCAAAGCGCCGAACGCATCGACGAGCGAGCCGGTAGAAAACACTTTGCCTTTACCTACGCTGCGTTCGCCTGCACCCGCGCCTTTGCCGAACACGGCGTCCGCCTCGATAGAAAAGGCGGCCGCATCGTCGGCAAGGCTCGGCGATCCGACTGGTCGTTTGCCGACAATCACCGCTCCGGCTTCCGCCAAAGCGCGGACCTTTCGTAAAACCGTCAGCGTCATCATCCGGCTGCTGCCGCCGAGATATAGTACCCGGTAGCGCATTCCCGACGGCGTCGTCAGCATACCGTCTTCGACGCGCAAGCGACCGAGCAAAGCATCGGTATTGAAAAAATCGAAGGCGTACCCTTGCGGCACGTCGTCGACGCGTCGATTGCCCCACAGGCTGGTGATCGGCGCTTCCTCGCCGTAAAAGTATGCGATATCGGCGGCAAAGCGCCCCTGCTGCAACAAATAGGAACAGCGGGCGATGTAGTCGAGCCACGGCTTGGCCATTTCGGCCCAGCTTTCGTGCCGATTGAAAAACTGCCCATAACCGAACAAAGACAATCCCGGCGCCTTCTCCACCGGCTGATGTACCGACGTGTGCATATAGACAAGGTTGGCGCCGCGCACGAATTCCATATCGATATAGGGCTTCAGTCCTCGCGGCCCCCATGCCCAAGGCTGCAAATCGGAAGTCAGCGATTCGACGCCGACCAAGTTCTGCCCATAGATATGCGCCACCGACGCGGCGCCGAGCACATCGGCTTCATAGGTCAGTGAAGCGGGAAATTTTTCGGTGTCATAGGTCCACAACGCCCCCATCGGAATATCGAAATAACGGCGCATCGCCATGTCGTCACCGAAGGTGGGACGATGATCCTCCAGCGCCTCACCCTGACTCTTCAGGCCGCGGGCGCGGGCCACCTCGGCAACGGTGCCGTAATGATTTTCGGCGAAAAGTTCCCCCACCGTCTTGCGAAAATCCCACAGGAACCTGTCGCTGTCGGCCGGGCTGTTCACCGCCGCCCCGGTCAGCGCCGGAAGATACGGCGTCGGATCGTAGCCGCGCCGTCGCTTGAATTCGGACAGCATGTTTTCGGTCCAGTTTTGCTGGCCGACTTCCGAACTGCCGATTTCGAGCGTGGTAAGGCCGGATTTCCCGAACCGCGCGGCCCCGACCGTCTTGGCGTAGATATCGAGGAACGTATTGAGATAGGCCCGGACATGACTAGCGTCGAGCTTATCGACCTCGAGACCGGTCGCTTCGGGCGGCGCCGGATGATTTTCGGCCCCGGTTAGCGAATATCCCAGCCGCATCACCGTCCAACGTCCCGGCGGCGGCGTCCATTTGAGTGTTCCGTCCGCCTTCATCCGATCGTCAAGCACTATCACCTTGGCCGGATCAATCGCACTGCCGGATGCAAATGCCGTCGTGCCGGCGATGGCGTAGAAATCCCGCGGCGGCGCGGCGAACATCGCCTTCTTCTCGAATTCATGCACCGTAGCGGTGGCGCGAAAACGAAGTTCGTTCACTTGATAGACCCGAGGGACACCGGAACCGCCCAGAAGAGGGTTGGCGGTGGCCTGAGTGGCCGAACGCGGCGGAACCGCGCCCGGCGCCGCCGACGCCGTCGGTCTTAAGCTGCGCGGCAGCGGCGCCGCCGGTTGCAGCACCAGACGGAAATACCGGGCCGTCACCGGAGCAAACGACACGGTTTGCTCGCCGATCTGGAACCGTTGTAACTGCGCCACCTCGGGAAAAACGGCAACCGGCCGCCACGTATTTCCGTCGTCGCTTGACTCGATCTCCGCGCGGTAGCCGAGCGACGGCGCGACTTCCATGCCGAGGGTAACCCCCTGCATCGTCACCTTTTTACTATAGGATACCTGCAGCCATACCACGCCGTCGGCGTTCGCCGCGGCAAGCTTTGTTCCGTCGGTCAAATCACCGTTGGTGAGCGCTTTCGCGCTTAAAACGCCGACGTTGGACAGCATCTCGACCGGCTGCGGCTCTCTCTCCGGGGTCGGATAGGCGATGACGATGCTGTCGCGATAGAAATGCAGCGCCGCCGTCTTCGCCGTCGGTTTCTCCGATCCTGCCATTTTGGCATTCTGCAAGGGCCCGATGTTCGACGGCGGTTGCGGGACGATGCCGACAAACGGCTTGCCGCCGACGATCTCGATCTTGCTCCACACCAGCTTTTTCATCGCCGCCTGCGGCGCGACCCACGGACCGCCGGTCATGCTCCAACCCGGCGCCGCATCGATGCCGAGGTCCATATGGTTTTCCGCCGCCAGATCGGCGGCATGGCGGAAGGCGTCCTGCCATTCCGGGGACATGTAGGCCAACCGATGGTCGACCACTTGGGGGGTATCGATTGCCGCATCGGCAGTCATCATCCCGGCGATGCCGACGCGATTCATCCATTCCAGATCGCGCGAAATGCCGTCTTTGGTGACATTGCCGTTCATCCAAGGCCAGAAGACCCGCGGGTGGACGGAAACCGGCGGCGTTCGAAACCCCGCTAACACATCATCGTGAGCGGCAGAGGTGCCGGCAAGCGCTCCGACACACAGCATCGTGCCGAACAGCAAGTACAGCGGTTTTGCCAGACGGCCCTTACCGTACCTTTTGCCAAGACCTGACCGGTTCATTTCGCACACCTGGAGCATTTCACTGTTTAACGAACAACACTGAAATGCTCTAACTCCTTATTTTGTCGCGCTTCATACCAGAAAACCGGATTCCACTTTTCTGTGAAGCGCTCTAAACGTTATTTCGCGTCGGACAAAAACGGCGGCACGATGCCTGAGGAGGAGGGCGCTGGCATCGTACCGCCATTTGGCGTCATCGTGTATGCGCGCACAACGACATGTGCATTACAAACCAAATATGCTACAAAAGCAATCATCTTTGATCATTATGTGATACAAACATCGCTGTACTGCCTGCGGCACAACCGCCTGCATCGAGGAGACAACCGCACCGTGTTTACGATCCCCCGCCGAAATTTTCTAACCGGAGCCGGAATTGCTCTACTTCCCGGCCTGGCGCCCAATGCTTTCGCCGGCGTTATCGACGTTTTCAACGTTCGCGACTATGGCGCAAAAGGCGACGCCGTCTCGCTCGACACAAACGCCCTCCAACGCGCCATAGATGCGGCAGCAAATATCGGCGGTGGAACGGTTTTTCTGCCGCAAGGGCGCTATTTGAGTTTCTCGATCCACCTGCACAGCCGCATCACGCTGCTGTTTGCATCCGGCGCGGTTCTGGTTGCCGCCGATCCGGCCCGGCATGGCGGAAGTTACGACCCGCCGGAGCCGAACCCTTACGATACCTACCAGGATTACGGCCACAGCTATTTCCACAACAGCCTGATCTGGGGCGAAAACATCGAAGACATCGCCATCCTCGGCCCGGGACTGATCGACGGTATCGGTCTGACCAACGAAAGCCCCGGAGCGCCCTGGTCGATCGGCATCGGCCGCAACCTGCCGCCCAGCCCGCAGCGGGACATGGCGGTCGCCGAGCACGAAGCGGCCGTCAAGAAGATGTACGGCCTCGGAAATAAGGCAATCGCTCTCAAGAACGTCCGCAACGTGACTATGCGCGATTTTTCGATCTTGCGCGGCGGACATTTCGGCGTCATCGCCACCGGTGTCGACAACCTCACCATGGACAATCTCAAGATAGACACCAATCGCGACGGTATCGACCTTGATGTCGTACGTAATGCGCGCCTGTCCAACCTGTCGGTCAATGCGCCGACCGACGATGCCATTGTGTTGAAAAGCAGCTACGCACTGGGCGCGGTGCGGCCGACCGAAAATGTCACCATCACCAATTGCTTCGTTTCCGGCTACGACCTCGGCACCATGCTCGACGGTAGCTGCCGCAAGAGCGTACTGAAAAATCTCGAACCTCACCTGACCAGCGGCCGCATAAAGCTAGGCACCGAATCGACCGGCGGCTACCGCAACATTGCAATCTCCAATTGTGTGTTCGATTGCTGCAACGGTCTGGCGCTGGAAAGCGTCGACGGCGCCGCGCTGGAAGACGTCGTAGTGGACAATCTGGTGATGCGCGATCTGACCGTGCCGCCGATTTTTATCCGTCTCGGTGACCGGCGACGGGCACCCAAAGGTGCGCCGATGGCGACATTACGCCGCGTATCCATCAGCAACATCGATGCCACCGTCGCCGACCGGCGCTACGCCTCGATTGTCACCGGCGTCCCCGGCGGCTTGGTTGAGGACGTCAGTATCGACGGTCTGCGCGTTTTGCATCAAGGGCGCGGCACCAAAGAGGATGCCGGCCGCCGGCTTGCAGAAGCGGTGGAAGCCTATCCCGACCCCGACATGTTCGGCATCACCCCGTCGTGGGGCTTGTACTTGCGGCATATCCGCGGACTGAGATTGCGCGACATCGAAATGTCGGTGCTGGCGGCGGATGCGCGGCCGGCGGCGGTCAAGACCGACATTGCGGGCTTACGCTGCCGTGACGTCTTCGCCTCGTCTCATCCGGCAGCGGCGCTCAAACCGCTACGGATTTAGGTGCCTGTGAAAAAGTCCCTCGCTACGCTCGGTGTACTTTTTCACAATTGAACATAAGGAAAAACTCGCTTGGGGCGGCCGCTTCAGACGTCGACTACGATCAATTTGACGCCGCTGTCCTCGACCATCTTGGCCGAAACATCGTCGATTCCGCTGTCGGTAACGAGAGTGTGGACTTTCGACAGTTCGCACAATACGTGCCCGGCCGACGCAGAAAACTTGCTGCTATCGACCAGCACTACCAATTCGTCCACCTGCTTGAACAGCTTACGCTCGGCCTGAACCAGAATAATATCGCTCTGCATCAATCCGTAATGGGCAACCGCCGCGGTGCCGAGGAACATCCGGGAGGCATGAAAACTCTGCACGTTGTCCTCTTCGTACGGGTCGAGAACGATATTCTGTTCGCGAAATACCACGCCGCCGGGGATCGAAACACCGGTATTCTGTTGCTGCAACAGAGCGCTGACGATGTGCAACGAATTTGTCAGCACCTGCAGCCGCAGCGGTTCGAGGTGCGGGCACATCTGCAATGTAGTGCTGCCGCCGTCGAGAATGATGGCCTCGCCGGGTTTGCACAAATCGGCGGCAGCCCTGCCGATTGCCTCTTTGGCAGAACGGTTGCGATTGATGTTTTCGTGGAAAGGAACGCCTTGCAAATGAAAGCCTCCGGAAGAATCGACCCCACCGATCGGCTGCACGCCGCCGCGCACCCGCACCAGTTTGCCGTCATCCTGCAACCGCTCCAAATCCCGCCGCAACGTCGCCGGAGAAGCGGACACGCGCCGCGCCAATTCCCGAAACGAAACGAACCCCGTTTCTTCCAGCAGGGTCAGGATGGCCCGATCCCTTTCGGTAGCGTGCATTTTTTCTTTCATGAGCAATAGCGTCACGTCATAGGGGGAATTTTTGTCAAGCAGATAGCATTATACGATCCCGGAGCCAAGCTTTGAGGGCTTACGCTCCTTGGCTTTTAGGGATCTCCAACCCGATTGGCGATAGGCAGAGATGGGGTCGGCGGCACCGCCCGCCGTCAGCCGCGCCATCGCTAGTATGGACGACACGTCCGTATCGTAGGCTTGGCGCAAAATGCGGAAAGCCGCCATCACGTCGTCTTTGGCCTGAGCCTCCGCCAGAGCGGAACGGTCCACCAACAGAGCTCGGGCAAATGCGGCGACAATCGCTTCGGCGCTCGCAAGCAAGCTCTCGATCGGGTCGGTGATATTGTGCGATTCGTCAATCATATAGGCGGGACGGAATGCCTTCGGATCCGCCGCCTCGGCCTCGACCAGTTCGTTGAACACCAAAAAAAGCTGATGCGGATTGATTGCGCCGGCGTCGAGATCGTCGTCGCCGTACTTGCTGTCGTTGAAATGAAATCCGCCAAGTTTGCCGAAGCGCGCCAACCGCGCCACGATCTGCTCGATATTGACGTTAGGCGCATGGTGGCCGAGATCGACCAAGCACTGCGCCTGGATGCCCAATTCCTTTGCCACCATGATATTGGTGCCCCAATCGGAAATCACCGTCGAATAGAAGGCCGGTTCGTAAAGCTTATGCTCGATCAGCATCCGCCAGTCGGCGGGCAGCGCGGCGTAGATTGTCTTAGCGCTTTCGATATAGCGGTCGAGCGACGCCCGTTGGCTTTGCTGACCGGGAAAATTGGTGCCGTCGCCGACCCACACCGTAAGCGCCTTCGAACCCAGTTTTTCGCCGATACGGATGCAGTCGATGTTGTGCGCGATCGCCTGCTCCCGCACCGCCGAATCGGTCGCGCTCAACGAGCCGTACCGATAGCTGAACGGCTGGCCGGACTGATCTTCAAAGGTATTGGAATTGACCGCATCGAATCCCAACCCCAGCCCGGCGGCTTCTTCGCGTAAAGCCGCCGGATCGTCGATCCGATCCCAGGGAAAATGGGTGGATACCAACGGCGTGATTCGGCAAAGCTGTTGCACCACTGCGCAATCGGCGATTTTTTCATGCACATTGGTCGGCTCGCCGGGAATGGGAAAACGGGAGAACCGCGTTCCGCCTACGCCGGCGCCCCAACTCGGTATCGCTACCGAAAAATCGGCCACCTTGCGTCCGATTGCGTCGATGTCGGTGGCGCGGCGCGCCAGCTTCCGCCCGAGAGCCTGATAATCTTCGGCAACGGCGTCGCGATGGACGCGGTTATGGGTTTCGACCACTTCTTGGGCCAGGGGCAGTTTCAGCTCCGCCATCCGCTTTACCTCCTTGGATCGCAACCCCGCCTCGGAGGAAGGGCAGCGCTGTGATATAATCTGCATTGCGATGTGTTCGACGGCCTTTAGCGTCGAGCTGCGCACCGCCCACTTGTTGGACAATATGGCGGAATATCGCCCTTATCAATCACAAACGAGCAAATTATTTCAAACAGGATCATACCTAACCGCTGACGAACGACCATTCGCGGATCAACGGCCGAACATACTCTGACGGACATGAAGCAAATCCTGTGCAGACGCCAGAGCTTCCGTCGTCTTGGACAGACACCAGCCGTCGAGCGAGATGGCCGCTGCAAACGGCTCGACGGCGAAACGCTTCGCCAAATCGACGAGGTTCTGCGTCGTCATCGTTTGCCTTGCTCCCCCCATAGAAATTACCTTGACGAGAATTTCCGCCGATTTTTCTGCGGTGTCGATCAACCCGAAGGACTCGTCCAGATCGTCGCCAACGGCGAACACGCCGTGATACGGCCATAGCACCAGGGGATGGCTGGCGAACAACTCGGCAGTAGCATCGCCGATACTATCCGTACCGGGCACCATCCAGTCCAAGATGCCGACACCTTCGGGGAACACCACCAGACATTCGGTGCTGCCTTCCCACAGAGCACGCGTTACATTCGCCGCATCCAATTCCAACACATAGGACAGCGCGATCAGGTTGGTCGCATGGCAATGCATAACGACTCGGGAACGACCGGCATTTTGTCGTTGCCTCGCCCGATGAGATTTTAGATGGGCGGGTAGCTCCGATGTCGGCACCCCACCGCCGCGATACCCCCACATCTGTTCGGCCGTTCGGCCGTCGGATGAGATACGGATAACGCCCAGATTGGTTTCCGGGTCCAATTGAATGTTGCGGAAGTATTTGCCGGACCCGGTGACGAGGAAATACTGCCCCGCCAGTTCGGCCATCGTTTCGCCGAGCGGCCACGCCGTGCCGCGTTGCCAGAAGGGGAGATAGGGCTCGACCTCGCGATCCGCCAGACGCAATGAGATATTGCCGCCATTGCGTTCGTCCCACCCCTTCGACCACATGTCGCCGGTCGCTTTGACCATTGCCGCCACGAACCAGGATTCTCCCGTGCTCAGCGCTGTCATTTTTTTTGCCTACCATAAATTGTTTTTATCGCGACGTGATTCTGGCGCCCATTGAGACGTCCTGCCGGATGCGATACGACACCGACTTGACTAATTCAATCACATTCGACCAAAATCAGTCAAAACAAATAAGGTGAGGAAATTGCTACAAGGTTACACCGTTGTTTTGGATGTCGGGAAATCCCTGGCGAAAATGACCCTGTGGTCACCTGACGGACGGTTGATCGAACGGCGCACGCGTAAAAATTCTCATGGTTTATCAAGCAATTACTTGTCCCTCGACTATGCCGGCATCGCAACATGGTTGATTGACGTCCTGGCGGATTACGGCCGTGGTCACGACATCGCTGCGATCATCCCGGTGGGACATGGAGCCGCTGCTGCCGTACTCGCCGAGGACAATCTCAGTCTGGTGCCGCTCGATTACGAGGCCGAACCGCCGCCACATATCCGTGAATCCTATCTGGCGGAGCGCGATGCCTTTGCGCTCACCGGTTCACCGGCGCTGCCGGGGGCTCTCAATCTGGGCCTTCAGCTCCATTGGCTGGAAACGCTCGCCCCGGAGAAAATGCTCAAGGGACGCATTGTCACTTGGCCGCAAGTCTGGGCTTGGTATCTATCCGGCGTCGCCGCCACCGAAGTCACCAGCCTGGGCTGCCATACCGATCTTTGGCTGCCCGGCGAAGGGCGCCCGTCGCCGTTGGCGGTAAGGCGCGGTTGGGCCGAGCGATTCGCGCCGCTCCGTCGCGCCGACGAACGGCTCGGTCGGGTAAAGGCGGAATGGCGGAGGGCTTGCGCCCTGCCGGACGACTGCATGATACTGTGCGGCCTGCACGACAGCAACGCCGCGCTGTTGGCGACGAGACGCTATGCGGAAGTAACCGGATGCGAATGCTCGGTAATATCCACCGGAACCTGGTTTATCGCCATGCGTGCCGGCACCAGCGACACGGCCGCCCTTTCTTCGTTGCGCGAAGACCGCGACTGTTTGATCAATGTGGACGCCTTTGGGGCTCCGGTGCCGTCGGCAAGGTTCATGGGCGGACGCGAAGTCGAAATTATCGAACAGCCCGAAGGTGCACGGATCGACCCGGCAGCATGTGAAACCGAACTTCTCGCGTTGGCCGCGGAATTGGTTGGAAACGGCGTGTTTGCGCTGCCGACGTTTCAACCGAACGTCGGACCCTACCCGCACAACAGCGGTGGTTGGAATCGGCGTCCGGGGGACCAGAAACGACGCCGGGCCGGCGCCGGACTTTATCTGGCGCTGATGACCGACGCCGCGCTAGGACAACTCGGCTCGCAAAACGCGCTGATACTTGAAGGTCGCTTTGCCGGCGACGCCGTATTCGCCCGAACTTTGGCCGCCCTCAGGCCGCATCAACGCGTTTATCTAGCGCCGATGCAGGACAATGTTCCCTTGGGCGCGTTGCAGTTGATTTCGCCCTTGCCGCCGCAGGGGGCACTGAAGCCGGTTGAACCGTTGGACTTCGACGTATTGTCTTACGCCACCGAATGGCGCCGTATTGCCGAAGCCGGAAGAAACGCTGCCTGAACCGCGTATAGCATTCGAAGAGGTGAAGCCGTGTCGATTACATCCGAACGAGATCCAGGGACGGAATCCTCTCCGCTATCGCTGCGCGGACCGCTGATACTGGCCATTAGCTGCTTTCTGATCTGGGGACTGGCCTACGGTCTGCTCGACGTACTGAATAAGCACTTCCAGGAGACACTGCACGTCGGCAAAGCACAGTCGTCCTTTTTGCAGATTGCCTATTTCGGGGCTTACCTCCTGGTGAGCATTCCTGCCGGCTATTTGATGCAAGTCAAAGGCTACAAGCGCGGATTGGTTTCCGGCTTGATGGTCACCGCGCTTGGCGCATTTTTATTTGTTCCCGCCGCCCAGGCCGAGAGTTTCGCCTTCTTCGTCGGCTCGATGTTCGTGCTTGCCGCCGGCTTGTGCATTCTGGAAACCTCTGCCGACACCTATGTCAGCGTACTCGGCAAACCCGAGAACGCGACCAAGCGGCTTAATTTGGCGCAATCCTTCAACGCGCTCGGCGTTTTTTTCGGCCCGATCATCGGCGGTACGATTTTCTTTAACGATGGCGTGACCAAGGCGCTCGGCGGCGCCCAGCATGCGGTCCAATGGACATATCTGGCGATCGGCGTTGCGGTATTGATTTTTGCCGTGGTTATGGCGCGCGCCTATTTGCCGGAAATTCGCGACGCCGAGCACAATGCAGTCGATGCCGACATTACAGAGGAAAAACCGTTATTTAAGCAGCGCCATTTCGTTCTCGGAGTACTGACCCAGGCTTTTTACATTGGTACCCAGGTCGGCGTCGCCGCGTTTTTCATCAACCTCACGACCGAGACGTGGCACGGCATGACTTCGCAAAATGCCGCGTATCTTCTGTCGGTGGCAATGTTGTTATATTTGATCGGCCGCTTTGCCGCCACCGCGCTGCTGCAATGGTTCGCTCCACGTGTTATCCTAACACTCTATGGCGTTGTCAGCGTTTTACTTTGCCTGGTCGCCGCAGCAGGCATTGAAAAGGTCTCGGTACTGGCACTCATTGCGGTGTTTTTCTTTATGGGCACGATGTTTCCGACCATCTTCACCCTCGGCATCCGCGACCTCGGTCGTTCGACCAAACGAGCCTCTTCGATCATGGTAATGGCTATCGGCGGCGGAGTCGCTCTGCCTTATCCGATGGGGATGATCGGCGATGCCTACGGCATGCCGGCGGCGTTCTTGCTGCCTGCGGTGGGTTTTGCACTGGTAGCCCTCTATGGCTGCTTCGGCGCGAAAAAATAATACGCGCCAAACCGGGAGGAGAGCAACCGATGGCCAAATTGCCGACCATCCCACGCCGCAAATTTCTTAGGGCGGGCATGTTTGGGGCAGCCGGACTGATAGCCTCGCGTTTTTCCGCATCCGCCGCCGAAGACGTTCCAGCCGTATTCGCTTCGAACGATATGAAGCAGGATGCCCTTAATCTCGGTTTTGCAGCGCCGCCGCCGCAAGCCAAACCGTTTACCCTGTGGCATTGGATGGATGGCAACGTCACCAAGGCAGGCATTACTGCGGATTTGGAAGCGATGAAGCGCATCGGCCTGAGCGGGGCGATGATCTACAGCTTAAGCTATCAGGTTCCGCCCGGCCCGGTGAAATATGCCGGCCCACTGTGGCGCGACATGCTGCGCCACGCCGCCGCCGAAGCGGATCGACTTAAGCTTGAACTCGGTATGCACAATGCTTCCGGCTGGTCGGCGACCGGCGGACCGTGGATTACCCCCGATCTCGGCATGCAGACCGTAGTGTGGGACGAAACCCACATTCGTGGCCCCGTTCGCTTCGTCAAGTGTCTGCCTAAGCCGGCAGCCGGCGAATATGGCCCTTATTATCGCGACATTGCCGTCCTCGCCGTAAGAACACCCGCAGCGGAACGACAAGCGTTCGAGGATATGAACGTCGGTATCGCCACTAGCCTGCCCCATGACGCACCGCGTCCGTTTACCGGCAGAACGATGCCGTTGAATCTTTCATTTCCTACGCCCAATCAAACGCCGCAGTATATCACGCTGTCGTTCGGCCGCCCCTTTACCGCGCGTTCGCTGTGCCTTGCTTCCGTTGCTGGACATGGGGCGGTTACCTGCACCCTAGAGGTTTCCGACGACGGAAAGACCTACCGACCGGCGGCAAGTTTTGTGCTGCCCAGACGGGGGATGCCCAATATCAATTTTTCACCGGTTACGGCGCGCTTTTTCCGACTGGCCTTTACCGGCGAAGTTTTAGACAGCATTCCATTTGTCGTTAGCCGTCTTGATCTTCTCAACGGGTATCGCCTACCCGATTGGGCTGCCAAAGCAGGATTTGCCTTGATGGACCGCTTCGTCCCGCGCTGGAACGAAGATTGTCCGCCAGAGTTAAGCTATCGCAAGCAAGACATTATTGATATTTCGAGACACATGCGGCCGGACGGTACGTTGGACTGGGTTGCACCTGCAGGCGATTGGACGATCTTGCGTTTCGGCTATGCCCCTAACGGTTCGACCAGTATGCACCCCGAACCTGAGGGCAGCGGCCTTGAAATCGACAAAATGAACCCCAAGGCGGTCGATGCGCATTTTTCCGGTGTGCTCAACACCGCGCTCGACCAAATCGGCCCTTTCGTGGGAAAGAGCTTTTCCACGCTGTTCGTGGATAGCTATGAGGCCGGACCGCAAAACTGGACCGGACTGTTTCGCGACGAGTTTCGCAACCGCTGCGGTTACGACATTATCCCGTTTTTACCGACCCTGACCGGACGCATCGTCGATACACCGGAGACGACCGAGCGCGTGCTGTGGGACTTTCGGCATATCATTTCCGCCCTTTTCATTGAAAACTACTACGGCCGGTTTCGCACCCGCTGTCACGAGCGGGGCCTGAAATTTGCCTCCGAACCATATATCGGACCGTTCGGCATCATTGAAGCCGGCACGGCAGGCGACATGGCGATCGGAGAGTTCTGGACCGGAAACCTGTATCCGGAGAACCTGTCGATTACCCGGCGGATTATCGCCAGCGCGCAATTGTCTGGAAACCCGATTGCCGGTGCGGAAGCGTTCACCAGCCGATTTGACATTGATCGCTTTACTTTGGATCCCTTTGCCTTGAAGGCAACCGGCGATGCACAGTTTTGCGAAGGCGTAACGCGTTTTTATTTTCATCGCTTCGCTCACCAGCCTTGGCTAGACAAGGCTCCCGGCATGACGATGGGTCCCTATGGTCTCCATTTCGACCGTACCGAGACGTGGTGGGAACCCGGCAGCGCCTGGATTGAATATATCTCGCGCAGCCAGTTTCTCTTACAGCAGGGCAAGCCGGTTGTAGACATTCTTTGCTTCGACGGCGAAGACGGCCAGGCCATGTCGCGGTGGAACGGCTCTACTCTGCCTGTCGTTCCCGAAGGTTACAACTACGGTTTCGTCAATCGTGATTTTTTGCTTGCCGCTGAGGTTGACGACGGCACGATTGTGCTGAAGAACGGTATCCGCTATCGTTTGCTGGTTTTGCCCGACGCGCGTCATCTTACTCTTGCCGTTGTGCGCAAGCTTGCGGCATTGGTGAACGCGGGCGCCGTCGTCGTTGGGCTACCGCCGCTTTTTTCGCCAAGTTTTGCCGAGGGACGCACAAGCGATCGGGAATACCGCCGAGTGGTATCGACGCTTTGGGGCGATTGTGACGGTAGGATTGTTACGCATCATTGCTCCGGCAAGGGCGTGGTATACTGGGGGGCGTCGATTGCGGACGTGATGGCCGCGTTGCGCGTGCCGCCGGATTTTGCGTCGCTGGGAGCAACACCCGCCTTGCGGTTTTCCCATCACGCCACGCCGGACGCCGATATTTATTTTGTCTCCAACCAGAGCACAGAAGCAACAACGGCAACTTGCCGCTTTCGCGTTAAGGACAAGGCGCCGGAGTTGTGGCATCCCGATACCGGGCATTGCGAATTCTTGCCGTTGTACAACTGCGATGGCGACGTAACGGTACTACCGCTTCGTTTGGAACCGTCCGGGTCGGCATTTGTCGTCTTTCGCCGCCCTGCATCTGGCGATCGTGCTATCGCGATTAGTGCTAACTTAGCACCGGATCGGATTATGCGAACCGACGACGGCTTTCGAACCGAAGCTTGGTCACCCGGTCGGTTTAGTATTACGACCGCCGCAGGACGAGTGTTGCATGCTGATGTCACCCGGCTACCGGATTCGCGTGATATTAGCACCGATTGGAAAGTGACATTTCCCCCGAATACGGGTGCCCCCGCAGTCACCGCCCTTGCCAAGCTGATGCCGCTGTCGGATGATAGTGATCCTGGCGTGAGGTTTTTTTCAGGCACAGCGATTTACGCACGCGGATTCAACGTCACCGCCGCCATGCTTGAGCATGCGAACGAAGTTTATCTCGATCTCGGCGAGGTAAAGAACCTAGCCCGTCTTTTTATCAATCACGTCGATTTCGGCGTTATGTGGAAACCGCCATATAGACAGGCGATTACCGCGGCGTTGCGCCCCGGCAGGAATTTGGTCGAAGTTCACGTAACCAATTTATGGGCTAACCGATTGATAGGCGACGAACAACTGCCTGACGACTGCGAATGGGTTGCCGTTCCCGATCGGGGCATGGTTATTAAATCATGGCCGAAATGGTTTCTTGAAAACAAACCTCGGCCTAGCAAACGTACAACCTTTGCAACCTGGAAGTTTTTTGACCGACATTCGTCGCTGCCGCGTTCGGGATTGATAGGGCCGGTCGTGCTGCGCGTTGTGCGGAAGGTTGCATTCGAATAATTGTGCTGTCTTGCCGGTTCGTTTCGGTTGCGCGCCGATATAGCAACGTGAGGAAATGTGATGTTCGATATTCGTAAGATTGTATCCGTCGCCACTGTATTCCTGCTTGCAGGGATTTCTATTACCGGCGCGGCGGAAGCACAGGCGACTGTCAGCTTTCCTAACCGGATTTGCAATATTCGCGATTACGGCGCGGCTGGCGCAAGATTGACACCGGAGACAGCGGCTTTTCAAAAAGCGATTGACGATTGCACAGCCAAGGGCGGAGGAACCGTAGAAGTGCCTCGGGGGTGGTATTTCTCCGGTCCGCTTTTTTTGAAAAGCAATATTCGTTTCGATCTGGCTAAATACGCAGTCGTACAGTTTGCCACCGATCCCACGCTCTACGGTACGACGGAACATCCTGTATCGCCCGAAGGGAAGAACGCCGATTTTGCCCTCGTCAACATTCGCGATGCAGAGAATGTTGCGATTACCGGCGAAGGCACACTCGACGGCCAAGGCAACGTGTGGTGGGAGTGGATGCGTACCTACTGGCGCGAATCCGAAGCTGCACATTCGGGAGCCGCCAATCAGCGCCAGAAGGTCACGCGGCCGAGACTGTTGCTTGCCGTCAACGTAAAGAACTTACTGTTGGATGGCGTTACATTCGCCAATGCGCCGTCTTTTCACGTTGTGCTGAACAACACGGACGGCGTCACCATCCGTAAGACATCGATTCTTTCGCCTGCGCCGTCTCCTAACACCGACGCCATCGACCCGGGCAACAGTCACAACATACTGATCGAGGATAACGTCATTAGCTGCGGCGATGACATTGTGGCCATAAAGGGCAACGGTTTCGATCCCAAGTACCCCGATGCGGCAGTGTCAGACATCGTGATCCGCAATAACAAGATCTATGCCGGTCACGGTATATCCATCGGCAGCGGTACGTCGGGCGGTATCCGCCGCGTTCTAGTGGAGAACAACGAATTCTTCGGCTCGCTGCACGGCTTTCGCATAAAAACGCGGCGCGGCTACGGTGGCGAGGTGTCGGATATCGTCATTCGCAACAATACCATGCAAGATGTCCAGAACGTACTCACCATTTCAAGCTATTTTCAGTATGCGCCGCTTGACCTGAACGCAGCCAAGCACGAACTCGAAACCGGCGGCATGATGATCCTCGACCTGATGTACCCGCCGGAGAACGAGAAGGCGCGCCCCTTCGTCGCCAACCAGACCCCGGACATTCATGACATCACGATCGACGGACTGGCGGCTACAGGCGCCGAAGCTGCCGGCATCGTGTTCGGCTTGCCCGAACGGGAAATCGCCAACGTCGTCATGAATAACGTGCATATCGAGGCAAAATCAGGACTGATCGTTCGCAACGCGACGGTGTCGGCAACGGACACGCAGATAATCTCCACAAATGGAAAAAACGTTGTTTTACAAAGACATGGAATCTTTAAAGTTGTAAAGTGATTTCATATTATATCCGTACAATATTGGTACAATCGTGGGATTGCGTAATTTGCGCGGATGCATTGCCGCGCCCCGGCATCTACCCTAAGACAAAACGTAGCGATACGCTGATCTTGTCTTAAGGCGCGGGCACAAGCGATCAGAGGATAATTTTTCGGTTAGACGGCAATGAACAGTTCGATTGAGAACCTCTTTTCCTTAGGAGTTAATTTACATCGTGCCGGGCGTTTGCTGGAAGCGGAAGTAGCCTATCGCAACGTCTTGGCGCAAGATCCGTGGCATTGCGATACTTTGCACTGTATGGCGATTTTGTTTTCATACCGTGCGGATTGGAAGGCGGCGATAAATTGCCTACAGCGCACGCTACGGACGGCCCCTAATCAACCGCTTGCGTATTTCCGCATTGGGGTCGCCTATTTTGAATTGGGCATGACCGAGCAAGCTACAGATAATTTTTGCCGTGCTATCGATTTGAAACCCGATTATGCCGAGGCATTACTGTATCGTGGCCATTTATTATTTAAAGCAGGGAAATGGGCGGATGCTTTAGCCGACCTCGACCGCAGCGTTATAGCCGATCCGGGTCTTGAACGGGCCGTTGGAGAACGCTACTCCGTCAAATCGCATTTATGCGATTGGAGAGACCGTAAAAATGAAACCGCGGACCTTATTTGCAGATGCCTTGCCGGACAGGAAATTTCCCCACTTACCATTTTAGCAGCTGCTGACGAGCCGCAGGCGCATCTATGTGCGGCACGTCGCGCCGCCAGATCGAATATCGGACAATCGCCTAAAATACATGCAAGAAAAGCTAGTGATCGGCTACGCATTGCCTACGTTTCGCCGGATTATCACGATCATGTCGTTGCATACCAACTTGTCAACTTGATCGAATTTCAC
Source organism: Alphaproteobacteria bacterium UBA1303 (assembly GCA_002307315.1). GTDB lineage: Bacteria > Pseudomonadota > Alphaproteobacteria > Micropepsales > Micropepsaceae > Rhizomicrobium. Next base: position 28,812 of record DBTZ01000070.1, read on the forward strand.
GACAAATCGCAATTCGAAACCTATGGCATTTGTTTGCGTAACGCACCCGAGAGCGACATTCGCAATCGCATCCGCAATGCCTTCGATCATTTTATTGAATGCGGCGGATGTAGCGATTTGGAATGGGTCGGAAGATTGGCCAATCTACAGGTCGATATTGTCGTTGATCTGGCAGGCTATACCGAGGGTAGCCGTGTGCAGGCGCTTGCGAGCCGACCGGCACCGATTATCGTCTCTTATCTTGGTTTTCCAGGCACCACTGGTGCCGACTATGTCGATTACATACTGGCCGATACGATCGTGATACCGCCAGAATTTGAACGGTATTACAGCGAAAAAATTGTTCGTTTGCCGAATTGTTTTTTACCGAGCGATACCAACCGCCACGACAATTTCGTATTGCCGTCACGTAGTAGCGAGAGATTGCCCGAGCATGGATTTGTCTTTTGTTCGTTCAATCATCCCAACAAAATTTCGCCGGAAATTTTTGACGTATGGATGCGGTTACTGAATAATGTAGACGGCAGCGTGCTGTGGCTCAGTGTTGCCAACAAGGAGGCCCGTAGACATTTATTTTCGGAAGCGGAGGCGCGCGGGATCGATCGGTCGCGGCTGATCTTTGCCGACAGGACGCCGGAACGGGCGGCACATCATGCTAGGATAGCGCTTGCGGATCTGGTTCTCGATACTATTCCTTACTGCGGTCATGCCACATCGAGCGATATGCTGTGGGCCGGGGTTCCAATCGTCACCTGCTTTGGTAAAAGTTTTGCCAGTCGCGTATCCGCAAGTCTGCTTTCCGCCGCGGGCTTGGCGGAATTGATCGCTCCGGACCTTGAAAGCTACGAAAAAATCGCGTTTGAAATTGCGACAATGCCCGGACGGTTGACGGCCATGCGCGATAAACTTAAACGCAACCGCGCGTCTGCGCCTTTTTTCGACGTGCAAACGCTATGTCTTCATATCGAGGACGCTTATCGTCATATGTGGGAACTGCACCAAGCCGGTCAGAAGCCGAAGAGTTTTTCAATTCCCAATCGAAAATCATAGATTTCATACCTACCGTTCGCGACTGCCGTTGGTAGTTCGGATTAGAGCAACGAGCGCAAATGTGGAATTGGTTTTGCGCGTAAAGTTGCGACCAACCAAAGGGATAGAGCGGCGCGCCGTTTCCGTCTGAAGGCGCGGCACCATAGACAACCGAATTTTTGGTACTCGACAAAAAAATGGCGGCACCTGTTTCCAGATGCCGCCAAAACCCATAGGAGATACTTATTTAACTTAGAACGAACCGCGAATGCCTACCATGTAGGTCGCGCCCGCATCGTAGTAGCTCTTAATCGCATCCGTGTACTGGATGTACGAACGCTGCTTTGCATTGAACAGGTTCGTGATATTGAAGGTCAATTCCGGATCGCTCGGCAGGTCGCCGAACAGCCTGGACAGCCTCAAGCTGCTCGACAAGTCAAACTGACCGTACTCCTTGCCGTACATGTAAGCGCCATCCGGGCAATTGGTCGGCTGCGCGCCGCTTGCAACCGCCGTCAAGCAGACATTGCCGACCGCGCTGCCATCAGCATTATAGGTCTTGCCCATAAAGGTGTAGGACCCGCGGACCATGATGCCGTTGTCTTCGTAGTAGAGTGTCATGTTGTACTGATACGGAGGAATACCAGTCATCTTCTTTGTGGTGAGGCTCTGCGTCCCCTTCTGGTCCATGATAGTGACGTTACCGGTAAAGCCGAAGCCCTTGATGCCGAGATATTCTTCGGTAAGGAAGTCCAAAGGCTGGACGAGATTGAGTTCGAGGCCGTCTACGATCGACAAACCGGGCAGGTTGATCGTCTGGGTGACGTTAACCCATTGATTGGCGCAGGTCGCATCGGAGTTACAAGACACGCCGGTCGTGCCGCCGTTCGCATAGGCCGTTCTCTGCGTATCGTACAGCGAGGAGTAGGTAACGCCGTACTGTGCCAGATAAGAGAAGGTCCGCTTGGTTATGGCCGAGATCGGATACCCGCTAATCGACTTCCTAAAGTACGTGAAGCCCAAATATCCTTCACCACCGGTGTAGAGTTCGCCGCCGAGGTCAAGGTTGTTCGAGTAGTAGGGAGCCAGTTTAGGATTACCCAACGAGGCGCCCGACACCGTCGGATCGCTGAAGGTCATCGTCACACCCATCTGGCCCGGATCGGGGCGAGTCATGGTGCGAGACAGCGAAGCACGGAGCTGGAAGTCGTCGGACACTTCGTAAACCGCCGAGAACGCCGGTAGGAAGGCATGATACTTGTGTATCATCGTCACGATCGGATTATAGGTCGACGCGTATTTGCCGCCGTCCGCCAAATCGTCCGAAGTACCACTTATGCCATCGGCACCGTAGTTGCGGGTGTCGGTGACCGGCGAACCGGCTGCCGTGAGGGCTTGACGTACTTCAACCCAACGCAGGCCGAAATCGTAACGCACGCGATGATCGCCAACGTCGATTGCGCCGACAGCCTTACCATAGAAGCCGATGCCCCGTTCGTCGATCTGCTGTCCGAGAGATGCCGGATGCAGAGTCGCAATGTTGTCGCCAGGCTTACCGAGCCAATCGCAGTGCGGTATGCACTTCATGGCATTTCTGCCGGTATTCAGGACGGTCCAATAGTTGGAGTCCCGGTAGACCTTGTCGTAGTCGACGGCGATGAACCCATCGGCGCCGGGCCGCAGATAATTATACAACTTCGACGTCGGAATCAGCGAACCCGAGAATTTCAGAGCGGCAGCACCCGTGGTGTAGCCGGTGCCCCAACCCGTATAGTTGTTGGTCCAGCCGATCGGCTTCCAAGTCGACGTGCCATCAGACGCCTGGCCTGTGCAGCCCGGCATGGACGTGTTATTGGAGCCGAACGACGGATAATTGGCGTTGCCGCCGCAAATCATGTTCTGCCAACCGATGTCGCCGGCGGAACGGGTCAGACGATAGTTGACGTCATACGCGGCACCCGCCTTGATGGACAACGTGTCGCCGCCATAGACGACGTCGAGATGCGCGCCGTTCGTCGTGGTCCAACGGCTATCCGCGGTGAAGTTCACGCGGCCGGTGGTCCATTCGAAGTTTTTCGGATCGTTATAGCTGATGTTCAGCGTCGTCTTCGGATAAGAACCGGTCGTATCGATCGTAGCCACGGTGCCGGTCGTCGTCGGGAAGCCATTCGTGCAAGAAGCCGTAGAAGCATAGGCCGAATTCAGCGTAGTGCTGTTGCAGGTGGCCACCATCACGGTCGGATTGCGGCGCCAATACACGCTCTTGGTATAGTAGACTTCGGCGGAAATCTTCAGCAGTTCGCTCGCCTGCCACTCCACACCCGGGTTGATACTCACGAAGTCGCCGAATTCGTGATAGTCGCGCGCTTCGACGCTGTAGGTCGGATTGTAGAATGTACCGGTTGCGACAACGCCGCCCAACCCGTTGGTCACCCTGGAGTTCAGCCATTGCTTGCTGAGCTTCAGATTGGCGGGGATCATCTGGGTCGAGCCGTTGCCCGTGCGTACGCCCCAGCCCATAGCGCTGCGGTCGTAATGGTTGGCGATCTTGCCGTACTGGAAGTCCAAATAGGCATGCAGATCTTCGCTCGGCTTGTATTCGATGGCGATCAGCGCGTTATAGCGGTCGCGGTTGCCGAGTTCGCGCATGACACGCGGAATTTTCGCAACCAAGGCATTCGACAGACGGGTCGACATCTGGCTCAAACAGGTCGCCGACGGGTTCGTATCGTCGCAAGAGGAATCGGCCAGGTCGGGGTTGAGGGCGTAGAGAAGTTTCTGGCCCTGCAGCCCGGTGAGGGAATAGCCCGTAGGCAGATAGCCACTCGCGATATCCGCAGCCGTCAAACCCAGCGTATAGCCCGTCGGAATTGGAACCCTGGTGCCATTCACGACTGAAGACTGGATCGTCCAAGTTTGGGAACCGAACTGGCCGCAGGTGTTGGTCGAGCTACTGGCCGTGCAGACGCCCGTCGGCAGGTTCGGACCGAACCAGCCGGTATTGCCGTCTTCCCAACCAGTGACATGGATGTTGCTCTGCACACCGGTGATGCCGACCAGAATGCCGAACGGACCGGAGGTATCGCTGAAGACCAACGAACCGCGCTTGCCGATCGCCATATTGGTCGTCGACTGGTCGGTAAGCTGGACGTTGTAGTTGAAATGCAGGCCCGGATTGTCGAAGGGGCGCATCGGGCGCATGTTCACCGAACCGGCCGCACCACCTTCCTCCATGTCGGCGGTCGGGGACTTCTGCACGCTCAACTGCGTGAACAGTTCCGACGGGAACATGTTCAAGTCGACTTCGCGGTTTGAGTTCGTCGCATCGGTCGGGCCCATAGTCGCCACGCTGACCGGATTGCCGTTGACCAAAATCTTGGTGAAGTTGGTGCCAAGGCCGCGAATCGAAACCTGCATGCCGTCGCCGTTGATTTCGCGGGTGATGTTGATGCCCGGAATGCGGTTCAGCGCTTCAGCGATATTGGAGTCGGGAAACTTGCCGACGTCTTCGGCGAAAACCGTGTCGGAAAACCCGATAGCGGCACGCTTGGCATTGGTGGAATCCGTCAGCGATGCGCGGTAGCCGGTAACCGTCACCGTTTCCATCGCTTCGCTGTCTTGCCCAAAAGCGGGAGCCGCCGCCAAAAGCGACGCAAAGCCCACTAAAAAGCTGGTCCCCAATAGTACAGTATGCGTGTGTCTTGAATTCTGTGCCTTACTCAACATTCCGCGCCCTCCCTGGGTCGGTTGGTCCTTGTTTCTAATTTCGCCCTGACGGGGCCCCCCCCATACGAGCGATCACGAACTGCGGAAGCTAGTCACGCCGTAACCGTGCGGTACCGCTCCCAATCCGGGTCCATGTAACTCGCACAAGCTTATTGCGCAAAATACACTTTACCCTCGTGAACTTGGTAAGCCTCCCGAAAATTATTGACAACCCGCAACAGGCAATCCCTGCGGGTTGAGAGCACTAATGGCGCCTAGTGTTGCGGGATAACAACAATTTTTCGCACGTTTTGGTAGTTTTTTTGTAATGTTTAATATGCGGCTATACGGTCGGTTATGAACAAAAAACCATGACAACGGTGTCATTATTATGACGAGTGCGGGGAGGAACCGCCATAAGTGTTACCGGATATGTGTCGAATTTTTGTGCGACGCTTTACCAAAGCATCACTAAAAAAGCTCGACACGAAGATTTGCCAACCTTCGGCAAATGGCCGGCTTGGGCCGTCTGTAGGAATGCGCACCGGATGTGATACGGGTGGCCAAAAGTATCCACACCCCTTACATCCCCCCCCCCCCCTGAACAGAATGATCCGGGCACTCTTCTCAGCGGCGTTACCGACCGCCTTCGTCGCATTTTTGTCGATGTCCGCGTCTGCGGCCGGCACCGCCCAGGTCTCGGTTGCGGTGGATTTTGCAAAGCGCGGCGGCGTCGACGACAATGTCGGCAGCAATGTCGGATCGCTGACCTATCACGTATTCGACATGTATCAGCCGTTTATGGGCGCCACGCCCTATACGGCCAATGCGACGGGGCCGGAATATCGCTTCGGCGACATGAACTTTCCGATGGTCGACGTATCGGTAGCCCGCGGCAGCGACGGCAAGCCGTATCTGTCGCTGACCAATACCGATCCCCACAATGCGGCACACGTCGTGACCAACATCCCAGGTAAGGGGCGTGGTAGCATCCGGACCGGATCGGATATGGACGCCCACAACACCTTACAACACTGAACGCTATTCGCCCGGTGGCGTTCGAAGCCTCGAATGTCGACGAAAAACTGACGGTCGATCTGCCGGCCAAGTCGGTGGTCGTCTTGGCGGTCGAGTAAATTAAGTGTTTAAATAGACAAGGAAATATCCACATGCGGTTATCCGCTCTTCGTCTGCTTGCCTGGCTTTGGAGGCGCAAGGACCATCTCGGCAACGGCCAATGGAATTACGCCACCAACTAAGGAGGCGCTCAGGCGGTTTTTTCGCGAGGGCATTGCCCGCAACAAGGATTACGATAACCTGGTGACCGTGGGTATGCGCGGCGAGAACGATGTCGGCATGGCCTCGACCGGCAGCTTTCAATCCGACATGGCGCTTTTGGAGAATGTCATCGTCGAAGGAACGGTAACGTGCGGCCAAAGGACGGTTCGGCGGATTGACCGGCCCAATTGCCATCGCCATGTCGGATGCGATACGCAACATCCCTGTGAACGGCGCACGCTGGGAAGCAATCCCCGATTACGGACGCGGCACGGCGGCGGTGGCGCTCGACGGACAGGCGGCGGATGTCCGTTATGTTTTTACGCCGCAGACCCGCGAGAGCGAGACGTTCCTCGGCAAGGCATTCTATGAGAACGCCAAGAACAACGCCCGTACTATGCATTTTAGCGTGACTGTCGACAAAGCCGGGCGGCATGTGCTGAAATTAATTAGTCCCCCGTGAAGAATGCAG
>DBTZ01000038.1 GCA_002307315.1 Alphaproteobacteria bacterium UBA1303
GTGCGGAAGTGCTCGCGCTGGATCATCTCGTCGCGGCGGACGACACCTGCGGCGCGGCCGAGATCGACCCCGACGGAGCCGAATTCGCTGCGCTTGACGATACCGTGGATAATCTCGCCGATGCGGTCCTTGTATTCGTCGTATTGGCGTTCGCGTTCGGCGTCGCGCACCTTTTGCACGATCACCTGCTTGGCGGCCTGGGCGGCGATGCGCGAAAAATCGACCGGCGGCAGGGTTTCGGCGATGATGTCGCCGACTTGAGCGGCGGGGTTGCGCAAGCGGGCGTCGTCCAGCGAAATCTCGATCTTGTCGTTATCGACCAGTTCGACCACATGCAGATAGCGCGAAGTGTGGGTTTCTCCGGTCTTGGGGTCGATCTCGACCCTGATTTCGTTCTCGCTGCCGTATCTCGCTTTGGCGGCGCGCTGCATCGCCTCTTCCATCGCGCCGAGGACGACGGATTTGTCGATCGATTTGTCGCGGGCGACCGCATCGGCGATCTGCAACAATTCGGTTCGGTTGGCGGCAACGACCATGGTCTTCTCCTGCTTATCCTTGTCCGGCGGGGGGCATCCCCCGCGAACGCAAATCCTCTTCGATCAGTTTGTCGGTCAGTACCAGCTTGGCATCGACGATGGCGTCGAACGGCAGCTTCAATTCGGTTCCCGCGACCTTTACGACGACATCGTTTCCGTCCAAGCCCATTAAAACGCCCTTGAACCTTTTACGCCCGTCGAGCGGGGCGATAAGGTCGATTTTCGCCTCGTTGCCCTTCCAGCGGGAAAAATCCGTCAGCCGGGTCAGCGGCCTGTCGATGCCGGGCGAAGACACTTCCAACAGGTAATCGCCTTCGATCGGATCTTCGGCCTCGAGGAAATCCGACAACGCACCGCTGAGGGCGGCGCAATCCTCGACGCTCATCGAGCCGTCCGACCGTTCGGCCATCACCTGCAGGGTTTTACGTTTGCTGCCCAGCAGTCTGAGCCGCACCAAACGGAAACCTGCCGCTTCCACAGCGGGCCCGATGATCGGTTCCAGATGCGACACGGCCGCGACGATGGCGGATACTCCTTAAGAAAAAACAAACCTTTTCCCCGCGACGGTTTCCTTAAACCGCCACACAACAGCACTCTGTTGTAATGGGAATGGCAGGCTTTTACTCCGGCGTGGGGATTTCCGCAAGTCAGGGTTTCGGCTTTTCCGCCTTTTCGGGCTGTTCCGCCCGTTCCTGGCTCTCCGGCGGTACGGAATAGCTCGGCATCATGGCGTCTTTTTTCGGGGCGGCCTGGACCTTGGCCGCGGCCGGTTTGTCCTCGAACCTGGCAAACCATTGTTCGAACGGCGAGGGCATCAGAAAGACATAATAAACCAGCCCCAGCATCATCGACAGGCAGCACACCGCGGCGATGAAGAAGCCGACATCCTCTTTGGAAATCGGAAAGCGTTTTTCGATTTCGTCCGATCTTTCGTTCATGACCCGATCTTAGCCGTCTTTACGAAGCGAAGAAAGGCCGGCGGGCCGTGCAGCGCCTTTTGTTCGTAGCGGGTCGGCGGCCAGTCGGCGGGACGGGTTTTCCAGTCCTGCGGTCCGGTCGCGGTCCAGCGATAGGCGGGATGCGCACATAGCCGCTCCAGGCTCCAGGCGACATAGCCGGCATCGTCGCTGGCGACGCGCAGTTCCGCCCCCGGTTTCAGCACCCGCGCCAGTTCGTCGAGGATGTCCATCTGCACGAAGCGGCGCTTGTGATGGCGGACCTTCGGCCAGGGATCGGGGAACAACAGGAAGAACCGGCCCAAGGATGCGTCGGGCAGCGCCTTGATGATGTCGCGGCCGTCGCCTTCGAACAGGCGGATGCGCGCGTGGTCGTTATCTTCCAGCTTCGACAGCAGCTTGTCGGTGCCGGTTTGATAGGCCTCGGCGCCGATCAGGCCGACGGTGCCATGTGCGCGCGTCTGGGCCAAAAGATGCTCGCCGGCGCCAAAGCCGATTTCCAGCCAAACGTCGTCGACGGCGGCGGGAAAATAGGTCCGGGGATCGCGGCCGGCTTCGAGCTTAAGAGCGAGCGTCGGCAGCAGCGTATCGCGCAAAAAAACCTGACGGGCGGAGGGTTTCGGTCCCTTCCTCCGCCCGTACAGCTTTTGTTTATGCGCTGGATCTTCCGGCAAGGTGTTTGTCGCACATTTGGTCGGAAAACCGGTTCCCACTTTTCCGAATGCGCTCCTTCAGAATGCGGCTTTGAGCTTTCCGGCAAGATCGGTCTTTTCCCAGGAGAAGCCGCCGGTCGCATCGGGGATGCGGCCGAAATGGCCGTAGGCCGAGGTGCGGGCGTAGATCGGCTGGTTGAGGGCGAGGTGTTCGCGGATGCCGCGGGGTTTCAGGCTCATCAGCTCGGGCAGAATTTTCTCCAGCTTGGCTTCGTCCACCTGACCGGTGCCGTGCAGATCGACATAGACCGACAGCGGGTCGGAAACACCGATGGCATAGGCGAGCTGGATGGTGCAGCGATCGGCAAGACCCGCCGCCACCACGTTCTTCGCCAGATAGCGGGCGGCATAGGCGGCCGAACGGTCCACCTTGGTCGGATCCTTGCCCGAGAAGGCGCCGCCGCCGTGCGGACAGGCGCCGCCGTAGGTGTCGACGATGATCTTGCGCCCGGTCAGGCCGCAGTCGCCCTGCGGGCCGCCGATGACGAAGCGGCCGGTCGGGTTGATCAGGGAGCGGGTGTCCTTGAGCCC
>DBTZ01000001.1 GCA_002307315.1 Alphaproteobacteria bacterium UBA1303
TCGGCGATGCCGCACAAGCGCAATCCGATCCTGTCGGAGAATCTCTGCGGTTTGGCCCGGATGGTGCGTTCCGCCGTCGTTCCGGCGCTGGAGGACGTGGCGCTATGGCACGAACGCGATATTTCGCATTCTTCGGTCGAACGCTTTATCGGTCCAGATGCCACCGTCACGCTGGATTTCGCGCTGAACCGTGCGGCGGGTCTGATCGAAAAGCTGGTGGTCTATCCCGAACGGATGAAGGCCAATCTCGATGCCACCCACGGCTTGGTGCATAGCCAGCGAGTGATGTTAGCGCTTACCCAGAAGGACGTCTTGCGCGAAGAGGCCTATGCGCTGGTGCAGAAGAATGCGATGCGAGCCTTCCACGGCGACGGGCATCTACTCGATCTGCTGAAATGCGATCCGGAAGTGAAAAAGCATTTGTCGGCGGCCGAACTCGATGCTCTGTTCGATCTCGAGTACCACTTCAAAGCCGTCGATACGGTCTTCAATCGGGTATTCTGCTGATCATATGCGCCGTCCGGTTGCGGTGAAACGCGCCAAAAAGGAAATATTTATAATAAACTAATTTAATAGGTAATAAAATTACCAGCAGCGCATTTTTACTTCGTTTTTTTCTTACGTGCCGAAAAATATCACGCAATTATACTGTTATACTGTTGTTTTTTCCGGGCATTATTTCTGGGTGGTCGAAAAATACGCAAATTATATTTTAAAATGCGTCACTTCCGCGCCATTTCTCAAATTGCCACACGTCACGTATCCAGACTATGTTGCGCTCGCCACGCGGCCCGGCTTTGGGCCGCTTTTTCTGCCTTCTGGATGCACGCCCATGCCTACGAGCCAAGGCCTTTACGATCCGCTGAACGAGCACGATTCCTGCGGCGTCGGGTTTGTCGCCAATATCAAAGGCGTCAAGTCGCACGATATTGTCGAACAGGGCCTTGAGGTTCTGGTAAACCTCAATCATCGCGGCGCGGTGGGTGCCGATCCGTTGGTGGGCGATGGCGCCGGCATCCTTTTACAGATTCCCGATGCCTTGTTCCGCGACTGGGCCGCGAATACCGGCGTCACCCTGCCGGAACCCGGTCATTATGCCGTGGCGATGTGTTTCCTGCCGCAGGACGAGGCGGCGCGCGCCATCGCCGTCGTTCAGTTTGAAAAATTTCTCCATATCGAAGGTCAAGTTCTGCTCGGCTGGCGCGATGTGCCGGTCGATGTCTCGATGCTCGGCGACACGGTCAAAGCCAGCATGCCGCTAGTCCGTCAGGCGGTAATCGGCTGGGGGCCGAACATCCGCGACGAAGCCGCTTTCGAACGCAAGCTCCTGGCAGTGCGCAAGCAGACCCAGAATCCGTTGGCTGAGATTGCCCGCCAGCACAAGAACCCGTACGTCACCGATTTCTATATGCCGAGTTTTTCGGCTCGCACCGTGGTCTACAAGGGAATGTTGCTCGCCCCCGACGTCGGCCGGTTTTATCTCGATTTGCAGAACCCGTTGACCCAATCGGCGATCGCGTTGGTGCATCAGCGCTTCTCGACCAACACCTTCCCCTCGTGGCGGCTGGCGCACCCCTACCGGTTCATCGCCCATAACGGCGAGATCAACACCGTGCGCGGCAACGTCAACTGGATGAACGCACGCCGGCGCACCTTGGAATCCGATCTTTTGGGCGCCGACCTCGACAAGATGTGGCCGCTGATCCCGCATGGCCAATCCGACACCGCCAGCCTGGATAACGCGCTCGAACTTCTCATCGCCGGCGGTTATCCCATCGCCCAGGCGGTGATGATGCTGATCCCCGAAGCCTGGTCGGGCAATAAGCTGATGGACCCGAAGCGCCGTGCTTTCTACGAGTACCATGCGGCGCTGTTGGAGCCGTGGGACGGCCCGGCCGCCATCGCCTTCACCGACGGCAAGCAGATCGGCGCTACGCTCGACCGCAACGGTCTTCGCCCGGCGCGCTTCATCGTCACCGACGACGACCGGGTGGTGATGGCGTCGGAGGCCGGCGTGCTGCCGGTGGCCGAGGAGCGCATCGTGCGCAAATGGCGCCTGCAGCCGGGCAAGATGCTGCTGATCGATCTCGAAGAAGGCCGCATTATCGGCGACGAGGAAATCAAGCATACCCTCGCCTCCGCCCGTCCTTATGAGGAATGGCTGAAGGCGGCACAGGTCAAGCTGGAGGAGCTGCCTGTCGTCAACGCGAGCGGCGAGACGGCGAAGGATATGCCCGCGCTTTTGGATCGGCAGCAGGCCTTCGGCTACACCCAGGAAGACATCAAGTTTTTCCTCACGCCGATGGCGCTGAACGGCGAGGATCCGATCGGTTCGATGGGTACCGATACGCCGTTGGCCGTGCTGTCGAAGCGTCCGCGTCTGCTCTACGAATATTTCAAACAGAACTTCGCCCAGGTCACCAACCCGCCGATCGATCCCATTCGCGAGCAGTTGGTGATGAGCCTGGTGTCGATGATCGGCCCGCGGCCCAACCTGCTCGGTCATTCCGCCGGCGCGCACAAGCGTCTCGAAGTGCATCAGCCGATTTTGACCGATTCCGATATGCGCAAGATGCGCGCGATAGAAACCCTGGTCGACGGTGCTTTCCGCACTGCCACTATCGACTGCACCTGGCCGGCGCACGAAGGCGCCGCCGGCTTGGAAAACGCGCTGATGCGCATCTGTCTGAACGCCACCGACGCGGTACTGGCCGACTTCAACATTCTCATTCTTTCCGATCGTGCCGTATCGAAGGACCGCATCGCCGTCCCCGCCGCGCTCGCCTGCGCCGCGGTGCATCACCATCTGATCCGTCAGGGTTTGCGCATGCAAACCGGTCTGGTGGTCGAGACCGGCGAAGCGCGCGAGGTGCATCATTTCTGCGTGCTGGCCGGTTACGGCGCCGAGGCGATCAATCCCTACATGGCGTTCGAGACGCTGGAGCAGATCCGTCAAAAGGCCGCGCCCGAGCTTTCGGGCCATGACGTGCGCAAGAACTATATCAAGGCGGTGGGCAAGGGCATTCTGAAGGTCATGTCCAAGATGGGCATCTCGACCTATCAATCCTATTGCGGGGCGCAGATCTTCGATGCTGTCGGGTTGTCGAGCGCCTTCGTCGAGAAGTATTTTACCGGTACTGCCACTACCGTCGAAGGCGTCGGGATCGAAGACATCGCCGAGGAATGCGTCGAGCGGCACAAGAGCGCTTTTGGCGACAATCCGATCTATCGCGAGATGCTCGACGTCGGCGGCCAGTACGCTTTTCGTCTACGCGGCGAGGCGCATGCCTGGACGCCCGAAACCATCGCCAAGCTGCAGCACGCTGTGCGTAAGAACGATTGGAACGATTACCAAAGCTTCGCATCCGCGCTCAATGCGCAGAGCGAACGGCTGCTGTTTTTACGCGGTCTGATGAAGTTCAAGCCGGCGGAAAATCCGATTCCGCTGGATCGGGTCGAATCCGCCGCGGAAATCGTCAAGCGCTTTGCCACCGGCGCGATGAGCTTCGGTGCGATTTCGCGCGAAGCCCATGTCAATCTTGCCGTGGCGATGAACCGCATCGGCGCCAAATCCAATACCGGCGAGGGCGGCGAGGAAGCCGACCGCTTTAAGCCCTTGCCCAACGGCGATAGCTTGCGTTCCTCGATCAAGCAGGTGGCCTCGGGCCGCTTCGGTGTCACCACCGAATATCTGGTCAACGCCGACGACATCCAGATCAAGATGGCGCAAGGGGCCAAGCCGGGCGAAGGCGGACAATTGCCCGGCCGCAAAGTTGATAAGAACATCGCCCGGGTGCGCCATTCGACCCCCGGCGTCGGTCTGATTTCGCCGCCGCCGCATCACGACATCTATTCTATCGAAGACCTTGCTCAGCTCATCCGCGACCTTAAGAGCGTCAACACCAAGGCACGCATTTCGGTCAAGCTGGTGAGCGAAGTCGGTGTCGGCACCGTGGCGGCGGGCGTCGCCAAATGTCGGGCCGATCACGTGACGATTTCCGGCTACGACGGCGGTACCGGCGCGTCGCCCTTGACATCCAGCACCCATGCCGGCAGCCCTTGGGAAATCGGCTTGGCCGAAACCCAGCAGACCCTGGTGCTAAACGCCCTGCGCGGCCGTATCTGCGTGCAGGCGGACGGCGGCATTCGCACCGGCCGCGACGTGGCGGTGGCGGCGCTTTTGGGCGCCGACGAGTTCGGCTTCGCCACGGCGCCGCTGATTGCCTCGGGTTGCCTGATGATGCGCAAATGCCATCTTAACACCTGTCCGGTAGGCATTGCGACGCAGAACCCGGTTCTGCGCAAGCGCTTTGCAGGCCAACCGGAGCATGTCATCAACTACTTCTTCTTCGTCGCCGAAGAACTTCGGCACATCATGGCCGAGTTGGGCTTCAAGACGATGGACGAGATGATCGGACGCTCCGACCGGCTCGATATGACCGATGCAGTGCGTCACTGGAAGACGCAAGGCATCGATTTGAGCAAGCTGCTTCATCACGTCGAGCCGGCGCCAGGTGTCGCGGTCCATCATTGCGAGACGCAGAACCACGATCTCGACACCGCGATCGATCACGAATTGATTGCCGCCTGCCAAGCTGCCATCGACAAGCAGCAGAAGGTGTCGTTGACGCGGTCCATCCGCAACGTCGATCGCACCGTCGGCGCCATGCTGTCGGGCGAGATCGCTAAGAAATACGGCCATGCCGGTCTGCCGCCCGATACCATCGACATCGGCTTCACCGGTACGGCGGGCTTGAGCTTCGGTGCGTTCCTGTCGCGCGGGGTTGGCCTTACGCTTACCGGTGACGCCAACGACTATGTCGGCAAGGGGCTGTCCGGCGGGCGCATTGCGGTCAAACAGCCCGACAACGTGTCGCGCGAGCCGCTGGAAAACATCATCGTCGGCAACACCGTGCTTTACGGCGCCATCGCCGGCGAAGCGTATTTTTCCGGCGTTGCCGGCGAACGCTTTGCGGTGCGCAATTCCGGTGCGGTGGCGGTATCTGAAGGCTGCGGCGATCACGGCTGCGAGTATATGACCGGCGGTGTGGTGGCGGTATTGGGCGAGACTGGGCGCAACTTCGCGGCCGGCATGTCGGGTGGAGTCGCTTACGTCTACGATCCGGTCGGCGATTTTGAAAGTCGCTGCAATTTGGCGATGGTCGAGTTGGAAAAAATTTCGCCGGCGGCGGATGGCGACGATGCGGATAAGCCGCTCGCGGCGTCGCCCAGCGTGCTCGATTCCGGCATGGGTGATCCGTTGCGGTTCGACGCCGAGCGATTGCGTATCCTCGTCGAGCGGCATCTCAAGTACACCGGCAGCGCGCGGGCCAAGGCGCTGCTCGACGATTGGGATGCGTCGCTCGAGAAATTCGTAAAGATCGTACCGACGGAATATCGCCGCGCCTTGATCGAACTGAAGGCAGAGCGGAACACGGCCAATGCAGAGGCGGCGGAATAATCATGGGCAAGCCAACCGGATTTCTCGAAATCGAACGCGGCGACCGCAGTTACGAAAAGCCCGCCGAGCGCATCAAGCACTTCCACGAATTTCTCAAGCCGCTTGAAGCGGGCGCGTTGCAGGCGCAGGCCTCGCGCTGCATGGATTGCGGCATTCCCTTTTGTCATAAGGGGTGTCCGATTAACAATCTGATCCCTGATTGGAACGATGCGACCTATCGCGGCAATTGGGATGTCGCGCTGATCCGCTTGCACTCGACCAACAATTTCCCCGAATTCACCGGCCGGGTCTGCCCGGCGCCGTGCGAGGCGGCCTGTACGCTGAATCTTCAGGACACGCCGGTTACCATCAAAGCGGTGGAATGCGCCATTGTCGACAAGGGCTGGGAAGACGGGCGGATCGTGCCGCAGGTTGCCGAAGTCAAGACCGGCAAACGGGTGGCGGTAGTCGGCTCCGGCCCCTCGGGGCTGTCCTGCGCCCAGCAGCTTGCGCGCGCCGGCCATTCGGTTACCGTGTTCGAAAAGAACGACCGGGTCGGCGGCCTACTGCGCTACGGCATTCCGGACTACAAGCTGGAGAAGTATCGCATCGACCGCCGCCTGCTGCAGATGCAGGAAGAGGGCGTCGAGTTCCGCACCGGTATCGAAGTCGGCGTTGCTTTACCGGTTTCCGCATTGTTGGAAAATTATCATGCCGTGGTAATGGCTGGCGGCGCGGAAAGCCCGCGCGATCTTGCCATTCCGGGGCGCGAGCTTTCCGGCATCCATTTTGCCATGGATTTCCTTACCCAGCAGAATAAACGCAATGCCGGCGACGAAGAGACGGCCGCTGCTCCCAAGGGCACGATCGGCGCCAAGGGCAAGAAGGTGGTGGTGATCGGCGGCGGCGATACCGGATCGGATTGCGTCGGCACATCCATCCGGCAGGGCGCCGCCTCGGTGACCCAGGTCGAAATCATGCCCAAGCCGCCGGAAAAGGAAGACAAACTGACCACATGGCCGGACTGGCCGGTGAAGCTTAGGATTTCTTCGTCGCAGGAAGAAGGCTGCACCACCTTGTGGGCGGCGTCGGCCATCCGCGCCAAGGGCGACGGCGGCAAGATCAAGACGCTCGAATGCGTCGAGGTCGAGTGGCAGAAGGATAAGAACGGCCGCATGTCGCCGGCGCCGGTGAAGGGCAGCGAATTCGTCCTGGAATGCGATCTGGTGCTTTTGGCGATGGGCTTTACCGGTCCACGCAAGGCTGGGTTGGTCGAGCAGGCCGGCGTCGATCTCGACGGACGGGGCAACGTCAAGGCCGATGACGCGGATTACAAGACCACGACGCCGCGCATCTTCGCCTGTGGCGATATGCGCCGAGGGCAATCCCTGGTGGTGTGGGCGATCCGCGAAGGCCGGCAATGTGCATGCGCGGTCGACGAATTCCTGATGGGAACCAGTCTGTTGCCGAGATAAGATCGGCAGATGTCCGATCCTTTCCGCATAGGCGATGTGATCGTCGCCGGCCGAGTGCTGGTTGCACCGATGGCCGGCGTAACCGATTTGCCGTTCCGCAAAGCTTGCGTGAAATGCGGCGCGTCCTACGTCGTCGGCGAAATGGTGGCGGGCGAGATGCTGGCGGCCGGCAACCGCGCCATGGCGAGGCGAATGGCCGACGACGGCATTCGTCCCCGCGTGGTGCAGATCACCGGCCGCGAACCCGACGAATTCTCCCGCGGCGCCAACATGGCCGAAGCGGCCGGGGCCGACATCGTCGATCTCAATTTCGGTTGCCCCACTCACGAAGTGGCGGGCAAGCAGTCGGGTGCGGCGCTGATGTGCGATCTGGCTAAGGCCAAAGCCATCATCGCCGCGGCGGTATCCGCCGCCTCACGTCCGGTGACGGTGAAAATGCGCCTCGGCTGGGACCATCTTTCCCGGAACGCGCCGGAACTGGCGGCGATAGCGGAAGGGTGCGGCGCCGCGGCGGTCATAGTGCACGGCCGCACCCGCAACCAGTTCTATAAGGGGGCGGCCGATTGGCGGGCGGTTGCGGCGGTCAAGACGGCGACCGGTCTGCCGGTGATCGTCAACGGCGACATCGTGGACGGGCAGACCGCTCGTACAGCGCTAGTCCAATCGGGCGCCGACGCGGTGATGATCGGTCGGGCGATGGTCGGTCGTCCCTGGCTCGCCGCCGCGGTAGATAAGGCTCTGGCTGCCGGTCAAGCCATGATCGAACCCGATATGGCTGGCCGGCTTGCCATAGCGCTCGATCATTTCGCCGAATCCTTGCGTTTTTACGGCGACAAACACGGGGTGAAGATCTTTCGCAAGCATCTCGCCGGATATATAGAAGCGGCACTTTGGCCGGAAGACGGCGCTATCAGGCGGGATGCCAAGGCGCAGCTTTGCCGGCTCGACACCCCAAGCGAGGTCGAGAACGGCTTGATCGACTTATGGCGGCAGGCGCAACTTACAGAACATGTTTGAGATCGGCATTACGGATTTGCAGGGAACGGAACGTCTGGCGGGAAAGCTCGCCGACCTCTTGCGTGCCGGCGATTGCGTCATTTTCTCCGGGCCGTTGGGGGCCGGAAAGACCAGGTTTGTCCAGGCGATCTGCCAGGCTTGGGGCGTGACGCAGGATGTCACCAGTCCGACCTTTCCCATACTCAACATGTATCGGGCGGATAATTTTTCTGTACTGCACATCGATGCCTATCGGATTGAGTCAATAAAGGAATTCCGCGATCTCGGTTTGGAGGAATATTTCGACGAGGGCGTGGCGTTGATCGAATGGGGCGAGAAATTTGCACAAGAATTCCCCGACCGGCTGGAAATCGCCATAGATTTTTCCGGCGATGAGGGACGGCGGTTTCGCTTTCATCCCGTTGGCGTCTGGACAACGCGCATCGCCGCCGGAGTATTGATATGAGTGTGATCCTCGCCATCGAGACTTCGTCGCATTTCTACAGCGCCGCAATTTTGAAAGATGGCGCGGTGGTTTTTGAACGCGAGGCCGATCCTTCCTGCCGCAACGCCATCGAGGTGGCGGGGGCGTGCCTGGCGGAAACCGGCATCGCCAGTTCTGCGGTCGATGCGGTGGCGGTCGACATCGGCCCCGGCAATCTGTCGAGCGTGCGCGCCGGATTGGCATTCGCCTGCGGCTTTGCCATGGGTTTGAACCGGCCGGTGATTCCGATCTCGTCGCTGGAATTGTTGGGCCGCGAGGCAATGCGGCAGACCGGCTTACCGGTTTTGTGCGCACGCAAGGGAAGTCGGGGCCGCGCCTTCGTCGGCCTGGTCGATGCGTGCGGCGTGACGGTCTCGAAGCTCGGCATGATCGCCGATATTGCCGCGCCGATGGTCGAAGGAATTACGCGTTTTGCCGTGGCCGGAGTTTTCAACGATGTGCTGAAAACGCAGTTTGCGATCTGCGATGTAGTCGATGTCGGCCTCACCATTCCCTACGCGCAGTTCTTCGCGCTGATCGAAAATCCAATCGGCCGCGGCGTCGATGTCGAGAAACAGCCGATTGTGCCGATCAGCGATTTCGATGAGGGGGTGTGAATGGTGAAAACCACCTCCGATCTCGATGTGGTGATCGCCTGTTTGAACGGCGGCGGCGTGGTCTTGCTTCCTACCGACACGGTGTTTGGGTTAGCGGCCAAGCCGGATTTTCCCGACGCGGTGCAGCGCATCTTCGACATAAAACGGCGGCCGAAAAGTGTCGGCCTGCCGGTATTGGCCTCTTCGCGCGTCGCCATCGAACGTTTGGGCGCGGTGGTGAACCGTCCTGCAGAGACGCTGCTGTCCTCACCGTTGATGCCCGGCGCGTTGACCTTGGTGCTGGAAATCAAACCGGCATCCGCCCCGGCGTGGCTAGCCGGTCGCGACGAGGTAGCGGTGCGTTTGCCGAACGACGAACGCTGCCTGGATATCATTGCCAGGACCGGGCCGATTTTTGCCACCAGCGCCAATCTGCACGGGGCCGGCAATGCGTTGGATGCCGATACCATTCTGGTTAGTCTGAACGGTTCGCCCGACATCGTGCTGAGCGGCACGGTCGCTTCGGAAGTCGCCTCGACCATCGTCAATTGCCGCGTTTATCCGGTTCGTATCGAGCGGCAAGGGCAGATACCGGCAAGCGAAATCGAAAGGTTGCTCGCCGATGGCTGAGAAATTCATTCTGGGCGTCGAAAGCTCGTGCGACGACACTGCCGCCGCGGTGGTGGCGGAAGACGGGCGCATTCTTTCTTCGGTGGTGGCTTCCCAAAACGCATTGCATGCGCCCTACGGCGGCGTCTATCCCGATGTCGCCAGCCGCGCTCATATCATGGCGATCGTGCCGACTATCCGTGCCGCGTTGAGTCAAGCCGGCGTAACCAAGGAACAGCTTGCCGCCATCGCGGTAACACGCGGCCCCGGTCTGATCGGTTCGCTGTTGGTCGGCCTCAACGCCGCAGCGGGCTTGGGCGCGGCGTGGGAGATGAAGGTGATCGGCGTCAACCATTTGCGCGGACATTTGCGCAGCGCCGATTTGGACGAGGCGCGGATCAAACCGCCCGCTATTGTGCTGCTGGTTTCGGGCGGACACAGCATCCTGGCGCGCTATGACGCGGCGGATCGCATTACCTTGCTGGGATCGACTAAGGACGATTCCGCCGGCGAGGCCTACGATAAAGTGGCGCGTACGCTCGGCCTTGGCTATCCGGGCGGACCGGCCATCGACAGAATGGCATTGGAAGGAAGGCCCCGTATCCGCTTTCCTCGGCCGTTGCTGAACGAGGGTTTGGATTTTTCGTTCTCGGGTTTGAAGACCGCGGTCGCCCGGCATGTCTCGTTACATCCGGAAGAGAATAAGGCCGACATCGCCGCCTCGTTCGTCGCCGCCTGTATCGACGTGCTGACCGGCAAATGCCGGGCGGCGCTTCATGCGCACCGGCCCGAATGCCTGGTCGTGGTCGGCGGCGTTGCCGCGAGCAAACAACTGCGCGCGGCATTGGCCGTACTGTGCGACGAGGCGGGGGTGACGCTTTCCCTGCCGCCTTTGATGTGGTCCACCGACAATGCGGCGATGATCGCGCTGGCCGCTTGGGATTACGTCCGTCTTGGCATCTATCCGAAATTGCAGCCGGAAGTACGTTTGCCGATCACGGAGTTCTAAATTGCCGCGCCTCCCGGCGAAAACCGCTACGCCCTTTTCGGGGAGGCGTTTTATGCGATGATGTCGGGTAGGAGCTGGTTGTTAATGTTGGCGATCTCGTCCTTGAGCTGGAGCTTGCGCTTTTTCAGCCGCGACAACGGCAGGAGATCGTGAGAAGCCTGCATGGCGTCGATCGCCGCGTCGAGATCGCGATGTTCCTGCAACAACTCGGCAAGCTTGGCACGTAAGGCTACTTCGTCGGGTTTGGTTACGCTTCCGGTCATGGTGTCTTCTTCGTTTGGCGCCTATGCCGCTTTGGCGGGGCCACGCCCCAACGCTTGGCCCGCACCCAACTATACCCCAGAAGATCGAGACTGCGCGCTACAATATGATCGACGATGTCGTCAATCGTATCCGGGGCGGTGTAGAAGGCCGGAACCGGCGGCATAATCGTCGCCCCCATCTCGGCCAACTGGGCCATCGAGCGCAAATGTCCAAGGTGCAGGGGAGTCTCGCGCACCATCAGTACCAGGGGCCGGCGTTCCTTCAAGGTGACGTCGGCGGCACGGGTGAGAAGGCTGGATGTGACGCCGGTGGCAATTTCGCTCATGGTGTGAATCGAACAGGGGGCGACAATCATGCCAGCGACCGGAAAACTGCCGGAGGCGATGGGGGCGGCTATCTCATTGGGAGAATAGACGAAATCCGCCAAAGCGGCGACCTCGGCGATTTTCTTGCCGGTTTCCAGGGCGATGGCCTGCTGGCCGGCCTTGCTGATCACCAGATGGGAGGCGGTGCCAAGCTCGCGCAAAGCCTCCAGCAGCCGGATGCCTAAAATCGCGCCAGATGCCCCCGAAATGCCTACTACAAGTCCGCTAGACTTTTGTTTTTGATTGATCTTTTTCCTCATCGGCCTTTCTTAACAACTCGCTATCCATGAGCGGAAGAGTAAACGTGACAGAAGGATGACTTAGGTGTTTAATTGCTCCCACCTTTAACATGAGAGGTGCATGCATGGCGATGCAAGGGCATATCACCGAGCTTTCCGAAAAGCATAAGAAACTTGAGGAACTCATCGAAATCGAAATGTCCCACCCCGATTGGAATGAAATCCGGGTATCCGCACTGAAGAAACAGAAACTTCTGATAAAAGACGAACTGGAACGGCTCAGGAAGAGCCTGAATTAGGTTCCGAGACAAACGCCGATCCGGCGGTGTTAAGCTTTCCGGGGCGCGCCCCCGCAATCCGAAGCATCAACGCCGCCGCGATCAGGCACAGGCTGGCCGCCGTAAAGGCGGCCCCTGGAAAGTAGACCGGGGCCTTCGGTCCGGTGAAATACGCGAACACATTGGTCATGAAGGGCGGTGCCGCCACCGAGGAGAGGCTGCCGAGGCTGGCAAGCGCCCCTTGCAGTTCGCCCTGCTCGCGGGGCGAAACGAGCTTCGACATCATTGCGTTGAGCGACGGCATGACCAGCGCGGTCAGCAGGAACGCGGACATCCAGGCGTACATCATCCAGCCCTTGGTCGCGATGGCGAAGCCGGCATAGGCCAGCGCGCCGGCGGTCAGTCCGACATAGGCCGAGCGGACTTCCCCCAGGCGGGGGATCAGCGTGCGGGTCAGCCCGGCGTAGGCGAGCGCGGTGATCGCCCCCGACGCCATCAATGACAGGCCGACTTCTTTCATCGTCCAATCGAAGCGCAGCATGGTGAAATAGGTCCACACCGACGGGCCGGAATCGTGCGCAAATCGCATCAGCACCAGAACGCCGCAGAGACCCAGCATGCCGGGAAAGCGCTTCAATGCAGCCAGCGCGCCGAGCGGATTGGCGCGTTTCCACTCGAAGGTACGCCGTTTGTCTGGCGGCAGTGATTCCTTCAGCACCAGGAAGCCGTAGGCTGCGTTGGCCAGCGCCAATCCGGCCGAGACGAAAAACGGCAGGCGCACCGAAATGTCGCCGAGAATACCGCCTAACGCCGGTCCGATCATGAACCCAACGCCGAACGCCGCACCGATAAGGCCGAAGCTACCGGCGCGCTTTTCCGGCGGGGAGACGTCGGCAATGTAGGCGCTGGCGGTGGAGAAACTGGCGCCGGCGATGCCGGAAAAAAAACGGGCAAGAAAAAGCCAGAACAAAGTCGGCGCCAGGCCGGCGATCAGGTAGTCGATCCCCAACATCAACAGAGAAAGGATCAACAGCGGGCGCCGACCGTAGCGATCGCTTAAGTTCCCAATCACCGGCGCGAAGATAAATTGCATGCCGGCATAGACAAACATCAGCCAGCCGCCATAACGCGCCGCTTGACTTAAGTCCACATGAGCAAGCTGCGCGATCAGCTTGGGCGACACCGGAATGACGATGCCGATGCCGATCACGTCGATCAGGACGGTGACGAAGATAAAGACGAGTGCGTGTTTGCCGGGCGACTGGGTCTGCATAAGACGGCGACCATATCCGGTGCCGTCCATGTCGTCGCGAAAAAAAGCGGTGTTTGCGCCGTTAAGTTAGGCCCAGTTCCCGACGCGTCCGCTTTTCCACAATCTCCCAAGGGTCGATATTATCGAACGAGGAGATCGACATGGTGATTACGGCTTCGCCTTTGTCGTTTAACAGCGGGGCGGCGAAATCCTCACAGACTATGTATCGCTTGCCGAAACTGTCGGTCCGTCGCAAGAAACGCAAGGGGCCGCCTTGGCGCAACACCGTCTCTCCGGTTAAATCCCAACGCGGCATAAACTCCGGTTTCAGAACTTCATCGAGGAACTTTCCGGTCATTTCGGTCGTGGTCAGGGCTACTTCGGTGCCCATCAGCCTGACCTTCCAGCGAATATTACCGTCCGGTCGGGCTATGCGCTCGTATATCGAAAGCTGTGAAACGAACGGCTGAAGGATGCGTACCGTCAGATCCCGCCGGTAGGGAACGAAACCGTTTGCCTGCTCCATCCAAATAGTCATCGCCTTGCGCAAACGAACATCGGTGAAATGGCAATAAGGGTCGCAAATCAGCGGCCAGCCACTCTCGCGGGCCGCCCGGTTGAACCGGTCGGCGGCCTCCAAGTCAGGAGCGGCGTCGCTGCAAATTTGCGTACTCATTATCTGATTATTGCATAACATGCTAACTACAATATTAACAATAAATTGTTTTGTATGTTCAACTAGTTATCTGCACAGTGGACGGCTCGCCCTCCGGCTTGCTAGGAAGGGGCGAGGGCAAGGCGGAAAATCCATGATCGATGATGTTGCAAAACCCAAAACGGGGCCGGTGCGCCGGCTATATGCTTGGATGCTGCGTCATGCTCAGGGGCGGCATGCCAAGGCGGCGCTGGCTTGCTTTGCTTTCGCCGAGGCGTCGTGTTTCCCCATCCCCCCCGACGTGATGTTGCTGCCGATGATGTTGGCGGACCGCAAGAACGCCATCAAGCTCGCCGCGTGGTGTGCCCTGTGGTCGGTGATCGGCGGTATGCTCGGCTATACCATCGGCGCGGTGTTCTGGGATACCGCCGGTCAATGGATCATTCATGCGCTGCACATCGCGCAAAGTCAGGTCGATGCCTTGCAGCGCAAATATCAGGAAAACGCCTACTGGATCGCCATTCAGGGATTGACGCCAATTCCCTTCAAGCTGGTGACGATATCATCGGGCTTGGCCAAAGTTCCTTTCGGAGCATTCCTCTTCTATGCCGCACTGGCACGCAGCGTGCGTTTTGTCGTGATTGAAGGCGCGCTGGTCCACTTTTTCGGCGATCAGGCGAAAATCATCCTCGAAAAATATCTCGAACCGGTGCTGATCGGGTTTCTGGTGCTGGTGGTCCTCGGCTTCGTGCTGATGGGGTATCTGGCGAGGTAGAAATTCAACCCCGAGCGAGGGACCGCTTCAAGGGAGGGGTTGTCCTGGTGAAATCGTGAAAAAAGTACACTGAGGCCTATAGAGCGCTTCACATAAATAGTGGAATCCGGTTTTCTGGTATGAAGCGCGACAAAACAAGGAATTAGAGCATTTCGGAGTTTTTCGTTAAACAGTGAAATGCTCTGGGCCGAAGGACTTTTTTACAGACGACTGCTCACCCCTCGTTTGGTTCGTTCGGCAGCGGCGTATCCGCTGCAGGAGACGGCTCGGCCGGTGTGGCGGCCAGCGGCTTTAGGGCTTCCCCCATCTTCGCCGCGCGCTTAAGCGCTCGTTCGCGTTTGACCGCCGCACGCCCCACCGTCAAATCGAGTTCGATCTGCGAGCATAACCCGAGGGTGACCGGGTCTACCGCCTTCAGGTTGGAGGCGTTCCAATGCGAATGTTCGCGGATCTTCTGGATCGTCGCCTTGGTGGTGCCGACCAATTTTATGATCTCGGCGTCGGCGATTTCCGGGTGGTTGCGCAACAACCAGTAGACCGCATCCGGCTTGTCCTGGCGCTTGGACACCGGGGTGTAGCGCGGCGCGCGCTTGATCTTGACCGCGGGCATCTTGTATTTCGCCGGCGCCATCTTCAACCGCTTGGTCCGGTCCTGTTCGCATTTTTCGATCTCTTCGCGGGCTAAGGTGCCGGTGGCCACCGGGTCGAGCCCCTTAATGCCCTTGGCGACATCCTCGTCGGCGATGCCTTTCACTTCCAGCGGGTGCAGGCCGCAGAAATCGGCAATCTGTTCGAAGCTAAGCGATGTGTTGTCCACCAGCCAGACGGCAGTGGCCTTTGGCATGAGCGGTTTGTTGTCGGTCGCCATATAATCTCTCCTTTCGTCGGAGGGCCGCATCCCGGCCCAGCCGACCTCTGCAAGGCATGCCTTTTAGAGGAATGGCGAAATAGTAACCCGAAGATACGGAAAAGCAAAAGGATTATTCTTCTTCGGCGACCTCGTGCAGGCGTTTCAGGTCGTGGATAGTCATCCGGTGGCGGTCGAAGTCGATAAATCTCTCCTTACGCAGGCGGTCCAGGGTGCGATTAACGTAGACCGTGGTCAGCCCGAGTGCGTCGGCAATATGTTCCTGACGGATGGGAAAATCGAAAGAGCCATTTTTCGATAATTGCCGACGGCGCAGGCGGCTCTCGATTTCCCCCAGCAATTGAGCGATGCGTCCCATCGCGCTGCGCCGGCCGATATCCGCCAAATGCCGATTCATGTCGGCAAAGTAATGCTGCGCGGTCACTGCAGCCTGAACGGCTTGTGGTTGCGATGCGCGCAGCATCTCCGCCGCGTCCTCGACCGGGAACGAGCACAGCGTCACGGGGGTCAGACTTTTCAAGGAAAATGGCAACGCCATTCCTGGAAATGCAAGCGATTCCAACGCAATAATATCTCCGGGGATGTGAAAGAACAGAATTTGCCGCCCCTTGGGCAAGGTAATGTAGCGAAATGCCCAACCGGAATAGAGGGTATGGACATGGGTCTGCACTTCGCCTTCCCGAATAAAGGTGCGGCCGGCAGCGACGGTTTTTACTTCGCGCCGCTTGATGTTCACCGCGTCGGGGTTGGTGGTGGCGGTGAGGCCGTAAATCGCGAATTGACCGAGACGGCAAACGCGGCAACTGACCGGCGGTGGGGATACGGAAGTAATATCCATTTTCTATACATAACTATATCGTTTCAACCAATATGGTAATACCAGATTATTAATATGTATAATAGTACAAAATCATAGTCCTCAGACTTCAGGTTAATTCGACAGTAATTCGAACGGTTGCAAACTGCATGAAGTTCCGGGGCGTCAAGGTCGTTGGTGCAAAAGCGTGGCGGGGAGCGCGTCAGTATCGGTCCGCCGGGTAAGCCACCCAACCCTTGGCAATTCGGGATGTTCGGCCGCGACGAGTACGTACGCGCGGGGTTGGGCAAGGGAGCGCCATGAGACGTCTTTCGTATCCGAAATATTCGATTTCCGGCCGGCATATCCGGCTTGGCGCTCGTGTTTTTTCATCTTTACGGAGGTCCTCGGCAATTTTGTCGAAGGACCGCGACGGCGGTTTCCTGAAGCGCGTCATCGCCGTTGAACGCAACCAGCGTCCTTGAGGAGATACCTAATGTGGAATTTTGGGTCGGAATCGAAACGGGATAGAGATGGCGGATCGCTCGGCATCGATGCGGGGACGATGGCGTCAACCGCCAATGCCGGCTTGGCTATCATCGAATTCGCATCTGACGGGCGGATTATCACGGCCAACGCCAACTATTTGAAACTATTCGGTTATCGTCTCGACGAGATCATCGGCAAGCATAACGGGATTTTCGTCGACGAGAAGACGCGTGCCTCCGACGAATACAAGGCAGTCTGGAAGCGGCTTGCGAACGGCGAAAGGCTGTCGGCCCGCGCCAAGCGTATCTGCAAGGATGGACATACGCTTTGGCTGCACGGTGACTATATGCCGGTCAAGGACAGCCGGGGTAATGTCGAGCGGATCGTTGCCTTTGCCTCCGACATCACCGCTTACGAGGAAAGCTCCTTCGAGTACAGATCGAAAATCGAGGCAATCGATCGGGTGCAGTCGATCATCGAATTTCAACCCGATGCCATCGTCATCACCGCCAACGAGAATTTCCTCAAGTTGTTCGGTTATGCGCTCGACGAGATCGTCGGCAAACACAACGACGTCTTTATCGACGAGAAGACTAAGCGAACCGCCGAATACAGCAACCTGTGGAGCGACCTCGCTCAGGGCAAGAGCCATACCATCAAGACTAAGACCGTCGCCAAGGACGGATCCGACATGTGGCTCAATGTGGCCTATATTGCCGTCTCCGACGATACCGGCAAGACCAAGAAAATCATTGCTCTCGTCGAGAACATCACCGAACGCGAGACACAAAAAAACGAGCATGCAGCCAAGCTGACCGCACTCGACAGCTTCATGCCGATGATCGAGTATCATACCGACGGCACTATCGTCACTGCCAATGATATCTTCTGCCATCTACTCGGCTATAAGCTGGAAGACATAGTCGGCAAGCACCACAGCATTTTCGTTACCTCCGAATACGCCAAGAGCGGAGAATACGTACGCTTCTGGGAGCGTCTGCGGAATGGCGAGCGGATTTCCGAAAAGGGGCAGCGCAAAGACGCGAACGGCAACGAGTTGTGGATTCAGACGAATTACACCTGTCTGCGCGATCTCGACGGCAAGGTCTACAAGATCGTCAACTACATGCTCGACATGACCGCCTCCGAGTTGGAGCATCGTGCCGCCGAACGGGAACGTGCCGAGCGTGCCGCCGAACAGGCGCATGTGGTGAAGAACCTGGCCGGTGGGCTTGAGAAGCTTGCCGCGGGCGATCTGACCAATCGCATTAACGAGGCCTTTGTCGGCGAATACGAACATTTGCGCAAGAATTTTAACAGTATGGCCGATCGGCTGCAGGATACCCTGAAATCGGTGTTGACGGCTTCGGGTTCGATTAGTTCGAGCGCCGGCGAGATCAGTCAGGCATCCGACGATTTGTCGCGTCGCACCGAGCAGCAGGCGGCCTCGTTGGAAGAGACCGCTGCAGCGCTGGAACAAATCACTGCTACGGTCAAGAAGACAGCGCAAAACGCCCAAAATGCGTCATCGATCGTCTCTACCGCGAAGGCCGCGGCCGAAGAAGGGGGGAGAGTGGTCGAGACCGCGATCTCCGCGATGAGCCAGATCGAACAGTCCTCCAAACAGATCACCGATATCATCGGTGTGATGGACGAGATTTCCTTCCAGACCAATCTTCTGGCCTTGAACGCGGGTGTCGAGGCGGCGCGCGCGGGCGATGCCGGCAAGGGGTTTGCGGTGGTGGCCTCGGAAGTGCGTTCGCTGGCACAGCGTTCCAGCGAAGCGGCGCGCGAAATTAAAACCCTGATCAAGGCTTCAAGCGAGCACGTCGGCTCCGGCGTCAAGCTGGTCGGTGAAACCGGACAGGCGCTCAAGAAAATCGTCGATCAGGTGGTCGAGGTCAACTCTCTGGTTGGCGAGATGGCCCAGGCCGCCCAGCAGCAATCCACCGGTATCGAAGAGGTCAACACCGCCGTTACCCAGATGGATCAGGTGACCCAGCAAAACGCCGCCATGGTCGAGGAATCGACGGCCGCCGCGCGGTCGCTCGCCGGCGAAACCACAGATCTCAAGAATATGGTAGGTTTCTTCAGCGTCGGCGATATTGCGGCGAAGAAGCCGGCGGCCAAACCGGCTCCGGCGACGGTCAAACCAAAGCCGGTAGAGGCAAAATCTCCTCCGGCAGCGGCAAGAGCGAAGTCCGCAGAGCCTAAGCCTGCAGAGAACAAGCCTGCAGAGAACAAGCCTGCAGAGAGCAAGTCAGCAGAGAGCAAGTCTACAGAGGCCAAGCCTGCGGCCAAGGCGCCGAACCCTCCATCGCCTTCTGCCCAGACAGCTATCAAGAAAGTGGTCGGCGGCGTGCCGATGCGCCAAGGCGATAACGACTGGCAGGAATTCTGAGGCGGCGTGATGGAACCTTTGGGAGTGTACGATGTCTGATGATCGGCAAGACGGGCCTGCGGAGTTTCTGTTGCCTGCGGTGCTCGATCTCACTGCGGCGGACGCGCTGAAGCAAAATTTGCTTGGTGTGCTTACCGGCGGCGGTGCGATCACCATCGACGCTGGGGCCGTGCAACGGATTACCAGTCCAGCCTTCCAAATCTTTGCTGCGGCGGCAAAAACACGGTCGGAAGGCGATTTGCGCTTTATCAATGTCCCGGAAATCTTCCGGGAAACCGCCGCCACACTCGGCTTAAGCAAACTGTTGGGGATAACGGAGACATGACGATGGGAAAAACCGTCTTGACGGTCGACGACTCCCGGACGATGCGCGATATGCTCAAACTCGCGCTGACCGACGCCGGCCATACCGTGTTGCAAGCCGAAGACGGCGTGCATGGGGTTGAAGTGCTTGCCCAGGCCGGCGACGTCGACGTCATCATCACCGACATTAATATGCCGCGAATGGACGGTTACGGCTTCATCGATCACGTGCGCAGCAACCCCAAGACCCGCGCTACGCCGATTCTGGTGCTGACTACCGAAAGCGAGCCGGCAAAGAAACAAAAGGCACGCGACGCTGGGGCCACCGGCTGGATCGTCAAACCGTTCGATCCGGTCAAATTGGTGGCTGCCATCCGCCGTGTTTCGCCGTAGGGGGCGTTATTATGGATCCTATGGAAACCATCAAACAGGGTTACTTCCAGGAATGCGAGGAGTTGTTGCTCGCGATGGAGGAAGGCCTGACCGCGATGGAAGGGGGAGATACCGATCCCGAGACCATCAATGCGGTGTTTCGCGCCGTACATTCGATTAAGGGCGGCGGCGGAGCATTCGGCTTCAGCGATCTGGTACAGTTCGCTCACGGCTTCGAAACAGTGATGGATCAGATCCGCTCCGGCGAACTCGATCCCAAACCCGAAGTAATGCAGATATTGCTCCGGGCCGGCGATATGTTGTCCGATCATGTTGCCGCTGCCCGCTCCGGCACCAAACTCGATCCCGGCCACGACGAGGATAGCTTCGCCGAACTCAAAGCGCTTTCGGGAAAGATCGGCGATCTGGGCGAGGACGAACTTAAGGAAAGTTTCGAGGAACTCGGGTTTCACCAAGTGCATCTCGTCGATCTCGACGATAACGCGACGGCTGCACCCGCGGCGACGCCTCAACCGATTGCCGCTGCTGCGTCTCCGGTCGGCGGCAAGGGGTGGTTGATCCGGTTCGTTCCGCGTGCCGAGCTTTACGCCAAAGCCAACGAGCCGTCGTTGCTGTTTCGCGAGCTGGCCACGCTGGGCGAGGTCGACGTCGTCGCCGACCTGTCGAAACTGCCCTCGCTCGAGGAGATCGATCCCGAGCAGGCGTATATTTCCTGGACGGCAAAGTTGCATACCGACGCGACGAAGGACAAGGTCGAGGAAGTGTTCGAATTCGCTTCCGACGATTGCGAACTCGACATCCACCCCTTAAGCGAACAAGCCGGCGTGCAGCCCGTACCGGCCGCTGCCGTTCCGGAAACGATCGTAGCACAAACGCCTATGACGGCGCCGCAACCGGTCGTAACGGAAGTGCCCACGCCGGCCGTTGCGCCTGCGACCCCGGAACCGGCTCCGATCGCCAAAGCGCCCGAACCGCCGGTATCGGCGGTACCGTCGGCGCCATTGGTCGAAAAGGATCATCCGTCGGACAGGAAGGAAGCCCACGTCGAAAGCACCGTCAAGCAGACCATTCGCGTCGATCTCGATAAGATCGACCGGTTGAACAACCTCGCAGGCGAATTGGTGATCACCCAGGCGATGCTGGCGCAGCGGCTGTTGGAATTCCGTGCGCAGTCTCCTCTTTTGGCCAACAACCTCGCCGAGTTCGAGCACCTCTTGCGCGAGCTGCAGGAAGGGGTGATGGCGATCCGCACTCAGCCGGTCAAATCGGTGTTTCAGCGGATGCCTCGCTTGGTGCGCGAACTTGCGGCCCAGACCAACAAGCAGGTCCGTTTGGTGATCAAAGGCGAGGCCACCGAAGTCGACAAGACGGTGATCGAACGGCTCGGCGATCCTCTGACCCACATGATCCGTAACGCCGTCGATCATGGCCTGGAAACGTCCGACGATCGCATTACGGCGGGCAAGGATCCTGAAGGCACGGTAACGCTGTCGGCCGAACATCGCGGCGGCCGCATTATTATCGAAGTCGCCGACGACGGGCGCGGCATCAACCGCGCGCGCGTGCGCGAAAAAGCGTTGGAAAAAGGGCTGATCCAACCGAACGCAAATTTAAGCGACGAAGAAATCGATAATTTGATCTTTCTGCCCGGTTTCTCGACCGCCAAGGAAGTGTCCAACATTTCCGGGCGCGGCGTCGGCATGGACGTAGTGCGCTCGTCGGTTTCCAGCCTCGGCGGACGCATCATCATGTCGTCGGTTCCGGGCAGTGGCAGCCGCTTTATCATGACGCTGCCGCTGACCCTGGCGGTTCTCGACGGTATGGTGGTGGCGGTTGGCGAGCAGACCTTCGTGCTGCCGTTGTCGCACATTATCGAAAGTCTGCAGCCGAGATCCGAAGATATCAAGCCGTTTGGCCTCAATCGCTGCCTTCTTAAGGTGCGCGACAGCTACGTACCGTTGGTCAAGATCGGCGGACTGCTGAACGTCCATGGTGCCGGCACCGATCCGGTCAAGGGCGTAGTTATTCTGGTCGAGAGCGAAGGCTCCGGCCGATTGGCGCTTGCGGTAGATCAGATTCTCGGCCAACGCCAGGTGGTAATCAAAAGTTTCGAAGGAAATTACCGTCACATCGAAGGGATCGGCGCAGCGACGATCCTGGGCGACGGCCGCGTCGCACTTATCATCGACGTGGACGGCATTGTCACCCGCTGCCGCGGTAATTTGGTGGAAAACGGTTCTATCGAACGCAAAGCAACAGGAACGGGACCATGAGCGAAAAAACCCCAACATCGCCGGAAGAACGGCGCCAGTTCATTACTTTCCTTTCCGGACAACAGGAATTCGGCGCCAATATCATGATGATCCGCGAAATTCGCGGTTGGACCGAGACCACCCCGCTGCCGCACGCGCCAGATTTCGTGCGTGGCGTTATTAACCTGCGCGGCGTGGTGCTGCCGGTGGTCGACCTGAAGGCCATGCTAGGCCGCGGGTTGACGGAGGCTAATCCCAAACACGTCATCATCGTGGTCAAGACCGGCGACCGTACCATCGGTCTTTTGGTCGATGCGGTATCCGACATCATGACGGTAACCGCCTCCGATATTCAGCCGACGCCGGAACTGGCGCGCGATTCCAACGGCGCCTTTATCGACGGTATTGCGGTGATCGAACAGCGCATGGTCACCTTGCTCAGCATGGAGAAGCTGATCTCCTCGCTGACCGGCGAAATAAACGTTTCCGAGGCGGCATAAGCGGGTAATCAGATGGCCGAGTATCATTCCCCTCGCGAAAGAGTGCTGGTGCCTGACGGAGAATTCGTCTTTACCGAGGCGGATTTCAAGAAGATTGCTTCGCTTGTGCATGGCGAGGCGGGCATTGTGCTCACCGAGGGCAAAGCCAATCTGGTTTATTCG
Organism: Alphaproteobacteria bacterium UBA1303; assembly: GCA_002307315.1. GTDB lineage: Bacteria > Pseudomonadota > Alphaproteobacteria > Micropepsales > Micropepsaceae > Rhizomicrobium. The sequence goes on from DBTZ01000001.1 coordinate 22,602, forward strand.
CGTCTGGCCAAACGCCTGCGCGCGATTGGCCTTCGTACTTTCCGCGAGTACTGCGAACTGATCGAAGGCGAAGGCGGGGCCGACGAGCGCCAGGCGATGATCGGCGCGATGACCACCAACGTCACCCGTTTTTTTCGCGAGCCGCATCATTTCGAATATCTTAAGGCTCAAGTGATGCCTGCGCTGGCTGCCAAGGCCAAATCGGGCGGGCGGGTGCGGATTTGGTCGGCGGCCTGTTCGTCGGGCGAGGAGCCGTACTCGATCGCCCTGACGGTGCTCGACGCGTTGCCCGAGGCGCCTAAGCTCGACGTACTCATTCTCGCCACCGATATTGACACCAACATGTTGGCACGCGGTCGCCAGGGCGTCTATCCCGCCACCGCGCTCGGCAGTATTCCCGCCGCCTATCACGGTAAGTGGTTGGAGCAGGAGCGCCACGGCGACACTGTTCGCGTCGGTCAAGCGGCGCGCGATCTCGTGCGTTTCAACGAACTCAATCTGCTCGGATCCTGGCCGATGCGGGGCAAGTTCGACCTCATCTTCTGCCGCAACGTGATGATTTATTTCGACGAGGCGACCCAGAACCGGATCTGGTCCGGGTTTGCCAACGTCTTACAGCCGCAAGGAACGCTGTGCATCGGCCACTCCGAAAGGATCACGCTCGAAACGCTGCCGTTCCGCCTCGTAGCCCAAACCACCTATCGCTTGAATGGTTGAGACACAATGAACCCCGTACGTGTATTGATAGTCGACGATTCCGCCACCATCCGTAGATTGCTGACCGCGGTACTGTCGTCCGACCCCGAAATCGAAGTGGTCGGCGCCGCGCCGGAGCCGGCGGTGGCGAGACAGATGATCAAGGATCTCAATCCCGATGTGCTGACACTCGATGTCGAGATGCCGCACATGAACGGGTTGGAGTTTCTCGAGAAGATTATGCGTCTTCGGCCGTTCCCGGTGGTGATGGTATCGACGCTGACTCAGAAGGGCGCCGAGGTAACGCTGGAGGCGCTCGAACTTGGCGCCGTCGACTACTATCCCAAACCGACCGAGAACGTCGCTGCGTTGATGAGCGCCGGCGCTTCCGAGTTGTGCGAAAAAGTCAAGAATGCCGCTCAAGCCCGGGTGCGGGCGCGCAGTTCCTTGAGGATCGCGAACGTCGAACCATCGACGAAAACGGTTACCCCGTTTGTGTCCGGCAACAGCATTATCGCCATCGGTTCGTCGACCGGCGGGGTTGAGGCGCTGATCGAGGTGTTGTCGCACTTCCCTGCCAATTGTCCGCCGACGGTGATTACCCAGCACATGCCGGCGCATTTCACCACCACCTTTGCCCAACGGCTCGATCGTCTGTGCCAGCCGCGGGTGACTGAAGCGAGCGACGGGGCGGTGTTGTCCGTCGGTCAGGTCTATCTGGCACCGGGCGGCAACCAGCATCTCGAAATCTCCGGGGTGGGAACCTATCGGTGCCGGTTGGTGGACGAAGATCCGGTCAACGGCCATCGTCCGTCGGTCGACGTGCTCTTCCGCTCTGTGGCACATCACGCCAAGGATAAGGCGATAGGAATCCAACTTACCGGCATGGGCCGCGACGGCGCCAGCGGTCTGCTGGAAATGCGTCAGGCGGGCGCGTCGACGATCGGTCAAGACGAAGCTTCGTCGGTGGTCTACGGCATGCCGAAGGTCGCTTTTGAAATCGGTGCGGTAGAAACCCAATTGCCGCTGGAAAAAATTGGACCGGAGATAGTTCGCCTATGTAAGGGCCGCAACGAAAGGGAGATGCGTCATGCCAGCGGCAGCTAAAATCAGGGCGGTCGTAGTCGACGACCAGATGACGATGCGCACCCTGGTGCGCAGCGCACTCCAACAGATCGGCATGACCGACATCCGCGACTTTCCGGGGCCGACCGACGCACTGCCATCGCTCAAAGCCCAGGCCGCGCATGTGATCTTCTCGGATTACAATATGCCCGATATGGACGGCCTGAAATTTCTCGAGGCGGTGCGCACCGACCCGACGACCAAGTCTACGGCGTTCATTCTTCTGACCGGTCGTGCCGACAAGGAGCTGGTGCAAATGGCTGCCAAACTGGGCGCCAACAACTACATGGTTAAGCCATTTACGGTGGCGACGCTCAAGCAGAAACTGGAACAGGTGTTTGGAGTTCTCAGCTGATGGCATTGAACGCCCTTCAGCGCGATGGGTTTGCCAACGAGGAACTGCGACGGTTTCTCAACCCGCAGGATAAGAATTGGCATATCCAGATCATGCAAGGGGATTCCTATGTCACCAATAAGGCGGACGAAGTTTTGACCACTATTCTGGGGTCTTGCATCGCCGCCTGTATCCGCGATCCCAAAGCCGGGGTCGGCGGCATGAATCATTTTTTGCTGCCGGAAGGCAGCGGCGCCGATCGCGATGCTCTACGCTTTGGCGTCAATGCGATGGAACTTCTTATCAACAGCTTGATAAAGCTGGGCGGTAGACGCGAAAACTTTGAAGCCAAATTGTTCGGCGGCGCCAATGTACTGGCGCAGTTGTCGGATGTCGGAACCCGTAACGCTACGTTTGCCAAGCAGTATCTGGTCAACGAAGGCATCCCGCTGGTCGGCGGCGATATGGGGGGGGCGTCGCCCAGACGTATCCAGTTCTGGCCGCTTACCGGAAGGGCTCGCCAGTTGGCTGTTGCTACCGATCGTCGTAAGCTGGTCGAGCACGAAATCGTCGAGGCCAAGCACGTGCCGCAAGAAGCCGCCGCAGTCAATGACGTCGAGTTGTTCTGAGAGGCGTTATGAGCCAATCGTCGGAGTGCAAGTGTACGGTCGACCAGGAGGCGCTCCTGGCGCTGCTGCGGTCGGTCTCCGACGAACTTTATTCGCTGGTTTGCGACATTGTCCGTTTAGGCGAATCTCTGTCGGCCGACGAGGTCGATGGAGATCGCAGTCAGCGGGTGCGGGATCTCCAGTCGTTCGATCTTCTGGCCCAGAGCGCCCTGGCTCAGGCGCGGTTGCTGCAGGGCATCGAGCGCGGTTTGGGCGGCCACGGCGTTGATGAAGGCAAAGGCAAGAGTATTTCGATGTTGATCGGTGACGTGCCGTTTCACAAGGTGCGCGAACGCCTGACGTCGGCCTATTCCGGCATGGGGCGTGAACAGGAGGAATCGCATTGGGAAGATTCCGGCTCGCTGGATTGGTTCTGACCCGTCGTAAGGCGTCGGGTGCGTAAGATCGCGATTTTGTGAACGATCGGGGGGCCAATAATACCGCAAAAGGCAAGGTTCTATGTGCTTGCCGATGACAACATCGCTATGTTTACTGCGGTATCGCCTATCTCCCGCTTGTGCGGCCGTATCGGTTGCCGGTAGATTGCGCCCCCAATCTTTGCCTGCCTTGCCCATCGCTAGCGCAGCGGTAGCCGCCCGACCCGTAATTTGGCCAGATCGTACTTAGAGATGAACATGCCTGAAAATGACCGGAATTCGAAATGGGAACGCCTAAGCGACGTTGCCGAACGTGCGCTGCCTCCGTCGGCGGCGCGGTTCTTTACCAAGCGTCTTTTCGTAATGCTTGCCATCGTGGCAACGGTGTTGGTGCTGGTGTTCGGCTTTATCATCGGCAAGGGATTGATTGTCGCTAACTATATGAAAAGTATGGTGCAGACCGCCACCGTGGCGACCACGAAACCGCAGGTGGCGGCTTGGCAGACGCAACTACGCGCCGTCGGCACGCTGCATGCGGTGGAAGGTGCCGATCTGGCATCCGAAGTTGCCGGCCTGGTCATTCGCATCGGGTTCCGTGCCGGCGAGGACGTCAGAAAAGGCGTTCTCCTTGTGCAATTGCGTGACGATTCCGAGAAGGCCGCCGCCGACCAGGCGATGCAGACCTACAAGCGCGACAGCGCCCTGATCAAGATCAAGGCAATCAGCCGGGCGGATTACGACAGCGCCGTGGCCACCATGAGGAGCACCCAGGCCGCGTTGGAGAAAAAAGCAATCCGTGCGCCATTCGACGGTCGCGTCGGCATCCGTAAAGTCGATGTCGGCCAGTACGTTGCCGCCGGTGTCGAAATGGTGACGTTGCAGCAGCTCGATCCGATTTATGTCGATTTTAAGGCGCCACAGCAGCAATTGCCGCTGCTCGCCGTCGGAAGCAAAGTTGTGGTCACCACCGACGTATTGCCCGGAAAGACCTTCATTGGCGAAGTGGTTGCCTTCGATCCCAAGATCGACGAGGACACCCGCTCCGTGGCGGTGCGCGCGCAAGTGCGTAATCCCGGCAAGGTTCTGTTGCCCGGCATGTTCGCCACGGTGATCGTCGATGCCGGCAGGCCGCAGAACATCCTGACCCTGCCGCAGACGGCGATTACCTTCAATCCTTACGGCAACACCGCCTTTGTGGTGAAAAAGCAGCAAGAGAACGGCAAGGATCAACTGGTCGTCGAGCAGCACTTTGTTGTTACCGGCGAAACCCGCGGCGACCAAATTGCGATCCTTAGCGGTATCGCTCCGTCCGACACGGTAGTCAGCTCCGGGGGCAGCAAGTTGAAGAATGGCAGCATTGTGATCGTGAATAATTCGGTCAAGTTGCCCAACGATCCCAATCCGCATCCGGAAGAAAAATAGGCCGGCAGACGATGAGCTTTACCGACATCTTTATCCGGCGGCCGGTCCTTTCCGTCGTCGTCAGTTTGGTCGTTCTGGTGCTCGGCCTGAAATCGTTTCTGTCGATGCCGGTGCGCCAGTATCCCGAGACCCAGAATGCGGTGGTCTCCATTTCGACCGCCTATCCCGGCGCCAGCCCCGAGACCATCGCCGGCTTCATTACTACGCCGCTGGAAAAGGCGGTTTCCCAGGCGAGCGGCATCGACTACATGACGTCGTCGAGTTCGCTCGGCTCTTCGTCGATCTCGGTTAATCTCCGGCTCAACTACGACACCTCGAAGTCGTTGGCGGAGATCATTACCCGGGTTAATTCGGTCAAGAACCAGATGCCGGCGGATTCACAGGCCTCGGTCATCAACATCTCGATCGGCGACACCTTCGGTTCGATGATGATCAGCTTCATCAGCGATCAATTGCCCGCCAACAAGGTAACCGACTATCTCATCCGTGTGGTGCAGCCGCAGATTCAGGCGATCGAAGGCGTACAACAAGCCGAAATCATGGGCGAGAAGCGCTTCGCGGTACGAGTCTGGCTTAAGCCGGACAAACTCGCCGCCTACGGCCTTACCGCCAAGGAAGTCTCCACCGCCCTGACCAGCAATAACTATCTGTCGGCGGTCGGCGCCACCAAGGGACAGATGGTGCAGGTCAATCTCTTGGCATCCACCAATCTCAGCAGTGTGGACGAGTTCAAGACCCTGATTATTAAGCAAAGCGACAACGGCTATGTTCGCCTTTCCGATATTGCCAACGTCGAACTGGGTGCCGAGAACTATAGTTCCAAGGTGATGAACGACGGCAAGTCGGCGGTGCTGATCAGCATCGACGTGGCACCGTCGGCCAACGTGCTGGAGGTTATCGACCGGGTGCGGGCGGTGCTGCCTTCCATCCAGAAGCAGTTGCCCAACGGTCTTAAGGCCGAGGTCGCCTACGACGCCACCGATTACATCAACAATTCGATCGAGGAGGTCGAAACCACCCTGATCGAAGCGATGCTGATCGTGGTGTTCGTGATCTTTATCTTCCTCGGCTCGCCGCGCGCGGTAGTGATTCCGGTCCTGACCATTCCGCTGTCGTTGATTGGCGCCGGTGTGTTTATGCTGATGTTCGGTTTCACCATAAACCTGCTGACCTTGTTGGCATTGGTGCTGGCGATCGGCCTGGTGGTGGACGACGCCATCATTGTGGTCGAGAACGTCAGTCGCCATCTCGAAGAGGGTAAGACGCCGTTCGACGCGGCTATCCAAGGCGCCCGCGAACTCGGCAGTCCGATCATTGCCATGACAATGGTCCTGGTGGCTGTCTACGTGCCGATTGGCTTTATGGGTGGACTAACCGGCGCGTTGTTTACCGAATTCGCCTTCACCTTGGTCGGCACGGTAGTAATCTCGGCAATAGTGGCGCTGACCCTGTCGCCGATGATGGCCAGCCGGATGCTGCGCTCGCACCACGACACCAAGTCTGATTTCGAACGCCGCCTCGTCGTCTTCATCGATCAGAAGTTCGACTGGCTGCACAGCCATTACCAACGGCTGCTGCATGCTACCTTGGAGCAGATCCATGTTGTGGTGGTATTTGCCGTCGTTATTTTAGCCAGCATCTATTTTCTGTTTACGGCGGCGAAAAGCGAATTGGCGCCGCAGGAGGATCAGGGTTTTATTATTGCCTCCTTCCAGCCCGCGCCGACCGCGACTCTGCAGCAATCGCTGGAATGGCAGAAGCAGGTTTATGCGGCATCGAAGGATTTTCCCGAAGTCGCGCACATCTTTCAGGTCGCGTCGTCCTCGCGCAATTTCGCCGGCTTCGTGCTGACGCCGTGGGGCGACCGCAAACGCACCAGTAGCGACATTCAGCCAGACATTCAAAAGAAGGCCGATCAGGTTGCCGGCATGCGCGCCGGCATCTTTCAGCCCCAATCGCTGCCCGGTCCGCGCGGCCTCGGCGTGCAGTTCGTTATCCAAACTACGCAAGACTTCGATCAGCTCAACGAAGTATCGCAAGCGGTGATGGACGAGGCACTCAAGTCGGGCAAGTTCATGTATATGGACTCCGATCTGAAATACGATCAGCCACAGGTGCGGGTGATGCTCGATCGCGACAAGGTCGCCTCTTACGGGTTGACGATGAGTTCGGTCGGCAGTGCGATGTCGTCGATGCTGGGCGGCGGCTACGTCAATTACTTTAGCCTGTCGGGGCGCGCCTATCAGGTGGTGCCGCAGGTCGAGCAGCCGTTCCGTCTCAATCCGACGCAACTCGGAGATTATTATTTCAAGAACAGCGCCGGCACAGCCATTCCGCTCTCCGCCATCGCCACCTTTAAGACCGAGGTGGTCCCGGAGTCGCTCAACCACTTCCAGCAGCAGAACTCGGCAACCATCAACGCCATTCCGCGCCCCGGCGTCACCTCTGGCGAAGCGTTGGCGGCATTGCAGCAGATTGCCGACAAGACTATGCCGGAAGGCTACCACCTTGATTACGGCGGCCAGACCCGCCAAGAGGTGCAGGAATCCAGTGCGCTGATTTCTACCTTCTTCTTCGCGCTGATCATCATATTCCTGACCTTGGCAGCGCTATTCGAGAGCTTCCGCGATCCCTTGACTATTCTGATTTCGGTGCCGATGTCGATCGCTGGCGCCCTCGTCTTCATCTCGCTCGGCGTCGGTGGAGCTAGCCTCAACATCTATACCGAAGTTGGGCTGGTCACGCTGATCGGTTTGATTTCCAAACACGGCATTCTGATCGTGCGCTTTGCCAACGATCTGCAGGCGCAGGGTATGTCCAAACGTCAGGCGATCGAGGAAGCCGCCGCCATCCGACTTCGCCCGATCTTGATGACCACCGCGGCAATGGTGCTCGGCGTGATGCCGTTGATATTCGCCGCGGGCGCAGGTGCGGCAGCGCGGTTTAACCTCGGTTTGGTGATCGCATCGGGCATTTCAATCGGCACTTGCTTTACCTTGTTCGTGGTGCCGACGATCTATCTGCTGATCGCCCACGATCTGTCGAAGAAGCACGCCCCGGCCTGATTTGAATTATTCTCGAATAAAAAAGCCTCGCCATGCATCTTCGCTTGGCGGGGCTTTTTTATATCCATCAACCCGGGGCGAGTTGTAATAAAAAAAAGGCCGCCTCGTCGGAGGCGGCCTTTTCTGTCTGATGCAGACGGATCAGAACTTGCAGGCGTCGGCAATGATCTTTTCGCACAGTTCTTGCTTGCCCGACTTCGGCGACGGGTTGACGTTGTGCTTGAGGGCATAATCGGCAAGGGTTTCGAGAGTGAACTCGCCCTTTTCGATCTTCCGGCCGAATTCGCCGTCCCAGCCGGCGTAGCGGGCTTTAACGACCGCAGCCAGCTTGCCTTCGTTGATGACCTTCTCGGCGTCGAGCAGGGCGCGGGCAAGGGTATCGATGCCGGCGATGTGGGCGATGTAGAGGTCGTCGATGTCGATCGATTGACGGCGCAGCTTGGCGTCGAAATTGAAGCCGCCGGTGTGCAGGCCGCCGTTCTTGATGATCTCCAGCATTGCCGGGACGATGTCTTGGGCGTTGTTGGGGAACTGGTCGGTATCCCAGCCGAGACGATCGTCGCCGCGATTGATGTCGATCGAGCCGAGAATGCCGTTGGCTACCGCGTGGGCCACTTCATGCTCGAAATCGACTCCGGCTAGCGTAGCGTGGTTGACTTCGATGTTGACCTTTACTTCCTTTTCCAGACCGTTCTTGAGCAGGAAGCCGTAGATGGTGTTGACGTCGCGGTCGTACTGCCCCTTGGTCGGTTCGTGCGGCTTGGGCTCGATCAGAATGGTGCCCTTGAATCCGATTTTATGCTTGTGCTCGACCACCATCTTGAGGAAGGCGGCCAGATGCTCCTTCTCGCGCTTGACGTCGGAGTTGAGCAGGGTGTCGTAGCCTTCGCGGCCGCCCCA
>DBTZ01000063.1:0-6140 GCA_002307315.1 Alphaproteobacteria bacterium UBA1303
GCGCGGAGGCCGCCAGGGGAGGAGGGCGTGTTGATCAGGATGCGGGCGGTCTTCATCCGGGCGCCAAAGGCGGAGACGCGCTCCGGATGGCGATCCTGGTCGGTGTAGAGCACCGAGGTATGGCCGGTGCCGCCCAGCGCCACCAGTTCGGCGCATGCCTCCAACGCCGCGGCGTAGTCCTTGCGGCGATAGAGCGCGAGAGTGGGCGACAGCTTCTCGTGAGCGAAATATTCGTCGTCGGAAGTCTTTTCGACCTCGGCGATCAGCACCTTGGTAGAGGGCGGAACCGTAATGCCGGACATCTCGGCGATCTTCACCGCCGACTGCCCGACCACCTTGGGGCACAGATGCCCGTCGGGGAACACGGTCTGGCGCACCGCGCCGGTTTCGTTGCCCGACAGGATATGGCCGCCGTGGGTGACGAAACGCTCGCGCACCGCATCGTAGACTTCGTCGACCACGACTACGGCCTGTTCGGAGGCGCAGATCATGCCGTTGTCGAAGGTCTTGGACATCAGGATTGATGCCACCGCGCGTTTGATATCGGCAAACTCGTCGATCAGAACTGGCGCATTGCCGGCGCCGACGCCGATGGCAGGTTTGCCGGAAGAATAGGCGGCTTTGACCATGCCGGGGCCGCCGGTGGCGAGAATGAGGTTGATGCTCGGGTGGCGCATCAGGGCGTTGGACAAATCGAGCGTCGGCTCGTCGATCCAGCCGATGATGTCGGGTGGGGCGCCGGCGGCGACCGCCGCGTCGAGCACCAGCTTGGCGGCCGCACAGGTCGCTTTCTTGGCGCGCGGGTGCGGGCTGAAGACGATGCCGTTGCGGGTTTTGAGCGAAATCAGCGCCTTGAAGATGGCAGTCGAGGTCGGGTTAGTGGTCGGCACAATGCCGCAGATCACGCCGATCGGTTCGGCGATGGTGATGGTGTTGCCGACGGTGTCGACTTCCAGCACGCCGCAGGTCTTGTCGTCCTTGTACTTGTTGTAGATGTACTCGGACGCAAAGTGGTTCTTGACCACTTTGTCTTCCACCACGCCCATACCGGTTTCCTCCGCCGCCATCATGGCGAGGGGAATACGGGCGTCCGCCGCGGCGAAGGCGGCGTTGCGGAAAATCTTATCGACCTGCTCTTGACTGAAACTGGCGAATCTCGCCTGCGCCGCCGTCACTCGGGCGATCAGCGCGTTCAGTTCGTCGATGTTGGTGACAGACATACGTTACTCCATGTTGCGATGCGCGGAAGGCGCCGTCATCTTTGCGCCTTGCGCATCCGGTTGGTGCCGCGCGCCGCAATCGCGGTGTCGCGCGCCGGGAAAAAACAGCGCAATAATTCCTTGCCATCACCCGCTGTAATGAAAGTCATTCTCATTTTGCAAGGTACCATTTCGCACTGCACAATCTTCGCTACAGTTGCGAAGGATCAATGTCCATATCCTTAGGATGTTTTTGTATATAAAAATAATATGTGTATGCTGCAATGCAGCAGCACGTGACATTCTGTACCACCATATTCACACATTGCTACAATTACGTAATAATAATTAGAAGCATTATATAATGTGGTTGTTTTTTTGTTATCACGTTACCGATGGCCGGCTCGGTCTGTATGGAGGTATCAATATCTTTTAATGAGACTTTAATTTTCCCAAGGCATCCTGGAGGTATCGGCATGACGCAGGTGAGGCTTGTTTTGGTTTCCGCCTGTGCCCTGATCGATAAAGATGGGCGTGTCCTGGTGGGCAAAAGACCCGCGCAAAAGAATTTGGGTGGGCTATGGGAATTTCCGGGTGGCAAGTTGGAGCCGGGCGAGCGGCCGGAGGATGCTCTGGTTCGCGAGCTCTTCGAGGAATTGGCGATTACAGTCAATCCGGCGGATTTGGCGCCTTTCGCCTTTGCCTCGCACAGTTACGATCGCTTCCACCTGCTCATGCCGCTTTACACCTGCCGCCGGTGGATGGGACTGCCGCAAGCGGCGGAACACCAGAGTTTGGCGTGGCATTACCCGCCAGAGATCAAGACACTTTCGCTGACGCCGGCGGATATTCCCCTGGCCGAGGAGCTATGCCGGCGATTGTGAAATCGTTTTTTATCGATCGAAGCGGTGCCACGGCGATCGAATATGCCTTGATTTCCGCCATTATTACCGTTGCGTTGATTGCCGTATGGGGCACGATGGGCGATCAGGTTAAGGCCATGTTGGAACGCATCCAATTCTGAACGCCTCGTTGCTGACAATCGACAACCTCGGATTTATTGCCGCCGGGCATTAAAACCGTCGTCGATATCCCCTATATGTACCTTCGGTAGTGCATGCGGGGGCGGAAATTGGATACTCAAGACGGACAGTCCGGCGGTGCCGCCGGCAATTTTTTTGCAGCGGCGTTCATCAGCGTCATAGCGGCTTCGGCGGTGTGGTGGTTCGGTCCGGAATATTTCACCGAATTGGACGAGGTGGGCTGGTACGTCGCCGCTGGCGGAGTGGGCGTCGTTCTGTTGCTGCTGTTTCTGGCGGCGGATCGCCTGCTGTCGATCAACGTCGCCTTTGAAATTCTGCGTGGTCCCTATAGGTTGTTGGCCTTGCCGTTCAAGGCGTTGCTGCTCATCGACAAAAAATTCGAAGAGCCCAGAAAACGGATTGCCGACAATGGTGCGGCCGGTTTAGTGGTCGGCACCGCGTTTTGGACGCTGGCGGTCTGGATCGCGTTTCACCAGTTGGTTCCGTCGCCTGAGCCTTGCCGCGCGTCTCGCCCGTGCATCCTGATTGTCGGTTTGCAGGGCGACGACGTCTACGCCGCCAAAACCGGATTCGTCCGCTGGTCGCTAGACAGCGCCTTTGCCGCTGCCGGCATCGGCAAGACGGCAAACGTCGTGGTGGTGCCGCGCCCGCTGTTTCGCGTCGTCGCCAACGAGGCGGGCAGCGTACGCTGGGAGGCGAAATACTGGCTGAACAAGCTTGGCGGCGACGTCTTGATCTACGGGGCCGCGCCGCGGCATGGGGCCGTTATGCGGCTGAATGTGTACGCGTTGCATGCCGACGAGAGTGAGACGCAGGCGCGGTTGGTATTTCCGCACAACTACGGCTCCGATTATGCGACGTCGCTGGCGCTGATCGCCGCCGTTTATGCCAAACCGGCGAGGGATGACGGGTATGCCGGAGCGGTGCTGTGGCCGTTGGCCAAGAGGCTGGTACCGTTCGTCGCCGCGCTTCCGCTCATGCCGGCAACGACCGCCTCGGCCATTCTGTCGGCCGAGGCGGAAGCCGCCCGTGCCGCCGGAGAGGCCGGCAACGACGAGGCACTGAAGTTGGCGATCAATACCTATACCGCCGTGCTGAACAGCCGCTTCGGCTCGCACATCGCGGTACAGGCCGCCCTGGCGGAGACCCTCGACACTTTGGGGTTTCGCGAAAACGGCGCCGCGAAATTCGAGGAGGCAAAGCGCATATATGCCGAGGCCGTCATCGAGAGCAACGAAGGTGCCGAACGGCTGAGCCAAGCCGCGGAGTCCTATCGCGACATTTTGAAGACCATCGACAAGGCAAAGCGGCCGCAACAATGGGCGGCACTGCAGTTCAAGTTGGCGCGGGTGTTGGAGGAGACCGGCGATCGCAAAAGCGATTACAACAGCAAGGAAGACGGTTCGCTGATCTTGAACGATGCGGTGGTGGCCTATCGCGAAGCGCTGACGGTTTCGATGCCGCCGCAGGATTGGGCGCGCACCCAGTTTCAACTCGGCCGTACGCTCGAAACCATCGCCAAGCACACCGGCGACGCGACCAAATATCCCGAAGCCGTCGAAGCGTACCGCCGGGCGTTGTACGTGTATGCGGGTGACGAAACGCCGGTGCTCCGGGCTGATGCAAAATTTCGTCTCGGTTCCGCATTGCTGCAAATGGCAAAGGCCAATCACGATGTGGCCAAGATGCAGGAAGCCGCAGAAGCTTTGCGCGAGGCGTTGAAGATCTACGGCACCAACCATGTGGCGAACGGCAATTCCCAGTCGGCCATCGTCGCTTTGGGGGAAGCCGAGGCAGAAATCGTCAAAACGGTGGCGCCGCCGCAACCGTCCGGCGCGGCGCCGGCCGCTCCGGTGGCACAGACCCTGGTTCCGGCCGCAAAGCCGCACGAGTGACGGCCGGGCGTCGGTGTCGGATCGGTCTGTCGCCGGCTTGACTTGCGCCCGGAAAGCGCGGATACAGACCTCGCTTCGCCGATTGCACGACGCGGGTTTAGTAGATTCGTAGTCATCGCGCGGGCTTTATCTGAAACCATCCGTTTGTTCCGCACGTGCAAGGGAAACGGCAATCGCCGTTTTCGCGTGCGCAGGTCTTTGCGTACGCCTATGTGGCGCGTAAGGATTATATTCCGCATATGAATACTGCATTTTTCGACCTCGGCATTGCCGAGCCTTTGTGCCGCGCGTTGATCGCCGAGGGCTACGAAACCCCCACACCGATTCAGACCCAGGCGATTCCCGTTTTGCTCAAGGGACGCGATTTGCTCGGTCTGGCGCAGACCGGCACCGGCAAGACGGCGGCGTTTGCGCTGCCGTTGCTGCAAAAGCTGTGTACCGGCCACGAATGCCGCAAACCCAAATCGACGCGGGCGCTGATTTTGGCGCCGACTCGCGAGCTGGCGATACAGATCTGCGACAGCATCAAGACCTATGGACGTTTTCTGCATCTGCGCCACGCGGTGTTCGTCGGCGGCGTCAGTCAGACCCCGCAGGTGAAGGCGCTGGCCGGAGGGCTGGACATTCTGGTGGCGACGCCGGGACGTTTGCTCGATCATCTCCAGCAGGGCAATCTTCGGCTCGATGCGGTGGACACGCTCGTGCTCGACGAAGCCGACCGCATGTTCGACATGGGTTTCATCAACGATTTGCGTAAAATCGTCGCCTTGTTGCCAAAAAAGCGTCAGTCGATGCTGTTTTCCGCCACCATGCCGTCCGATGTGGCGGCGTTGGCGCAAAGCGTGCTGCACGATCCTTTGCGCATCGAGGTAACGCCGCAAGGCCGCGCTGCCGACAAGATCGACCAGAGTGTGTTTTTCGTACCGACCGCGGAGAAGCGCGCCTTGCTGGCCAAGCTGCTCGGCGACCGCAAGTTCGAGCGGGTTCTGGTGTTCACCCGTACCAAGCACGCGGCCAATCGCGTCGCCGAACATCTGGAAAAGGGCGGCATCGCGTCCGAGGCCATCCACGGCAACAAATCGCAAAACGCCCGCCAGCGTGCCCTGGCACGCTTCCGTTCGGGCGAGGCGCGCGTGCTGGTCGCCACCGACATTGCGGCTCGCGGCATCGATATCGACGGTGTTACTCACGTCATCAATTTCGAACTGCCCAACGAACCGGAAAGCTACATCCATCGCATCGGCCGCACGGCGCGGGCAGGCGCGACCGGGGTCGCGATCTCGTTCTGCGATGCGTCCGAGAACACCTATTTGCGCGACATCGAAAAGCTGACCCGTACGGCTATTGCCGTGAGCGGCGGCGTGCGCCAAGCCGACCAGCCGCCGCCGTCGCGCGGTGGTGCGGGGCGACCGTCCCGGTCGTCCAAGCCATCGCGTCCGGCTTTCGGCAAGCCACGCGACCATCGCAATCCGCGCGGCCAAAACCAAAAAGTGCGGGGGGCGCGTGCAAAATGACGCGGCCTCATTGCGGTAATTATATTACGGAAACGGCGAGGCCCGTCTTTCGCCGCCAGGGCGCTTGAAGATGGCCGATTACGGCATTAGGGATTGGGTATATCTTCGTGCCGCTTGCCGGCGGTATGGCTGGAGCGCCTTACCGAAAAAGTGGAAACCGGCTTTGCCGTAAAACCGCGCGATAAACATAGAGACAGAGTCCGTTTCCGATTCCATCAATCGGAAACGGACTCAAGACGGAGTGGATGAAAATGCCTGCCTATCGTTCTCGTCTTTCGACCCATGGCCGCAACATGGCCGGCGCCCGCGGACTTTGGCGCGCCACCGGCGTCAAAGAAGGGGATTTCGGCAAGCCGATCATCGCCATCGCCAATTCCTTCACTCAGTTTGTGCCTGGCCATGTTCATCTGAAGGACATGGGCCAACTGGTGGCGCGCGAAATCGAAAAGGCGGGCGGCATCGCCAAGGAGTTCAACACCATCGCCATCG
>DBTZ01000063.1:6471-8375 GCA_002307315.1 Alphaproteobacteria bacterium UBA1303
GACAGCGTCGAATACATGGTCAATGCTCATACCGCCGACGCCATCGTCTGCATTTCGAATTGCGACAAGATCACCCCCGGCATGATGATGGCGGTGCTGCGCCTCAACATTCCAGCGATCTTCGTGTCCGGCGGACCGATGGAGGCGGGCAGGGCGATCATCGGTGGCAAGGCGGTGGCGCTCGATCTGATCGACGCCATGATCGCCGCCGGCGACGACAAGGTGTCGGACGCCGATGTCGAGACCATCGAACAGGCGGCATGCCCGACCTGCGGTTCCTGCTCCGGTATGTTCACCGCCAATTCGATGAACTGTCTGACCGAGGCACTTGGGTTGTCGCTGCCCGGCAACGGCACCCTGGTCGCCACCCACGCCGACCGCAAGGAGCTGTTTCTTGAAGCGGCGCGGCGCATCGTGACCATGACCAAGGCGTATTACGAAAAGGGCGACGAATCGGTTCTGCCGCGCTCGA
Organism: Alphaproteobacteria bacterium UBA1303; assembly: GCA_002307315.1. GTDB lineage: Bacteria > Pseudomonadota > Alphaproteobacteria > Micropepsales > Micropepsaceae > Rhizomicrobium. Next base: position 6,944 of record DBTZ01000063.1, read on the forward strand.
TCGCCACCTTCGAGGCGTTCGAAAACGCTATGACGCTCGACATCGCCATGGGCGGTTCGACCAACACGGTCCTGCATCTCTTGGCCGCAGCGCAAAGCGCCGAGGTCGATTTCACCATGCGCGACATCGACCGGCTGTCGCGGAAAGTTCCGCATCTGTGCAAGGTGGCGCCTTCGACGCCGGACGTGCATGTCGAGGACGTGCATCGCGCCGGCGGGGTGATGGCGATCCTGGGCGAACTCGATGCCATCGGGCTGATCCACGGCGAAACCAGGACCGTCCATGCCGCCACGCTGAATGATGCGCTGGTTAATTGGGACGTGATGCGCCAGCCGGACGAGGCGGTAAAAACCTTCTTCCGCGCCGGCCCCGGCGGGTTTCGCACCACCGAAGCCTTCGGCCAGGACAAGCGCTTCGATACGCTGGATATCAACCGCGAAACCGGCGCTATCCGTGACTTCGACCATGCCTATTCCAAGGACGGCGGGCTGGCGGTGTTGTACGGCAACCTCGCGACCGACGGTTGCATCGTGAAGACCGCCGGGGTCGACAAGTCGATCCTTACGTTCGCCGGCCCGGCTAAGGTCTACGAGAGCCAGGAAGAGGTTTCGGCGGCGATCCTCAGCAACAAGGTGATCGCCGGTGACGTGGTGGTAATCCGCTATGAAGGCCCGCGCGGCGGTCCCGGCATGCAGGAGATGCTCTATCCGACCAGCTACCTCAAATCGAAAGGGCTGGGGAAGGTTTGCGCCCTGATCACCGACGGGCGGTTCTCCGGCGGCACCTCGGGGCTTTCCATCGGCCACGTTTCGCCCGAGGCGGCCGAAGGCGGCGCCATCGGCCTGATCGAGGACGGCGACATCGTCGAAATCGACATCCCGGCCCGCACCATCAAGCTAGCGGTGCCCGACGGCGTGCTGGCGGAGCGCCGCAAGGCGATGGATGCACACGGCTGGAAGCCGGCCAAACCGAGATCGCGGAAGGTCAGCCAAGCGCTGGAAGCATACGCGCTGATGACCACCTCGGCGGCTATGGGTGCGGTGCGCAGCTTGGCGCGATTCAAATAATCGCCCCGAAACCGGCGGTGGCGGAAGAGGCTCTATTCCGCTTTACGTCCGTGACGGACCTTGCCCTTCCACGGTCACCGGTATTTGTCGTCGGTCAGAATCGTGGCAGCGGCCAGCCTGGAGCAACGTGCGCAAACGTGTGTTCACTTTTGCACGGAAAATCGCGACCAAACAAAGAGATAGAGCGCCGCGCCGATTCCGTCTGAAGCTAGAGCGCATTCCGGCGAAGTGGAATCCGGTTCGCCGCAAAAATGCGCGGCAACAAAGAAGGCTTCAGCCAATTACGGTTCTTAACGGCCGGAATTGGCTGTAGTTAACCGCACAAAACACCCTTTCGGCACAGCGGACGCTGGCCGAGGGGCGGG
>DBTZ01000024.1:0-2107 GCA_002307315.1 Alphaproteobacteria bacterium UBA1303
GAGAAGGCGCCGCCGCCGTGCGGGGCCGCGCCGCCGTAAGTGTCGACGATGATCTTGCGTCCGGTCAACCCGCAATCGCCGTCGGGGCCGCCGACCACGAACGAGCCGGTGGGATTGACGTGCCAGACCGTCTTGTCGTTCAGCCATGCGGCGGGCAGGGCTTCGCGCACGTAAGGTTCGACGACTTTGCGCACGTCCGCCGAGGTCATCGAGGCATCGAGATGCTGGGTGGAGACCACCACTTGCGTCACTTCCGCCGGCTTGCCGTTTTCATAGCGCACGGTCACCTGGCTCTTGGCGTCGGGGCCGAGTTTCGGCGCCTTGCCGGCGTGGCGGGCGACGGCCATCAGTTCGAGGATCTTGTGGCTGTAATAGATCGGGGCCGGCATCAGCACCGGGGTTTCGTTGCAGGCATAGCCGAACATGATGCCCTGATCGCCGGCGCCTTCGTCCTTGTTGCCCGAGGCATCGACGCCCTGGGCGATGTCCGGCGACTGGGAATGCAGCAGCACCTCGACCTTGGCATTTTTCCAGTGGAAACCGTCCTGCTCGTAGCCGATGGCCTTCACCGCATCGCGGGCTGCCCGTTCGACTAGATCGGCGGTGATTTCCTTCGGTCCGCGGGTCTCGCCGGCGATGACGATGCGGTTGGTGGTGCAAAGGGTTTCGCAAGCCACCCGCAAATCCTTGGCCGGCAGGCCGTATTTCGGGCCTTCGCGGAAAAACAGGTCGACCACCTCGTCGGAGATTCGGTCGCAGACCTTGTCGGGATGGCCTTCCGAAACGCTTTCGCTGGTGAACAGATAACCCGAACGAGCCATGATCTTGATCCTCTTGAAAATGCCGTTGGCGCGTCCCAAAGGAACCGCACCCTATCGCTATTGTCCCGATTCCGAAATCCGCTTTATTCCGATATCAGGTACTTACGGATTTTTAGAAACGTCAGGACACTAGCCAACCTATTGATCCTCGTGTCGTTTCGGTTTCAAAGTTCGTTACCCATGCCGATATAGAGAATAAAACGAACTTCGAAACCACGACACTAGGCATCATATGCAGACTTTGACATATCTTTCTATGGGAATTTTGTCGAGCCTCACAGAATGAAGCGGGAAAGGTCGGCGTTTCCGGCTAATTCTCCAACTTTTTCGCGTACATAGGCGGCATCGACGGTAGCGGTTTCGCCGGGTTTTTCGCTGGCGGAGAAGCTGATCTCGTCCAACAGCCGTTCCAGCACGGTGTGGAGGCGGCGGGCGCCGATGTTTTCGACCGAGGCGTTGACCTCGGCGGAGATGGCGGCGATCGCTTCGATGGCGTCGTCGGCGAAGGAAAGCGTCACCCCTTCGGTTTTTATCAACGCCACATATTGCTTGATCAGGCTGGATTCCGGCTCGGTTAGAATGCGCTTGAAGTCGTCCTTGGTCAGGGCAGACAGCTCGACCCGGATCGGCAAGCGTCCTTGCAGTTCGGGCAGCAGATCGGACGGCTTGGCGATATGGAAGGCCCCCGAGGCGATAAACAGGATGTGGTCGGTCTTCACCGGGCCGTGCTTGGTTGTCACCGTGGTGCCTTCGATCAGCGGCAAGAGATCGCGCTGCACCCCTTCGCGCGAGACATCGCCGCCGCCGCGAACATCCGAGCGGGCGCAGATCTTGTCGATCTCGTCGAGGAAGACGATGCCGTTCTGTTCGACCGCCGATATCGCCTCGCGCACCAGGGCGTCCTGATCGGTCAGCTTGTCGGCTTCCTCGGCCAGGATCAGCGGCCGCGCTTCGGCCACCGTCATGCGTTTGGGCTTGGATTTGCCGCCGAACGCCTTGCCCAGCATGTCGTTCAAATTCAGCATCGAAATCTGCGCGCCCATGCCGGGAATGTCGAAGGCGGGAAAGCCGCCGGCCGATTTCAGTTCGATCTCGATCTCGCGGGAATCGAGCGCGCCCTGACGCAAGTCCCGGCGTAGGGATTCCCGCACGGCGCCGGGGGCGAGGGCGGCCAGCAGGCGTTCTTCGGTCGCGTCTTCCGCCTTGACCTCGACGTCGCGGCGCCGCTTTTCGCGCACCTGGGCGATGGCGGATTCGAGCAGATCGCGCACGATCTGCTCGACGTC
>DBTZ01000024.1:2355-2475 GCA_002307315.1 Alphaproteobacteria bacterium UBA1303
CGCGCACGATCTGCTCGACGTCGCGCCCGACATAGCCGACCTCGGTGAATTTGCTGGCTTCGACCTTGATGAACGGCGCCTGGGCCAATTTGGCCAGCCGGCGGGCGATCTCGGTCTTGC
>DBTZ01000024.1:2733-13313 GCA_002307315.1 Alphaproteobacteria bacterium UBA1303
CGGGCGATCTCGGTCTTGCCGACCCCGGTGGGGCCGATCATCAGGATGTTTTTCGGTAGTACTTCGTCGCGCATGGCTTCGGGAAGCTGCTGACGGCGCCAGCGGTTGCGCAAGGCAATCGCCACCGCCCGTTTGGCATCGTTCTGGCCGACGATGTAGCGGTCGAGTTCGGAGACGATTTCGCGGGGGGTGAAGGCAGCGTTCATTTCGGGTCAAGTGTCTCGATAACGACGTTTTCGTTGGTGTAGATACATATGTCGCCGGCGATCTTCATGGCGCGGCGGGCGATCTCTTCGGCGGAGAGATCGAATTCCATCAGAGCGCGTGCCGCCGCCAAGGCGTAAGGTCCGCCCGAGCCGATGCCGATCAGGCCGTCTTCGGGTTCAACCACATCGCCGGTGCCCGACAGAATCAGCGAGGTTTGGGAATCGGCCACGGCCATCATCGCCTCCAGCCGGCGCAAATAGCGGTCGGTGCGCCAGTCTTTGGCCAGTTCGACGCAGGCGCGGGCCAGATTGGCCGGATATTGCTCGATTTTGGCCTCCAGCCGCTCGAACAGGGCGAACGCGTCGGCGGTGGCTCCGGCAAACCCGGTGATCACGTCACCCTTGCCGAGACGGCGCACCTTGTGGGCATTTGCCTTCATCACCGTCGCGCCCAGGGTGACCTGACCGTCGCCGGCCACGACCACCGATCCGCCTTTGCGGACGCTCAAAATCGTGGTGGATCGCCATTCGCTCATAGCTGCTCCTTAATGCGCGGAGTGTAACACCCCAGATATTGATTAACAGAACCGCAAAAACACATCATATTGATCTTTGTTTTCACTCTTCGTGAGGGGGGTCCCCCCGGCTCGGGGCGGTGTTCGAACGGATAAGCAAAGCGATACCATACACCCAAACCGAACGCCTTGGATTTCCGGCGCATTTTGTAATGCGATACATTTGTGTAATAGGGTGCCGAAAAACAAGGCGGTAACGCAATGGCGGCGGTGCTGACGAAAATTCCCTATATCGACCTGAGGGGAGCGTTCACGACGCTCGATCTCGTTTATGTCCAGCGTCGACAGGCGCATGCCTTGATTCGAGCGATCAAAGGCACGTTCGGTGCCGCCTCCAGCGTGCCCAGCGAAGTGCTGCTGAGGATGTCCGACCGTATTTCGCGGCGCTGGCTGGAACGCTCGGACAACCCTTATCTGTGGGAAATCACTCGTATTGCCGAGGAAATCGGCGAGGCCGGCGTCTTTACCCTCAATGCCTGTCTGGAATGGGGCTGCACCGGCGGCATCTGGCAGAGCAAGGCCGGGCCGGTTTTGCGCCGCGTGCTCGATTGGCCGTTTCCCAAGCTGGGCGAGATGCTGGTGGTGCTGCACCAGACCGGCAAGGTCGGGACCTATTACAACGTGACCTGGCCGGGATTGGCCGGGGTGTTCCAGGGCGTAGCGCCGGATCGCTTTGCCGCGGCGATCAATCAGGCGCCGATGCGCAAGCTTGGCGCCGGTCTTGCCGGCGATTGGGCGGCCGGTAAGGTCGCCATCGGCCGGGGCGACGGCTTGCCGCCGAGCCACCTTTTGCGGCAGGTGTTCGAAACTGCGCCCGATTACGCCACCGCCAAGGATATTCTGTGCCGTTCGGAAATAGCCGTGCCGGCAATTTTCTTGCTTGCCGGCCCTGAGGACGGCGAAGGGTGTGTGATCGAACGGACCGAATGCGATTTTCGGGTGCGCGAACTGGCAAAGCATGGAGACGCTTCGGTATGCGCCGCCAATCATTTCGTCATGCCGCCCGACGGCAACGATTCCGGCTGGCGTTCCCGCCCGATCGACAGCGCCGGCCGCTATGTCCAGGCCTGCAACCTTCCCGGCGAGGGCGGCAATTTTTCCTGGTTCGTGCCGCCCATCGCCAACCCCAACAGCCGACTGGCTTTTGCCGGCCGGCCGCGCCAAGGCCGGCTGTCGCTGGTCGGAACCGAAGGCGCAACGCCGGTCACCGAAGTGTTTCGGCTTCCGTTAGGATAGTGTAATTTTGGGTAGGGTAATTTTACCGGTTCGGCGGAGGGTATATTCTTTCGCCCCGGGCGGCGAGTTGCTATCTCTGTCCTCTTAAGATCGGAAAGATTCGCTTATGCGCACCGCGATTGTCGAACGCAAAACGGCTGAAACCGAAATCTTCGTGTCGCTCGATCTCGACGGATCGGGCGAATACGAGGTTGACACCGGTGTCGGCTTTCTCGACCACATGCTAGAAAGTTTTGCCCGCCATGCGATGTTCGACCTTAAGATTCGTGCTCAAGGCGATCGCGATGCCGATTTTCATCACACCGTCGAGGACACCGGCATCGTCATCGGCCAGGCGGTAAAAAAAGCGCTCGGCGATATGGCGGGGATCACGCGATTCGGTTCGTCGGGTATTCCGATGGACGAAGCCTTCACGCGCGCGGCCGTCGATGTGTGCGGGCGGCCTTACCTGGTATGGCGGGTAAAAATTCCCGCCGCCAAGCTCGGCGATCTGGATACGGAACTGTTCAAAGAATGGTTTCAGGCTTTCGCGTCGAATGCCGGCATTTGTCTGCATGTCGAAAATTTATACGGCGAGAACAGTCACCATATCGTCGAGACGTGCTACAAGGCACTGGCCAGAAGTTTGCGCCAGGCCGTGGCGCCGGACGATACGCTTGACGGTGCGGTGGCTTCGACCAAGGGCGTATTGGGCGAAAAGGACGTGTGATTCGGTTGGTTCGGAGACACGCGACGGCAATATGCGGTTTTGGGGAGTTTTACGAGGTTGGACAACGGATGTCGGCCGATTCGAAATTAAACCTTTTATAGTGGGAATGAGTACGTTACCATTCTAACGGGTGTTTTTGATGTGCGGCAGGGCGTGATGTCCTAACGTATTGCCGTGTCTGCGAGGCGTTATCGTGTCGGTATGGCATGGTGTCGTTCATGCGTTAGGCGAGGGGGGGGGGCGTGGAAGATCGGTATTTATCTGTAACTGATGGCGATTTATGTACCGTCGGCGAGCGGATAAGGAGGGCGCGGCATTTGCGTCGCGCGATCTGTGCGGCGAGTTTGGTCGCGGCCGATGTTTTATCCTTCGTCCTGGCCGGAATAACGTTTTGTCACGGACGGGCCGTGGAGGTGGTTTCGTTAAGCCGGTATGCGCAGGCTGGCGTTTCGCATGTGGACTTGTTTTATGTCTTGTGTGCGGCCTTCGTCGCTATCCGTTACGTTGCGGGCGATTATACGCGACGTCAGATGCTGTGGGACGGTATCCGCCTGACGACGATCAGTCTGCTGGTCGTCAGTGTGCCAAGCATACTGGTAGTGCTGCTGTCCGAAAATTCCTACTCGTTGTCCGCAATTTTCCTGGCATGGCTGTTTCTGATCCCGGTGTTGCCGATGTGCCGCCATTTGGTGCGTGCGGCATTGTGCCGGTTCGGCTGGTGGACGTTGCCGACGGCGCTGATCGGCGACGGAGCCAAGATCGCCAAGGTCAACGACGTATTTGGCAATTCGCTTTCGCTCGGTTTCGACGTCAAGTTTCTGGTTCGGCGCGATAATAAAACGGTCGAGACCGAGGATGTCGCCGACGTCGTCAATATCGGTTTGCGCAACGTCGGCAACATCGTCGGCCGTCTGTGCGCGGCCGGATGCCTGGAAGCCGTTATCGTTGCCGAAAAAGAGCAGGACGACGAGGAACTCGGCGAATTGGTCGATCGGCTCAGGACGGTCGGTATCGGCGTCGCTATCGTGTTGCCGCCGCAGAACTTCCCCATGATCGGGGTAAAGATCAATTATACCTTCGAGCAGGACTTGCTGCTGCTGCATGTCGATAACGGCCTGAACCGTCTGCCCGGCAGGCTCGTCAAGCAGGCGATCGATTTTTTCGGTTCGCTCGCGCTGTTACTGTTGTTTACGCCGTTGCTCGCGGCCATCGCGATTCTGATAAAACGGGATGACGGCGGTAGGATATTTTTCGTTCAACGGCGTGTCGGCCGCGACGGGCAGGAATTTCCTTGCATCAAGCTGCGTACGATGCGGGCCGATGCCGAGGAGACCTTGAAGCGGTGGAAACAGCAGGATTCGCCCTTGTACCGTGAGTACATTGCTTCGAATTTCAAACTGCGTAACGATCCGCGCATCACCGATACCGGCCGTTGGCTCCGCCAATGGAGCCTCGACGAGTTGCCTCAGCTCATCAACGTTCTGATGGGCGACATGAGCCTGATCGGGCCACGTCCGCTTCTAGCACGGGAAATCAGCGAATACGGACCGGCGTTCAACCTCTATAAAAGCGTGCGCCCCGGTCTGACCGGCTTGTGGCAGATCAGCGGCCGCAGTCGCACCACGTTCGCCGAACGCGCCGCCGCCGATGCTTGGTACGTCAAGAACTGGTCCTTATGGTACGACGTCGTGATTGTATTCAAGACCTTCAATGTGCTCGTCAGCCGCAATGGCGCCTACTGAAATTCGGCATATCCCCGTTTTACCGTCAATATCTGCTCTTGCCGCAAGGCTGGAAATGCCGCAATATGCCGAATATTCAGGATAATTCGGAGTTCTTGTTGCGGAGAATGCCATTAAGGTGTGCCGCTCGTGCGTGTGATCGGAAGGGCTGGTCAGTGAGGATAGCAGAGACTTTCATGGCGGCCATCGCCGGGTTGACGATGTGTTTTGCCGTAGCTTCGGCAAGCCCGTGGGCCGAGGTGGGCGATGCTTCTTTGCGGTCGGATATTCTTGTTCTCGCGTCTGCCGGCGTCATCGACAATGTGACGATGCAATGGCCGTTGCCTTGGACCGGTATCTTGCGCCGGCTGTCGTCGAGCGACGCCCTTGACGATCAGCCGGATTACGTCCGTGAGGCGGCGCGCCGGGTCAAAGAGCGGGGCATGGCGGAGGTTCGTACGCACAGGCTGAACTCCGGTCTCACTATCGATGCGGCCAGCGAACCGGCCTTAGTGCGCGGGTTCGATGCGCTGGGACGCGGTTCCTTCGAAGGCCGTGCCTCGGTCGAGGCCTTGTGGGATACCACGGCGCTGAAACTTTCGCTCGGCGGCCGCACTACCGGTTCCGGCGACCGTCAGGCGCTGATGTTGGACGACAGCTATGTCGCCCAGCGCATCGGCAATGCGGTGATAACCGGCGGCTATCGAACGCACTGGTGGGGACCGGGCTGGATTTCGGCGTTGTCGCTGTCCAACAACGCCCGGCCGATGCCCGAGATCGCTATTTCGCGTCTCGATACCGAGCCATTCGAATCGCCCTATCTTAGTTGGATCGGCCCGTGGCAGGCCGAATTCTTCGTCGGTCTATTGGACGGGACACGAATCGCCGACAACACCGCCTATGTCGGATTTCGTCTTGGCTTCAACCCGTTGCCGCATCTCGAAATCGGCCTTGCCCGCACCACTGAGATGTGCGGCAGCGGACATAAATGCGATCCGCTAAGGGATTATATCGACATCCGCAACGATCCCAAGCACACCAACGATACCAACGATCAGGGCAATATCGACATTCGCTACAGTTACGCCTTCTCGGACTTCGCCGTCGAGACCTACGTTCAGTTCATGAACGAGGACACCAACCCGTTTCAGCATTCCGGCACCAGTCATCTCTACGGGATTAGCGGCTGGATGCCGCTGTGGGACGGCATCGGCCGAATAACGATGGAATATGCAGATTCCGTTGCCACCTACGACTTATGGGGCAGCGGAACGATGCACGGCTTTTCATACAACAACTGGCGGTACACGGACGGCATGCGCTATCGCGGTCGTACCTTGGGCTTCGGTCTGGATAGCGATTCCAGATTACTGTCGCTGCAGGCGAGCTATCAGCGCAACGCCGGCGACAGTTATCGGATGACCTATCATCACGCGGAAATATCGACGCCCGAAAATGGGGCGGGAAACGTAGTGACGGGCGCACCGGTCATTGTGAACGTTCTCGAAGCGCGCATCGATTATCCGCTGAACGTCGATGTCGGACAAATTCATCTGTCGTTTGCCGGCCGGGTGCAGGATGACCGTCCGCGACCCGATCAAGGCTGGTTGGCCTCGGCGGAAGCGTCGATACGTTTTGCGTTTTAGACCTCCCCGTAGCGGCTCGGTATTGCGGCATGAACGGCACCACGGATAAGGCCAATTTGACGAATTTCGCGCCGAACGAACGCTGGTACGTGGTGCAAACCAAACCTCGCGAGGAAAGTAAGGCGGTCTTCAATCTCGAGCGCCAGGACTTCAGCGTCTTCTGTCCGCGCATATCTAAGATCGTCCGTCATGCGCGGACAGTTTCCAAAGTGATGACGCCGTTGTTTCCCAACTATGTTTTTTTGGCGATGGATATCGCCACTACCCAGTGGCGCAAGATCAACGGTACCTTCGGGGTTTCGCATCTGATCGTGCAGAACGAGTCGCCCCAGCCGGTTCCTGGCGGCGTTGTCGAGGCTCTGCGTTTGCGCATGAACGAAATGGGGGTAGTGGATTTGACTCAAACGTTCCGGGTCGGGCAGAAGGTGCGGATCGATACCGGCGCGTTTGCCGACTGGGTGGGAACCCTGGAGCATCTCGATGCCAAAGGGCGCGTATTGGTGCTGCTCGACATGATGGGGCGGGGCGTCCCTGTTCAGTTGCACGCCTCCGAGATCGCACCCGGGGCGTAGTAGAAGCGCATTCCGGCCGGAGCGACGGTGCTGGCATCGCTGGCATGCGTCGATCTGATGGTGCCGTTTGCCGAAGATACGCCGAAAGTGCCGATCAAGGCGATTGCTCCCGACGTGCTGGTCAAGGATGCCGATTACAAGCCCAATCATGTGGTCGGTGCGGATTTCGTTATTGCCCGGGGCGGTAAGGCGCTGCCGATCGACTTGGTCGAAGGGTGCAGCGCGTTGGCGGCGATCAGGCGGTTCGAAAGTCCGTGACGGCCGGGGGGCTTGAGCAGAAACGATATGAGGTCGTGCTCGGGCCTCGGCGTGGCCGCGCGGTTGTTATTTCCGAGGCGGCTGCCGGAACCCCGGCCCTTCGCGGCGGCCGCTCTCCTCCTGGCGGTTAAGGGGCCTGGCGGTTAAGGGGTATGACCGTATCGGTTACCGGCGGGGGTGTTGCTCTTCCGTCTACCCGCCACGATTTATCGGAACAGTCTCGTAACCGCTGATCTTCAAACAAACGAGTCGAAAAACTCCCGTTAAAACTGTGACATAATGATAGGCAATAAAAAAACGGTTCACACGAACACGTAATTATGCTAACGGTCGAGTTCCTGCGTAACCCATTATAATCAATTATTTTTTTGCCGTAAATATGCGGTGCGCAGGTGGTGGTAGTGGGGTGACGCTACCCGTTACACCCTTGCTGGGGTAGCGTATCTTTTTACGCGTGTGGTGAGGCGTCGCTGACACAGGCTGTCCCCTATCGTATGATAAACTCCCTCGGCTTTTTTGCGCGTATAGGTTGAGAATATGAAGATGCATATCTTTCGCTTCTGGCCCTTCCTTATTCTGCCATGCGTATTCGTATTGGCTTTGCCGTGCTACGCCGAGGCGCAGACGATCCCGGGGTTGACGTCCGACCAGCTGATGAAACTTCAGCAGCAGACCGGTGGGGCGCAAGGGAATGCGCAGACGATTCCGCCAACGGTGTCGTCGCAGCAATCGACGATAGACCAGACGTTTTCGCCGTATCAGCAGAGCAGTCGGGTGCTTGCGGAATCGCGGTTGGAGAAGATTCTGTCGCAGCGTGCCGGGGTTAGTCTGAAGCTGTTCGGGTATGACCAACTGGGCAGTGGGCAGTCGATCAAGCTGAGCCAGGTCGGCGGTGTGCAGGACGATTACATCCTCGGTTCCGGGGACGAGATCGTGATATCGCTGCGCGGCCAGGAGAACGCCGAGTATCGGGCGACGGTGGATCGGGACGGGCGAGTGGTGCTGCCGAAGATGAATCCGGTGTCCGCGGGCGGCCGTTCGTTCGGCGATTTCAAGCGCGACATGATCGCGGCGGTGCATCGTGCCTATGTCTCGACGGAAGGGTTCGTTTCGGTCGGTCAAGTGCGCCAGATCAATGTGCTGGTTTCCGGCGAGGTGAACAATGCCGGAATGCGCACGTTGAACGGTTTGGCGACGGTAGTGGATGCGATTCTGGTTTCGGGCGGCATCAAAAAGACGGGTAGTCTGCGTCACGTTCAGATTTTGCGTGGCGGGCGGGTGCATACGGTTGACCTTTACGGGGTGTTGACGGGCAGGGCGTCCGCCAAGTCGATGTCGCTGGCCAATGGCGACCGGATCGTAGTGCCGTCTTTGGGGCCAACGGCTGCCGTTGTCGGTTGGGTTCGCCGGGCGGGGATATACGAGCTGAGCGGCTCCGGGATCGGCGTGCGCGAGCTCTTGTCGTTGGCTGGCGGCACGGAAGTGCGGGGCAAATATAAACTGGCGATATTGAACGTCGCGCCTGACGGCAACAACCGGATGGTAAGCGTCGAGACCGGCCGAGGTGTCGTTCGCGACAGTGAAGTCCTGTTTGTACAGCCGGCGGCGGATAAGACGGTCGATCAGGCAACGCTGGCGGGTGGTTCGGCGTTGGCGGGCCAGTACGTCTCAAAAAACACCAAGCTGTCGAGCATCCTGAAGGCGCCGGGGGCACTGGGCACGGAGCCGTATACTTTGTTCGGCATCATTTCCCGCCGGGATCCGATTACCCAACTGCGGACACTACGGGCGTTCACGCCGCTATCCGTACTGACCGGTGGCGAGGATGTGGCATTACAGGGCGACGACGTTGTGCGTTTGCTTTCGGTTGGCGAAGCGCGGCTGCTGTTCGCCACCATCGAAAAGTACGATGCTTTCTATCGCAACGTCGAGGATGCGCAACGAAATCCGTACATACGACAAAGTACGCAAGACGATTCGTCCGCGGCGTCGTCCAAGACTGGCGACCAACAGCAGGCGTCGCAATCGCAGCCCAAGTCGCCCTTCGAGAATGCGGTCAAGGATTTCGACTGGAAGAACCGCGTCTTCCGGTATCAGCAGCTTTCGCCGTCCGCCCCGGAAGCGATCGCTCGACAGTCTCTGACCGATGCGGAAGTTGCCGTATCCGAGATGCTCGACGACGGACACAAGAGCAAGCCGCTCGCCTATCAGGATATGCCGAAACTGCCGTCTGCGGCCGGTACCGATAGCAACGCCAATGCCGATTCGTCGGCACAGGCCGTGCAGCAATATCCCGGTGTATCGCAATCGCAACCCAATACGTCGGTGGGCGGACAGACCGTGCCTTTTGGTATGGGGCAGAATCCGTCGCCGTTATTTGGAGAACGGGACGTTATCCAGAGCGACGAAACCACTCCGTTGGCCAATCGCAGAATCGTGCGCTTGAGCAATCTGGCGCTGCAATTGAATGTCGATCCGCTCGTGTTGGTTAATTTTCTCAAGGATCATACCGTGACTGTAGATGGCGCGGTGCGCGGTCCGGGGCTGTATTTCGTCGGGCCCAGCGCCAATGTCGAGGCTTTGCTGCAAGCGGCCGGCGGCACTAGCCGTTGGGCAGATACCAGCGCGATCGAGGTGACTTCGACCGACGTCGATCTTGCGACGGGGAGCTCACGTTCCGCTCGCCGGGTGGTCTCTGCCGTCAACGGCGGTGCCGCAGTGGCGCGGTTACTGCCGCACGATCAGGTACGCGTCGGTGAGATATTCACCGACTCCAATGTCGGCTCGGTCTCGGTCCGGGGGCAAGTGCGCCAAGCCGGCGTTTTTCAGATTTTCCGCGGCGAACGACTGTCGGATGTGCTGAAGCGCGCCGGTGGCTTGGCCGATAATGCATTTCCTGACGGAACGATGTTTTTGCGCAAATCGCTGGCGGCGGTCGAGCAGGCATCCTATCAGCGCACCGCGCAGCAGATCGAAGAATCCCTCATCATGGCGATGACCCGGGTCGGAACCGAGGCGAAGCTGGCGCCGGAGGCGTTTACGTCTTTGCAGGGGTATATCACTCAGCTTAAGAACCAAAAGGCGCTTGGCCGGATGTCTGCCGTTGCCGATCTGGAAAAGCTGAAGGCAAATCCCGCCATCGACCCGCTGCTGGAGGATGGCGATGTCATCTACATCCCGTCGAAGCCGTATTCGGTTTCGGTAATGGGCGAAGTGTTGCAGCCCAATGCGGTTCCCTTCATGCCGGGCTTGTCGGCGTCGGATTATGTCGAGCAGGCAGGTGGTCTGACGCAGTTCGCCGATAGCTCTGAAATCTTCGTGGTGCGTCCCGACGGCACCGCTTATCGGGCGAAGTCGTCTTGGTTCGATTTTGCCAACAGCGAGGTGCCGGCCGGCAGTACGGTTTATGTCGGCCGCGATATCGCCGCCTACAATGTGAGGCAGGCGGTCGTCGATCTAACCTCGATCTTCAGCCAAATGGCGACGTCGGTCGCCGCCCTCGCCGTCCTTAGCAACAACTAGAGCGCATTCCGGCGAAGTGGAATCCGGTTCGCCGACATCGCGCTTATACGGACATGCATAGGTTATGACCTATACACGTCCGAGCGGCCAAACGGTCGTAAGCGCCATTTGGCGCGAAGAAGCCCGCGTGGCGTT
>DBTZ01000024.1:13592-13743 GCA_002307315.1 Alphaproteobacteria bacterium UBA1303
AGCTGCATGGGTGCTTTCCCATGCAACTTGGTATTATCGACGATTTGTTCGAGGCGATACCCGGGTTGGAAGTCGAACTGGCAAAGCGAGGTTACATAGTTGCCTGTGAAAAAAGTCCCTCGCTGTGCTTTGGAACTTTTTCACAATTGAA
>DBTZ01000067.1 GCA_002307315.1 Alphaproteobacteria bacterium UBA1303
CAAAAAAAACCCCCACCCTCAAGGCCTATGATGGAAGGTTCAAGGACATCTTCCAGCAGATTTTCGATGCCGAGTTTGCCGCCAAGTTCAAGGCCGCGAACATCACCTACGAACACCGGCTGATCGACGACATGGTGGCATCGAGCCTCAAATGGTCGGGCGGCTATGTCTGGGCTTGCAAGAACTACGACGGCGACGTGCAATCCGACACCGTGGCGCAAGGGTACGGCTCGCTCGGCCTGATGACTTCGGTGCTGATGACGCCGGATGGAAATATCGTCGAAGCCGAAGCCGCCCACGGCACCGTCACCCGTCATTACCGCGAACATCAGAAAGGCAAGGCGACCTCGACCAATTCGATCGCCTCGATCTTCGCCTGGACGCGGGGCCTCGGCCATCGCGCCAAGCTCGACGGCAATCGGGCCTTGACCGAATTTTCCGCCGCTTTGGAGCGGGTGTGCGTCGAGACGGTGGAAGCCGGCTTCATGACCAAGGATCTGGCGCTACTGATCGGCCCGGATCAGAAATGGCTGACCACCGAAGAGTTTCTCGACAAGGTGGGCGAGAACCTGCAGGCCGCCTTGCCTCGGGCATAGATCCGCCGGCAATGCACGCCGAACGGTTCGGCATCCTTTAAGCAGCGGATGCGGATCGTGCCGGGGACGTGCATGTAATTTCGGCTTATGATGAAATACTATGCGTCGCGGGGTACGATACATGCCCGGTGCGGCGAACTGTCGTGCCGACCTCATTCTCCCGGCGGACGATTTCGCTCAAACGGCAATTGCCGATTCATTTCGGACGTGGAACGCTTTTCCTCATGCGGTAAGACGCATGTATGCTGCCGTTCGATCGACCGCCGACGTGCGGTCCGGCAGCGGATAACGGCTTGAGCCGGCACATTAGCGAGTTGCTTTGGCGGATTTCATCCGTTCAAGGTGCGTTGTTGCCTGGATCGGCATGGCGGCCTCGTCGGCCTCTCTCTTCGATGCAACTTGCGATGCGCATGTTTGGCGACGGCAGCGCAATGCAAATGCGGCTGCAAACGGAGTTTGGGAATTAGGATGAGCGAAATTTCGCAAAAAATGTGGTTTTTCAAGAGCCGGATGTGCCTGAGCGCATCGCTGGCGGTTATCGCGGCAATGTCGGGCGGGGCGTCGGCGGACGAGTCGAATGCCGAAGCCAAAAGCGCCGCAAAAATCGAAACCGTCGTGGTGACGGGAACCGCCACCGACGGCTATCGCGTCACCAAGTTCGACATGGGGCCCCTGGGCAGCAAGACGGCGCTAGACCTTCCCTATTCCGTGCAAACGGTGTCTCGGGATTTGATTCGCAACATGAGCGTCGATGAGAACTGGGAGCTGTTGAAATATCTTCCTTCGACGCAGATCGAATATCGCGGCGGGTCCGAAGTCGGACGGCCGCAATCGCGCGGGTTCGAAGCCGATTTGCTCGGCAATACCCGTATCGACGGTTTTGCCGTTCAGTCGCACATTCCCCAGCCGGTGGAGATGACGGATCACGTCGACGTGTTTCAGGGACTTTCCGGCGCGCTTTACGGCCCGATGAATCCCGCCGGCGTCTTCAACTACGTGCTCAAGCGTCCGACCGACGAAACCAGAATCGAAGTCGGCGGCGAATATCGTTCCGATGCCAACGGCACGGCGCGCGCCGATGTCGGCGGGCGGATCGGCAAGGAATATTCGTTCGGCTATCGGGCGAACGCCGCCTATACCGACGGGGCGACTTACGTCGACGGCAGCAATCTGCATCGCGAGGTGGAAGGCGTCGCACTCGACGCCAGACTGCCGTTCGGCACGCTTATCGAAATCAACGCGGCGCAATACATTTACGATCGCGCCGGCTATCCCGGTTCGTTTTCCATCGCCACCGGATCGGCGGCGCGTATTCCGAATGCCGGCGACATCGATCCGTCCGCAAGCGGCTACGGTTACGCCTGGGCCGGTGTGCGGACGAACATAAAATACTACGAGGTGCGCGCCACCCAGTCCTTCGGTTCCGATTGGAACGTCAGCGGCGGGTTTTTGTGGCAAAACGTAACCCGGGTGATGCGCAGCGTCGGCAATGCGCTGAATACCGACGGCACCAAATATCGCCAGACCGGATCCGAAGCTTTTTCGCATTGGGGTACGCTGGCCAATCAGCTTTATCTTAACGGCAAGTTTTCGCTGTTCGGCATCCGCAACGAGATTACCGTCGGCACCAACGGCTATGTCAATCCCGGGTATGCCGCGAACAATACGGCGGCGACATCCACCGCCACCGGCGCCGCCAGTGTCTACTGTTCCGCTATCGATGCCGTCGCGTGCAGCCTGAAAGAGCCTAGCTGGAAAGGTCCGGGCGTTTTTTACAAAACCGGCATCGGCAGCCGGTATCAGACGTTGATTTTCGGCGATACCGTCAGTTTCGACGACCAATGGTCGCTGACCGGCGTCTATAGCAACGGGTGGATCCGCAAGGGCAATACCAACGCCAAGACGGTGACCGACCTTGACGACGCCACGTCCTATACCGTCGGCCTCGCTTACAAGCCGACGAAGGAGATGACGATCTATGCCAACTATGCCTCAAGCGTAAATCCCGATCCCGGTCAGGCGCCGTCCACCGCGTCCAACGCCTACGAATTTCTCGATCCGTTCGAGAGCACGCAATGGGAAGCCGGGGTCAAAGCAATACTGTACGGCATGGACGTCAATTTGGCGCTGTTCCGCATCGAGCGGCCGACGGCGTGGACCGGAACCGACAAAATCTACAAAGTTCAGGGCCAGCAAAGAAACATCGGCGTCGAATTGATGGCCAAGGGCAAGCCGACCGACGACATAACCGTGTTCGGCGGCTTCACGTGGCTCGACACGAAGGTAAGCGGCACCGATACCGCGGCCACCGACGGTAAGCCTGCGGTCGGCGTGCCGGAATGGCAGGCCAATCTGCTGACCGAATACCGGTTGCCCGGATGGCTGAAAGGCGCGACGGCAAGTCTGAATGTGCATTATACCGGCGAAAAGTCGGCAAATACCTACAACACGGCAACGGCCGACGGATATGCCACCGTCGATCTGGGTTTGCGCTATACCGGCGATCTGCCCGAACTGGCGCTGTCGTCGAAATACACCATCCGCTTGGCGGTCAACAATCTGTTAGACAAGCGATACTGGGCCTCGCTGATGCCCGGCAGCATCGACGGCAGCGGCACGACATCGGGTTCCACCGCCTTTGTGGGCGAGCCGCGCACCGTCAAGCTGACGCTATCGTTGGGAATGTGACTGCATGATAACGTCGAAACACATATTTGGAAGAGCGGCGGCGATATCCGCCGCCCTGTCCGCTCTTCTGTTGTGCGCTGCCGCAGGAGCGCGGGAAATCACCGATATGTCCGGCCGCAAGGTCGAGGTGCCGGACCGTATCGAGCACATTTACGCCATGACGCACTCGTTTCCGCTGATCGTGGCGATTGCGCCGGACTTGCTGGCGGGGATGGCCTGGCCGATACCGCCGAGCGCCGATCTGATGCATTTTTTACCGAGGGGGCTGGAAAAACTGCCAATGCTGGGTGCCGGCAAGGACGCCAACCTGGAAAAACTCAAATCGGCCGGTGTCGATGTCGCCTTCGGCTGGACCACGCCGACCGAGCAATACCCGGTCAAACAGCTCGAACGCATCAACGTGCCGGTCGTATTCATCGACGTCGATCGGGTCAATCAATATCCCGGCACCTTCCGGTTTCTCGGCCGGCTGCTGCATCGCGAAAAGCGCGGCGAACTCTTAGCCAAGACGCTGGAGAATACGATGACGAAACTGAGCCGCGCCACGGCGAAGATCAAGGATGCCGACAAAGCCCGCGTTTATTATGCCGAATCGATCGACGGACTGACCTCGCAATGCGACACCTCTCCGCGTGCCGAAGTGATTGCGCTTGCCGGTGCGAAGAACGCGCTGCATTGCGACAAGAACGCACTACTGGCGGATCATTACACCGTCGATAGCGAAACCCTGCTGACGATGGATCCCGACGTCATCGTGACCCGGTTCGCCAAGACCGCGACCGACATTGCCGTCGATCCGCGCTGGCGGCATTTGCGTGCGGTTAGGGAAAAAAGAGTCTATGCGGTGCCGAACCTGCCGTTCAACTGGTTCCACCGTCCGCCGTCGTTTCTGCGGGCGATGGGTGCCGAGTGGCTGGCGAACACGCTCTATCCCAAGGTCTATCCGATCGATATGCGACAAGAGACGAAGCGGTTCTACAGGACATATTTCGGATACGATCTAAACGAGGCGGACGTAAACAAATTACTCAATCCATGAACGGCTCGGCGCAAGGCGGAAACACAATCGGTCCGTTCCGGCTGACTGCCCTATCGTGGCAGATCGTCTTCGGCGTATCGCTGGTCATAGCCGTTTCGCTGGCCCTTTGCGTCGGCAAGTATCCGGTCGAGCCGTGGGAAATACCGTATTTCTTTTTGTCCTGGGCGGGCCTCGCCGACATGCCGGCGGAGCGGTTCGCCGCCTTGCACAACGTTATCGTCGACATCCGTCTGCCGCGGGTGCTTACGGCGGTCGTGGTGGGTTCCTCGTTGTCTTGTTCCGGTGCGGCGTTCCAGGCGGTGTTCCGCAATCCGCTGGTGTCGCCCGGTTTGTTGGGGGTGTTGGGCGGGGCCGCCTTCGGCGCCGCGTTGGGAATCGCGCTCGGGCTCGACTGGTTCGGCATCCAGGTGGCAGCTTTCGTCATGGGGCTAATTGCCGTTGCCGTGGGCGTCGCCATCGCGCGTCTATTCGGTGGTGCCTCGCTGATCATGCTGGTGCTGGGCGGCATGATCAGCGGCGCCTTGTTCTCGTCTCTGCTGTCGATCGTCAAATATCTTGCCGATCCGATGAACACCTTGCCGAACATTGTCTATTGGCTAATGGGCAGTCTGGCGCAGCCGGACTTGCGGCAGGTCGGTTGGCTCGCCGTGCCGATGTCGGCGGGAGTGGTATTGCTGGGACTCTTCGGACGGGCGCTTGATGCCATATCTCTCGGCGACGACGAAGCCGCAACCTTGGGGGTTCGCGTCGGCTTGGTGCGGTTCGTCGTCATCGCTACGGCGACGCTTATTTCCGCCTTGACCGTATCCTTGGCCGGGATGATCGGCTGGGTCGGACTGATCGTGCCGCATGTCGTCCGGCTGGCGCTGGGGGCGCGCAACACTAGCCTGTTGCCGGCCAGTGCGATGGCGGGAGCGATCTTCCTGATCGGTGCCGATTACATCGCCCGGACCATCGCCGATACCGAGATTCCCATCGGCATCGTCACCGAATTAATGGGCATACCGGTTTTCATTCTGGTGCTGGGGCGGGTCAGCCGAGGCTGGTATGAGCAGTAATCCGGCCACAACCGATACGCTCGTCGCCGACAATGTGGAATTTCGGCGGATGAGCCGTCCGGTCTTAAGCGGGGCTTCTCTGGCGTTGGCGCAGGGCGAGATCGTCTGCCTGTTGGGTTGTAACGGCGCCGGCAAGACCACGTTGCTTAAGGTGATGCTGGGCATCCTTCGGCCTTATGCCGGCGCGGTTGTCCTGAACGGACAAGACATCGCCGCCGTCGCCAAGCAATCGATGGCGCGTAAGCTAGCCTATGTCCCGCAACTGCATCAGCCGCACTTTCCCTATTTGGTGCGCGACGTGGTGGCGCTGGGGCGGTTTGCGGAAGTGGGATTGTTCGGCCGCCTAAGTCGTGCGGATCGCGATACGGTATCCGACGTTTTGGACATGCTTGACATCGTCCATCTGTCGGGCCGCCCCTACACCCAGCTTTCCGGCGGCGAGCGGCAACTGGTCGTCCTCGCGCGGGCGCTGGCGCAAGGCGCAAAATTGTTGGTGCTGGACGAGCCGCTGACCGGCCTCGATTACGGCCATCAGATTCGTATGATGGAACGCTTGAGCGATTTTGCCGCCAAAGGATACGGCATTCTGATGACGACCCACCATCCCGATTATGCCGCGGCGATTGCAACCCGGGTGGCGGCCCTGATTGACGGGCGCATCGACATCGACGGGCCGGCCGACAAAGTAATGACGCCGGAGACGATTTTCCGGCTCTACGGGGTGAAATGGCGCGGCTGCAATATTCAATCGTCGTAAGGCACTACCAGAACCGGATCGTCGAGCCGCTTCATCAAATTTCGCCTGATGCCGCCGAGCGTTTGCATCGCCAAGGCGCATCTTGTGCATCGTCCATTTAGCCGGACGCGGACGCGTTTGGCATCGACCGATACCAGTTCAATATCCCCACCGTCGTTTTGAATGGCGGGTCTGGCCTCGGCAATGGCGGCGGCGATAATGTCGAGCCGTTCCCGTTCGGTCATGGCGATCACAGCTCGTCCACGGAACTGAGCAGGGCGTGGCTTTCCGTCACCATTTCCAGCGGCGGCGGCGGCGATTTTGCCGCCCGCGCTTTGGCGCGCTCGATCCAGGACAGACCGCCGTACACCATGCCGAGACTGACCTCGTTCAGCAGATCGACGATGTCGTGGCCGGCATCGACGATGACCGGCTGGATGTTCAGTGCCATCAGCCGGCGGATCGAATTCGCTCCGATCGAGGCGGCATAGACGGCATGGCAGTATTTGACGAAGTCGAGCTTGGCCAGAACCTTGTCCTGAACGGTACCGGTCAGGCCGGTGCGCCCGTCGGTGCCGATCTGCTCGGCTTTGGCGAAGGCGGCGAAGGCGACCAGATCCGCCTTGCCCGGCGCCACGTCGAACAGCACAAGACTTTCCGCTCCGCCGAAGTGCAGGTTGACGGTTTTCCGATCGTTCGAGGCGAAGGCAATTCTCAACATGGACCGGCTTGGGTTTCCCGTTCTCGCGGCGTGCCGCGCCAATATTTGGAGCGATAGGGCCGGATTTCCCGATAGTGTTCGGTCAACAGGTTGGCAACATCGAACAAGGTTTGCCGGCTGCCGGCGTAGCCGACCCAAGACTTCATCGGTGCGCCGTAACTGTCGTAGACCGGGAATCCCGCCCGGAGCAGGCCCGCGCCGAGCCGTCTGGCGATTTCGACGCCGTGAGAGTTGGTGACGATCAGTTCGGCTTCGTTTCGATGCGCCAGATTCTCGAAGTCGCCAAGGTCGCCGATGACCATGCTGCCGGTGGGAACGTCCGATAAATAATCCGCCCGCGCCGATGCCACCGCCGCCACGACACTCGCCCCCATGCTTTCGAAAAACGCGCTTAAGGCGGTCAGCAGATCGGCATCGGCGGCAATGGCGATGCGCGCACCGCCGATTTGAAACTGACAGTCGACCATGGCATCCAGCAGTCTGGCCCGTTCGCGTTCCAGCCGCGCCGGCACCGGCCGGCCGGAAATGCGCGACAAAACCGCGGTAAAGCCATCGCAGGCGTTAAGCCCCATCAAGCTGGGGAAGCGATAATCGGCAATGCCGGTGCGTTCCTTCAGAAGATCGGCGGCCGCGCCGATCGACGAGCCGATAACCAGCGTTGCGGCCGAGCCGGATATTTTCGCAATGTCGGCAGCAGCGGTTCCGCCATAGCTTACGGTCGCAAAGCCTTGGTCGATCATGTGACCGTCCAGCGAATCGCCGATGTCGGGCAGAACGATTGGCGTCAATCCGAACGCTTCGATCCAAATCTTGATCGCGTCGATGTCGCCCGGCGTCAGCATGGCCGAGGTCAGCACGTTGACTTGGTGCGGCAATACCGGCGTCCGGGTCTCTCCGGCGGGAACAAGGGTGGCGACAATCGCCTTCACGGCCTCGGCAAAACCGGTTTCCAAACAGCCCAAGGTGTCGCTGGCGCTGACCGGTACGATGGCGGTGCGCGCATATTGAGGACATTCGGCGCGAAACGCGGCAATGGTACGGGGAATGTCGGCCCCTTGCATCTCCGACAGGCCGGTGGTGATCAGACCGATAACCTCTGCCTGGTTCTTGCGGCAGATGGTGGCCAACGCCTCGACGACGTTGCCGTCGGCGCCGAGAATGGCGGTGAATTGGTCCATCGCCGTGGTTTGCAACGCGATGGGTTCGCGGAAGTGCCGTATGAAGAACAGCTTGTCGAACGAGGTGCAGCCGCGCGCCCCATGTTCCAGCGGCATGGATTTCGCCAGTCCCAAGATCGCCAGCGCGGCACCGATGGTCTGGCCGGCCTTCAACGGGTTGATCGACAACGGCTTGGCGGTAAACAGAATCTCGTTCATGCCAATCCTCCGAACGGCGGGGCGGCGCGCCAGGGCGGCGCCTTGCCGATATCCCGCCATACCGGCGAATTCGCCGCCCGGTCGAGGTTGCGGGCCAGTTCGATCATCCCCTCGTAGCCGGCATAGCCGATGCGGCGGACGTGATCGACGTCCAAGAGCGGAATGCCGGATTTCCAGGCCGGATAGATGTAACGGTCGCCGGCGATTAAAATGTCGGCCTTGAAGGCGTGGAAGGCAGCGATCAGCGCGGTCTGATCGTTGTCCGAAATCAGCCTGGCGTCCGGCCCCATCAGGGCATGGATGCGCGCCTTGTCTTCCTCGGTGGATTTCTCGATGCCGGTGGCGACGACTTCGACGCCCAAGTCCTTCATGGCGGATACCAGCGACCAGGATTTGTAGCCGCCGGAGAAAATCAACGCCCGTTTTCCCGTCAACCGTTGGCGATAGGGTTCGACGGCCAGCCGGACGCGCGCTTCCTCCTGTTCGATCAATTCCTCGCTGCGGCTATCCAATATCGGATCCGCCAGCAATTTGGCGAAATGGCGCAGCGCGGCCGAAGTGTCCGCCATACCGTAGAAGCTTCCTTCGAAATAGGGCGCGCCGTACTCTTCCTTAAGGCGGCGGGCGACATGTAGCATCGCCTTCGAACACACCACCATATTGGCTTCGGCCCGATGCATGGTCTGCGCCTCGCGAAACCTGGCGTCGCCCGAGAAGGTGCAGAGGATGCGCAAGCCGAGGCGGTCGAATAGCGGCGCCACGTTCCAGAATTCGCCGCCGACGTTCCACTCGCCGATCAGGTTGACGTCGTGGGTGACGATGCCGGGGCGTTCCACTTTCGGCGGCGGGTCGGGTTCGCGGGTGCCGATGACATATTTATATATGGCGTCGCCGGCAATACGGTTACCGAGGTTCTTGTTGCCGTAAAAGCCGGCACAGTCGATCAAAACGACCGGCAGGCCGAACTTGGCCGAGGCGTTTTTTATCACCACGGCGACATCGTCGCCTTGCATGGCCGGTACGCAGGTAACGTATACGAACACCGCCGCCGGGCGGTAGGTCTCGGCGATTCGGCGGATCGCCTGATAGAGCTTTTTCGCCCCGCGGCCGAGGATGACATCCATTTCGCTGAGATCGGTGGTCATGCCGATCCGATAAAGATCGGTGCCGCTGGAGCGCGTACCGCGGTTGTCCCACGACGAGCCGGTGCAGCCGATCGGGCCGTGGACGAGATGAGCCACGTCGGCAATCGGCAGCAGCGCATTGCGCGCCCCGTCGAAACAGCAGCCCCCTTGCGTCGCTCCCGGCTGCGGCTTGGCGCAACCCGACTTGCTTTTGCCGTTATGGGCGCAGGCCGGCTCGTCCATCAGGGTTTGAAGGTCGTTGCGCGTGGCGAAACCTTTTTATTTGACCGCTGCAATTTTCATAGCAATCGCCGGGCCAGTTTCTTGCCGGCCGTTTTTGCCGGATCCGGGCCGAATGTCCGATGCTGGGGCCGCCCAAAATATAGCGGATTGTACGAATTTGGTGCGCGTGTATGATTCTATACGCGACAATGTCGCTTAAACATATTACAGCCGGAAAAATGTCGGCTTCCGCACACAACAGAACTATTAAGAAATACGACATACATTCAATGCGTTAGTTAATGTGATGGCTATGGTCCGGGTTTTGCTGGGGTCTCTTCGAGGAGACTGCTATGATCCTGAGCGACCCGATCCCCATCGACGTCAACGAGTTTTCCGACGACAATGTCGCCGACTTCACCCATTGTTTTACCGGCGAGTGCCGGGTCAGCGTCCTGCCGATCCTGTTTCAGATCAGCCAGATCATCAACGACAGCGAGGATCTGGTCGCCTCGCTCGCCATAATTTTCAAGGTGATGCAGGAGCGCTTGAAGATCAATAAGGCGATGGTGACGCTGTACGACAGCAAGCAGGAAGCGAATTTCATTCATGAAGCTTACGGTTTAAACGACGGGCAAAAGCGCGAAGGAGTGTATTCGCTGGAAGACGGCCTTCCGGCCAAAGTCATGGAGACCGGAAAAGCCGTCATTCTACCGCCGCGCCGCATTGCGACGGGTAACGGCGAGAGAACGCTGGATGCGGCCATCGCCATTCCTGCGAACATGACGTTTTTTTGCGTGCCGATCACCCATACCAAAAAAGTCTTAGGCACGATCAGCGCCGAACGCATTTATCACAACCGCCGTCTTCTCAAGCAGGACGTGCAGTTGATGTCGACCATCGCGGCGATGATCGCCCCGGCGGTGGAATTGTACCTGTTGGAACATGTCGAAAAGGCGAGGCTGGAACACGAAAACGACGAATTGAAATCCGCCCTCAAGCGCAAATTCAAGCCCGCCAACATCATTGGTAACGCCAAGGCGATGCAGGAGGTCTATCAGCTTATCCAAAAGGTGTCCGAAACCAAGGCGACGGTGTTGATTCTGGGCGAGAGCGGCGTGGGCAAGGAATTGGCGGCCAGCGCCATCCATTACAACGGCGCCAATGCCGGCGGTCCCTTCATCAAGTTCAATTGCGCCGCGCTGCCGGAAAATTTGATCGAGAGCGAGTTGTTCGGTCACGAAAAAGGGGCATTTACCGGCGCTTTTGCCATGCGCAGCGGCCGCTTCGAACAGGCGAACGGCGGAACGATTTTTCTCGACGAGATCGGCGAACTCAGCTTGCCGATGCAAGCCAAGTTGTTGCGCGTGCTGCAGGAGCGCACTTTCGAACGGGTCGGCGGCAATCGTTCGATCAAGGTAGATTTACGCATTATCGCCGCCACCAACCGCAATCTGCCGGAGTTGATCGAAACGGGCCTGTTTCGCGAAGATCTGTACTATCGTCTGAACGTGTTTCCAATCACCATCCCCCCGTTGCGCGAGCGCGGCAGCGACGTCGTGCTTTTGGCCGATCATTTCGCCTCGCATTACGCAAAGGAGCTGGGCAAGGAAATCAAGCGCATATCGACCCCGGCGCTAAACATGATGTTGGCCTATGCATGGCCGGGCAACGTCCGCGAGTTGGAAAACGTCATCGAGCGGTCGGTCATTCTGGCGGAAGACGGGGTTGTCCACGGCTACAATCTGCCGCCGTCGCTGCAAACCGGCGAGGAAACCGACACCGGCTTTGGTCTAGAGGACAAGCTGATGGCGGTCGAATACGAAATGATCGTCGAAGCGTTGAAAAACAACCGCGGTAATATGACCGAGGCGGCCAGGGAACTGAATCTGACCCGCCGCATTTTGGGTCTGCGCATGGCGCGACACAACATTCAATACAAGGCTTTTCGCCGGGCGGAGTGCGTCAATTGACCGAAAAAACCGATTTGCAGCTTACCCGGCATCAATTGTACGCATCGGTACTGGCCGATATCGCCATCGCCGCTTCGCTGAAGGTACACGATTCGAGCTATGTCGTGTCGGAGCGATGGAGAGACGGCAGTTACGGAAAACTGCGCGATCATTGGCTGAACAGCAATCCAAGTGCGTCGGTCCGCGAGGCGGCCCTGGGGTTGGCATCGGCCGGCGCGACCGCCCTCACGCGATTGTCGGCGGATCGGTTGTGCGCCATTGCCGGCACCTATGGGTTCGATTTGCCGGACGATCTCGCTACAGCCATTGCCGAGCATTTTGCCGAACGCCGCGCTCAGGTTCTCACCTATCGCCGGTGATTTCCAATTCGCTATTCTCTCCGGGTTGAATAAGTTCAATTTTGTAACCGTCGGGGTCTTCGATAAAAGCGACGATGTTGTTGCGATGACGTTGGCTGCGCGGCGGCCGCGGCATCGGTACCTGGGCCCGGTTTAAACGGCGGCACAGGCCGGTAATGTTGTCTACTTCAATGGCGATGTGACCGTAGGCATCGCCAACCTGGTAGGGCGTATCGTGCGCCCAGTTGAACACCAATTCGATTACCATGCCCGGCTTATTGCCGTAACCGAGATAGGCCTGGGTAAACTGATTTTTCTGATGCTCGCGTTTTTCCAGCAGCTGCATGTCGAGCTGCTCGGTATAAAAGGCGATCGAGCGATCGATGTCGGCAACGCGCAGCATAACATGAGCAAGACGAAACGCGATGCTGCCCAAAGGAATGTCGGCAACGTTTTGTTTTTCGGAAAATATCGCCAGCAGGGATTCGACAATATTTTTTTCCGCATAAAGGTTGGTCGCCGCAATGCCGGCGGCGGCCAGCATGCCTTGCGGCGTAATGCCGATCTTGGAGACCAGCAGCATGTCGCAGTCCGCCAGCATGCGACAAACCGTTTCGCGCGAACCTTCGCCCGCCAGCGCCGCATCGGCAATGCCGCGTTCCTCAATTTTGCAGGTCCCGCCGGCATCGACATCGTAAATACAAAATCGTTCAGTCTGACCGAAATGCTGATTGATCCGCATGTTGTCGCTGCTGGCGACCGCGATGCGCATGCTGCCAACGCGGGTTTTAATATGCTTAGTGTCCGCAATTGCGTCGTTCATCGCATGTGCCTCCTTATTGGATGCAATCCTCGCAATTACCGTGCCGTCCTTGCCTTATATTTTATGCCACCGGTCGCACGGTATTCGTACCGACCCGAACATTCTTGCATCTGTTTGTTTGCGGCGGAACGCCGAGGCAAAACCTGCGGCGAAAAATAAAATGCCGGCACTTTGGTTCCGTACATTTTCGTACGGTTCTTTGCGCAAATGTACGCGGATGTCTGCGATTGCCGTTTGCTGGCCGACAATATGGCCCCGCCAACCTTGGCACGCTTCCTGCTCTCCCTATTTGCCGAACCGCATTTAAACCTCGCCGTCCGGTGCAATTGGATGGCAGTTATTGGGAGATGCCGTATGCCGTTAGTGCTGCTGGATTGCGACAAGGTCATACCCGAACGGGAAAAACACGTTTATCTCAAGGTCGACGGTGAGGATACCCGCGATTATCTGCCGCTCGCCAATGTGGCGACCATTCCCGGAACGCTGTCCGAGCGCGGCTGTTCGTTCTGCGGCGCCAAGCTGGTGATCGGCGGCGTTCTTAAAGACACCATTCAAATGATTCACGGGCCGATCGGCTGCGCCTACAACACGTGGCATACCAAGCGGTATCCGTCTGACGGCGATAACTTTCAGCTCAAATACGTCATGTCTACAGACATGAAGGAAAGCAACATCGTTTTTGGCGGCGACAAGCGGCTGTACGCGTCGATCATCGAAGCGTTCGACGAAATGCCGCATATCAAGCGGATGATCGTCTACACTACGTGTCCGACCGCGTTGATTGGCGACGATATCAAGGCCGTCGTAAAGAAAGTAATGGCCGAGCGGCCCGACGTAGACATTTTCACCGTCGAATGCCCCGGTTTTGCCGGCGTGTCGCAGTCAAAAGGGCACCATGTGCTCAACATCGGCTGGGTCAACGACAAGGTCGGCCAGGTCGAGCCAAAAATCACTAGCAAATATACGATGAATTTCATTGGCGATTACAACATCCAGGGCGATACTTATCTGCTGCAGAAATATTGGGATCGTCTGGGCATTCAAGTCATCGCCCACTTCACCGGCAACGCCACTTACGACGATTGCCGCTCAATGCACCGCGCCCAGGTTAGCGTGGTCAATTGCGCCCGCTCGGCCGGCTATATCGCCAACGAGCTGATGAAGCGCTACGGCATTCCGCGCCTCGATATCGACTCGTGGGGCTTCAACTATATGGCCGAAGGCATCCGTAAGGTTTGCACCTTTTTCGGCATCGAAAAAAAAGGCGAGGAACTGATTGCCGAGGAAACCGCTAAGTGGAAGCCCAAGCTCGACTGGTACAAAGAGCGTTTGCGCGGCAAAAAAATGGCGATTTGGACCGGCGGGCCGCGGCTGTGGCACTGGACTAAGTCGGTGGAAGACGATCTCGGCATCGAGGTGGTGGCGATGTCATCAAAGTTCGGCCACCAGGAAGATTTCGAAAAGATCATCGCCCGCGGCCGTTCCGGCACCTATTACCTCGACGACGCCAACGAACTAGAGTTTTTCGAAATATTGGAAAAGGTCAAGCCCGACGTGATCTTCACCGGTCCCCGCGTCGGCGATTTAGTCAAGAAGCTGCACATCCCCTACATCAACGGACACGGCTACCACAACGGCCCGTACATGGGCTTCGAAGGCTTCGTCAATTTGGCGCGCGATTTTTACAACGCGACCAGCAATCCGCTGTTGAAGCTCGCTGCAACCGATATCCGGGAACCGGAACCTAAAGAAAAACTGGAGGCCGCCGAATGATCAAAACCAGCAACGAAAAGGTCAAGCAGCTATACGATTATGTGCAGGAGCGCTGTCTGTGGCAGTTCTTCTCGCGCGCCTGGGATCGTGAGGCCAACATTAAAAACATCACCAGAATGGCGGGAGAAATCCTGACCGGCACGGAGCCTGATGTCAAAACCCCAATGGACAAGCAGTTCTTTGCCGACGCCAAATGGATGGTGGCAGATCTAAAGCAGCGATTTGATTGGATTGCCGCCGAACCGCCGGAAAGCATTGTCCGATTAATGAGCGAGCTGAAGGACGAGCTTTTGGACCTTGCCGTTACCCACAGCACGAACAGCGAACTAAACTGGTCGTTTTACTGACGGCGCCGTTGCAAATAACCGAAAAAATAGAGGTAATATTATGGGCTGCGAAGTCGTCACCAAAAAACGCCAGGGCATCATTAATCCGATTTCGGACTGTCAACCGGCGGGAGGGCAGTTCGCCGCAATAGGAATGAAAGATTGCATCCCGCTGGTGCATGGCGGCCAGGGGTGCGTAATGTTCGTGCGCCTGTTGTTCGCCCAGCACTTTAAGGAGAACTTTGACATCGCGTCGTCGTCGCTACACGAGGATTCGGCGGTGTTCGGCGGCAAACAGCGCATTCACGACGGCGTTATGACGCTGGCCAGGCGTTATCCGAACCTGCGCATTCTGCCGATTATCACCACCTGTTCGTCGGAAGTCATCGGCGATGACATCGAGGGCAACATCAACATCTGCAACAAGATGCTGAAGGAGGAGTTTCCCGACCGCCAAATTTATCTGGTTCCGGTTCACACCCCGAGTTTCCGCAGTAGTCAGGTCGGCGGATATGCCGAATGCCTCAAGTCCGTCGTCAAAACGATTGCCAAGGAAAAAGTCGCCCCCACCGGTAAGCTCAATGTTTTTCCCGGCTGGATCAATCCCGGCGATCAGGCGGAATTGCAGCACTATTTCTACGCGATGGGTGTCGATGCGACGTTCTTGTTCGATATTGCGGATTTCGATTCGCCGATCATGCCCGACAAGTCGATCCACACCCACGGACGTACTACAGTCGAAGACATTCAGAATTCCTCCGGTGCCGTCGGTTCTCTGGCGTTGGCGCGCTATGAAAGTTTTGCTGCCGCAGATCATCTTGCGCAAACTTTTGAGGTTCCCGCCCATAAACTCGACACGCCTTACGGCATCGCGAATACCGACATTATGCTACGAAAAATCAGCGAAATTACCGGCAAGCCTATCCCGGAGTCTCTGGTGCGCGAACGCGGCAAGGCGATCGACGCTTTGCAGGATTTGACCCATATGTTTTTCGCCGACAAGCGGATCGCCATATTCGGTCATCCCGATCTGGTGTTTGGTCTGGCCGAGTTTTGCGTTGAGCTCGAAATGAAGCCGGCGCTGCTTCTAATCGGCGACGATTCGACGCGGTACAAACGCGACCCCCGCTTGCTCGCGATCAAGGAAAAGGCCGATTGGGACATGGAAGTCGTCTGCAACGCCGATTTCTGGGAGCTGGAAAAGCGTCTCAAACAGCCGGACTACAAGATCGACATGATTCTCGGCCATTCCAAGGGGCGCTATGTGGCGATCGACGCAAATGTCCCGATGGTGCGGGTCGGATTTCCTTCCTTCGATCGCGCCGGATTGTACCGGCATCCGATTATCGGTTACCGCGGCGCGGTGGAACTGGCGGAGTCAATGGCCAATACCCTGTTCAGCCATATGGAATACACCAAAGATCGCGAGTGGATACTGAATGTGTGGTAACCGGCGGTGATACGATTGCGGAGAATGGCGATGGATGCGCCGCATTTGAGGATTGCGATTACCACCGACAGCCTGTTGCATGTCGATGCCAATTTCTCAGCCGCCAAGCAGGTGGTATTCTACGATGTCGGCCGTGACGCTTCCGAATTCGTCGACGTTGTACCGTTCCGTCGGCGCGGCAAGAAGGGGCCGGGCGGTGGTCCGGCCCCCGACGGCCGCTGCGTGATGGAGGACATGGAGGATGACGACGGGACGGGATTCGATCCGCTGGTGGAACGGGTGGCGGCGCTGGAGGGATGCTCGGTCTTGTTTACCCTCGGGATGAGCGATCTTGCGGCGGTGCGGGTTCATCACCTTAACGTATTTCCGGTCAAGAGCTATCAGCCTCGATCCATTGACGACGTCATCGGAAATCTGCAACGTCTGATGAACGGCAATCCGCCGCTCTGGTTGCGCCGCGTCCTGTGCGACGGAACGGGTAAGCGCGTGGCGTTGGACGAACAGGAAATCTAGTGTCCCGATTCCGAAATCCGTTTTATTCCGAATATCAGGTGCTTACGGATTTTTAGAATCGTCAGGACACTAGCCAACCTATTGATCCTAGTGCCGTTTCGGTTTCGAAGTTCGTTACCCTTGCCGATATAGAGAATAAAACGAACTTCGAAACCACGACACTTGTGGAGCTTTTGAATTTGACGTTTGAACACGAGAGGGCGGCGGACGGGATTCAAACGTCAAATTCGCTCCACTAGCAGCTACAGCGGCGGTCGGCGGTTGCCGTCGATTGGCATGCGGGTAGACAGCATGTGCCGATATTTGCCGAATTGCCCGAAATCGCGCGATCCGGCGCCGGCGCGAATTGCCTTCGCCAACCCGTTTGCGTCGGTCGCGATGAAGCCGCCGAGCACGGCAAGGCCGTAATCGTGCAGCCGCGGCGTTAGCGGCGTGCCGGGGCCGATCATGCCGACCGGGCGTTTGGGGGCCGTCCGCAGAATGCGCGGCAGACTGCGATTGACCAGCGTGGTGGCATTGATGACGGCCGCCGCACAATCCGGCAACAGGATGTCCATCGCCGCCGTGGGGTATTCGCCCGGCCGCGGATTGGCTTCGACCAGAATGCCGTTCGGCAGTATTTCGCCGATGCCCGGAAAGGCGCCGACGACGACGATCCGTCCCTTGACGGCGCGAAACACATCGGCGGCATTGCCGGAACGTCCGGCGAAATCGTAGCGATTGTAATGGGCATTGATTGCGGCGATGCCGAGTGCCGTTTCGACCGGGTCCCACGATTGGGCAAGCTTGGCCAAATCGCGCAAGGATTTTCCGGCAAGGCGCGGCAGCTTGGGCAACAATTCGCGCGGCGAGCGCGGCAGCTGGGCCAGCCCGGCACCGAACGGCCCTTCGACCATGATCCAGCGCGAACCGCAGGCGATCCGGTGCACGTCGTGTTTGGCGACGCCCAACGCGAGATCGCGGTAGATTTTTTCCGGTCCCCACCACGACCACAGCGAATCCATGTCCGGTGCCAGCATGTCGCCGTTCTGACCGCTGTAGGTAAACCATTTGTGGATGCACTGACCCGCGATCGTCGTCAGCAGCGGCAGGGCGTTGACGGTTGCGTCGGGGTGGCGCGGTTTGGCGCCGGCAAACGACAGGCAGCCGGCAAACCGGCTGACGATCATCAAATCCGCATTCTTGGCAACGGCGTTGTTGAATATCGAAACGGTATCGGCCTGGTCGGCCGGTATGACAGAGCCGGTGCCAAGATCGATATATTCCGTCTCTCGGCCGCAGCCATAGCCGTCGCCTTGGCAGCCGCGCGTGTTGCGCTGAACGTAACCGGCGAGGGCGAACCCGCGGTTACGTAAGGTGCGCGCGAAACTCTCCAATAGATCGTCGACCTTTTCGCCGGTGTGGTGGACAATCACGCCGGGCCTGATTTGGGATAAGGGAAGCCGATCGGCAATGCCCACGATATCCCAGGGGACATTCCCCGGAAAAGACGCGCTTGGGGCCGTTGCCGATATGGTTTTGCTCATGTCTTACGCATAGCAAGAGGCGGACCAAGCCTAGGTGCCGGGATATTGTCGGGTAATGCCGCATCCGACACGCGCTATGGCACCGGAAAGAACATTTCCGAAATCATTTCGTACCGGTCGGAACATTCCCGTCGTTAATCCGGCATATTCGCCGGCATAATCAGTTGGCGCGCGGTTTGCTAGGAATCCAGCGGCGAAACGTTTCGCCGGAAAGTCAGTGAGGATGCCGATCCCTTCGATAGCCGATACGATATTAAAATCCTCGCGTCCGTCGGAAACGCGCATTCTGTTCGTCGCGCGCCATGCTCCCGACGAGCCGGCCTATGCCTGCAAGTCGTTTCCCGGCGACGGCGGCTATCCTGCCTATTACCACCGGGTGTTTCGCGTGTTCGGCGAAATCGGCTATCGGGTGACGACGGCCAATCAGTGCCTGGCCGTGCTGGCGGCGCCGGGCAACGTCGATCTGGTTTTCTCGCTCTACAACCGCATGCCGGTCGTTAATCCCGAAGTGTTGGTATCGTCGCTCTGCGCCTATCTCGGATTACCGTGCGTCGGCGCCTTCCCCAACACCCGCGCCCTGGCCGAGGACAAATGGTACGCCAAGCTGGCGGCCAAAGCGGTCGGCATTCCGGTGGCCGAGGGGGCGGTGTTCGCGTCGGCGGAAGACTTGAAAGCCGCACCGTCCTTTGCCGGTCCCTATTTCGTCAAGCATCGCTTCGGCGCGGCATCCGACGGCATTACCGACGAATCCATACAAGACGATTGGGCGGGCGCCGCGAAGGTGGCCGAGCGGTTGCTGGAACGCGGTATGAAGGTGCTGGTCGAAGCCTATGCCCCCGGCTTCGACATTACGGTACCGGTGTTGGGCGGCGACAATCCCATTATGCTGGGGGTGGTGCGGCCGGGGTCGAACAAGGTCGGCAACATCATCACCGAGGATCTCAAGCGCGACGATCCGATGGGCTATGCCTTGTTCGACGCCGGTGCGATGAAGGCCGATTTGCGCGCCGACGTGAATCGGCTGTGGCGCACCGCCGGACCGATCGACTATTTCCGCATGGACTATCGCTTCGATCCCGCCACCGGCAAACGGGTCTTTCTCGAATTTAACATCTGCTGCCATATCGGCAGAAGCGGCGCGATTTGTCTGGCCGCCTCGCAATGGAATCTCAGTCAGGCCGATGTGCTCGGTCATGTGGTGGAATACAGTTTAAAGCGGCAAGCGGGGATGCGCGGCATCGTGGGGGCGCCGCGATGATGCGATCGTCCGCCGACATCCTCGAATATTCGGGGCCGCTGTTGTGGGACGGAAGCGGCATCGATCCGCGCCGACTGGATTTTCTCGGCACCGTACCGGTGCCGGTGCGTCAGCGCGTGCGCGACGGGGCGGCCGAAATCGTGGCGCAGAGCATCGCACGGGGCGCTCTCATTCGCGGCGCCATGCCGATGGGGCAGGGCGGCCGTACGCCGTTTGCGCAACTTCGCTATATCCGCAATCCGGCCGAATACCCCGCCATGCTGGTGTCGGCCGAACACGGCAATATCTTCAACCGCCGCTTCTATGCGGCTCATGTTGCGACCGGTGGCTTTTCCGGATGTCAGCCGCTTGATGTCGCCGCCGCATTCCGCAACGGCGGCTTGGTCGATCCCAGGGGGATAATCGGGGTTTTCGCCGTCGCGCCGTTCGTCATGCTGATTGACAAGCCGCGCCTGAACGGTTTGCCGGTGCCGAAGCGCTGGCGCGATCTGATCGAGCCGGAATACCGCGGTCAGGTGGTGTTCGGCGGCTGGCGTAAGGCCGGCGAAAACCGCTATCGCAGTTACAACAAGTTTTTTCTTTTGTGCATGGCCGAAGCCTTCGGCCTCAATGCCGTCGCCGCCTTGGTGAAGAATGTGCCGTGCCTGATGCATTCGGCTCAGATGCCGCGCTATGCCGGCAGCAACATGTCGACGGGCGGAATTTACGTGCTGCCCTGGTCGCTGGCCGATTTGTGTCCGCGCCGGGCCGTTACCGAAATGGTGTGGCCGGAAGACGGGGCGTTCGCCTATCCCCTTTGGCTGACGGTCAAGCGGGATCGGCAAGCCGATATCGCCTGCTTGATCGAGTATTTTTACGGCAGCGCCTTGGCGGATTATCTCGACGCCAATCGCTATCCCGCCCTTGGGCGGGGAACCGCCGCTCTTCCGCCCGACGCCGCTTTGCGCTGGCCGGGCTGGGATTTCATCCGTCATCCCGCCACCGCCAAATTGCTGCGGCAGGCGTGCGATGCGTTCGAAAGCGCCTGCGGCACCGAGGAGATACGCTCATGCGCGTAGTTACGGTGGCAGGGCCCCCGTCGGTGGGAAAAACCTCCGTCGTCATCAAGACGATCAAATCGTTGACGGCCGGCGGAACCAAAGTCGGGGTGGTGAAGTTCGATGCGCTGTCGACCTCAGATGACGAGATTTATGCCGCCGCCGTCATCCCGGTGGCGACCGGTCTTTCCGGCAGCGTCTGCCCCGATCATTTTTTCGTCAGCAACATCGACGATTGCATCGCGTGGGGACGCGATGCCGGCTTCGACGTGCTGATGGCGGAAAGCGCCGGCTTGTGCTGCCGTTGTTCGCCGCACATCAAGGGGGTGACGGCGGCGTGTGTGGTCGATTGTCTGTCGGGCATCCATACCCCGCGCAAGATCGGCCCGATGCTGCGTCTGGCCGATCTGGTGCTGATCACCAAGGGCGACATCGTTTCGCAGGCGGAACGCGAAGTTTTTTCGCACAACGTGGCGGCGGCAAACCCCGACGCCGATATTCTGTTCGTCAACGGCATGACCGGGCAGGGCAGCATGGCTTTCGCCGCCGCGGTTCGCAAGGCGCCGCACATCGAAACGCTGGAGGGCGGTCGCTTACGCTTTCCCATGCCGTCGGCGGTTTGCCCTTATTGCATCGGCGAAACCGCCATCGGCCGCGATTATCAGCGCGGCAACGTGCGCAAGATGACGTTCGACGGAGCGGCGGTATGAACCAGCACGTGTTTCCGCAAACCCTCGGCCAACTTCTCGACCTCAGCCCGGATGCGATCGATTTTTTGGTCGCGGCCGGGCAGCGCGAAATCCGTCGCGAACAATCGGTGGCGGCCTGGATCGCCGCGCTCGACGGCGAGGGATTGACTCATATCGGCATGAGCCGCGAACAGCTCGGCCGCCATATTGCGCACATGATCGATACCGCCCGTAAGGCGAAACGCCAAACCGCAGCTTCGGTTCGCTCGCTGACGGTATGGCCGGGGCGCGACAAGCGCGGCCGGCCGGAACCGGCGGGTTTTTCGGTCCTGGCCGGCGAGGTCGTGTGCATCGTCGGTCCCACCGGCGCGGGCAAAAGCCAGCTTTTGTCGGACATCGAATGCTTGGCGCAGGGCGACAGTCCGTCCACCCGACGGGTGACCATCGATGGCGCCGCGGCGGTGGAACGCGGGTTAGCGAAGAAACTGGTGGCGCAGATTTCGCAGAACATGAATTTCGTCGTCGATCTGACCGTCGGCGCGTTTCTGACCATGCATGGTGCGTGCAGAAATCTGTCCGCACAGAACGTGCCGGTGGCGGATGTGGTGGCCTGCGCCAACAGTCTTGCCGGCGAACCGATGACGGTTGCCACCTCCCTGACCCAACTCAGCGGCGGCCAGTCGCGGGCATTGATGATCGCCGACACTGCGTATCTGTCGTCGTCTCCGGTGGTGCTGATCGACGAAATCGAAAACGCCGGCATCGACCGGCGGCAGGCGCTCGAACTGCTGATGGCTAAGGAGAAGATTGTCGTGATTTCGACCCACGATCCGCTGCTGGCCTTAATGGGCGACAAGCGGATCGTGGTTCGCGGCGGGGCGGTTTCCGAGATCGTCGTCACCAGCCGTGAAGAGAAAGACAACCTCGCCCTGCTGGAGCGGTTCGACCGGCACATGGTCGCGTTGCGCGACCGGCTTAGGCACGGCGAGCGTATCGATAGGCCGCTTGCGTGGTTGATGGGTGACCAATGATGGACGCGCTGCAATTGCTGCACGAGCGGCGGTCCTGCACCGCCTTGACCGATCCTGCCCCGGAAGGGCTGGCGCTGGAGAATATCTTGCGTGCGGGGATGCGGGTGCCGGATTTTCAGTCCTTGCATCCTTACGAGTTTCTGCTCGCCGTAGGCGAGGGCCGCGTGCGGCTCGGCGAGATGATGGAACGGGCGGCGTGGGCCTCCGGCCGTCCGCCCGAGGTGGTGGCACGCGCGAAGAAAATGCCGTTGCGTGCGCCGTTGGTGATTGTGGTGGTGGCCCGGGCGCGGCAAAGCGCCCTCGTCGAATTGTTCGAGCAAAGGCTCTCGGCCGGCTGCACGGTTATGGCTATGCAGATGGCGGCGGTGGCACAAGGCTTCGGCGGCATCTGGCGGTCGGGCTGGCCGATGTTCGATCCCAATGTGTCGGCCGAACTCGGCCTTGGGGCCGACGACCAAATCGTCGGGTTTCTCTATCTGGGAACGCCGTCGGCGCCGCCCAAAACGGATCTGCCGCCGACCGATCCGGCCGGGTACTGGCGGATGCTATAGAGCGGCGCCGGTCTATACTCGGGGCGCCGCTTGGTCGCACAGGCTTTCCATTTCCCGGCGGAAGCTGGGTTTACGCAACACGGCGAGAGTATCCGCCAAGGCCCCCTGGGGCAGGCTGTCCTTCCGCAGGATAAGATTAAACTGGCGCTGCGCTACCGGTATAAAGTGCAGGCCGAGAATTTGCGCCGACGAGCGGGTGGCAAGGCAACAGTCCGCCTTGCCCGAATAGACGCGCCATGCCGCCGTCAGTCCTCCGCAGGCGGCGGACCCCGGCCCGCGAATGGAAGGCTGGCAGAGATGCGCTTTCGCGGCGACGCGATCCAGCAAGGTTCGGCATTCGCTGCCGACCGGTTGATTGACGAATGCCACGTTCTTGTTCAAATCGCTCAGCGATTGAATATGCTTCGGATTGTCCGCGGGTACGACCAGCCCGACTTCCAGCGTGGTGAAGCGCGTAACCACGTATTCGCTTGTATCGACGATGGTGCCTGATCTGGGATTGATGCCGTCGGCCGTCTTGCCGTGGCAGGAATCGTCGATGGCTATGTGCACCAGTCCGGCCTTAAGCAAATCGACTGGGCCGCGTTTGCAGCCGTTGACATGGATCAGATTATAGCCAGCCAGACGCAAATAATGGGCGAGGATCGACGTTCCCAGGCAATGTCCCGCCAGCAAAAGGTGGTCTGGTTTTTCGGTCTGCGGATAGAAAACCTGGATGGCGGCCTTGCTGGCTTTTGCCGCGTAAAGCTTTGCGATCAGTCCATCCGCCGGCGGTTGATAACTGTCGGCCGATCCACAAGCCGCCGCGATCAGATTGTCCCCCACCCGGCATAGCCAAACCGGACGGCCGACGTCGAGTTGCCGTCGATCCGGCAACAGGCGGGCGGTGGTCCGGTCGGCCGCAACGGGCTTGACGGGGCGGAGCGAAAACAGTTGTTCGACCGTAACGTTCAACTCGTTGGCAAGCTTCAAGGCAATGGCGGTATTGGGAATATAGGTGCCCGCTTCGATGGCGTAGATCGTCTGCCGGGTAATGCCAACGCGTGCCGCAAGTTTCGAGACGGTCAGCGCATGTTCTTTGCGGATTCGTTCAACATTGTTGCCGATGGTCATATTTCATACGCGTCGTAATGGCTCGGAACCGCACCGTTGGCGACGAAAGACAAATATTCGCCAACGCGGATGGAGCATCCGGGCAAACACTATGCATAATACCCAGATAGCGTATAAATGCGACAATGACGTTTGTAAACGACATTATTGTATGGTTTCGCACATAAGGGCAACCCGGCTGTCTGCGGTAAAATGTATGAAATTCAACGGGTTGTCCGGCTTGCGTGGCTGGGGTGTGAATCCCTCGCATGGCATGACGGTTGCTTTCCTGCTTTTGCGGACAAAAGAGGACTTTGCGATGAGGATCGCGTTTGCCACCGACGATACCGCGCGGGTCAATGCCAGCTTCGAGACGGCAACCCATATCGCCCTTTACGAGGTCGGCATGTTCGGCCATCGGCTCGTCGATTGCGTTTCCTTTTCCGCCGATGCGGCGGACGAAGACGGTCGCGATAGTCGCGAGCGCCATGCCGCAATTCAAGGCAGCATCATCCTCTACATGGCCGACATCGACGACGACAACGCCGCCAAGGTTGTCGCCGGCAGGATTCACCCGGTCCAGGTCAACAAACCCGAACGGATTTTCGATCTCCTCGCCAGGCTGGAAGATAAGCTGGCCAAATCCCCGCCGCCGTGGCTGCGCAAGGCGGTGCATCGCGACACCGGCGGCGGCGCGTCCTGGCTGATGTAACCCCCCGGCCGGCAAAACGCGCGGCAAGGCCAAATTCTATGCACGCGGTTTTTTGCCCGCCAGCAGCCGTTCAAGCCGAGGAAGCGCTTCGGCAATGTCTGCAACCAATCCGATATCCGCGTACCGAAAAATCGGCGCCTCTGGATCCTTGTTGATGGCGGCGATTATCTTCGCTTGTTGAATTCCGGAAATATGCTGGATTGCCCCCGAAATTCCGCAGGCGATGTACAATTCCGGCGCAATCGTCTTGCCGCTCTGACCGACTTGGCAATCGTTGCCGGCCAAGCCGGCATCGACCGCAGCTCGGCTGGCCCCGATGGCGGCACCGATCGAAAAAGCAAACCTGCGGATGGCGTCGAATCCGCCGCCGGCCCCGGCGCCGCGTCCCCCCGCGACGACGATTTTCGCTCGGGTCAACTCTTGCGCCCCTGCCGCTCGCGGAATGTGTTCGTCGATAAAACAGGCGGAGGGCGGGCATTCGAGTGGAAGAAGGTTTTGCACCGGGGCGGCGGGTTGTGCGCCGGCGGGGGCGAAAGCCGCCGGACGCATGGTCGCCGCAAACCTGGGTGTGCTCACGCGTACGGTTTGCATGATGCTGCCGGCATATATCGGACGTTCGAACCTATCGGGGGCCAGTACGCCGACGGCTTCGGAAATCTGCGGTATGTCGAGGGCGGCGGCAACCCGCGGCATGACGCTTTTGCCGCAAGCCGTGGCGGGTGCGAGAAATACGTCATAGCCGCCCGATTGCGCGACGATAAGTTTCGCCAGCGGTTCCGCCAGTTGGTGCGCGTAATTAGCGTCGTCGGCCAGCAGAACGCGGTCGATGCCGGCGACGCCGGCCGCCTCCGCGGCAACGGCGGCACATCCCAATCCCGCCACGAGCAGGTGTACCGGGCCGCCGATCAGCCGGGCGGCGGCGGCGGCATTCCTGGTTTCCGCACCGAGCCGTTTATTGTCATGCTCGGCCAGCAGCAGAACTCTCATCGTAGGCTCCCCGTTGCCAGCAGGGCGGCGGCAAATGCGTCCACATCGGGTACCAGTGTTGCGCGACGGCAAATATCGATTTCGCGCAGCGCAATCTGTTCGGTCTTCGGCGAGACATCGATGCCGAAATCGGTCAGAGATTTTATCTCAAGCGGTTTTTTCTTGGCTCGCATGACGTTGGGCAACGAGGCGTAGCGCGGTTCGTTAAGGCGCAAATCCACGGTAACGACCGCCGGCAAGCTTAGGCGCAGACGTCGCGTGCCGCGGTCGACTTCGCACATCGCGTCGATCTGTCCATCCACCCATTCGAGGTGCGAGACGTTGGTTGCCTGGGCCCATCCCAGCAACATGGCCAGCATAGGCCCGACTTGCGCCGCATCGTCGTCGATCGCCTGTTTGCCCGCGATCACCAGATCCGGCATTTCGGCAAGACAGAGACGGTGGAAGATTTTCGCAACCGCAAGCGGCTCCAGCGGTGCCTCGGTCCGTACCAGAATGCCCCGGTCGGCGCCGACCGCCAAGGCCGTTCGCAGCGACGAAACGAATTCGTCCGTGCCGACGGATACGGCGACGACTTCCCGGGCCAATCCTCGTTCCCTAATCCGTACCGCCGCTTCGAGCGCGACGGCGTCGAACGGGTTGATCTCGTGATTGCAGCCATCGGTTTGCACGGTTCCCCGCGGCGTCAACCGGGCGGGAACGTTGTGATCGAGTACCCGCTTGATGGGAACGAGAATTTTCATCGGGTATCTTCCGCCAAGTCGAGCAACAGTGCGAACGATAGTGCGGTCTGTCAACACGGGAATGCGGCGCATTGTGTGGCTGCGTAGACATCATGCCGCATCGGGAATTCGTATCACCCCGACAGGGCCGTTTGCGGTACAGACTCAAAGGGGCGCAACACCCATCGGCGCTGCGCCCCTCGATAAAAAAGTCCGCGTCAGAATGTTACTTCATCGCCTGCTCGACGGCCACCGCGACCGCGACCGAGGCGCCGACCATCGGGTTGTTGCCCATGCCGATCAACCCCATCATCTCGACATGCGCGGGAACCGAAGACGAGCCGGCGAACTGCGCATCCGAATGCATCCGGCCCATGGTGTCGGTCATGCCGTAGGACGCCGGACCGGCGGCCATGTTGTCGGGATGCAGCGTGCGGCCGGTGCCGCCGCCCGAGGCCACCGAGAAGAACGGCTTGCCTTCGAGGATGCGTTCCTTCTTGTAGACGCCCATCACCGGATGCTGGAAGCGGGTCGGATTGGTCGAATTGCCGGTGATGGCGACATCGACGCCCTCAAGGTGCATGATCGCCACGCCTTCGCGCACGTCGTCGGCACCGTAGCAGCGCACTGCGGCCCGCTCGCCCTTCGAATAGGCCTTGGTTCGCACCACCGCTACCTTGCCCGTGGCATAGTCGAACTGCGTCTGCACGTAGGTGAAGCCGTTGACCCGCGAGATGATCTGCGCGGCGTCCTTGCCCAGGCCGTTGAGGATGACGCGCAAGGGCTTGGTGCGGGCTTTGTTGGCCGAACGCGCCAAACCGATGGCGCCTTCCGCCGCGGCAAAGGATTCGTGCCCGGCGCAGAAGGCGAAGCAGTCGGTATCTTCGCGCAGCAGCATCGAAGCGAGGTTGCCGTGGCCCAAGCCGACCTTGCGGTCGTCGGCGACCGAACCCGGAATGCAGAACGCCTGCAGCCCTTCGCCCAAGGTTTTGGCGACTTCGACGGCGGCCTTCTGGCCCTTGTGGATGGCAACCGCGGCGCCAACCAGATAGGCCCAGCCGGCGTTCTCAAACGCGATGGGCTGGACGGATTTCACGATATTGCGCACGTCGACCGAACGGTCGAGGCAAATTTTCTCGGCCGCATCCAGCGAGGAAATCCCGTTGGCGGCAAGGAACTTGTCGATCTGGGCGATGCGCCGATCGTAGCCTTCAAACGAAGCCATATCGCACTCCTATTCCTGGCGGGGGTTGATGGTGCGGACGGCGTCGGCAATGCGTCCGTAGCTGCCGGAGGCCTTCTTCAGCGCCTCGCCGGCATCCATGCCTTTGGCGATGTTTTCCATCATCTTGCCCAAATTAACGAATTTGTAGCCGATGACTTCGTTATCGGCGTCGAGCGCAATTTCGGTCACATAGCCTTCGGCCATTTCCAGGTACCGCACGCCCTTGGCGGCGGTGCCGTACATGGTGCCGGTCACGCTGCGCAGGCCCTTGCCGAGGTCTTCCAGGCCGGCGCCGATCGGCAGGCCCCCTTCGGAAAAGGCAGTCTGGGTGCGGCCGTAAACGATCTGCAGGAACAGCTCGCGCATCGCCGTATTGATGGCGTCGCACACCAGATCGGTGTTGAGCGCTTCGAGAATGGTCTTGCCGGGCAGAATTTCCGCCGCCATGGCGGCCGAATGGGTCATGCCGGTACACCCGACGGTCTCGACCAGCGCCTCTTCGATAATGCCGTTCTTGACGTTCAGGGTAAGTTTGCACGCCCCTTGCTGCGGCGCGCACCAGCCAACGCCGTGGGTCAAGCCGGAGATGTCTTTCACCTCTTTTGCCTTGGTCCATTGGCCTTCCTGCGGGATCGGCGCAGGCCCGTGCTTGGGACCTTTGGCAACCACGCACATGTGTTCGACTTCATGTGTCTGAGACATAGGGAAAAACTCCTCTGCGCCGACTATCCGGCGTCCTGTCCTGCGCCGGAGGAATAGTGCCTTGGCAAAGCGGAAGTCAACCGACGTGCTACCGAGTATCGCAGGAAACGGGTGCTGCTCGCGGGCAAGGTGGATTCGACCGACACCATTACATCATTGCATCTCGCACCGGTTCCGCCCCGGGTATCCTCGAAGGACACCTGCCTGTCGGGTTTAACTTGGCGCAACTACCAGATGCCGATCTCCCTCTCGTCTGGCGCGAGCAGCCGGCATTCCGCTAGTGGTCCGATTCCGACATTTG
>DBTZ01000025.1 GCA_002307315.1 Alphaproteobacteria bacterium UBA1303
CCGCCGCCGCCCAGTCGATGGCGGACAACGCCCGCCAACTGGCACAGTTGATCGCCCGCTTTAAGACCAAGC
Organism: Alphaproteobacteria bacterium UBA1303; assembly: GCA_002307315.1. Classification (GTDB taxonomy): domain Bacteria; phylum Pseudomonadota; class Alphaproteobacteria; order Micropepsales; family Micropepsaceae; genus Rhizomicrobium. The sequence goes on from DBTZ01000025.1 coordinate 73, forward strand.
GCCAAGGCGAAACCGAGGATAAAGAAGAAAACCTGGCGGCCTGAGGGTTGCGGCGGAAAGCATCATTCCGTCCGGCGCAGGCTGTTGACGTAGGCAAAGACGAACAGGATACACAGCAGCGCCGGCAGGATCGCGCCGGCAAGCGGAAACGCCACCGGCAGCATGCCGGCGCGGAACAGCACCCAGCGTGATAGATACAGTCCGACCACCACCGGAAAAGCGGTGATGATCAGAACCCCGCGCCGTTCCAGCGGTTTGCGATCGGCCCAGATCAGCAGCACCGTCCAACCGATCATCAGGGCGGCGCCGTGCGCCATCGCATAGCGGTATTCCGCGCCGGGAACGAAATTCGCCGCATCCGCAAGATTGACCGAAACATAAAACGGCGAATACAGCATCGCAAACGCCGACAAGGCGTCAAGGACCGCACCGGTCCAATAGGCGATGCGCAGCATCGGCACACGATCAAGCATCGGCTTATTCCTTCGCCGGTTGTTCGACCAGCTTGTGGCTGTCGGACGCTTTGAGATCGAGCCCATAGATCGCCTTGATCTGTTCGATCTTTTGAATGGCGTCGGGTCCGAAGGGGGTTTTGCCTTCGAAGGCGTGCAATACGATCCCCTCGATCAGATCGCCCAGGGAAATATCGTGGTACTCGGCCATCGCCTTGAGCACCTTGAGGATGCGCTTTTCTATGCGAATGCCCGTCTGCACGCGTTCAACGACGGGGCTATGCGTCTCGGTCATGGTGACGTCCTATACATATTCATGGTATAAATATACCTATGTACATATGTACAGTCAAGCGCTTACTTACGTCGATATGTCTGCCGGAACCTCGCCCCCACCCCCTTTTTTCGCGCCATTTGCATTACCGGTGCGACCGAAGCGGGTTTATGCTGGAGCAGCCACCTGCGGATGAACATCGCATGCCCGGACCGATATATTGCGAAACCGGCCACCCTTTCATGGGCGTGGCCGAGCCGGTAAATTTCGTCACCAACGCACTGATTATCGTCGCCGCGATCTTCGCTACGCGTTTGGTGCTGCACTCGGCGCAACGGCGAGATGCCGGCCTGTGGGTGCTGATCGCGCTGCTTTTCGCCGTCGGCATCGGCAGCGCGCTCTGGCACGGCCTGCGCACCATGTTGACGCTGACGCTCGACACCGTTCCGGGCTTGCTGTTTTTGTTCGTGCTGGTGGGACTGTGGTTCGGCGCGCTGTACGGACGGCTGGCCGGATGGCTCGCCCCGTTCGGGGTAATCGCCGCCAGCATCGCCGGGGTCTATGCCTGGCGCGCCGGCTTGACCGGATCGGCATTGGCCGCCCCGCCCTACGCTTTCATTCCGTTTTTCCTGACGGTGACGCTGGCCGGTTCGTGGCTGATCGCCGCCACTCGCAGGCGTTTCGGCGTACCGGCCGCCGCCGGCGTACCGGCCGCCGCCGGCGGACTTGCCGCGCTCGTTTGCGGACTGATTGCTGCCGTCGGCCGGTCGCTCGACCCGATTGCGTGCGCATATATCCCGTTCGGCACGCATTTTATCTGGCACACGTTTCTCTCGCTCGCCGCGTATTTCGGCATTGCGACATTGCTGCGCCTCAAATCGGCAAAAAGAAGCAACGGCTGACATTCGGCTGTCATATGCGCGAACGACATTCGCGGCTTCACCGGGAGAACAGACGATGACTTATCGAGCGTTGCGTTTTGCGGTTGTGGCTTTGGCTCTGGCGCTGGCGGCCGCCGAGGCCAATCCGGTTTTGATGATCTCGGTCGACGGTATGCGCCCGTCCGACGTGATCGATGCCGGAAAACGAGGACTGAAACTGCCGAACTTGCACGCCCTGATGCAAGAGGGTGCCTATGCCGACGGCGTAGTCAACGTGCTGCCGACCGTCACCTATCCCAACCACACCACACTGGTTACCGGCGTCGCACCGCTGCTGCACGGCATTGTCAACAACACGACGTTCGATCCCGAAAGCAAGAATGCCGGGGGCTGGTATTGGTATTCCGCCGACATCAAGGTGCCGACCTTGTGGGATGCGGCGCATAAGGCCGGGCTCAAGACCGCCAGCCTGGGCTGGCCGGTCAGCGTCGGCAATCCGTCGATCGACTACAATATTCCCGAATTTTGGCGCGCCGGCACCCCCGACGACCTCAAGCTGATAAACGCCCTGTCGACACCGTTCGGCATCACCGACGAAATTGCCAAAGCGGCAGGCATCCCCTTCGCCGCGGTATACGGCGAAGAGGAAAAGAACGACGCGGCCAAGGCCAAGCTGGCAGCCGCGCTGATAAGCTTGAGGAAGCCGGATTTCATGACCCTGCACCTATCCAGCCTCGACGGCATCCAGCATGCCAAAGGTCCCGGCACGGATGAGGCCAAGGCGGTGCTCGAAGCCACCGACGCGATGATCGGCGAACTCGTCGCTGCGGCGAGAAAGGCCGAACCCGCCATCGTCGTCGTCGTCGTCTCCGATCACGGCTTCGCCGCCGTATCGCACCAGGTGAACCTGATGCGGCCGTTCATCGACGCCGGCCTGATAACCCTCGATGCCGAGGGCAAGAAGGTGGTTTCCTGGGAGGCGATGCCGTGGGATGCCGGCGGCGCGTCGGAAATCGTACTTTCCCGCCCGGACGATCCGGCGTTGAAGGGAAAAGTCGGCACGCTGTTGAAAAAGCTCGCCGCCGATCCGGCCAACGGCATCGCCCGCGTGATCGACCGTGCGGAGGCGGACAAAATGGGCGGCGGCAAGGATGCCTCGTTCTTCGTCGACTTCAAAATCGGCTATTACGGCGGGGCCAGCATCGTCATGCCGTTGATCCGCGACGGCAAGAACAAGGGCACCCACGGCTACTTTCCTACCAACAAGGAAATGCGCGCCTCGTTCTTCATCGCCGGCCCCGGCATCGCCAAAAAGAAGCTGGGCGAGATCGACATGCGCGACATCGCCCCCACCATCGCCAAGGTGCTGGAAGTGCCCTTCGCATCCGCCAGCGGCAAACCGCGGCTGTAGTCTCCGCCCGGCGCCCGAAATTGCGCCCTGCTCCGTCTCGCGCCGCGCCGTATCACACGATCGGTGCGGCGCGGATGAGCCCGCGTAGGGAATTGCCGAGAAAGACTTCGCCGGTCAGATCCTTCGGGCTCAACATCGCCTCGACGGCTTCGCCGGAATCCACAAGCTCGCGGCGCAGCACGCCGTCGAGCGCGCCGGCATCGAGCGGCGGCGTCAACAGTTTGCCGTCGCGTTTGACGAAAACCGTGCTGCGGCTGCCCTCGGCGACGAAACCGTCTCGGTTGAGAAAGACGACTTCGTCGCAACCGAGACGATCGACGATACGGTTGCGTTCCCGATCATAGGTCTCGCGCAAGGACGTCTTGTGGCGGACGAACAGATCGGCGCCGGACAACCGCTTGGGCGAAACCGCAAAGGTCCAGCAGGCGGGACCCGGCGGCAGCGGCATCGCCAAGCAAACGAACTGGCCGGTCTCATCCAGCGTCAGGCGCACGCGCAAGGTCTTGGTGGCGTTGGCGACCGCCCCTTCCAGCGCCCGGCGCGCCGCTTGCTCGTCGAAGGCAATGGCGAAGAATTCCGCCGACCGCTTCATCCGCGCCACGTGAAGATCGCAGCGGACCAGGCCGTCGCCCGGTACAAACCGCAGGGTTTCGATCAGTTCCAGCGGCCGGCGCGTTTCGGCCAGAAAGCGGCATTTAAGCAAAGCTTCGGCATATTCGGCATCGCTTTTCGAATCCTGCACCACCGCGCCGCCGATGCCGAAAAAGCCGCGCCCGCCGGAAATCGTCAGGGTGCGAATGGCGACGTTGAACCGCGCCGAATACTTGGGGCCGAACCAGCCGACCGCGCCGCAATAGATACCGCGCGCCTTGCCTTCCAGATCGCGGATCGCCTGCATGGCGCGGATCTTCGGCGCCCCGGTGACCGAACCGCAGGGAAACAACGCACGCAATATCGCGGCGATGCCGGCGTCCTGCCGGAGGTCCGCCGTCACCGTCGAAACCATCTGATGCACGGTGGGATAGGTTTCCACCGCAAACAGATCCTTTACCGCGACGCTGCCGCTTTGGGCGATGCGGCCAAGATCGTTGCGCATCAGATCGACGATCATCAGGTTCTCGGCGCGGTCCTTGACGCTTGCGGCAAGGGCGTTGCGCGCGGCCTCGTCCTTGTCGCGGTCGAGGTGGCGCGCGGCGGTGCCCTTCATCGGGCGGGCGGTCAGTTTCCCGTTTTCGAGGGAGAAAAACAGTTCCGGCGACAGGCTGAGGATGCGCCGCTCGCCGTCGTCGACGTACGCGCCGTAGGCGGAAGCGGAAAACGTCCGCAAATCCCGATAAAATGCCAATGGATCGCCGTAAAACGCAAAGCCGCCGCGGAATGTGAGATTGACCTGATAAAAATCGCCGGCGGCAATCAGCGCCTTTGCCCGATCGAAACGCTCGCCGTAGTCCGCCTCGCGCCATTCGGTGCGCAAAGGACCGGCGTGGGCGCGCCCGGTACACCAGCCGTCGAACGCCGGATCGAGAGCCGCCGCATCGACGATCTTTGGCGGATCGAAAATTCCAAACCACAAAAGCGGAGCCAACCGGTGCCGCGGCAGCAGCGGTTGCAGCCTGGGCTCAAGGACATATCCCATTTCATAGGAAAAATATCCTGCCGCATGCAGACCCATGTCCCAAACCGTCTGCAAGGCAGCCAGGGCGACGGGCACCTCCTCCGGGGTATCGGCCCGGATCGTCCCCAGCGGCCGCCCAAAGGCCCGCACACGCCCGTGTGCGGCGTCGTCGACGATGACGGTAGGTTGCAGCATGATCGGTTCCGGAAAGTGACCGTTATGGATATTCTACCTTACGCCTTGATATGCCGCGTCCGCGCCCACATCTTACGGGTACGGTGCCCAGATGGGGCCGTTTACCGTACCAGCCGCCGCTTTGAAAGGGCTGAGCGAACATGAACCGAAGCGTATACTTCAACAGTCCGTTTCTCTTGGGTTTCGAGCATCTTGAAACGCTCTTGGAACGGGCGACCAAAGGCGCCGCCGACAGCTATCCGCCTTATAACATCGAACAGACGGCAAATGACGCCCTGCGCATTACCCTGGCGGTGGCCGGATTTACCGAAGACGAGCTCAGCGTGACGGTGGAAGATCGCCAACTGATGATCCGCGGCCGGCAAGGCGAAGGCGAAGGCAAGACCTATCTTCATCGCGGCATTGCCGCCCGCCAGTTTCAGCGCGCCTTCGTCCTGGCCGAAGGCATCGAGGTTGCCGACGCCGCGCTGGCCAACGGGCTTTTGACTATCGATCTGCGGCGCCCGGAAGCGCAGAGTGTGGTGCGCACCATTGCCATTAAGGCTGAAGGCGCAAAAAAAGGAGTGCCGCGGTGATGATGCCCGTTGTTCCGGAAATCGGTCCGCTGGATGTCCTGTTCGATCCGACCCGCGTCGCCTACATCAAGCCGACGCCGAGCGCGGAAGTGCATCGGATGGGGTTGATACCGCCGGGCATCGAACTGCCGCCCGACGCCCAGATGTACGTGCTGCATTTGGGCGACGGCACCGTCATCGGCCTGACCGGCGACAAGGAAAGTGCCTACGGCGCGATGGTGCAGAACGAACTGATCCCGGTGTCGCTACATTAGAGCGCTTCACCGAAGAGTGGAATCCGGTTGCGCTATGCCGCGGCGGACTTCGTCGCCGGTTCGGTAAGAATGGAAAAAATTTCCTCGGCGGCGGCGGCGGCGCGAAGCTTGTCGCAAACCGTCTGGTTGCGCAAAAGCCGCGAGACCCGAGCCAGCGCCTTCAAATGATCGGCGCCGGCGCCTTCCGGCGCCAAAAGCAGAAACACCAGATCGACCGGCTGACGATCGACCGCATCGTAATCGATCGGCGTATCCAGACGCGCGAACAAGCCATAGATCTTTTCGATTTCGGTCAACCGGCCGTGAGGTATGGCGATGCCCTGCCCCACGCCGGTGGTGCCGAGCTGCTCGCGTTCGTTCACGGTTTCGAAGATGCGCTTATCCGGCAACCGCACCAGGTGGGCGGCACGCAGCGACAGTTCCTGAAACAGCTGCTTTTTGCCGTGGACCTTCAGCGCCGGATAGACACTCTGAGGTACCAGCAAATCCGCGATCTGCATGACGACCCTTTTGGATGAATCGGACCTCGCAGTCCGATCGTGACTAGATATGGGCTTTTCAAGCGATACGATTTACCGCCACCCGACGTTCTGCCGTCCGTTCTGCGGGGGGGAAAAGGCCCCCTCACCAAGTCCGCAGCCTGTTAGTCCGCACATTTCGCAAAGTCAACGCTTGAATTTCGAACGCAAACCGCTACCCGGCAATCGCCCGCCGCCGTATCGTTACCGATAACTTACCGGAATACCGACAATTTTATGCAACCTCGGTCTTGCAACGTACGGCCGGAGCGCCGCACTTTCAGACAGAATCGGCGCACCGCTCTATCCTTTTCTATCCTTTTGTTTGGTCGCAACTTTCCGCGCAAAAGCGAACACACTTTTGCGCACGTTGCTCCATTGCAATTTTACGACGCCACCCGTTTTTTTGCACCGGCATACCGATCGCCCGACGGTATCAGGCCGGTGCCGCCTCGGCGCCCTTGAGCCGACGACGCTCGACCGAGGAGGGTATTCGCATCGACTCGCGGTATTTCGCCACCGTGCGCCGCGCGATATTCACCCCATCCGCCGTCAATAGCGTGACGATGCGATCGTCGGAAAGAATTTCGTCGGCGCTCTCGCGTTCGATCATTTCGCGGATACGATCGCGCACGGCTTCGGCGGAGTGGGCCTCGGAGCCGTTCATCGACGGAATCGACGCGGTAAAGAAATATTTCAGTTCGAACAGACCGCGCGGGGTGGCGACGTATTTGTTCGAGGTGACGCGGCTGACCGTCGATTCGTGCATGCCGATGGCATCGGCGATGGCGCGCAAATTGAGCGGCCGCAGATGGCGCACCCCATAGGTGAGGAAACCGTCCTGCTGGCGCACGATTTCGCTCGACACCTTGAGGATGGTACGGGCGCGCTGATCCAGGCTCTTGACCAGCCAGTTGGCATTGTTGAGACAATCGACCAGATAGTTCTTGGCGTCCTTATCGCGCGCACCGGCCGAGACCTTGGCGTAATACTGCGAATTGACGAGAAGGCGCGGCAGGGTATCGCTGTTGAGTTCGACCAGCCAGCCGCCGTCGGCGCTTTCGCGCACGATCACATCGGGGATCACCGACTGCACCGGCTCGGCGTCGAAGGCGAGGCCGGGCTTGGGCGACAGATCGCGAATCTCGGCGATCATATCGGCGATGTCGTTGGCATCGACGCCGCACAGATGGCTAAGCTGGGCGATGTCGCGGCGGGCGACGAGATCGAGCCGCGTCAGCAGCGTCTCCATCGCCGGATCGAGCCGATCCTTTTCCTTCAGTTGAAGCGCCAGACATTCGGAAAGATCGCGGGCGCCGACGCCGGCGGGATCGAAGCCCTGCACCACCTTCAGCGTTTCCAGTACCGTCTTGACGGGGGCGCCGAGCCGCCCGGCCATCTCGGCAAGATCGCCCCGGATATATCCCGCTTCGTCGACGACATCGATCAACGCCACGCAAATCAGCCGCTTGTCGGCATCGAGCGCCGCAATGGCGAGTTGTTCGAGCAGATGTTCCTTCAGGCTGCCGGCGTTGGCCACCGTCGATTCCAGCAGATCCTCGTCGCCGTCATAGCGCGGACCGGACTTGACCTGGCTCCAATCCGTCGCCGGCAGCGGTGCGGCCTCGCGCACCGATTCCTGTACGCTGGCATGCGCCTCGCCCTCGTCGTACAGATCGTCGCGCGAGGCGTCGATTTCCTCGCATTTGGAAAAATCCTCGCGGACGATCGCTTCGTCGACCCCCTCGCCCGGCGTTTCGGGCGCCGGCGCGGGGGCGGCTTCGGCCGGCACCGCGTCTCTGTCGTCGCGCTCCAGCAGCGGATTCTTCTCCAGCTCCTGTTCGCAGTATTCCACCAATTCGATGTTCGACAATTGCAGCAGCTTGATCGCCTGCTGCAATTGAGGGGTGATCACCAACCCCTGACCCTGCTTAAGTTCTAACCTTTGACCGAGCGCCATTACCGACCTTTAGATGCTTTCCCCCAGACTGAGCGAAAATCGTCTATATTTCTTTAGCTTCCGGCTTTTTTGTTAAAACCGGACAAAACCTGTCCGGCATATTGCGTTAACAATCGCTGTCGAATGGTTAATGGCGGGCCGCAATCGGCAAATTGTGCCGGATTATTTCGTCAATTAATTGAACGATTCGCCGAGATAGACGCGCTTGACTTCCGGATCGTGGGTGATCTGTTCCGCCGTGCCTTCAAACAGCACTTCGCCGGAGTGGATGATCGAGGCGCGATCGACCAGATCAAGCGTTTCACGCACATTATGATCGGTAATCAATATGCCGATGCCGCGGCTTTTCAGATACATGACCACTTCGCGGATATCGGAAATAGCCAGCGGGTCAATGCCGGCGAAAGGTTCGTCAAGCAGCATGAAGGACGGTTTGCTGGCGAGCGCGCGGGCGATTTCGACACGACGGCGTTCCCCACCGGACAGGGCGGTGGCCGGCGAATGACGGATATGGGTGCGGCGCAGTTCTTCCAGCAGGCGGGTCACGTCTTCACGCACCTTGGCCGGGTCTTTTTCGCTCAGTTCGAGAACGGCAAGGATATTTTGCTCAACCGACATGCCGCGGAAGATCGAGGCTTCCTGC
>DBTZ01000046.1 GCA_002307315.1 Alphaproteobacteria bacterium UBA1303
CCGGCGTGCGGCAGTAGCACTACGGCGGGGTTGAAGGCGAAGATCAGGTCGGTGTCGTCGCGGGTCTGTCCTGGACCGAAACCGGCGGCGACACGCTGCAGATTGAAGCCGTCAGTCTGCCCGGCAAGGGCCGCATGCAGACCACCGGCAAGCTCGGTGACGTGATGAAGGAATCGATCGACGCGGCGCGGTCCTATGTCCGCTCCAAAGCGACCCATTTCGGCATCAAACCGCCGCTGTTCGAGCAGCGCGACATCCACGTCCATGTGCCGGAAGGGGCAACCCCGAAGGACGGCCCCTCGGCCGGCGTGGCGATGGCGACGTCGATCGTTTCGGTGCTTACCGGCATTCCGGTCCGCCGCGACGTGGCAATGACCGGCGAGGTTACCTTGCGCGGCCGGGTGCTGCCGATTGGCGGATTGAAGGAAAAACTGCTGGCGGCCTTGCGCGCCGGAATCAAGACCGTCTGCATTCCCGACGAGAACGAGAAGGATCTGGCGGAAATCCCCGATAACGTGAAACAGGGATTGACTATCGTTCCGGCCAAAACCGTCGACGAGGTGCTGAAAGTGGCGCTGGTCCGTCAGCCCGAGCCGATCGAGTGGGTCGAGCCGGAAATCGTCATGTCGGTGCCTGCCGATTCCGACGACGCGGTGATGACGCATTGACTTTGGGGCCAGGCGGGGACGACATCGTTCCCGCCTGCCCAATTTCCCCCGCAAAAGCGCGAAAATTGGCCAAATTTAACCCAAAATTGGCGGCTTTCGCCTGCTTCAACCTTTGACGAAGGTCGTGAAAGACCTAGATTTCCCCTAGTCGCCCCGGCGATTCTGTGAAAAGGAGCCATCCACCGTGAATAAGAACGATCTGATCCAGAGACTTTCCGACCATACCGGCCTCGGCAAAACCGACGCCGCCAAGGCGGTCGATGGCGTATTCGAACTGATCGCCGCCGCGCTGAAGGGCGGCGAGGAAGTCCGTTTGACCGGTTTCGGCGTGTTCGTGGTTTCCACCCGCGCCGGCGGCAAGGGCCGCAATCCCCAGACCGGCGAAGAGATCACCATCAAACCGTCGAAATCCCCGCGCTTCCGTCCCGGCAAGCAGCTTAAGGATTCGCTGAACTGATTTAGCGACCGCAAAGCCGTCCCCTGCGCCGACGCACGTGCCGGCGCCGGCCTGGATGGGACGCGTGTTCCCCAACGTGAGATGAAGGCGGAAGGCGAAGCTCGCTTTCCGCCTCGTTCGTCTGCCTGAACAACCGGTGCCCCTGGAATTTTCATGGGGCATACGCGGACTTGATGCCGGCAGGCGAAGCTGGTGTAAGGGGACTTGTTTTGTTGCGCCGTTCGTCGGAAAAACCGCCCACGTGCTTCGTCGAGGGTCGGGTAGTTTTTCCCCCGATTGCGCGTCAGGGCGGTTAGCTCAGCGGTAGAGCACCTCGTTTACACCGAGGGGGTCGGGGGTTCGAAACCCTCACCGCCCACCATTAGGGCCTGTTGTGATCAGATTTCGTCGTCCGAGAAAAAGTCCTTCGGCCTAAAGGCCTCCGTGTACTTTTTCACGATATTATAGGGCCCCCCCCTCGTTTGAAGCGGTTCTGCACTCGGGGTTGACGTTTTTCCCCGCCCTCTGGGCGAGCGTAAGCCGCCCCGAGGACGGCCGGTTTTGCAGGATTTCCGGCCGTTCGCCGGATAATCCTGCAAAACGAAAACAATCGAAAAACGAGCGCCGGGCCGCCCCAAGCGAGTTTTGTCCTTACGTTTCAATTGTGAAAAAGTTCCAAAGCGCAGCGAGGAACTTTTTTCACAGGCAACGATTTACGTAGCCCTGCGTTGGCCTCGGCCAGCCGACGCCGCTGCCCTGCGCTTCGTTTCCTTGTTTTTTCACGTTTTCCACGCATAATCGCGGCATGGAGAAGGCAAGCTACAGGCCGCGGTTCGGCTACGACATCAGGATCAAGCGGGACGATGCCGCCCCCGAGCCGAAGCAACGCCGTTGTGCCGTGCCGGGTTGCCACGAGGAAGGTGTCTGTCACGTTCCGATCAGTCCGAAGGATTTGACCCGCCGCCAGTGGCTGTGCGTCGAGCACGCCCGCGAACACAACGAGCAGTGGGATTTCTTCGACGGCATGAACGAAAGGGAAATCGAGCGGTTTCGCACCGAGGCGGTGACCGGCCATCGCCCGACCTGGCCGATCGGCAAGCGCATCGCCGGAATCAGGGATTTCGTCGGCGGCGCCTATACCGTCGAGGACGGCTATGCGGTTTTCCAAGCCGCGAAGGTAAAAACCGAACCGCGACGGCCGCAACGGGTGCTGACCCCGCTGCAGCGCCAGGCCTTCGATATCCTTAATCTCGATCCCTCGGCGAGCTTGAACCAGGTCAAGGCGCGGTATAAGGAACTGGTGAAGCGGTTCCACCCGGACGCTAATGGCGGCGACCGGGGCGCGGAGGAGCGTCTGAAAAGGGTTATCAAAGCCTACGGCGTGTTGCGCGCCTCCGGGCTTACCTAACGGGGCTCATTTGGCGCCCTCACCTCCTGAAGCGGTGTGTGTCCCCGCACGTATCGAACCGGAATTTGAAAAATGACCAGCCTGCCAGAGGGCCTCGATCCCGCCGCCACGCCGGATATCGAAGTTGACGTGAAATCGGTCTTCGATATCGACGCAAAAATGAAGGTGCCCGCCTTCAAACAGCCCAACGCCTACGTACCCGACCGCGACGACGCCTATCGCTTCGACCGCGACACCACGCTCGCCATTCTCGCCGGCTTTGCCTTCAACCGAAGGGTGATGATCCAGGGCTACCACGGCACCGGCAAATCGACCCATATCGAGCAGGTGGCGGCGCGGCTGAACTGGGCCTGCGTGCGCATCAACCTCGACAGCCATGTGAGCCGCATCGACCTCGTCGGCAAGGACGCCATCGGGATCCGCGACGGCCG
>DBTZ01000017.1:0-833 GCA_002307315.1 Alphaproteobacteria bacterium UBA1303
ATGAACCCGCGGGTGTCGCGCTCCTCGGCGCTGGCCTCCAAAGCCACCGGATTTCCCATCGCCAAGGTGGCGGCGAAGCTCGCCGTGGGCTACACGCTGGACGAACTCACCAACGACATCACCAAGGCGACGCCGGCGTCCTTCGAGCCGACCATCGACTATGTGGTGACGAAAATTCCGCGCTTTGCCTTCGAGAAGTTTCCCGGTGCCGAGCAGATCCTCACCACCTCGATGAAATCGGTCGGCGAAGCGATGGCAATCGGCCGTACCTTCGCGGAATCCCTGCAAAAGGCGCTGCGCTCGCTGGAAACCGGCCTGACCGGCCTCGACGAAATTGCCCTGGACGACGATAAGGACGCCATCCGCGCCGCGCTGGCCTGTACCTCGCCCGACCGCCTGCGCCTCACCGCCCAGGCCATGCGCTACGGCTTCCCGATGGACGAGATCGCCGCCCTCACCCATTACGATCCGTGGTTCCTGGAGCAGATCGCCGACATTCTCGCCGCCGAAGACGATGTGCGCAAGAACGGCCTGCCTGATGACGAAGCCGGCATGCGCGCCCTGAAGGCGATGGGCTTTTCCGACGCTCGCCTTGCCAGGCTGTCCGGTCAGGCGGAAAAAGCCGTGCGTTCGCACCGGCGGTCCTTGAAGGTTCGCCCGGCGTTCAAGCGCATCGACACCTGCGCCGCCGAATTCGCCGCGCTGACGCCCTATATGTATTCGACCTACGAATCGCCGATCGGTGGCGTCGTCGAATGCGAAAGCCGCCCGACCAATCGCAAGAAGATCATCATTCTCGGCGGCGGTCCCAACCGCATCGGCCAAGGCATCGA
>DBTZ01000017.1:1116-41623 GCA_002307315.1 Alphaproteobacteria bacterium UBA1303
ATTGCTGCTGCCACGCCTGTTTCGCGCTGTCGGAAGCCGGATACGAGACCATCATGGTCAACTGCAACCCGGAGACCGTTTCGACCGACTACGACACCTCCGACCGGCTGTATTTCGAACCCTTGACCGCCGAGGACGTGCTGGAGATCGTCGATACCGAACGCGCCAACGGCCAACTTGCAGGGGTGATCGTACAGCTCGGTGGCCAGACGCCGTTGAAATTGGCCAGCCGGCTGGTCGAGGCCGGCGTGCCGATCCTGGGCACTTCGGCCGACGCCATCGACCTTGCCGAAGATCGCAAACGCTTCCAGGTTCTCCTCGGTAAGCTCGGGCTCAAGCAACCGCATAACGCCACCGCAATGACGGCGGAGGAGACCATCGAAGCGGCGCGCACGCTCGGCTATCCGGTGATCTTGCGACCGTCTTACGTGCTGGGCGGGCGCGGCATGGTGATCGTCGGCGACGAGGCCGCGCTGAAGGCCACGGTATCGTCGGGCGAACTGTTCCGCATCTCCGGCGACAATCCGGTACTGATCGACAGCTTTCTCAACCGCGCCACCGAGATCGACGTCGACGCCATCGCCGACGAGGCCGGCAACGTCTTTATCGCCGGTATCATGGAGCATATCGAAGAAGCCGGGGTGCATTCCGGCGATTCCGCCTGCTCGCTGCCGCCCCACTCGCTTTCGCTGAAGGTGATCAAGGAAATCGAACGGCAAACTATCGCGTTGGCGTTGGCACTGAACGTCCGGGGGTTGATGAACGTGCAGTACGCCGCACAGGGCAACGATATTTACGTGCTGGAGGTCAACCCGCGCGCCAGCCGCACCGTGCCGTTCGTTGCCAAATCCATCGGCAAGCCGGTGGCGGCGATCGCCGCCCGGGTGATGGCCGGGGAATCGTTGATGGCGTTTCCGCTGGGAACGGGCAAACCCGGCCACATTTGCGTCAAGGAGGCGGTGCTGCCTTTCGCCCGCTTCCCCGGCGTCGACACCATTCTCGGCCCCGAGATGAAATCGACCGGCGAAGTGATGGGCATCGATACCACGTTCGGCCGCGCCTTTGCCAAAAGCCAGATCGGCGCCGGCCTTAAGCTGCCGCTGTCCGGCCGGGTGTTCATATCGGTCAAGGAACCCGACAAGGCCGAGACCATCGCCCCGGCCAAGGCCCTGATCGACATGGGATTCGAAATTCTCGCCACCCGCGGTACCGCCAGGGTACTGGCCGAGGCCGGGCTCAAAGTGCAGATCATCAACAAAGTGCTCGAAGGCCGGCCGCATATCGTCGATGCCATCAAAAACGGCGACGTGCAGTTGGTATTCAACACCACCGAGGGAGCGCAAGCGCTGGCCGATTCCGCTTCGATCCGCCGGACGGCGTTGACGATGAAGGTTCCCTACTATACTACTCTTGCGGGTGCTATGGCTGCTGTCGGCGGCATTGCGGCATTAAGAGAGGGGTCTCTTGAAGTTGCCCCCCTCCAGTCTTACATTTAGCCCTCGCTCGCGCTGTCGAAGGATTGTAGAATCCTTATGTAACAATGGGTTAGCTGCGCAAAGTGAATTGCAGCATGGCACTTTGATTGCCCGTGACCGGCGGGCAGGTTTTTTTGCATCAACAGGATAACGACATGGAACGCATTCCGATGACCGCGTCGGGCTACACGGCCCTGGAAAACGAACTCGACAACCTTAAGAACATCGAGCGTCCGGCGATCATTGCGGCGATTGCCGAGGCGCGCGCCCACGGCGATTTGTCCGAGAACGCGGAATACCATGCCGCCAAGGAAAAACAGGCGTTCATCGAGGGGCGGGTCATCGAACTGGAAGACCAGATCGGCCGCGCCGATGTGATCGATGTCTCCAAACTGTCCGGCAATACCGTTAAGTTCGGCGCCACCGTCACGATGGTGGACGAAGATACCGACGAGGGACGCAAGTACCAGATCGTCGGCGATCACGAAGCCGACGTCGCCCGCGGCCGCATTTCGCTGTCGTCGCCGATCGCCCGTGCTCTGATCGGCAAGTCAAAAGGCGATACGGTGGAAGTCGCGGCGCCCGGCGGCGCCCGTTCGTACGAAATCCTCAAAGTAGAGTGGATCTGAGCTTCCCCGCTTAAGACAATATTTACGGATATGAACCGGGACGGCGCGTAATGAAGCCGTTCTTCGGGTCTTTGTGTTTTAATTAAATATTCTTTTAATCTGACATATTACTTTTATCGAATGAAAGGGGGGGGCGAATGCTGTCTATTCGTTCCTATACCGCATCCGGTATCGATACCGCCGCCGCACTCGCCGATTTGGATGGGCAAATAACCCAAAACGGCTGCGATGCGGATTTTGTGTTTGCGGTTTTCGGCTGCGATCACTGCGCGGAGCGTATACGCACCTTTCTAGGAAACCGGTTTCCCGGTGCCGCGTTGATCGGCGGCACGTCGAAAAGCGGTCTGATGACGGGGGGGCGGGCGTGGGGGGCGGATGCCATCGGCATTCTTGCGATCGAAGATCCCGAAGGCCAATACGGCGCGGCGATCGAACCGATCGGCGACGACCCGACGGCTACCGCCGAACGCGTTCTCAATACCGCGCTGGAAAACGCCACCTGCCCCGGAGAACTGCCGTCGCTGGTGTTCGTATATATGGCTCCGGGCTGCGAAGAAGACGCCATAGACGGCATCAGGCACGTCGTCGGCGACCTCTGCCCGATTTTCGGCGGCAGCTCCGCCGACAACGATGCATCGGGCCTCTGGCGCCAGATCGGCCGACAAAGCGTAGAACACAACGGTATCGCCGTGGCAGTATTGTTTCCATCCGGCGGGATCGGCACCTGTTTCAACGGCGGATTCGAACCGGCCGGTCCGAACGGCATCGTTACCCGGGTGATTCCGGATGGCGACGGTAAGTTGCGCGGACATCAGATCGCCGAAATCGACGGCAGGCCGGCGGCGCACGTCTACGACGAATGGACCAACAATGTCCTCGGCGACAAGGCCGCGACGGGCGGTAACGTTTTCGACGAGACCGCCGGTACGCCTTTCGGCGTCGAGACCGGGTCGACCGACGGCGTCCCGCATTATCTTCTGGTACATCCGGTATCCGCAACGTCGGATGGCTGTATGGCCACCTTCGCCGCGGTCGAACAAGGCGCACACATTCATATTATGCGCGGCAACCTGAAACGTCTGGCCGAACGTGCCGGCCATGTCGTCACCCGAGCGGTGGCGCAATTGCCCGGCGGCGAGGCTTCTCTGGCAGGCGGGCTGATGGTCTATTGTGCCGGCTGCAAACGTACCGTCGGCGATCGGATACCGGAAGTAGCCAAAGATATCGCCGAAAAATTCTCCGGCCTTCCCCATCTCTGCTGTTTTACCTTCGGCGAACAAGGGTGGATTGCGGGCAGAAACGCCCACGGCAATCTGATGATCACCGCTATAGCTTTCGGAACGTAAAACGATGAGCGGTCTGGAAGCCCTGCATGAGGCATTGGACGCGGCAAAACGCGAAAACGAGGCGCTCAAAACGGATTTGGCGCACGCCAATATCCTGCTCGGCGCACTCCGTTCGCTGGTTCACATCGATCCGCGCGAAGACCCCTTCAATCAAGTGTTCGCCTCGCTGCACAACGTGTTCGCCTTTCGGCATGCCTCCGCTTTCGTCGAAGACGAACCGGGGACGTTGACCTGTGTCGCCTCGACGTCGGATAAGGTTGCCGGCGCCAGATTGACGGCCGGAAACTTCGTCAATCGTGTGCTGAACGGCCGAGTGACCGTCACCTTCGACAACAGCAGGATCGACGAATACCGCGAATACACCGCGGTAAAAATGCCGCCGAATTGCCCGACGCTGTTCATCCCGATCGGCATATCCGGTCATCGCGGCATCTTGATCGTAAACAAAGGCGCCGGAGACGAAGGTTTCGGCCGAAAAGACGTCGAATTGGCGAAAAAATTCTCGCTTTTGGCCTCGCATGCCATGGCAGCCATCGACAACCGCAAGCGTATCGAACAAAACGAAGTGCGCGCCGCCGCCGCCGAAGAGGCCAACCGCGCAAAAAGCGAATTCATCGCCAATATGAGCCACGAACTGCGCACGCCGCTCAACGCCATCATCGGATTTTCCGAATTCATCGCCGCCGAATTCTTCGGCCCCTTAAGCAACGACAAATACCGCGAATACGTGCGCGACATCCACGACAGCGGCAACCACCTGCTTACTCTGGTGAACAACATACTTCTGTTCTCGAAGATGGATGCGGGGCAACACAAAACCCATATCGAAACCATACCGTTGCACGAAGAGGTTTCCTATGTGCAGCGCATATTATCGATTGTTGCCGCCCGGCACGGCATAACGCTGGAGGCTTCTTTGCCCGAACCGGACGTCGGAATTCGCGCCGACGGCCAAGCCCTGCGCCAGATTCTGCTCAATCTCGTCAGCAACGCGATAAAATTTTCGCCCGACGGAAGTTGCATTTCAATTTCGGGCGAAGCGAACGGCGGCCGCTATCGTCTGAAAGTCGTCGATCACGGCTGCGGCATCCCCCCCGAAGTCCTGAGCCGGATCGGCACCGCATTCCTGCAAGCCGAAAACGTCATGACGCGCAAGCACCACGGCACCGGCCTTGGCCTGGCGATTTCCTTTGGCTTGGCCAAAAGCATGGGATCCACGCTTTCCATCGAAAGCGACGAAAATTCCGGCACCACCGCCGTTCTCGACTTGCCGTTAGCCGCCGAAGGGGGCGCTACCGCGGCGGCATAGCAATCATTTATCCTTGATCGGAGCGCAGGTCAGCCGGCTGGGATCGATGCCGGCATCGGCATCGCGCAAATATTCGCCGATCTTGCGGTTGCAGGCAAAGGCACTGCGCCCCGCCGCGATCAGCGCATCGACTTCCGGGGCGGTGAAATCCAGACTGGTGTCGCTGCGGGCAATGTCGCCGAGGGTGCAGCTTTCGCCCGGCGACTTGCCGCAGGCGGCTGGATCGAAGGTGGAGGCTTCGTCCAAATTCTCGAACGACACCCGCGCAAAATAGGATTTGACCGCCCCCCCCGTTTCTCCGCCGCAGGACAGGCGCGATAGCCTCTCCGCCAGCCATTTCGCCCCGGCTTCGGTTGCCAGCATGGTTTCGAAGCTGTTGGCATCAATCGCCGCACTGGTGGCGACATTGAGGATCAAGCCGAAATCCGACAGATACGGCAGTTGCGACACCGTGTTGTTCGGCCGCGCCATGCCGTCGGACGCGACGATCAGAATGCGGCGAATACGGCCAAGTCCGGCCCTGCAGGCCGTGACCTGCGATGCCTCGCTCCAGCCGTCGCTGTCGGCATCGACGCCTTGCATCATATTGTTCATCAATCCGCGCAACGCGATGTTGTCGGCCACGCCGCCGTCCTGCAGATGGACATATTGCGGCGAAGCGGCGATCAGAGAAACGTCGGCGGCACGCGGACGGTCGTCGCGCCGCGGCAGATAGGTTTCCGCCGCCTTGGCACGAGCATAGAGACGGGAAAGTTCTATCGGTTCGCCGGCATCCAACACGCGATCGACCCATGCCGCCCGATGGGCATGGCAGAAATCCTTCACGTCTTTCGCCGTGGCGGTAAAATGATGATTGGTCAACTGAATCGGCGAAAACAAAATCGGAAAGGCGCTGGAAGCGGCGACGGCATTGCCGACCGGATAGCGATCGACGTCGGAGCAAATCAGGTCGAAATCGTTCTGTGTGAAGGTGAAAGGTTGTTCGTTGCCGAAATCGGTCGCCTGCACCACCAATAGCGGCCTGCCCTTCTTCGCCAGTTCACCGAAATCCTTGGCGAACAGGCTATCCTGCGGCGAAGAAAAATCGATCTTCCGGTATATCTTGGCCATTTCGTCGTTGGTGCCGTAACCGGGGAACATCCATTTCCAATGCCACGGCGCGAAATAGATCGAGAACAGGTCGGCGAAGAAATTGTGGGTAAGAAAATTGTCGCGGTAATAATCCGGCTTGCCGTCGGGAAAGAGCTTTTGGCGCTGGCTGGCGAAGGCCGCGGCGGTATAGGATCCCCCTGAAACCCCGGAAATGATGTCGATGTCGGCATCGAACGGATGCGTGCCGGTGCCGTCGGGTATCTTCGTGGCATGTGCCGCCTGCAGGACGCCGTAACCGAACGAGGCCGAGCGGATGCCGCCGCCGGAAAAGGCGAACACCACGAACGAATCCGGCGCCGTACAATCGCGTAAGTTTTCGAGATAATAAGCTGGCGCATCCTTCGGTTCGGGCGCATTGCACGCCGTATCGCCTGCCGTTGCCGGCTTCGAAAGCGGTTCCGACGCCACCGGCATGTAAATGCCTTCCAGCACCGAGCAGCCGGACAGCAGCCCCATCGCCAACAACAATCCCAAACTGGATATGCGCATTACGCTCCTCCGGCTGCTTCGGATACCACCATAGCGGATATTCGCCGATGGCGGAACGGCTCAGCGGGCGTGAAAAAACCAGCAGCGGCCGGGCAGCGAAATGCCGTTATGCGAACCGTGCCCGGACATCAGATCGACCAGCCGCACACGAATGGCATCGCGTGCCGCATCGTCCAGCATTGCCGTCAGCCGCAGCAGGGCGCCGGAATTCAGCGTCTCGTCCGCCGCTTCGGCAATGGTATCGCCCAGCATCACGTCGATTTCGCGTTTATCGAACAGAACCTCGCGAAACCCCGCCCGTTTCAGAATGTCCTGCACCCGCGCACCGTCGGCGAAGGCAAATTGGCCGGGCGCCTGAGGCTCGACCGGCGGCAGAGCGAATCCGGCAGCTTCGGTCGGCCGCACGATCCACTCGTTTTCCTCTTGCGCGCACCAGGCGCAGAATGCCAGCCGCCCGCCCGGCTTCAGGCCCTCGCGGATATGGGCGAACGCCGTCACCGGATCGGCGAAGAACATCACCCCAAAGCGCGAAAAGATCAGGTCGTAGGTTTGCAAAAAGGCATAGGTCGAGGCGTCGGCCAACACGAACGATACGGCATCCGCCCCGTCTTGCGCCCGGGCGGTCTCCAGCATCGGGGCGGAAATATCGACGCCCGTCACCCGACCCGGCTTCACCGCTTCCGCCAGCTCCAGCGTGGAGGCGCCGCAACCGCAGCCGATATCGAGCACGTCCTCGCCGGCTTTGGGGGCGGCAAAGTCCATCAGCGCGCGGTGGATGTTGGCGAGGCGATAATCCGAGCGATCGCCGCGCGCCGCCCAGCGCACACCCACCGGCCCGTTCCAGAATGCGGCTTGCTCTTCGTTGCTCATTTCCCGCGCATTTTGCGGTTGCGCATGCCGAGGGTGCGCAGGCGCAGGGCATTGAGCTTGATGAACCCGGCCGCGTCCTTCTGGTCGTAGGCGCCGTGGTCGTCCTCGAAGGTCACCAGATCCTGCGAATAGAGCGAATTGGGCGAGGCGCGGCCGATGACGATGACGTTGCCCTTGTAAAGCTTCAGCCGCACCGTGCCGGAGACGAATTCCTGCGATTTGTCGATGGCTGCCTGCAGCATCTCGCGTTCGGGCGCAAACCAGAAACCGTAATAGACCAGTTCGGCATATTTCGGCATCAACTCGTCTTTCAAGTGCCCGGCGCCGCGGTCCAGTGTAATGCTTTCGATGGCACGGTGAGCGGCATAGAGAATGGTGCCGCCCGGGGTCTCGTAAACGCCGCGCGACTTCATGCCGACGAAGCGGTTCTCGACCAAATCGACCCGCCCGATACCGTTGGCCTTGCCGTATTCGTTGAGCTTGGTCAGCAGCGTCGCCGGAGACATCGGCACGCCGTCGATAGAAACCGCATCGCCCTTTTCGAAGCCAATCTCGATAACGGTCGGCTGGTCGGGAGCGTCTTCCGGCGCCACGGTGCGTTGATAGACGTAGGGCGCGGGTTCCACCGCCGGATCTTCCAGCACCTTACCCTCGGACGACGAATGCAGCATGTTGGCGTCGATCGAGAACGGCGCTTCGCCGCGCTTGTCCTTGGCGATGGGAATCTGATGCAGTTCGGCGAATTCCAACAGCTTGGTGCGGCTATTCAAGTCCCATTCGCGCCAGGGGGCAATCACCTTGATATCGGGCTTCAGCGCGTAATAGCCCAGTTCGAAGCGCACCTGATCGTTGCCCTTGCCGGTGGCGCCGTGGCAAACCGCGTCGGCGCCGGTCGCTTCCGCAATCTCGATCTGCTTCTTTGAGATCAGCGGCCGGGCGATCGAGGTACCCAAAAGATAGACGCCCTCGTACAGCGCATTGGCACGGAACATCGGAAAGACGAAGTCGCGGACGAATTCCTCGCGCAAATCCTCGATGAAGATGTTTTCCGGTTTGATGCCGAGCATCTCGGCCTTCTTGCGGGCCGGTTCGATCTCCTCGCCCTGGCCGAGATCGGCAGTGAAGGTCACCACCTCCGCCCCGTAGGCGGTCTGCAACCACTTTAATATCACCGAGGTATCAAGCCCACCCGAATAGGCGAGCACGACTTTCTTCACATTCTTCTGCACGGCATGCGATCCTATGATGCTTTTGACGGCTTTTATACGGACTTACCGTCAAAATGCCAGCCTCTTGAAATAATTGTAACCATCACTATTACTATTGGCATGACTAGTTTGAAGTTCGCCACCGCGTTGCACGTTTGTCTGCTGTTGGCCCATTTGGAGGCCGACGGGCCCGGCCGGGCGGCGCCGTCCAGCCTTCTGGCCTCCAGCATCGGCGCCAACCCGGTGGTGGTGCGCCGGATTCTCGCCACCCTGACCGCCGCCGGACTGGTGACGACCCGCACCGGTGCCGGCGGCGGGGCGTGGCTGGCGGTAAAACCGACAAAAATCCGCCTCGCCCAGATTTACCAGGCGGTGGAAGAGCTGGTCGGCCCCGGTTTCCGTCCCAAGGGCAACCCCGCCTGCCCGGTCGGCCGCGCCGCGCCGGCCGTGATAGCGGCGGTAATCGGCGAGATGAACAAGGCCTCGCTGGCGGCGTTAAGCCGGCAGACCCTGGCGGAATTGCTGAAAAAACTGGAAATGTCACTTTCCTGACCAAAAAAGTATGATTTTTTCTTGAAATCGTTCTAATCGACCTATATGTAACGGATACAGTTACAGTATTCCTTTGGAGACCAGAAGATTATGACCAAAGTCGCCGTCGTTTATCATTCCGGTTACGGCCACACCCATGAACAAGCCAAGGCGGTCGCCGAAGGTGCCGCCTCGGTGCCCGGCGTCGAAGCCGAACTCTTGCGTATCGAAAAGGCGGATCAGGATTTCGAGCCCATTCTCGCCAAACTGGATGCCGCCGACGCCATCGTTTTCGGCTCGCCGACCTATATGGGGTCGGCTTCGGCCCCGTTCAAAGCCTTCATCGACGCCACCTCGAAGTCGTATTTCGTCCGCCAATGGCAGGATAAGGTCGCGGCCGGGTTCACCAATTCAGCCAGCATGAGCGGCGATAAGCTGAATACGCTGGTGCAATTCGCCATCCTCGCCGCCCAACACGGCATGATTTGGGTCGGCTCGGCGATACCGCCCGGCAACAACAACACCAAGGGCTCGCCGGACGACCTCAACCGGCTCGGTTCCTATCTCGGCGCCATGGCGCAGTCGCCGGCCGATGCCGGCCCCGACGCAGGTCCCTCGGCATCCGACAAAAAGACCGCTGCCGCACTGGGCAAGCGGGTGGCCGAAGCGGCCAAGCGGTGGAACGGCCAAACCGTGGAACGGTAGCCTGCGCGGAAAAATTAGGACGCCTGCAGTTTGGCCTCGCGCTCGCGGATGGTGGCCACCGCCGTCTCCACCGTCTCCACGAGTTCCGGCTCCGGCACCTGGGGGGCGACGCAAAGATGCAGTTTGGTTGTCGCCATATCCAGCTTGCGTATCGCCTCGGCGCTCGTATCGCCGCCTGTTATCGCTTCGGCCAAGGCAAGGACCATGTCGCAGTATCCTGCCAGTTCCGGCAACTTGACGTCGGCATTGCGCTTGGCGACGGCGCGGGCGTAGACGGAAATATTCGCCAAATGGTTGGCATATTCGCGTTGCCCCGGCTTGCCGTCGGCCAACATCCGCCTGAGAACGCAGATCTGAAACGAATCCCGGCGGATTTTTTCGGCATTGAGATAGCCTCGAGCACTGCGAAGTTCGGTATCGAGCTGGGCCGCCACCGCTTCGGCGACCACGTATCCTTGCGTTTTCATCGCCAGCGAATTGGGCGGTTCGAACAATACGGCGGAGACACGGGACGGATCGCGCCGACGGTCCGGCCCTATATAGTCGTGGGTGATGACGAAACCGCGTCGTCGTTCGGCATGGGTGTCGATGCGCGCGGTCAGGGCGCCGGTGGAATACGGGCGCAAGATAATATCGTCGGCCCCGGCATCGATGACCCGTTTCACCAACGCGCGGGATTTGTCCCATGAGGTGGCAATGACGACGACGAAGGGGTTGTAGCCGATCGCTCCGCTGCGCACGTTGGAAATCAGGTTGCAGATTTGAACGTCTTCGCCTTGAATCTCGCACAAAACCAAATCGGGGCTGCGCAAGTACAGAGAGCGGGCAAACGCATCCGGCGCGGAAACGGTTTCGATGCGGCGAAACCCCATCTCGACCAGCGCCGAACGCGTTGTGTTCCGATTCGCCGGCACAGGATCGAACACCAATGCCTCAGCGATCTCGTAAGACAACCGCGCCATGCCGCAGCATAACCCCTGTTATTTTCTTTCGTAACGCGAGGATGCCTTTCAGGAGTTAAGAAACCCTTGCCGCGATCGTCACACGGCGCGAATGATCGCCAGAAAATCCTTGGCCTTGAGGCTGGCGCCGCCGACCAAAGCGCCGCCGACATCCTTTACTTTGAAAATTTCGGCGGCGTTGTCGGGTTTTACCGAACCGCCGTACTGGATCAGCATATTGTCGCCTTCGCCGGGGAATTTAGCCGCCAAGGTCTTGCGGATGAACCCATGCATCGCCGCAATGTCCTCCATGGTGGGAATGCGCCCGGTGCCGATTGCCCATACCGGTTCGTAGGCAATCACCATATTGGCGGCGGTCGCGCCGTCGGCCAGGAAAGAAAGTTGCTTGCCGACCACATCCTCGGCCTTGCCGGACACCCGTTCGGCTTCCAGTTCGCCGACACAGACAATCACCTTCAGCCCTGCCCGCCAGCCTGCCTTGGTCTTCTCGGCAATCAGCGAGTCGGTCTCGCCGTGGTACTGGCGGCGCTCGGAATGGCCGACGATGACCCAGGAGGCCCCGGCATCGGCCAGCATTTCCGCGGCGATGTCGCCGGTAAAAGCACCCGACGACTTGGGGGCGCAATCCTGGGCACCTACGGCGATTTTTGGGCCTGTCTCAGGCGCCAGACGGGAAATCAGGGTGGTTGGCGGGCAAATCAGCACGTCGCAGGCCGCCGGGGTCGCTTCCAGCGACTGCCTAAGCGCCTTGACCTCCGCCAGCGACGAGGCCAAACCATTCATCTTCCAATTTCCCGCGATCAACATGCTCATCTCCTTGCCGTATCTTGCGCCCCTCCCTATCATCCGCCGCCGTTCGCTGTCACCCAGGTAACGCCAACAAAACCGGAATAATTTCATGCTTCAGAAGTTGCGGGTTATTTCTAAATCGTGGATCTCAGGTGTCTTCCTGGGTATTTTGTCGCTGGCCTTCGTCTCCTGGGGCGTCGGCGACGTCTTTCAGGGCGGGATCAACACGGCGGTGATCACGGTAGGCAACACAAAAGTCGACCAAGAGGAATTTCAACGGGATTACAACAATTTGCTTCGCCGCATCGGCGATCAAAGCGGTACCGTAGTCACGCCGGAATTGGCAAAACGCGAAAAGTACGGCGACGGCCTGCTCCAACAGACCATTCTCGACACCGCCGTTAACAATGTTGTCCATACGCTCGGGCTGACAGCCAGCGATGCGATGATCACCTCGCAAATCCGGTCGATGCAGCAATTTTCCGGCCCTACCGGCTCCTTCGATAAGCGCACATTCGAAGAGATCATTTCCCGTTATGGCTATACCGAAGCACTTTTTATCCGTGAGATGCGTGACGGTCTTGCCCGCGCCCAACTGACGCAGGCGGCCGAAAGCGGATTTGCGATTCCCGCCGGCTATGCCCGGGCGCTGATTGCCTACTATGCCGAGTTGCGGGCGTTCGAATATGCGGTCGTCACCCCGGAAGGTCTGCCGCCGATCGCGGCGCCTTCCGATGCGGTGCTTGCCGCCTATACCAAGGCGCATGCCGGGCAGTATTCGACACCGGAGTATCGCGACGTTACCTATGCCAAAATCGCGCCCACGGACCTAATCGACAAGGTTACCGTCACCGACGGACAAATTCGCCAAGCCTACGACAACCAGAAGAACAAATACGTCGTCGACGAAAAGCGCAACATCGAGCGGCTGACGTTCCAAAACGAAAAGGAGGCCAGGGAAGCCTCGACGAAGATCAAAGCCGGGGCGAAATTTGCCGATATCGCCAAAAATGCCGGCTTCAAACCCGAGGATCTCTCGCTCGGCGATGTCGTCGCCAAGGATCTCGATGCCGCCGCCGCCAAGGCGGTGTTCGCGCTGAAAGCCGGCGGGGTGACCGAACCGATCAAATCCGATTTCGGTTGGAGCCTGTTTCTCGTCACCCGGATTACGCCCGCTCAGGTGACGCCGCTGGAAAAGGCGCGCGATGCCATCCGGCACGAGGTAGCGCTCGAACTCGCGCGGGCCAAGCTCGACGATATTGCCAATGCCTATACCGATGCAGTCTCGGCCGGTTCCAGCCTGACCGAGGCGGCGACGAAGGCCGGCTTGAAGGTCGAACACATCGCCGCGATGGACAAAGACGGTCTGGCTCCCGACGGCAGCAAGACCTCGGCGCCGGACGATGCGGAATTCCGCGCGATGGTCTTCAAGGCGGATATCGGCGAAGAAGGCGATCCGGCCACCGCCCAGACCGGAACCTTGTACGTCATCCAGGCCAACGGCCAGACCCCGCCTAAACTGAAACCGCTCGATCGGGTCCGCGATAGGGCGTTGACCGCGTGGTTGAACGAACAGCGGGTGCTTCTGAACAAAAAACGCGCGCAAGATCTTGCGGCGCTGGCAAACAAGACCAAGTCCTTGCGCGATGCGGCCAAGACGTTCGGCGTTTCGGTTGCCGACAGCAAGGCGCTGCAGCGCAACGGCACCGACGATACTTTTTCGCGGGCACTGCTCGCGGCGGCCTTTGCCGCCATGCCGGGGACGGCCGTCTCCGGTCCGATCGGCAAAGGCTCGGGCTATGTCGTCGTCAGGGTCACCGGTATCGCCCACGTTTTGCCCCCGGAGAAGAGCGACGAATACGTCAAGACGGTCGAGGCGATGTCTAAAGACGTCGGCACCGACGTCAGTACATCCCTTGCCTATGCCGCGCGCGACAAGCAGGGCGTCAAAATCAACAACAAGCTGTTCGAGAGCGCGATCGGCGGCGGCGGCGAGGGTTCGTAAATATCGCCATGTCCATTCTTCCCGATTTTACGTCTTTCTCCAGCCGTTACGCCAAAGGCGAGGGACAGGTTGTCTATGCCCGGCTGATCGCCGACATGGAAACCCCGGTATCGGCGTTTCTCAAGCTCGCCGGCGGTCGCGACAACACAATCCTTCTCGAAAGCGTACAGGGCGGCGAAACTCGCGGCCGCTATTCGATCGTCGCCATGAAGCCGGACCTGATCTGGCGGCTTAACGACGGCAGCGCCGAGATCAACCGCAAGGCTGCGGCCGATCCGAACGCCTTCGTCCCCGACGGCCATGACGGCGATCCGTTGGGATCGCTGCGGGCGCTGATTAAAGAAATCCGCATGCAGTTGCCCGACGGATTGCCGCCGATGAGCGTCGGCCTGTTCGGCTATCTCGGCTACGATCTGGTGCGGCTGGTCGAAAATCTTCCCAACGTGCCGCCCGATAAGCTGGGTCTGCCCGACGCCATTCTGATCCGCCCCACCGTCACAGCGGTGTTCGACTCGTTGCGCGACGAAATCATCCTGGTCTCGCCGGTGTGGCCGCAAGGCGGTATCGACGCCCGCGCCGCCTACAACATGGCCTGCGAACGGATCGACGAAGCGATCGGCGATCTCAACCGCCCCGCCGCCGCCGCGCCGGTTCCCGACAATCTGTTCGAAGCTGCCGCCGTCGAATCCAACATGACCCGCGAGGAATATTACGCCATGGTGGCGCGGGCCAAGGAATACATCATGGCCGGCGACATCTTTCAGGTGGTGCCGAGCCAGCGCTTCCGTCGCCCGTTCTCGCTGCCCTCGACCGCGCTGTACCGGTCCTTGCGGCGCCTCAACCCCTCGCCTTACCTCTATCACCTCGCCTTCCCCGGCTTTGCCGTGGTTGGATCGAGTCCGGAAATCCTGGTGCGTCTGAAGGACGGCGTGGTGACCATCCGCCCGATCGCCGGCACCCGTCCGCGCGGCAAAACCAAGGAAGAGGATCAGCGCCTGGCGACGGAACTCTTGGCCGATCCCAAGGAACGGGCCGAGCATCTGATGCTGATCGATCTCGGCCGCAACGATGTCGGCCGGGTAGCCAAGGTCGGCGACGTCAAGGTCACCAACAGTTACTTCATCGAACGCTACAGCCACGTCATGCACATCGTCTCCGACGTGCAGGGGGCTTTGCGCGACGGGCTGGACGCGGTGGACGCCCTGGCCGCCGGGCTTCCCGCCGGCACGCTGACCGGTGCGCCGAAGATCCGTTCGATGGAAATCATCGACGAATTCGAGAAGGAAAAACGCGGCGGGGCCTATGCCGGCGCGGTCGGCTATTTCGCCGCCGACGGCTCGATGGACACCTGCATCATGCTGCGCACCGCGGTGGTCAAGGACGGCACCATGTACGTCCAGGCGGGTGGAGGTATCGTCGCCGACTCCGTACCGGAGACCGAGTTCCAGGAAACCGTCAACAAGTCTAAGGCGCTGCTTGCCGCCGCCGACGAGGCCATCCGCATCGCCGGAGACGCGAAGCGGGGGCAGTAATGGCACCTCTTGCCTTCGAAGAGAGCGCTTCAATGCTCTAGAGCAACGAGCGCAAAAGTGGAATCGGTTTTGCGCGTAAAGTTGCGACAAAACGAAGGGATAGAGCGATGGACTGATCGCGTTTGAACGTCCGTCGCTCCAGTGTCGTGGTTTCGAAGTTCGTTTTATTCTCTATATCGGCATGGGTAACGAACTTCGAAACCAAAACGACACTAGCATCAATATGTTGACTAGTGTCCTTTCGATTCCGAAATTCGAAAAATGTCGATATCAGGTGTAACGAATTTCGGAATCGGGACACTAGTGGTCCTTTTGATTCCGACATTTGCTTGAGTGTTGCTACAATTGGGATGCAAATGTCGGAATCGGACCACTAGGGGCATCCGAAGATGCGTTCGCCTGCCGTCAAGCGCATAACCGAAATGACCGGGCGCGGACTCATTCTCGGCGTAGCGATCACCTTGGTGTTCACCGCCGCCAATGTTTACCTCGGTCTGAAGGTCGGCCTCACCATCGCCACCTCGATCCCGGCGGCGGTAATTTCGATGGCGGTACTGGCGGCGTTCAAGGATTCCTCGATCCTGGAAAACAACATCGTGCAGACGGTGGCTTCGGCGGCGGGCACCCTGTCGGCGATCATCTACGTACTGCCCGGTCTTTTGATCGTCGGCTGGTGGACGGGCTTTCCGTTCTGGACCTCGTTCTGGATCTGTGCCGCCGGCGGCATTCTCGGCGTGCTGTTCACCATCCCCCTGCGCCGGGCGATGGTCACGACCTCCGATCTTCCGTACCCGGAAGGCGTGGCGGCGGCGCAAGTGCTGGAAGTCGGCGACGCCGCGCGCAAATCCGCCGGCAAGGACAAGACCACCGCCGAAGGACTGATGGCAGTGATCTGGGGATCGATCGCCTCGGCGGCACTGGCGGCATTGGCCGCCACCCGTATCGCCGCCGGCGAATTCACCCGCTACATTTCTTTCGGCAAGGGCGCGTTCAGCGGCTTCAACCCGTCTTTCTCGCTGGCGCTGCTCGGTGCCGGCTATCTGGTCGGCTTGTCGGTCGGCGTCGCCATGCTGCTGGGCCTGTCGATCGCCTGGGCCGGCGCCATTCCGCTTCTGACGATGGCGACGCCGCAAGGCGGGCTGTCGGTCGAGGACTTCGTTTATTCGATCTGGCTGCACAAGGTGCGCTTCATCGGGGCCGGCACCATCGGCGTCGCCGCGCTGTGGACGCTGACCAAACTCGCCGGCCCGGTGGTCGGCGGCGTGATCGGTACGTTGCAGGCATCGAAGAAAAAAACCGAAAACGGCGATACCCGCGATGTCGATATGTCGCCTGCCTGGATCGGCATCCTCGCCATCGTCTGCCTCGTCGTCATCTATTTCCTGTTGCAGACCTTTTTCGCCGCGACGCCGCTGGCCGGCGGTGCCAAAACGCTGATTCTTACCGCCCTGCCCTTTATTTTCGTCGGCGGCTTCCTGGTGGCGGCGATCACCGGCTACATGGCCGGACTGATCGGCGCCTCGAACAGCCCGATTTCCGGCGTCGGCATTCTGGCCATCGTGATCTGCGCCACCTTGCTGGCGGCGGTGGCGAACCCGCCGCCGGAGGCGCGCCAGGCGCTGGTGGCCTATGCCTTGTTCGCTACCGCGATCGTGTTCGCCATCGCCACGATTTCGAACAACAACCTGCAAGACCTTAAAACCGGCCAACTGGTCGGCGCTACTCCTCGCGCCCAGCAATGGGCGTTGGTCGTCGGCGTCATCGCCGGTGCGGCGGTAATTCCTCCGGTGCTCAATCTGCTGGCTCAAGCCTATGGCTTTGCCGGTGCCCCGCATGTCGCCGATGCGGCGGTCAGGCCGTTGGGGGCGCCGCAAGCCAACCTGATAGCGGCGCTGGCCCAAGGCGTGATCGAGCGGAAGCTCGATATGCAGATGCTGGGCATCGGTGCCGCGCTCGGCGTCGCGCTGGTGGCGCTGGACGAGGTCTTCGGCAAGCTCAAATGGTTACGCCTGCCGCCGTTATGCGTCGGCATAGGCATTTATCTGCCGATGTCGGCAACACTGCCGGTGGTGATCGGAGCGGTTTTGGGCTGGTTCTACGACCGCTGGACGACTCGCACGGGCAATCCCGAACGCGCCAAGCGGCTGGCGGTGCTGGTGGCTTCGGGGCTGATCGTCGGCGAAAGCCTGTTCGGCGTGATTAACGCCGGACTGATCGTCGCGGGCGTACCGCTGATGTTGGTGCCCGAAGACTTCGCTTTAGCCCCCTATCTCGGCGCCGCAGGGTTTTTCGGGCTGATTCTCTGGCTTTACCATTGGATAATGCGGCGGACAAAAAGATCATTGTAGCGTAAAATACTTTGAATCCAGCCGGATGGCCGTATAGTAGGCATGGTAACCTGTGGCTGGGCCCCCATGTCAAACATCGCATTGGTCGACGACGACAAGAATATTCTAGCCTCCGTCTCCATGTTGCTGGAGCAGGAAGGTTATCACATTCACACGTTTAGCGACAGTTCGGCTGCGTTGACGGCGCTGACCGCGGCACCGCCCGATCTGGCCATTCTCGACATCAAGATGCCGCGGATGGACGGCATGGAGCTGTTGCGCCGCCTGCGCCAGAAAATCGACATACCGGTGATCTTCCTTACCTCCAAGGACGAGGAGATCGATGAGTTGATGGGGCTGAATGCCGGCGCCGATGACTACATCCGCAAACCGTTCTCGCAACGACTATTGCTGGAGCGGGTCAAGGCCGTGTTGCGCCGTGCCGAGGGCCACAAGGACGGCGAGGTTCCCAACGCCCAGACCGAAATCGTGCGCGGCAGACTGGCGCTCGATCCGTTGCGTCACGAATGTACGTGGAACGGCGCGCCAGTACGCCTGACGGTGACCGAATTTCTCATCCTGCAATGCCTGGCGCAGCGCCCGGGCTTCGTCAAAAGCCGCGATGCGCTGATGGACTCGGCCTACGACGATCAGGTCTACGTCGACGACCGCACCATCGATTCCCACATCAAGCGCCTACGCAAGAAGTTCAAGATGGTGGACGACGGTTTCGAGTCGATCGAAACGCTTTACGGAGTCGGATATCGCTATCGTGAAGTTTGACGATCTTGTCGGTCTGTGGCGCCGTTCGCGGCCTTCGCTGCTGGGCCGACGGATCATCTACATCAATCTATTTGTTTTTCTGCTTTTGGTAGCCGGGGTAATCGCGGTGCAGTCGAACCGCGAAGGGCTGGTGGACGAACGGCTTACCGGCATCGAAGAGCAGGCGCGCATCGTCGCCAATACCCTGGCCGAATACGCCACCGTCAACGACTCGCTGTCGCTCAACGAGCAGGATGCCGGCCCCCTGATGCGCGAACTTTTGGCACCGACCCGTCTGCGTGCCAGACTTTACGACAAGGACGGAATGCTGGTGATCGACACCCGCAATCTTCTCGCTCGCAATATCGTGCAGACCGCCGACCTGCCGCCGACCGACGATTGGAGCCGGTTCAGACAATGGCTCGGCCGACTGACGGATTATCTTTTCGGGGTGCGGCCGTTCTCCAGCCTCGACACCTATTTCGAAACCGCCGGCGACGGACGTGCCTATCGCGAGGTGGCGGCCGCGATAAAGGGCGATGCCACTTCGGCCGAGCGGCTCGACGATCAGAACAAGCTGGTGCTGTCGGTGGCGGTTCCGGTCGAACGGTTCAAGGCGATCTACGGCGTATTGCTGGTCTCGACCGAGGAAGGCGACATCGACGACATCCTGCGCGAGGAGCGCGCCACATTGATCGAGTTCTTCGTGCTGGCGCTCTTGGCGACGCTGATTTCCGGCCTTTATTTGTCTCGCGTCATCGCCGAGCCGATCAACACGCTGGCCGAGGCCGCCGATTCGGTAAGCAAGGGCCGCGCCGGTCGTGAGGCGTTGCCCGACATGTCGGCGCGCAAGGACGAAATCGGCGATCTGTCGGTCAGTATGACGGCGATGACCCGCGCTCTCTACAATCGCATCGACGCAATCGAAAGTTTCGCCGCCGACGTGGCGCACGAATTGAAAAATCCGCTGACGAGTTTGCATAGCGCGGTCGACATGTTTTCTCGCGCCAAGGACGATGAAACGCGCCAACGCCTTCTCGACATCGTCCATGCCGACGTTAAGCGCATCGACCGGCTGATCACCGATATTTCCGACGCCTCGCGGCTGGACGCCGAACTGTCGCGCGAGAAGCGCGAACCGGTGGCGATCGATCGGTTCCTCGAAACCATCCACGAAATATACGGCTACACCGAGATCCCGCGCGGGGTGAAGCTGAAGCTCGATTTACGCCTGCCGCCGGGGGTATTCGTGCAGGGCCGCGACGAGCGGCTTGGCCAAGTAATCCGCAACCTGATCGACAACGCCATTTCTTTCAGTCCCGATAATGGCACCGTAACCG
This sequence comes from Alphaproteobacteria bacterium UBA1303, assembly GCA_002307315.1. Lineage (GTDB taxonomy): Bacteria > Pseudomonadota > Alphaproteobacteria > Micropepsales > Micropepsaceae > Rhizomicrobium. The sequence goes on from DBTZ01000017.1 coordinate 20,548, forward strand.
TTGTCGCCTGGACCGATTTCAACAAGGTATTCATCGCCGTCGACGACGAAGGCCCCGGTGTCCCGCCGGAAAACTTGGAGACCATTTTCCAGCGTTTCTATACCTCGCGTCCGCCCGAGCAGGGCTTCGGCAAAAATTCCGGCCTCGGCCTTTCCATCGCCCGCCAGATCGTGGTCGGTCACGGCGGCCGCATCTGGGCGGAAAACCGCGACCGCGGCGCCCGCTTTACCGTCGAATTGCCGGAAACGATTTCGACATGACGGATTACATCGCCCCACGGGCTTGATATATTGTCGGCGAACGAACGGGTAATGCAATGAAGATATACGGTTTAGCGGCGGCGATTTCGGCGGCGTTGCTGTCGGCGGCGTGTACGATAGATGTCCATCAGGACATGGTGACCCATACCAACGGTAGCCTCGGTGTTCTCGCCGCGGGAAGGCCGGCGGTTTCGGCGCGGGTTGGGAACGCCTATCGGTTCGATATTTTTTCCATTCCGTCCGCTGCCGGACCGCTGCATGCGGTATTGGCGGTTAGCGATCCTAAGCGGCCGTTGATCGTCTTTTGCGGCGGCAACCGTTTTCACGAAAGCGCGGACGGCGGAAGGATCGTTGAGGTTCTGGCTACCTTCGGCGACGTTTTGCTGTTCGACTATCCCGGTCTCGGCCAAAGCAAAGGAGCCGGTACCAAGGCGGACTATCTCGCGGCAGTCGGCGCCGTATCGCAACGCGTAAGCGATATCGCCGCGACGCGCCCCGGCAAACTGGTGTTCTGGGGCTATTCGATGGGCGGCGGTTTCTGCGCCGCCTTGGCGTCGCGGGCGCAAAAGGAATCGCTACTGGTGATGGCCGGCACCTTCGCCCGGGTAAAAGATGCCGCCGACGGGTTGATCGAAGAACGTCTGTGGCTTTCGCCGCTGTATCGCGCCCGCGTGCGGGACGATGCACTCGATTTCGACGTGCCGGCGCTGTTGGCACGGTATGCCGGACCGATTGTGGTAGTGTCCTCAAAAGTCGACAGCACCATCACTTACCCGGTCAGTCGAAAGCTGGCGCAAAAATTAACCGACGAAGGGCGCCGCGTGTCCTTCGTCGCGCTCGACGACGCCCACCATGCTCTGTTGCATTTTTCGCCGGATTTCCTTCCCAAGATGACGGCGGCGCTGCGCCCATTCGGCATCGAAGCCGAGCCGCTGGCCGGGGACTTGCCTTCGGCACTCGATGCGAAACCGTGCGGCTCGCCGCGCGTAACCGACGGTTGCGGCACCCTGATCTGGCCGGATGGCAGCACCTATATCGGCGGCTTCAGGAACGGACTGTTCCACGGCAAGGGCGTTGTCGCCTTCGCCGACGGATCGAAACTGGAGGCCGAATACGTCGACGGCAACGGCGTCGGCAACGCTACCTTTTCGGCCGCCGACGGCGGCATCGTCTCCGGTCCGTTCCTGGACACGTATGCGACAAAAACCGATACGGCATCGCCCGTGCCGGCGGGTTCCCCCGGGAAAATCCGTATTGCGGTTTCCTTCCTTGTCGGGGCGGATGGCGTCATTTCGAACGCAACGGCGAGTTTGCCGAAAACGCTCTCGGAAGACGACGGCATTCGGTTTCTGACGGGGGCAAAGCGGTTACTCTCGGCACGGCACTATCGTCCGGCGACGGTAAACGGCCGGCCGGTGCCGGCACCCGCCTTCGTGCTTCCTACTTTTACGCCGCAGGAATGACCCTACGACCGACTGGGTTGCGAACGGCGAACAACTGCGCCACCATGCTTTCTTGGGGTATCGGACGATCCCGTGTCGTCGAAAGAACGTACCGTCGCATCGACAATTCTCGATTGGGTGTGCGGCGCTCGACATAGCGGATCTTTGTGGCAATCGGGATGAATTGCGTAGAGTTCGCCGAACTGATGGAGCCGATCGGCCGCTATGGAAAACAAGGTTTTCGATCCCGTCTGCGGTATGACGCCGGAACCCAATGCCGCCCGCACCGCTGGATTGGTTGCGACCTACGGCAACAAGGAGTTTTTCTTCTGTTGCGCCACGTGCAAGGCAAAGTTCGAGGCCGATCCGAAAAAGTATCTTGGGGCATCTCCCCATATCGCCTGCGGCGGCGCCTCGAATATAAAAGGAAAACGGGGCGCGTACGTCTGCCCAATGTGTCCGGAGGTACGCGAAGACCGTCCCGGCGCCTGTCCGTCCTGCGGCATGGCGCTTGAGCCGGCAGACCCGACGGCGGCAGAAGACGACAGCGAATATCGCACGATGAAATTCAAGCTGATCGTCGCACTGGTTTTTACTGCGCCGTTGTTTGTCTTGGCGATGGTATTCCGCGGACGATACCCGTGGGTCGAAGCCGCGCTTTCGGCGCCCGTAGCGCTGTGGGCGGGATGGTTCGTCTTCGTCCGCGGCTTCAAAGGCGCCCTCGCCGGCCGCGCCAATATGTTCACCTTGATCGGCCTCGGCGTCGGCACCACGTTTATCGCCAGTCTTTTGGGCCTTTTGTTTCCCCATCTCATCCCCGGCGCCTATCGCGGCGAAAGCGGGCCGCCGCATTATTTCGATGCCGCAGCGATGATCGTCACCCTGGTGTTGCTCGGCCAAGTGCTGGAACTGAAGGCGCGCAACAAAACCGGTGCCGCACTCAGGGCGCTGATGAAGCTGTCGCCCAAGACGGTGCGTCGCAAAACCGCGGACGGCATCGAAGACGTGCCGCTGGAAATGGTGACGGTCGGAGACTTGCTGGTGGTCTCGCCCGGCGAGGCGGTCCCGACCGACGGCATGGTGATCGAAGGCGAATGCGCGATCGACGAGGCGCTGATGACTGGCGAGGCCATGCCGGTGGCCAAGGCCCCGGGCGATGCGGTGGCCGGCGGTACGCTCAACGGCAGCGGGGCCTTCGTCATGCGCGCGCTTGCCGTCGGCGCCGATACCAAACTGGCGCGGATCGTGGCGCTGGTGGCCGAGGCTCAGCGCAGCCGTGCCCCGGCTCAAAGCCTGGCCGATAAAGCCGCATCCTTCTTTGTCCCAGCCGTAGTGCTTTCCGCGTTTGCCGCCGCAGGGCTGTGGCTGTGGTTCGGCACCGGCATCGACATGGCGCTTTTGGCGGCGGTTTCGGTGCTGGTCATTGCCTGCCCCTGTGCGCTGGGATTGGCCACGCCGATGTCGGTGATGGTGGCCGTCGGCAAAGGCGCACTGTCGGGCGTGTTGATCAAGTCCGCCGCGTCGCTCGAGAACTTCGCTCATGCCGACATTCTGGTGATCGACAAAACCGGCACGTTGACCGAGGGCAAGCCGCAGCTTCACGCCGTACGCGCGCTGGGCGACGACGAAGACAAAATCTTGGCGCTGGCCGCATCGCTGTGCAGCCTGAGCACTCATCCGTTGTCGCGTGCGGTGTGCGAGGCGGCCGATGCGCGCGGTTTGAAACTTTCGCCAGTCACGGAATTTTCCAGCGTCGTCGGCATGGGCTTGCGCGGCATGATCGCGGGGATGCGCCTTGCCGTCGGCCGGGCCGATTTTCTGCAAAACGGTCCGGGCAACGCACATCTGGCGGTCGAAGCCGAACGTCTGCGCACCGAAGGTGCCAGCGTGATGTTTGTGGCGCGCAACGCCACGCCGATCGGTTTTATCGCGATTAAGGACATGCTCAAAGCGGATGCCCGCATTCGGCTGGACGAACTTAAAAAAGAAGGGCTGAAAATCGTCATCGCATCGGGAGACGAGGAAACCACCGTGCGGGCGGTGGCGCGCGAAACCGGCGTCGAGCATTTCCATGCCGGCATGACGCCGGAAGACAAACTGAAGCTGGTCGACCGGCTGAAGCAGCGCGGCACGGTTGCCTTTGCCGGCGATGGCGTCAACGATGCGCCGGCGTTGGCCGCCGCCGACGTTGCCATTGCCATGGGAACCGGTTCGGACGCCGCCATTGCCGGCGCCGGCATAACCTTGCTGCGCGGCGATTTGGCCGCGTTGGTACAGGCACACAGGCTGGCGACGGCGACGGTACGAAATATGAAGGAAAATCTGTTTTTCGCATTCCTATATAACGCCGCCGGGGTGCCGTTGGCGGCCGGTGCCCTCTATCCCGTTACCGGTTGGCTACTGTCGCCGATGTTTGCCGCAGCGGCGATGAGTTTCAGCTCGCTATCGGTGATCGGAAACGCCTTGCGGTTACAGTGGGTTCGGCTATAACGAGTCCAACTTTGGGGCAAAGGCCATGCGGATATTCATCAAGGCGGCCGCGGCGTTTTTTTTGTTGTTGTCGCCAATCGCTGCGCAGGAGGATTCGGAAGGCGGCTACCTCGTCGGAAACGCCCGCGTCGACGGATCGTCGCTGCTGCCGCCGCCGCCGCTACCGGGCAGTACGCTATATAAAAAAGATCGCAAAATCTTTCTTTCCACCCGTATCCTTAAAGACAGCAGCCGCTGGCGCATTGCCGCGGGCGACGACAACTTGAGCCCCGAAATCGTAGCCAAGGATTTTTCCTGCGCGCTCTCTTTTACGTTGGACAACGGCAGCGTACCGCATTTCTTCGCTCTGTATGCCAAAGTCAGCCGCGATTCCCGCTTTGCCTCGAGCAACGGCAAGAGGAAATTTCAGCGGCCGCGGCCGTTCGTCGGCAACGATGCGCCGATTTGCGTCGATCGGGATCGTTATGAAGGCACCACCTCGTATCCGTCGGGCTATACGACCTTCATCTGGGCGATAACCCATATTATGGCCGATTTGGTTCCCGACCGCAGTAGCCAGATCGCCTCGCGCGGCATGGCCTTCGTCGATAACCGCGCGGTGTGCGGCGTCCATTGGGCCAGCGACATCGATGCGGGCAAGATCGTCGCCGACAGGCTCTATGCCGCTCTGCGGCGGAATGCGGCTTTTCAAGCCGACATGCAGGCGGCCAGGGTAGAAATCGGCAGAATTCGCGCGACGGCGGCGAAACCCGATCCGCAATTCTGCAAAATTCAGAATGCCGCACAGCGAAAACTCTGGTAGATATGCGCTTCCAAATTATGGCGTATGCACATGCGTAGGTTGCTTTCGGCGTTTGTCGTCCCGTCCTTTTTTTTCGTTCTCGTCCCCAACGCTTCCTATGCCGCGGAGACCGGTTATCTGACCGAGGCTCAGGCCGTGGATTCCACGAAATTCCTGCCGCCGCCGCCCGCATCGGGCAGCAAGGAATTTTCCTATGACCTCGACGTCTTTACCAGCTTGCGGGCGCTGAAAGATACGCCCCGCTGGCAGTTGGCGCACGACGACAACGTTATCACCACCGATGCGTTGATGGCCGATTTTTCCTGTGCCATCGGCTTCGATTTCAATCGCAAGACCGCGCCGAAATTTGCCGCGCTGTTCGACAAGGCGTGGCGCGATGCCGGCAATCCCATCGGCACCGGCAAACGGTTCTTCAAGCGCCCGCGCCCGCTGATCGGCAACGAGTTGCCCATCTGTGCCAACCGGGCCGATTATCTGACCAGCAGTTCCTATCCGTCCGGTCATTCTACTTTGAGCTGGACCTTCACCTTGATCCTGACCGAATTGGTCCCCGACCGTGCCGGCGAGATCGTCAAGCGCGGCCGCGCCTATGGCGACAATCGTGCGGTGTGCGGCGTCCACTGGGCCAGCGACGTGGAAGCCGGCCGCACGGCCGGAGCCGCCGCCTTCGCCGCGCTGCACGGCAGCTCCGAATTCCGCAACGACATGGATGCGGTGCGCCTGGAAATTGCCGATCTTCGTCGGAACGCTTCGAAACCGGACGCCGCCAGGTGCAAAACGCTGGAAGCGTTGCTGCCGCGGCCGTGGTGACGCATCGCCTTTTGCCGCGCATATGATAGTTTGCGAGTGCGAGGGGAACATGGCAAAAAAATACGCATCGGCAGCGCTGTGGCAGGCGTTATGGCATCGTAAGGACGGCCGCACGCCCTGGATCAAGCGCATTTTCGTAACGCTGTTCGTTCTGTTCGTGCCATTGCCGATCCTGTATTTGGCGATCTTCCGCTTTCTGCCGGTTCCCACTACACCGCAGATTTTGCTCGACCTCGTCACCTTGCAGGACGTGCATCAGTCCTGGCGCGACATCGACGCCATGTCGCCCTATCTCAAACGCTCGGTGATCGCATCCGAGGACGACAAATTCTGCACCCATCACGGTTTCGACTGGGACAACATCGAAAAAGCGATGCAGTCGCACGATAACAATCCCAAGAAACATTTACGCGGCGCCAGCACCGTCAGCCAACAGGTGGCGCGCACGCTGTTCCTGGGACCGATTAGAAGCTGGGTGCGCAAAGGGCTGGAAGCCTATTTCACCGTGCTGATCGAAGCGATGTGGCCGAAGAAGCGGATTTTGGCCGCCTATCTCAATCTGGTCGATTGGGGCAACGGCAATTATGGAGCCGATGCGGCGGCGCAAAGCTATTTCGGGGTTTCCTCCGCGCACCTGACCAAGACGCAGGCCGCGCGGCTGGCCACCATTCTGCCCAGCCCCGACAAATGGTCGGCCGACCATCCCGGCCGTTACGTCGCCAAACGCTCGCAGGTGATCAAGGGCCGTGCCGTCGAAGTGGTGCGCGACAATCTCGATTGGTGCGTGAAGTAATCGAAGTTTACTTCGCGCTGATCGGCTTTTTGTCCGGCGCCAGTTTGCTCAAATAATTTCTTGCTGCGGTGGCGGCTTCGCCGTGCCCCTTGGCCGCCGTCTGCCAATCCTTGCGCGCACCGTTGACATCGCCGGCCGTAAGCTTCATCCGGCCGCGTTCGACCAATGCCGGCGGATAACCGGGATACAGCGTCAACGCTCTAACGATGTCCGTCGCCGCCTCGTTCATGCGGTTCAACGCCTGACGGGCGCTGGCGCGCAAAACCAAAAGATCGGCGCGGTTCGAATCCTGCGCCAGTGCCACCGAGAGATCGGCTTCGGCACCGCCCCAATCGGCCAGCAGCGCGCGGGCGCGGGCGCGGTCGGCGCGCATGTCGGCATCGTTCGGCACCTGCGCCAACGCGGCGGAAAAATCGGCCGCCGCCTTGTCGGGCTTGCCGGCGAGCAGCCAGGCATTGCCGGCTTGATCCCACAGCACCGCCCGCTCGCGAAAATCGCCGATGTGCGGGGCGCGCGCCAACTGTTCCAGCTTCGCCGCCGCCTCGGGATAACGTTTGAGCGCGGTAAGCGCCAGCGCGGCGCAATGGCCGGCGGAAGCGCCGCCCTCGTCGCCCCATTCGCCGGCGGCGCGCAACGCTTCGGCCGGACGGGTCTTGGCCAACTGCACGCAACCGGAGTAATCGGCAAACGGCAAGGCCGCCGCGGGGACGGCGACGATCAACAGGGCAACGGCAACCGCATATTTCATCCGATTTGTTCCCGCAACGTTTCGAGCGTTTGTTCGATCAGTTTAAGATCGGACGGAGCCGACAGCCGATGCTCGCCGCATTTGATCAGGGTAAGGCGCACATCGCCCTTCAGGCAATCGACCAGCTTGAGCGCGTGGCGCCAAGGCATGTCGCGGTCGGCCATGCCCTGGATAATGCGCACCGGATAGGCGACGTCCAACGTTTCGCCAAGCACCAGATTCTCCCGGCCGCTTTCGATCAGATCGCTGGTGATGGGATAGGAATCGTCTTCGCTGCGATAGAGCCAACGCCCCTTTTCGACGATCTCGCGGCGCACCTCTTCCGGCATTATCGCCCACATCAGCGTTTCGGTAAAATCCGACGCCGGGGCGAGCAGCACCAGTGCGGCGATACGCTCCGGCCGCGCTCGCGCGAGCAACGTCGAAATCCAGCCGCCCATGCTGGAACCAACCACAATCTGCGGCCCGACGCTCAGGTTGTCGAAGGCGGCCAGGGCATCGTCGCGCCAACGGCTGATGGTGCCGCGTTCGAAATCGCCGCTCGACGCGCCATGCCCGAAATAGTCGAACCGCAGCGAGGCGAGCCCCTTGCGGGCGGCCCATTCCGCCACCATTTGCGCCTTGGTTCCCTCCATGTCGGAGCGGAAACCGCCGACCCAAACTATGCCGGGACTGCCGCCTTCGCATTTCCGGTAAGCGATTCTTTCGCCACCGTCCCGCTCGAGAAATCGCAAATCGGTCATATTTCGTCCACACGTCAGTACCTAGAGACGAGTCTTGGCACATTTTTGCGGGGTGGAACAATCGCCAAAGCGATGTAGACTGCTTGAAAAGCAGGGAGATTTTTCATGGCGGCGACGGCAAGGGTATTGGCGGCGTTGACCTTGATTCTGGCGGTAATGGCGCCCGCCGCCGCACAAGACCTGCCGCCGGTGGCCGCGCCCACGCATCATGTGACGGTGTACCCGCTGCCGCCGCCGGGCCTCGACAATTTCAGCGTCGACAAGGCGGTAAACGCATATATTGCTTCCGTCTCGACGAAGGAAAAGGCGAAATCCGATGCCTATTTCGAGGGAAAATATTACCTTTCTGTTATCGATCTGATTTATGTGCTGGTGGTTTCCGGCGTTCTGCTGTGGACACAGGTTTCGGCGTGGATGCGGGGCATCGCCGCGTCGGTCACCCGTTCGCGCATACTCCAGACACCGATCTACGTCGCGCAGTACTTCGCTGCGGTGACCGTGGTGGAACTGCCGCTGGCCTTCTACGAAGGCTATGTCCGCGAGCACGCCTATGGGCTGTCCAACCAGAGTTTTGGCGCCTGGGTCGGCCAGTATTTTATCGGAGCCGTGGTCTCGCTGGTTGCCTTGACCGTTCTGTTGACGCTGATCTACGCCGTCATCCGCAAGGCCAAAGAGCGCTGGTGGCTGTGGGGAGCCGCTATCGCAGTGCTGTTCGCCGCCTTCATGCTGGCGGTACAGCCGGTGTTGGTAGAGCCGTTGTTCAACCGGTTCCAGCCGTTGCCGAGCGGACCGTTGAAGACCGAAATTCTAACCCAGGCGAAAGCCAACGGCGTGCCCGCCGACAATGTTTTCGTCTACGACGAATCGCGCCAGTCGAACCGCATCACCGCTTATGTGTCCGGCTTTCTCGGCAGCGCCCGCATTTCGCTGTCGGACAATCTGGTGAAGAATTGTCCGCCGAACGAAGTGCTGGCGGTGGTCGGCCATGAGATCGGCCATTACACGATGAACCACATAACGATTCTGCTCACCTGGATGGGGTTGCTGGTCCTGGCGCTGTTCTGGCTGATCGACAAGGTGTTCCGGGGGCTGGTCAATCTGTTCGGCGGCAACTGGGATGTACGTACCATCGCCGATCCTGCCGGCCTGCCGCTGGTCGCCGCGTTGATCGCCTTCTTCGCCTTTCTCGCCGCGCCGGTCACCAACACCATTCTCCGCACCCAGGAGACTCAGGCCGACATCTTCAGTCTCAACGCAGTGCGCCAACCCGACGCCTTCGCCAAGGCGACCCTCAGGCTCAGCAACTACCGCAAGCTCGACCCCTCGCCGACCGAGGAATTCTGGTTCTACGACCATCCGTCGGGCCGAACCCGCATTACCACGGCAATGCGGTGGAAAGCGGCACATATCCAAGATCCCGACATCCAGTCGGGCCCGATGTCGCCGTAGCGGTTTTTTCCGCGGCATCATCGCCCGCCATGATTAGCGGTTCCGTGCCGTCAGCGCCGATAGCAGGTCGCGCGCCAAAACCGTCAGCGTGTCGTCGCGCGCGCCCATGACGACGATGCGGTCGCCCGGCTTGACCGTCTCCAGCAGACGGTCCCGGCACGCAGTGCGATCCGATGGGGCTTCGGCGTTGCCGCCGCCGGCACACACCCCGGCGACGATGTCCGAGCTGGTTACTGCCCGCTCGACGGTGCCGCCGAAATAGACCGGCGGTGGGATCAGCAGCAGGTCATCACGGTCGAGATAGGCGAGAAAGGCGGCGATAAACTCGTCTTTCATCAGCTTCAGCGGCCCGAACCCGTGCGGCTGAAACATCACCAACAGACGCCCGCCCGCCGCCTTCAACGTCGACAGGCTGGCGGAGATCTTGTCCGGGTTATGGGCGAAGTCGTCGATCACGGTCACGCCGGCGGCGGTGCCGACGACTTCCAGCCGGCGGCGAATGCCGGAAAATTCGTTCAGGGCCGCGGCACACGCGTCAAGCGGCACCCCGCAGGCCAGCCCGGCACCCACCGCGCCCAGCGCGTTCGACACGTTGTGCAGGCCCGGCATCTTCAATGCCACGTTTGCCCGCGCCCCGGTCAGCCTATCGGTCATGGTAAAGGAAACGCCGGCCGCAGCCGGAACGATATCGCTCGCATAAAGCCGCGCCGGACGTCCTTCCCGGCTGACGAATATCACCTTGTCCGGCGGCAGCCCCGCCGCCGCGGTCGCGGCATGATCGTTATCGACGTTGACTATGGCGGTTTCGGCACGGCGAAGAAAATCCGAAAACAACGCCATCAGCTCGTCCATTTCCTTGTGATCTCGGCTGACATTATTGAGCACGGCAATGCGCGGCCGGTATTTGGCGATCGATCCGTCGCTTTCGTCCACCTCGGCAACAAACAGATCGGGATCGCCGACCGCGGCACTGGCGAACGGCATATCGGGCGTTTCGAAATTCTTCATCGCCGCGCCGTTGACGATGGTGGGGTGCCGGCCGGCATGCTCGAACAGCCAGCCGGCCATGCCGGTGGCGGTGGATTTGCCGCTGGTGCCGCCGATGGCGACGCCGACCTTCGCGGCGTTGAAGCATTCGGCCAACAGATCCGAACGGCGCATCACCCGCGCACCGGCGGCGCGGGCGGCGACCATGTCGGGTACGGTATCCTCGATCGCGGTGGAAGCGACGACGATCAGATCTTTGCCGGATATGCCGCTGCCGTCCTGGGGAAAGACCGCAATACCGCGCCGTTTCAATAATGCCATCTTTTCGGCGCTGCGGCCGGCATCGATGCTTCGATCCGACCCCGTTACGTCGGCTCCGCGCTCGTCCATCAGCAGGGCGAGCGGCATCATGCCGCTGCCGAGAATGCCGACGAAGAAATACGAAAGTTTGACGCTGTCGCTCATGGAACGATTTTCCTTATGGCACCCACACCCGGGAACATCAAATCCGAAAATGCCGCTTTCCGCCGTCGGATGCAATTTGCTACCATCCAATCATGTCGCACGTCGTCACCCGCCGCACGGTTTGCGTATCCGCCCTGACCGCGCTGGCCGCCCCCGGGGCCTCGGCCCGCAACCGGATGGTTACCGCCGAACAATGGGGCGTGGCGGAAATCGCGCTTTCCGGCCAGACCGACGGCAATCCGTTCGTCGATGTCGCGCTTTCCGCGCGGTTTGTCGGCGGCGATTGCACCGTGGTGGCAAACGGGTTCTACGACGGCGACGGAACCTATCGCATCCGCTTCTGCCCGCCGGTGCCCGGCGAGTGGCGCTATACCACGCGCAGCAATTCCGACAGGCTCGACGGCATCGACGGAAAAATCGCGGTGTCGCCGCCGGCCGCCGGCAACCACGGACCGGTCGGCGTCGCCGATACCTATCATTTCGCCTATGCCGACGGCACGCCGTTCAAACAGATCGGCACCACGTCCTACGGCTGGATGCACCAAACCGATGCACTGTGCGCGCTTACCCTGCAAACGCTGAAAAATGCGCCGTTCAACAAGCTCCGTATGGCCGTGTTTCCCAACGGCACGCTGGACAACCGGCCGGTTTATCCCTTCGTGGGTACGCCGCACGCCTGGGATACCACGCGCTTCAATCCGGTTTTCTTCCGTCGATTGGAAACGCGCATCGGACAATTGCGCGATCTCGGCATCGAAGCCGACGTGATCCTGTTCCACCCCTACGACGAGGGCAAATGGGGATTCGACGCGATGCCACGCGAGGCCGACGAACGCTATGTGCGGTACGTCGTGGCGCGGCTTTCCGCCTATCGCAACGTCTGGTGGTCGATGGCCAACGAATACGACGTTTTTCCCCACAAGACCGAAGAGGATTTCGATCGCATTTTCCAAATCGTGCAAGATGCCGATTGCTATGGCCGTCTGCGCTCGATCCATCACCTGCACAAGATGTACGACAACAACAAGCCCTGGGTGACGCATGCCAGCATCCAAAGCGCCACCCTGGCGGAAGACGCCGAACGCTGCGTGGTCTTGCGCGACGTTTGGCGCAAGCCGGTGATTCTCGACGAGGTACAATACGAAGGCAACCACGATCAACGCTGGGCGCAACTCTCCGGCGAAGAGATGGTGCATCGGTTCTGGGAAGGCACCGTTGCCGGCGAATATGTTGGCCACAGCGAATTCTTCGAAGACGACAAACATCATATGTGGCTGGGAACCGGCGGGGCTTTGCGCGGGATCAGTCCGCCGCGTCTCGCTTTTTTGCGGAAAGTATTGGAGGACGGCCCCGCGCACGGCCTCGACCCCATCGACCAGGCGCACGACCGGCGTCTGGCCGGCATCGCCGGCGCATATTACCTGCTCTACTTCGGCAAGGCGTGCCCGCGCGAATGGGCATTCTCGCTGCCCAAGGAAAAACTTCGCGACGGCATGCGCTTCACCGTCGATGTACTCGACACCTGGAACATGACGATAGCGTCGGACCCTGGCGTCTACACGATCAAGAAGCAGGGCCAATACGATTTTGCCGACGAACGCGGACGCGCCGTCGCCCTACCCGGCCGGCCGGGAATCGCACTGAGAATCAAGCCGTTCTGAAGACGGTTAGTCTGGATCGCCGGGGGTAGCGCTGATGATTTTGTTCAATTCGCCCCGCACGAACGACAGGCGGTAGGCGAGAAACCGCGGTCGCTTTTTATCCGACGCGACGGCAAAAACGATGCCGACGAGTTTTCCCGACTTGGCATCCAGCACCGGCGCGCCGAGGAAACCGGTGCCGGCAGCGCTATCGAATGCCACCGCGAACGTTTCGCTCGGTTTGCAGACGGCGCATTGGAACGACAGCGCGGGGACGCCGTCGATCACCGCCCCGTCGAGGGATCTCAGGGCACCGCCGTTGCCTTGGCCGAACACCGTCACCGCCTCGCCCGCGAACGGCGCCGTCTGCGGCAATTGCAGCAGGTACTGCGACGAGGGAAAGAACAAAAGACCGTAGTCCTTGGCCTCGCCAAAAATCTGCTTGGGATCGAGGCCGCCGCGGTTGGCGCTTGTAGTTACCGCCACGCCATCGGTCAGACTGACCGCCATACCCTTGCCGCGAAAGGCGGCGTAAACGCCGGATTTCAAGGCGAAGAATTCTCCCGCCGGTTTGGCCGGTGCAGGTGGCGGCGATACGGGCGGCGGCGCTTTGGGCGCAGCGCAAGCCGCCAACAGCAGCGTCAAGCCCAGTACAACCGCTTTGCGCACGGAACCGTTCGTCGGATTAGAACGGAATATCGTCGTCCATTTCGCCGCGTTGGAAGCCCGAAGGTGCATCGTTGGTCTCGCTTTGCCCACCGCCCGCGCGCGGTGCCCCATTGTCGCCCCGCCCGTCCAGCATCGTCAATTCGCCGCGAAACCGGTTGAGCACGACCTCGGTGGTGTATTTTTCCACCCCGTCCTTGTCGGTGTACTTGCGGGTGGAGAGCTGCCCCTCGACATACACTTTCGAGCCTTTGCGCAAATACGATTCGGCGACCTTGGCGAGGTTCTCGTTGAAGATCACCACCCGGTGCCATTCGGTCTTTTCCTTGCGCTCGCCGGTGGCCTTGTCCTTCCAGCTTTCCGAGGTGGCAACCGAAAGATTGACCACCGGATCGCCGGACGTCATCCGCCGAACCTCGGGATCGCGTCCCAGATTGCCGATCAAGATCACCTTGTTGACGCTTCCCGCCATCGTCCCGTCCTCACATTACTCTTCGCGCCTGAGATAAGCCCAAACCGGTCCGCGCGCGAGGCTACTCCATATTCGTTCTTGATACGTTCTTGTGGACACATTATCAAGTCCCGAAAGGCAAAGGCCGACACGTTCCCCAAAATGCTATATGTCCACATGCAACTGAACGATCACATGCAACGCTTCGCTTGCTAAACATGAGGGTTTCCTATGCGTCTGATCCATCTTGCAGTTGCCGCTATGGCCGCTTTGACATTGCCGGCCATGGCTGGAACGATCGCCGCCGCTCCACCGATGGGGTGGAACAGTTGGGATGCCTACGGTTTCACGATCACCGAAGATCAGTTTAAGGCCAACGTCGCCGAGTTAGTTAAGCTTAAGCCGAGCGGTTGGACCTACGCCGTAATCGACGAAGGCTGGTACATGGACGACCCCTTCGGCAAATCGCTGAACGAGCGCAAATACCGGCTCGACGCCAACGGTCTGTTGATTCCGTCGCTTTTGCGTTTCTCCTCTGCCGCCGCCGGCTTGGGGCTGAAACCGTTGGGCGATTTTGTGCATGCCAAAGGTCTGAAATTCGGCGTGCATGTGGTCCGCGGCATACCCAAACAGGCCGTAGAAGCCGACCTGCCCATCGCCGGCACTGCCTTCCACGCCGCCGAAGCGGCCAACACCGCAGACACCTGCCCCTGGGACGACGGCAATTACGGGATCAGGGACAACGCCGCCGGTCAGGCCTATTACGACTCCATGGTGAAACTGTACGCGGCTTGGGGCGTCGATTTTATCAAAATTGACTGCATCTCCGACCACCCTTACGTAGCGAGCGAAATTCGCCAAGTATCGCAGGCGATCAAGCATAGCGGGCGCGATATTGTGCTGAGCCTGTCGCCCGGACCAACCAGCATCGATCACGCCGCCGAAGTGGGCCGTCTCGCCCAAATGTGGCGCATCGCCGACGATAGCTGGGATGGCTGGAGTTTCGCTCCGAACGGTTGGCCGAATGGAGTTCTCACCGGATTCGAAAAGCTGGCCGCCTGGCATTCCTACGCCAAACCGGGTAATTGGCCGGATGCCGACATGCTGCCATTCGGATCGCTGCGCCCGCATCCCGGCCTGGGCGAACCGCGCCAGTCGCGGCTTACGCAAGGTGAGGCGCGGACCATGTTCACGCTCTGGGCGATTGGCCGCTCGCCGCTGATCCTGGGAGGGAACTTGACGGAGCTGGATGATTTCACCCGATCGCTGGTTACTAATGATGCCGTCATTGCGGTGAATCAGACGGCGCGGGAGAGCAAACCCGTTGAAAGTTTGTCGCAGCCTGCGGCTCGGGCCTGGGTGGCGCAGACCGGATCTGCCAAAAAGCCTACGCGCTATGTAGCGGTTTTCAATACCGGCGATACGCCGCTCGCCTTCAGCGCAACCTGGCAACAGCTTTCTCTCCCCGGAGGCGTTCATGTCTTGACGGATTTATGGAGCGGAAAAACATCGAAGGCGGCCGCGGCTCTCACGGTTACGCTGCCCGTCCACGGCAGTACGATCTATAGGGTGGACTGACGGGGCACCATACCAGCCGCAGCAATCTCCCCAGCGAGCCCGTCGTGGGGAGGCGGATGAGCCGCCGTGAGCGAACTTTGGCCTTTCCCTTCTTGTGTTCATGGTATGTTCTTGTATTGTTACCCGAACCTGGACGAATCGCACCTTGAACCTGGGGTGCACCTTCGCCATAGGTAGGTGTTTTTGCGTGAAGGTCTGAAGTTGAAGAATATCGTCATCCGCGGTGCCCGCGAACATAACCTGAAAAACGTCGACGTTGAGATTCCTCGCGACAAGCTTACCGTCATGACCGGCCTTTCCGGCTCGGGCAAATCCTCGCTGGCGTTCGATACCATCTACGCCGAAGGCCAGCGGCGGTATGTCGAATCCCTGTCAGCCTACGCCCGCCAGTTTCTCGAAATGATGCAGAAGCCGGACGTCGATTTGATCGAGGGCCTGTCGCCGGCGATTTCCATCGAGCAGAAGACCACTTCGAAGAATCCGCGCTCGACGGTGGGTACCGTCACCGAGATTTACGATTACCTGCGTCTGTTGTTCGCCCGCGCCGGCATTCCCTATTCGCCCGCCACCGGCCTTCCCATCGAAAGCCAGACCGTCAGCCAGATGGCCGACCGCATTCTGGCCCTGCCCGAAGGCACGCGACTGTTCCTCAACGCGCCGATCGTGCGCGGCCGCAAGGGCGAGTACCGCAAGGAATTTGCCGATCTGCAGAAGAAGGGCTTCCAGCGGGTCAAGGTCGACGGCCACTATTACGAAATCGCCGAGACACCGGAACTCGACAAGAAGCTCAAGCACGATATCGAGGTGGTGGTCGATCGCATTGCGGTAAAAAAGGACATCGGCAATCGCCTGCCCGATTCCATCGAAACCGCGCTGAACCTTGCCGACGGCATTCTGATCGCCGAATTCGCCGACCAGAAGGACGACAAGGGGCAGCAGAAGCAGATGCTGCTGTCGTCGAAATTCGCCTGCCCGGTCTCCGGCTTCACCATTTCCGAGATCGAACCCCGGCTGTTTTCGTTCAACAATCCGCACGGCGCCTGCCCGGCCTGCGACGGGCTCGGCACCATGCTGAAATTCGATCCGATGCTGATTGTGCCGGACGGCACGGTGCCGCTTCGCAAGGGGGCCATCGCCGCCTGGTCGAAGCATCCCTCGCCGTTCTACCTGCAGACGCTCGAAGCGCTGGCACGGCACTATAAATTTTCGATCGACCTGCCGTGGGCGGATCTGCCCAAGAAAATCCGCGACATCGTCCTCTACGGTTCGGGCGAGGAAGAGATCAAGTTCGTCTTCGACGACGGCATGCGCCGCTACGAGGTGAAGAAAACCTTCGAAGGCGTCATCCCCAGCCTGGAGCGCCGCTTCAAGGAAACCGACTCCGCCGCCATCCGCGAGGACATGCAGCACTTTATGGACGACAGCCCGTGCGAGGTCTGCGGCGGCTATCGCCTCAAGCCCGAGGCGCTGGCGGTGAAGATCGCCGGGTTGCACATCGGCCAAGTCTGCGCCATGTCGATCCGCGACGTCGACGTGTGGTTCCGCGACCTCGACAAGAAGCTCAACAAGCAGCAAAAGGAAATCGCCGCCCGCGTGCTCAAGGAAATCCGCGAACGGCTGAAATTCCTGGTCAATGTCGGATTGGATTATCTTTCGTTGTCGCGCAACTCCGGCACCCTGTCGGGCGGCGAAAGCCAGCGCATCCGCCTCGCCTCGCAGATCGGTTCCGGCCTCACCGGCGTGCTCTACGTGCTCGACGAGCCGTCCATCGGCCTGCACCAGCGCGACAACGCGCGGCTGCTGGAATCGCTAAAAGGCCTGCGTGACCTCGGCAACACCGTGGTGGTGGTCGAACACGACGACGAAGCCATTCTCGCCGCCGACTATGTGATCGATATGGGACCGGGGGCCGGCATCCACGGCGGCCACATCGTCGCCGAAGGCACGCCGGACGAGGTCATGGCCAATTCCAAGAGCCTGACCGGAAAATATTTGTGCGGTATAGAACAGATTGCCATTCCCAAGCAGCGCCGCAAACCGCTCTACAACCGCTGGCTCAAAGTGTTCGGTGCGCGTGGCAACAATCTGAAGAACGTCAGCGCTGAGATTCCTCTCGGCACCTTTACCTGCGTCACCGGCGTGTCGGGCGGCGGAAAATCGACGCTCACCATCGAGACGCTGTTCAAGGCGGCATCGCGCAAACTCAACGGCAGTCACGAACACCCCGCGCCGTACGACCGGATCGAGGGCCTGGAATTCCTCGACAAGGTGATCGACATCGATCAATCGCCGATCGGCCGCACCCCGCGATCGAACCCCGCCACCTATACCGGCGCATTCACCCCGATCCGCGACTGGTTCACCGAACTGCCGGAATCCAAGGCGCGCGGCTATCAGTCGGGGCGGTTTTCGTTCAACGTCAAGGGCGGACGTTGCGAAGCCTGTCAGGGCGACGGCGTAATCAAGATCGAGATGCACTTTCTGCCCGACGTCTACGTCACCTGCGACGTCTGCCACGGCAAGCGCTACAATCGCGAAACTCTGGAAGTGAAATTCCGCGACCATTCGATCTCGGACGTACTCGATATGACGGTCGAAGCTGGCGCCGACCTGTTCAAGGCGGTGCCCGCCATTCGCGAAAAGCTCGATACCCTCAAGCATGTCGGCCTCGGCTACATTTCCATCGGCCAGCAGGCGACCACGCTGTCGGGCGGCGAAGCGCAGCGCGTAAAACTGTCGAAGGAACTGGCGCGCCGGGCCACCGGCCGCACGCTGTACATCCTAGACGAGCCGACCACCGGTCTGCACACCCACGACGTCAAGAAGCTGCTCGAAGTGCTGCACGAACTGGTCGAGAGCGGCAACACCGTGGTGGTGATCGAGCACAATCTGGAGGTCATCAAAACCGCCGACTGGATCGTCGATCTCGGCCCCGAAGGCGGCAATGCCGGCGGCGAAATCGTGGCAATGGGGACGCCCGAAGATGTGGTCAAGGTGGCGCGAAGCTACACCGGCCAATATCTCAAGCCGCTGCTCAAGGGCTACACGCCGAGCCGGGCCAGCGCCGAGCGGAAGAAAAAATAGCCGAGGGACGCATGAACGTCCCCGTCCCGAAGGGCTTGAGCGTTTCACAGAAAAGTGGAATCCGGTTTTCTGATATGAAGCGCGACAAAACAAGGAGTTAGAGCATTTCAGTGTTTTTCGTTAAACAGTGAAATGCTCTGACGCGCGCAAATCGCGCAGCGATGCCGTTCGCGCATTCATTCCAGCAGTTCGATCTGTTTCGGGCTGCCGATTTCCATTTCCGGCCCATTGTAGGATTGCACGATACCGCGCACCCGGATCAGCCGTCCCTGATAATTCAACGGATCGACCCGCATCCGGCGGAATGTCTTCTTGTCGTCGGGAGCGATGGTGACGGTGAAATCGGTCCGCCAATCGGCGCCGAAATCGAGATAGACGCGGCCATCCTTGATGTTCGCCGCCCTCACCCGGCCGACGACGATTTGGAAGGTGCCGATGGTGGCGCCGACGGTTTCGGGCGTTCGTAGTGCGTAAGCCGGCAGCGCCCACAGCCCCGCCCTGGCCTTTCTCGCCTCGCTTTCGGCGGTATAGAGCTCGGCAGAGCACTCGCCGCGATCCGGTGCGATCTCGACCCGCGCCAGCCCCCGACGCAGCAGTTCGATCTGCAGCCAATTTCCGTCGCGATCGAAGATCTGCGAGCGAACGCGGTCGTAGCGGTCTTCCTTGGGCCAGACGGCATAGAGATCGAGCATATTGCCGACTGCCAGCGCCCTGAGTTCGGCAAAGGCCCGGCTCATGATCGCCTGTGGCGCGCGATCCGTCTCGCCATAGGGCAAGCGGATGCCTTCCAGCGTGGCGGCACGCCCATCCTTCAAAATCAGGGCGGCGTTTTTTTCCACTCGGATGATCGGCGCTTTGGCAATCTCGACATCGCCCGCGCATGACGGCGCCGCTTCGGCGCCGCAGCACACCAGTCCTATCGCCACGGCCGTTACTATTCGCATGTCCGTACCTTATCTACGGCTATTCGACGGGCATGATAGCGGCCGTTTGCGACCTACGCCACGGCACTTTATTGTAACTTATAATTAGTTTAAACTATAGCGAGCGCGGTATGGAGGGGTAAACGTGTCGGGTATTCCGTTGAAATACAGCAAGCCGTTCGTCGTACTGCATTGGCTGGCCGCTACCGCCGTTATCGCCAACCTTACCGTCGGCCTGATCTTCGCCGATATGCCGCGCGGACCGGAACGGTACGCGTTGTATCGGCTGCATACGTCTCTTGGCGTAGCGGTGCTGCTTCTGGGCATTGCGCTGGTATTGTTGCGGATCGGCCGGAAAGTGCCGCCGCTTCCGATCGAGATGCCGTTGTGGATGCGGATCGCCGCCAAGGCTTCGCACGATCTGCTCTATACCCTGATCGTGTTGATTCCCCTGGCCGGCTGGCTAATGGTTTCGGTATCGGCAGGAGTTCACGGCATATCGTTTTTCGGCCTGGAGTGGCCGGCATTCCCGTATTTCGCCGGAATGGCGCACGACCCCGGACGGGAATATCGCGAAGCCTTCGAAACGCTGCATGTGGTGGCGGCTTTCGGCATGATCTCGCTGATTCCGGTCCATGTCGGTGCGGCGCTGTATCATCAGTACTGGCGGCGCGACGGGGTTCTCGCCCGCATGGTTCCGTGGATAAAGTAAGGCGGTCGGCCTATTTCTTTTTCCGGTCGGCGATCGCCCGCTCGACTTCTTCGATGTCGGCGCCGAGTACCATCTGGTCGCCGATGACGAAAGTCGGCGTTCCGTCCACGCCGATCTCGCCCGCCAGCTTGGCATTGTCGTCGAGCAGCGCTTTGGTCTCTTTCGATTCGGCATCGGCTTGGGCGCGCTTAAGATCGATGCCGGCATCGGTCAACGCCGCCTTGATCGCGGCATCGTCGAGAACGGTATCGGCCATCAGGGCCTTGAACACGCCGAAATATTTACCCTGGCGCGCGGCGGCAATGGCAGCGCGCGCGGCGGCAACCGACCTCTGACCGAATATCGGCAGTTCCTTGAAGACGAAGCGAACGTCGGGTTGCGCGGCCAACAGTTTGATCACCGCAGGCGCGGCTTCCGCCTTGCAATGACCGCACTGATAATCCTGGAACAGAACAACCGAAACTTTTGCATCCTTCGGTCCGACGGAAGGATCCCGCCCGTCATCGAACAACCGCGCGGCCTGTTTCTGCAGCGTCGCCCTCGCGCTTACGGCATCCTTTTCCTCCAGTGCCTTTTGCATCGCCAACAACACCTCGGGGTGCGCCAGCAGATAGGCATGAACTTTTTCTTCAAACGCCTTATCGCCCGTGTCTTTTGCGGCGGGGTTTGCGACGGCAAGTGCCGGCGACAAAATCAAAAAAGCCGCCAGCAGCGGCAGGAGCCGTTTGAGTATTCTCATTTTTGACCGCCTTTACCGTCTCGATGACTACAGCCAATTCCGGTCATTATGAACCGTAATTGGCTGTAGCTTTCTTTGTTGCCGCGCATTTTTGCGGCGAACCGGATTCCACTTCGCCGGAATGCGCTCTAAGCCCGGTTCGCCCACCGGCCGGAGTATTGCCCTTATTTTCGAATAACCGGATTTCATCGGATCGTCGATTCGGGAAAATATGCCAACCCATTGTGGCGTCAAAACGACCTAGCGTCCCGATTCAGAAATCCGCATGATTCTAATATCAGACACTTACGGATT
>DBTZ01000057.1:0-9834 GCA_002307315.1 Alphaproteobacteria bacterium UBA1303
TCCGCTCAAACTTGGCCTTCGCCATCGTCGCTATCCTTACATCTAGGCCCGCGATCCGCGGGAATTCCTCGTCTCAACACCTGACCGCCTTCGTCCATATCCATGAACAACGACGACAACCTTCACCGCTCTATCGTGGCGGCTCACCGCGCCGTAGCCGCAAATTACGGCATAGGCTGGAGCGGGTGAAGGGAATCGAACCCTCGTATTCAGCTTGGAAGGCTGCTGCTCTACCATTGAGCTACACCCGCCTTAATCCGACTCCTTTTGCATCCCGCCGGCCCGGCTTCGTTTACGCTTCTGCCGTCACGCCCCAGCCCCGGCCACAAAAGCAAGGCTGGTGGAGGGGGTTGGATTCGAACCAACGTAGGCGTAGCCAACGGATTTACAGTCCGTCCCCTTTAGCCACTCGGGCACCCCTCCATAATTTATAATATAGCTGAATCAAGCGGTTATCTTTACTCTACCGCGGCAGACCAGCACCGCCCGTGACGGTCACGAACGCAAGATTAAGCCTTTCCGAAATTTGGCTGCGGATCGGGGGTTATTAGGCAATCGGCCAATTGTGTCAATAGGTAGCTTTCACCGGAAAGAGAGATATTTTCTTCCGGCGCCTGTATCGGGTGCCGACCCTAGCTCCCGGCGCCGTAATAATGCAAGCTTGGCCGGTTGCGGAGCTGCCGCACATCAATGTAGATACGATTATGAAAAAAATTACACACCGTCATTTTCCGCCCCGGACCGGACCGAAACCCGAAGGTCTATGGATTTACGGCCTGCATCCGGTGAAAGCCGCGCTCGACAATCCTGCCAGAAAACTTAAAAAATGCACGCTAACCGCCCGCACCGCCGACGAAATCGGCGTTAGCAGGCTGGAGCGGGTGCGACACGAGATAGTCGAGCTTGAGGCCGTATCCAAGCTGCTGCCGCAAGGCGCGGTACACCAAGGCGTAGCCCTTTCCTGCGAACCGCTGCCCCGCCGGACGCTGGAGGACGTACTGACCTCATCCGAAACCCGCCGCATCGTGCTGTTGCTCGACCAGATCACCGACCCGCACAATGCCGGGGCGATTTTACGCACGGCCGCGGCGTTCGGGGTGGCCGCCGTGGTGGTTCAGGACCGCAATGCCCCGCCCGAATCGGGGGTACTGGCCAAAGCGGCCTCGGGGGCACTGGACATCGTGCCAATCGTCAATGCCGTCAATCTGTCGCGCGAGCTGGATACGCTGGGGAAACTCGGCTTCTGGCGGATTGCGCTGGCCGGCGACGGCGAATCCCCGCTGAACGAAGCGGTAAGCCCCAAAGACGACGTGGCGCTGGTGCTCGGTTCGGAAGGCTCCGGCATTCGCCGCCTGGTGCGCGAACATTGCGACGCGGCCGCGTTCATTCCGATTACGGCGGCAATGGAAAGCCTCAACGTCTCGAATGCCGCCGCCATAGCGCTGTACGAACTTCGCCGCGCCTGATTGACGGCGCGGCGCTCCGGGTATCATCCCGGGTTTTGCCACATCGCACGTTCGGCGCCGTCCGGGTCGGCGGCGGTTTTGCAGGTGCTGTCGATCAGCATGACCGGACGATGCGCCGTATCGTAGCGCGGCCAGGCCGGCTGCCCCGGCGCCGACGGAACCCCGCTGCGGGCGAAATTGGCGAAAAAGGCGCTCATCGCCCGCGAAACTTCGGCCAATCCCGGCCCGATGCCGGAAAGATCGCGAATGTCGTAATTGTAGAACACCGGAGCGATGTCGCAGGCATGGGCGGCGCGCAGCGTCCAATTCGTGCCTTTGATCGGCGTGTTCGATTCGTAATCGTAGCGATAGCGATAGACCGGCGCCGGTTGAACCGACTTGCGGTCGGCGGCCGTTACCGTATCGTTGCCGAACGTCACCGCGGTTTGAATGGCGATCAACAACTCGGTCGGGGTCGCCTGCGGACGCGTCCGGCGATAGGTCGACAGCACCAGATCGGCCCGATCGCCGAAAACCTGTTTAGCCCTCGCCTCAAGCCCATCCTGCGTCATTCGAAAAGCCGCGGGGGTATCGCGGAGGAAGAAAATCGCCTCGTCCCGCATGTTGCCGAGCAGCAGCGGAATGTCGGCACCGAGCGGCGATGCGGCCGGATCGAAGGGGTGCTGCGGCAGCACATGGCCTTCCACCACCGGCCCGAACTGCCCCGCCCGATCCTCGTTCAAGATCGATACGTCTTTGCCGCCGTGCCGCGCGAGATAGGCCTTGGTCGGCACCGACAGCGGGCCGCCGCCCTTCTCCGCGGCCATCTGCATGGCGACGAATTTCCCGGCCGGCACGTCGTGCAATTTGCGAAAATCCGAGGGTGCGATGTCGAGCCCGGCCAACACCCGCACGGCCGTCTCGGCGGCATCGTCCGCCGTCAATCGGCGCAACCCCGCACCGCTTTGAATGCCCGCCTTGTGGAACAATCCTTTGGCCGCAGGCATCGCCATCAGCGTGCCGGTCTTGTAGCCGCCGCCGGATTCGCCGAACACCATGACGTTGCCGGGATCGCCGCCGAACACGGCGATGTTCTCCTTCACCCACTTAAGCGCCGCCACGATGTCGAGCATGCCTTGATTGCCCGACGTGGCGTATTCCTCGCCGCCGATCTCGCCGAGGTAAAGATAGCCGAGCAAGCCGAGCCGATGATTGCTCGCCACCACGACCACATCGTAGGTAGCGGCAAGATGCGAGCCGTCCTGAATGTTCTGGCCGCCCGAACCGGTGGTGTAGCCGCCGCCGTGGCAATAGAACATGACCGGCCGCCGGCGATTGTCGTTCACCGCCGGAGTCCAGACGTTGAGCACCAGACACTCTTCGCTGTAAGGCGGCTCGTTCTCGCCGTAGGTTGTGCCCGGCCCCTGCATGGCCGGCGGGCCCAGCTTGGTGCAATCGCGTACCCCGGTCCAGGATTCGACCGGCGGCGGGGCCTTGAAGCGGTTCCTACCCGATACCGGTCCGGCATAGGGTATGGCTTTGAATGCCAGCGCACCACGCGAATGCCCGCCGCGAATCCTGCCGTTGGCGATTTCGGTCTCGACCGACGGCCCTACGGTCATGGTCGAAGGCAAGGACGTTTCCGCCTGCGCCGGCAGCCAAAGATACGGCGCGGCCAAAACGGCGCTTCCGGTGTGCAAGACCGTGCGACGCGAAAAAAGTGTCTTCATGGCGTTCTCCCTGGCGCCCCCATGCCGACGCGGAGACGTTTCTCCGCGGATTCCATACCATATGGGCCGGTCGCATACAGGTGGGCGTTTTCACATAATTGCGATACCGGTTTTTCCGCTTGCGTCAGTCGGTTGCGCAAAATGTTGCGATTGACGGGACCAAAGAACTAAAGTAGAACGATTCGCAGGCGTTTCGGCTTTGTTCGCTGCGGTGCGCTTAGGAAAAGTCGGTATCGGTTTTTACGTAAAATGCACGAAAAATGCCGGCAAGGAGGCCGATATGCTCACCCGCAAGCAATACGAACTTCTGATGTTCATCCACGAACGGGTTCACGAAACCGGGATTCCTCCCTCGTTCGACGAGATGAAGGATGCGCTCGACTTGCGTTCGAAATCCGGCATTCATCGGTTGATCACCGCGCTGGTGGAGCGCGGATTTCTGCGCCGCATGGAAAAACGCGCCCGCGCCATCGAAATCATCAAGCTGCCCGATAACATCGCCGAAACCGTCCATCCGCCCGCCACCCGCAGTCAGGTGCAGCGGATGAGCCCGCCTCGCCACAGCCGCGGCGACGTACGCGCGGTGCCAGACGCACGCATCGGCGGCGCGCCGCGGAAAACTTCCGGCGAAAGCGAAGCCGCGGTGGGGGTACCGATGATCGGGCGGATCGCCGCCGGCACGCCGATCGAGGCGTTGCAGAACAAAGTGTCGGACGTACCGGTTCCGGCCGGCATGATCGGCCACGGCGATCACTACGCGCTGGAGGTCGCCGGCGATTCGATGATCAACGCCGGCATTCTCGACGGCGACACCGTCATCATCCAGCAGACCGACACCGCCAACACCGGCGAGATCGTGGTGGCGCTGGTCGGCGGCAACGAGGCAACGCTCAAACGGCTGCGCCGGCGCGGCGATTCCATTGCCCTGG
Source organism: Alphaproteobacteria bacterium UBA1303 (assembly GCA_002307315.1). Taxonomy (GTDB): domain Bacteria; phylum Pseudomonadota; class Alphaproteobacteria; order Micropepsales; family Micropepsaceae; genus Rhizomicrobium. Next base: position 4,105 of record DBTZ01000057.1, read on the forward strand.
AAGCCGCCAATCCGGCTTATGAGACCCGCCTCTATGGCGCCGATCAAGTCAAGGTGCAGGGCCGTCTGGTCGGGTTGATCCGGCGGTACTGAACGATCTTCGCCGCGGCGGCATCGACCAGGGGCGAAGGCCCCGCACCGCCGTGACGGTTTCGATCCGCCACGGCTTATCCAGCCAGATCGCATAGCCGCCGGCATGAACGATGTCGAAGCGGTCGATGACGAACGGCCCTTTGCACATGTCGCGCACCGGCACGGCGCTGATGACGATGGCGGCGCGTTCGCAATCCTCGAACAGGGCTTCGGGACGCAAGTCGAATGCCACCGTCGCCCCTCCCCCCGCATGGGCGATACAACCATAGGCGTCGCAGGAAACGCCATTGCCTGCCAGCGCATCGCGCGGTTTCCGTTCGTCGCCTTCGTGCTGGAGCCAACTTTCGGCGGCGAATTTGTCCTTCGGCTTTTTTAGAAACATCAGTTTGCCGTCGGGTCGCCGCACCGCCACCGCGCCGAAATCGCGCGCCACCAGAATATCGGGCGGCCGGGCGCAAAGCGCAAAAGCCACACCGGCGGCGATCGGGATAAGCCCAAGCCAGCGCCAGCGCCGCTGCCAAATTGCGATCCACAGGAACCCCAGCATCACCGCCGCCAGGCACCACAACGGCCAGCCGGGGACCAGGCTTCCGGCACCGGGAATGGCCGCCGTCCATCGGGCGATGGCGGTCATCGCCTGCACGCCCAAGCCCATGATCCGAAGCGGCGGGGCATCGAGACCTGCCGGCATCAGCACCATCGCCGCGGTCGCCGCCGGCATGATGACGAAGCCGACCACCGGCTCGGCGGCAAGGTTGGAAATCAGCCCGTATTGCGCGGCGCGTTCGAAATGGAAGATCGCGATCGGCGCCGATACCAGCCCGGCGATCAAGCTGGCGGCACCGATGCCGGCGGCATAGCGCACCAGCCGCATCGGCAAGGTGCGGCGCGGCGGGTTCGCCTTTCGCCGCGCCGAAATTCCCTCGGCCAGCGCTATTAGCCCGATCACCGAAGCAAACGACATCTGACAACCGGCGTCCAACAGGCTCTCCGGCATGACGACGAGTACGATCGCCGCCGCCAGCGCCACGCTGCGCATCGACAACGCCGGCCGGTCGATCAGAATGGCGAAGAACATCGCCGCCAGCATGACGAACGAGCGCACCGCCGGAATGTCGCAACCGCTGATGATCAAATAGAACAGCGCCCCGCTCAGCGCCGCCACGGCGGCGATTTTCTTCACCGCGAAGCGCAGCGCGATAAAGGGAAACAGCGCCAGCAGCGCCCGGATCGACCAGAAAAAAATCCCGCCCGCCAGCGCCAGATGCACGCCGGATATCGACAGCACGTGATAGAGGCCGGAATTGCGATAGGCGTCGTCGTCTTCGGTCGTGATCTCGCCGCGCTGGCCGGTAATCAACGCGGCGGAGATGGCGCCTTCCGGGCCGGGCAGAACGTCGCGAATGCGCGCCGTCATCTTCCGACGCAAGGACTGAATGCCGGCCGAAACAGTTTCGGCCGCAACACCTGCGCGGGGCGCCTCGGCCGCATGCGGCTTGCCGTAAAGATAGCCGACCGCACCGACGCGCTGAAAGAATGCCCACCGGCCGAAATCGTATCCGCCCGGCATCGCCGGCCCGGGCGGCGGCATCAGCACCGCCGTCACCCGCACAAAACTGCCGGGGGCGGGAATGAAGTCGGCATAGCGGGCCGTCAGCCGCACCCGCGCAGGTGTTGCGGCCCTTAAAAATCGGATTGGTTCCGGCTCCAGCACCATTCTGAGGCCGGTCGCGCGCACCTCGGCCCAGACCACCCGGCCGATCAAGCGTACCGGCCCGATTTTCCGCTCCAACACCGGGGCGCGGACCCACTCGGTGCGCACTTTGGCGCAGACGAAGCCAGCCGCAGCCACCGCGAACAGCAATATCGCCAGGCGAAACCGGTACTTGCCCGCTACTTTAAAAGCGACGGCCGAGGCAAAGGCGGCAGCAACCGCCGCCCACACCGGCGGCTCGGCCGGCATGGAAAAATAGACCGCAATTCCCGCCCCCAGACTTACCGGCAGCCACAACGGCCAGCGCGCACGCTCGGCCAGCACCGCATCCTTAAGGCCGGCAAATACCTTCGTCGATGCGATCTGTGCTATCCCCACGGCGCCCTGTTTGCTAATACCAACCTCGAAATTGCACCTGCAACGTATGGTATTATGAACGACAATTCCAAACCCGTTTTGCGTTTCGCTCCTTCGCCCACCGGAATGTTGCACATCGGCGGGGCGCGCACCGCCTTGTTCAACTGGCTGTACGCCCGCCACACCGGCGGCCGCTTCGTGCTGCGCATCGAGGACACCGACCGGATACGCTCGACCCCGCAAGCGGTGGCCGCGATCCTGAACGGCTTGACCTGGCTGGGCCTCGATTGGGACGAGGAGCCGATCTATCAGTTCGCCCGCGCCGACCGCCATCGCGAGGTCGCCGAAAAACTGCTGGCCGAAGGCAAGGCCTATCGCTGCTACGCCACGCCCGAAGAGTTGACTTCGATGCGCGAGGAACAGCGCAAGAACGGCAAGCCGGTGCGCTATGACGGGCGCTGGCGGGATCGCGATCCGGCGGATGCGCCGCTAGGTGTACCCTATGCGGTTCGTCTCAAGGCGCGCCAAGGCGGCGAGACCGTGGTGCATGATGTGATCCAGGGCGACGTCACCTTCGCCAACGCCCAGCTCGACGACATGATTTTGCTGCGCAGCGACGGCAATCCCACCTACATGCTGGCGGTGGTGGTGGACGATTTCGACATGGGCATCACCCACATCATCCGCGGCGACGATCACCTCAACAATGCCGCCCGCCAGATGCAGATCATCGAGGCGATGGGCTGGCCGGCGCCGATCTACGGCCATGTGCCGCTGATCCACGGCCCCGACGGCGCCAAGCTGTCGAAACGCCACGGCGCCCAGGCGGTCGAGGAATACCGCGACATGGGATACTTGCCCGAGACCATGCGCAACTATCTTTTGCGGCTGGGCTGGAGCCACGGCAACGACGAGATCATTCCGACCGAACAGGCGATCGAATGGTTCAATCTGGAGGCCATCGGCAAAAGCCCGGCGCGGCTCGATTTCAAAAAGCTGGAAAACCTCAACGCCCATTACATCCGCGAAAAGAGCGACGCGGTGCTGGTCGACGAGATCGCCGCCTGGATCGGCCGCGAGACGCCGCCCAAGACGCTTTCCGATCTTGCCCGCGCCCGGCTTATCAAAGCGATGCCGCCCCTAAAGGAACGCGCCAAGACGATGGGCGAGTTGGCGGGCTCGGCCGCCTTCCTGTTCGACGACGGCCCGCGAACCCTCGACGACAAGGCGGCGAAGATTTTGACCGCCGAAGGACGCGCGACGCTCGCCGCCTATCTTGCCGCCGTCGCCGGCGCGCCGTGGACGGCCGAGGCACTGGAGGAAAAGGCCAAGGCACTGGCAGAAGAAAAGAGCATCAAGCTCGGCGCCGTGGCGCAGCCGATCCGCGCAGGACTCACCGGCCGCACCACCTCGCCGCCGATTTTCGCCATGCTGGACGTGCTGGGCGAGGCGGAATCGCTGGCGCGCCTCAAGGCCTTCACGGACTGAAATTTCAGGTACCGTCGTGCCCTGCCCCCTCGTCATCCCCGGCGAGGATGGCGCGTCGGGTGTGACGGACGTTCCGACGGAATCGCCGGCACTGACTTCGTTTGTCGGGCTTCCGCCCATTGCCGCGAATGGCAGGATCATTCTGTTCCAGAATAATCCAGTCGGATCAATGGCTAATATTGGTGCGATGCCCGAGCGACTCGTGTAAGTTCCAAGCTGGATATAGTGTTCGCCGGAACAATGATCAGTAACAATTTGAAAGTAATAGACCTCTTTTGTGGGGCTGGTGGGCTGTCTCAGGGCTTCTGTCGCGCTGGATTCAGCGTCCTCGCGGCCAATGATTCGGACGAATTCGCGGGCGCGACCTTCTCGGCATCTCATCCCGAAGCCCGCTTTCTGCACGGCCCTATCGAGCAAGTCGGCTCGCAAAAGCTTTTCGAGGCTACCGACATCAGGCAAGGCGAACTTGACTGTCTAATCGGCGGCCCTCCGTGCCAGGGATTTAGCACGGCGGGCGAACGGGATGGCTCCGATCCGCGTATGTAGGCGACGACGCCTGGAAACACATTCAAACACGCTCTGGCCCGACGATGGCGACCTTTGTCGAGAAGTACGTGCGCCAACCTATCGAGGCGCTGGACGAACATTCCGTTCGGCTGCTCGATCTTTCAATTTCCTCCCGCGACAATCACGAGTTCAAGCTTCGGCTGGGCGACGGGAAAGGCGCCCACGAATGGATGATCCGTCGCACTGAAATCACTGAACTCAGCGCAGGCGAGGACGAGGACGAGGAGTAGGCAAAGCCCCACCTCATGCATTTGTGCCTTGCTATGCCTTTGCAGTCGATCGCGGAGGCCGCGCCGCCGGTCGGGCCATGCCGGCCGCGGCCATCGCCCACCTGAGCTTATCCCATCCGTCCGAGACGGGTGTAGACTGCCGGTTTTAAATGCCGCCCTGTGCGCGTGCCTTCACCCCACGCAAGATGGCGGCCATGCCTTGCGCGGGACCCTGCGCCGGGAAGAGCCACAGACCGGGGGGGGAACACCATTTGGTGCAAACAACGATCAATATGTTGGGGAAACGGCGAATGAAGACGGCACCTATGGTAGCTGTTCCAGCGAGATTTCAGAGCGAGATTTCGCAGCCGGGCAAGATTCCCCCCGCCGGCCTAATTTTCGGGCAAAATCGGCACCTGCCATAAAACTGGATGACGAAGGGAAAATGTTGCATCTATAATAGTTGAAAAGAAAAGACGACAGACACAGGCTGGAGTGGTGCGATGAGAGAAAGTAAGTCGGTTCCGTCCGATAAGGCCGTTCTCGTTCTAGGAGATAAATCCTACAGCTTGACGACGCTGGGCGGCAGCCTGGGCCCGGATGTCATCGACATCCGCAATCTCTACAAGGAAACCGGATTTTTCACCTACGATCCGGGCTTCACCTCGACCGCCTCCTGCGAAAGCGACATCACCTTCATCGACGGCGACAAGGGCATTCTGCTCTATCGCGGTTATCCCATCGACCAGTTGGCCGAACATTCGACCTTTTTGGAGGTCTGCTATCTTCTGCTCTACGGCAATTTGCCGTCCGTGCAGGAGATGGAAAAGTTCAAGTACACCATCACCCATCACACTCTGGTGCATGAACAACTGGCGGCGTTCTATCGCGGCTTCCGTCGTGACGCCCACCCGATGGCGGTCCTATGCGGCGTCGTCGGGGCGCTGTCGGCGTTCTACCACGACTCCACCGACATCAACGATCCCGAACAGCGGGAACTGGCCAGCCACCGGCTGATCGCCAAGCTGCCGACCATCACCGCGATGGCCTTCCGCTATTCCACCGGCCATCCCTTCGTCTATCCCCAGAACAAGCTGGGCTACACCGAGAATTTCCTGCGCATGTGCTTCTCGGTGCCGTCCGAGGAATACGAGGTCAATTCGGTGCTGGCCAAGGCGCTGGACACCATCTTCATCCTGCATGCCGATCACGAGCAGAACGCCTCGACCTCCACCGTGCGGCTCGCCGGTTCGTCGGGGGCCAACCCGTTCGCCTGCGTCGCCGCCGGCATCGCCTGCCTGTG
>DBTZ01000057.1:10091-10254 GCA_002307315.1 Alphaproteobacteria bacterium UBA1303
GCCGGCATCGCCTGCCTGTGGGGACCGGCGCACGGCGGCGCCAACGAGGCGGCGCTGAAGATGCTGCAGGAAATCGGCAGCGTCGATCGCATTCCCGAATTCATCAAGCGCGCCAAGGACAAGAGCGATCCGTTCCGACTGATGGGCTTCGGCCACCGCGTCT
>DBTZ01000057.1:10524-27034 GCA_002307315.1 Alphaproteobacteria bacterium UBA1303
AGAACTACGACCCGCGCGCCAAGGTGATGCAGAAGCAGTGCCATGCGGTGCTCGACGAACTGGGCTTGCGCACGCCGCTGCTGCAGGTGGCGATGGAGTTGGAACGCATCGCCCTGCAGGACGAATACTTCGTCGAAAAGAAGCTCTATCCCAACATCGATTTCTATTCCGGCATCACCCTTGCGGCGTTGGGCTTTCCCACCAGCATGTTCACCGCGCTGTTCGCGCTCGCCCGCACCGTCGGCTGGATCGCGCAGTGGAAGGAAATGCTGGAAGACCCGCATCAGAAAATCGGCCGGCCGCGCCAGATCTACACCGGCGCCAAGATGCGCAAATACGTACCGATCAAGCTGCGCTGAAGCGACATGGCGAACGAAGATGCCGAACGCTTTCGGACGAACCTGCAGGACGAAATCGACAGCGCCCATCTCTACCGGGCGCTGGCCGATGCCGAGGCCGATATTCAGCGAAGCGGCATCTATCGCAAGCTCGCCGCGGTGGAAGACAAGCACGCCCAATTGTGGCGGGATAATTTAGGCAAAATCGGCGAAGCGGTTCCCCCCGCCAAGCCGAGCGTGCGTTCGCGGACATTAAGTTGGCTCGCCCGTCGCTTCGGCGCCGGCTTCGTGCTGCCGACCGTCAACGCGATGGAAAAGGACGGCGGCGCCGGCTACATCGGCCAGCCGGAAGCCGAGGCTTTGGGGCTGCCTGCCGCGGAACGCGGCCATTCCCGCGTCATCAACGCGCTGACGGAAAATTCCGGCGGACAGACCGGGGCATCGATCGCCAGCATGGAAGGCAAGCACCGTAGCATGGGCGGCAACGCCCTGCGCGCCGCGGTGATGGGTGCCAACGACGGATTGATCTCGAACTTAAGCCTGGTGATGGGCGTAACCGGCGCGGCGGTTTCCAGCCGCACCGTGCTGCTGACGGGCGTCGCCGGGCTGATCGCCGGGGCCTGTTCGATGGCGATGGGAGAATGGCTGTCGGTCAACAGCGCGCGCGAGCTTTACCAGCATCAAGCCGCGGGCGAAGCCGAGGAACTGAAGCAAGCCCCCGACGAGGAACGCGAGGAACTGGCGCTGATCTATCAGGCCAAGGGCTTAAGCGAAGCCGATGCCGACGCGCTGGCGACGAAGCTGATCGCCAACGAAGACACCGCACTCGACACCCTGCTGCGCGAGGAACTCGGCCTCGATCCCAACGAGTTGGGCGGATCGCCTTGGGCGGCGGCGGGCTGGTCGTTCTGTTTGTTCGCGGGCGGTGCCGTCGTTCCGGTGCTGCCGTTTATGTTCGTGACGGGCACACCTGCCGCAATTATCAGCTTGGGCCTCAGTGCCGTGGCGCTGGCGGCCATCGGCGGCGGCACCTCGCTGTTCACCGGCCGTTCGTTCGCATTTTCGGCGACGCGGCAGATTCTCATCGGCCTTGCCGCCGCCGCCATCACCTATGGCGCGGGCACGCTGGCGGGAACGTTCTTGGGCTAACTTTCGATGCCGAGCTTGGCCAGCAGCACATCGGCCGTCGCGCGCCGGCCGTCGTCCCAATCGGACTTGAGGCTCATGGCGAGCTGGGCCTGGCTTTTCAAAATCACCCCGTCGTCCAGAATTTTCAGCCCATTGGCGACCAGCGTCGCCCCCGTCGTGGTAATATCGACGATGATCTCGGCCGAACCTGCCGTGGGCGCGCCTTCGGTGGCGCCGACGCTGGGCACGATGCGGTAATCGGCAATGCCGGCGCGGGCGAAGAAGCCGCGAGTCAGCCGGGCGTATTTGGTGGCGACGCGCAGACGCTTGCGATGCTTGGCGGCATAGGCGGCGCAGATGTCGTCGAGATCGGCCATGGTGAAGACGTCGATCCAGCTCCGCGGCACCGCCACCACCACGTCGGCAAAACCGAAGCCCAGTCCCTTCAGAAACGCCACCGAGGTCTCGATGTCCGGCGCGGTCTCGCGGACGAGGTCTTCGCCGGTGACGCCCAAATGCACATCGCCGGACACCAGACCCGCGGCGATTTCCGACGACGACAGCAGCATCACATCGATGCCGTCCATTCCGTCGATGGTGGCGCGATAGCCGCGCGCGCCGGCGGTTTGCGTCATCGTCACGCCGGACTTTGCGAGCACCGCGGCGAGCTGTTCCTTCAGGCGCCCCTTGGAAGGGATGGCCAATGTCAGCGGTTCGCTCATGCGGCCCCCCGCGCCATGAGAATTTTCTCCGGTTGCAAGGCGCAGCCGATAGCGGTGGTGCCGCGCGGGGCGCCTAAACTTTCCATCAGTGTGTCGTAGCGGCCGCCGCCGGCCACTTCCAGCGCCCCGCCGCCGGCATCGCACCAGAACTCGAACACGAAGCCGGTGTAGTATTCGAGATTGCGGCCAAAATGGCCGACGAAGGCGATACGGCCGGGATCGACGCCCAACCCCTCCAACGCATCGAGCCGCGCCGCCATCGCCGCCAGCGGCCCGGCCATCGCGTCTTCCACCGGTTTCGTCAAAGTCCGGATCTGCTCCAACGCGCTCCGCGCCGGCCCCTTCACCGCCAGGAAGTTCAGGATCAGTTCGGCGACGTCCGGGCGCAGGCGCGGGCTCGCGCCGTCGGCGGCCTGCAACATCAGCCGTTCGACGATCTCGGCGCGGGTGCGGCCGGCAAGCGGCGCATCGGCCTCCTTGTCGATCAGTGCTTCAACGGCGGGGCGGAGGTCTTCCGGTTTCAGCCTGTGCAAATCTTCAATAGCGCGTTCGGCGGCGTTGGTCGCACCAGCCACCATCCGCGCCAGCAGCTTCTCGAAATAGCCGGTACGCCAGAAATGCCGCTTCAACCGGCCGCGCCACTGCGCCGGAACCTCCAGCGCATCGACCAGTGTGGCGAACAGTTCGAGATCGCCGACCATCATGCGAAAATGGGTCAACCCGCAGGCGCGCAGAGCGCGTGCCGCCAGCGCCAGCATCTCGGTATCGCCCTCGGCGCGGGAAGCAAGACCGATGAGTTCGGCACCGGACTGGGCGAACGCCGCCGGCTCGTTCTTGCGCCAGCGAAACGCCGGTCCGCGATAGCACAGCCGCGCCGGCAAGGGCTTCTTGGTCTCTACCGCGTGACGACAGGCCGGAATGGTGAGATCGGGCCTGAGGCAAACCTCGCGTCCCGCCGGATCGACGAGTTCCAAGGTGCGCCGACGGATCTCCTCGCCCGAACGATCGACGAAGATTTCCGACGGCTGAAGAATCGCGGGCTGGATACGGGCATAGCCGCGCGTTTTGAACGCGCGCAAGATCGTGGCGCTAATGGATTCGAGCGCTTCGATGTGCGCCTCGCCGATGGTGGGAAAAGACGTATTCATGTCCGCCCCAGCAGTTTCTCGACCTCGGCAACCAGATTGGCGCGCTTCACGATACTTTGCCCGGCGCGCGCGCCCACCCAATCGGCGCGGGTTTCTACCGTCTTGGCGACTTCCGCCCCGGCCTTCAGATCTTTGAGGATGATTTCGCCTTTGTCGCGCTCGTCATCGCCTTCCATCACCACCAGAGCGGCCCCGCGCTTGTCGGCGTATTTCAACTGGTCGGGCACCTTCTTGTTGCCGACATAGGCTTCGGCGGCGAACCCGGCGGCGCGAAGTTCGCAGGCGACGGCGAAGCTTCCCGCCGCATCGCCCATCGCCAGCACCACGATCAAAGGGGCGGTCGAGCCGGTCAGTCCGCGCTGGGTCATGGCGGTCAGAAGTCGGCTGACGCCGATGGAAACGCCGGTGGCCGGAACGGTCTGGCCGGTGAACCGCGCCACCAGATCGTCGTAACGGCCGCCGCCGGCGACCGAACCGAACACCACGTCCTGGCCGTCGTCGTTCTTGACCTTGAAGGTGAGCTGCGCCTCGAACACCGGACCGGTGTAATAGTCGAGACCGCGCACGATGCCGGTGTCGAAGGCGATGCGTTCTTCACCGAAGCCGCAGCCGCGGACCACCGAAAGGATGGCTTCCAGTTCCTTGAGGCCCGCTTCGCCCGCGGCGCTGCCCGCCACCGCGGGCGCCACGCTGTCCAGTGTCGCCCCTGGCGTGCTGAAGGTCAGCACCCGTTCGATCTGTGTCTCGTTCAGCCCGGCACCCTTGGTGAAGTCGCCGGAGTCGTCCTTACGGCCCTCGCCGAGCAACGCGCGAACACCGTCGACGCCCAGCCGGTCCAACTTATCCACAGCCCGAAGCACAGTACCGCGCCGGGAGTTATCCACAAATGCGGCCTCAAGAACGCCATCCAACAGCTTACGATTATTGACTTTCACAACATATTCACCGCGCTCAAGACAGAGCGCTTCCAATGTATCCGCCAACATCATCAACAATTCGGCATCGGCTGTGGATGAATTCGATCCCACCGTGTCGGCGTCGAACTGAGTGAACTGGCGGAACCGCCCCGGCCCCGGCTTTTCGTTGCGCCACACCGGCCCCACCGCATAGCGGCGGAACGGCTTGGGCAGAAATTGGAAATTTTCGGCGACATAGCGGGCCAAAGGCGCGGTGTGATCGTAGCGCAAGGACAGCCACTGGCCGTCGTCGTCTTGCAGCGAGAACACGCCCTCGTTCGGCCGGTCGACATCGGGCAAAAACTTGCCCAAAGCGTCGGTGTATTCGAAGGCTGGGGTCTCCAGCGGCGCGAAGCCGTAGGATTCGTACACCGTGCGGATGGTGTCGAGAATCTTGCGCTCGGCGGCGATCTCGGCGCCGGAGCGGTCGCGGAAGCCGCGCGGCAACCGCGCCTTGGGACGAGAAACTTTCTGTTCTTTCATGGCGATATCTTGAAATGCATGTTGAGCCTTGTAGCCGCCCCGCCCCCGCCCGGCAAGGAAAACGCCACATCTCATCCGGCATGGACGGATACCTACATAACATCTTGAAAATATACACTAATAGGAACGCCCCGCCACACCGGCCCAACCGCGTCCAGTACGATGGTGCATCGTCAAAAAAGCGCAAACCGGTTTTATGCAAGAATGCACCGCAAACAAAGAGACTGGAGTCCGTTTCGATTGCACGCTATCGAACCAGCCTCGCGATAACTGGAGGCGTACCGTGTTTTTACTCCCGCCGCCGATATTGGAAGTGTATTACGCACCAAGCTGCGCCCCCTGCCGTTTGGAATTGCCCACCATTGCGGAAATCTCCCGGCAGGACGGCGTGCGCATTCGGATCGTGATCGTAGGCGACAAGGAAAAAGCCATGGCCGATTTGCATGCGACATCTCCACGGCTCGATCGCTACGCCGAACCCGGTCGCCGCGGCGACGCGCGCGAAATTCTGCGCCGGGCCGGAAATCCGGACGGGATCCTGCCCTACGCACGGAGCGTTACCTCGGACGGAAAAAACTGTGTGCGCTGGCGTGGACGAATAACCCTGGCCAAAGCTCGGCAAATGCTGGCAGCGTGCAAACGCATGGTTATTTCACCGCCGTTGCATTGATTTTGAAAAACATGCCCTTCTCGCCGTTGTTGATGAGGCTCAGCGGCCCCGCAACCGTGACCATTTTTTCCGTCCACAAGACGGTCTTTGGCGACACCACCTCGACGACCTCATTCGGTTCGCCCGGCGGGCAAAACATGCACACCGGTGTTCGCCGCGTCAGCAGGAAATGCTTGGTGTGATCGGAACCATCGAGGGGCAGCACGAAGCCATTCAGTGTGACGGACTGCCCTGCCATCGCTTTCACCTCAGGGGTGACGGAAATGCTGAAAATCCCCGTCTTGTTGTTGTAGTCGACCTTACACGCCAAAAGACGTTGCCAAATCGGATTGTTCGATTTGGGAAGCCGATCCTGTGCCGCACGCTCACCCGACGGTTGGCCGGCCGGTTGTTTCAGCACGCGGTATTCCGTTCGCATGCCGCACAGCAACACAGCCAAGATGGGAATGAGCACAGCCCTGCCGTACCGACCGGCGATCATGACTGCAACAACTCCTCGATAGGGGTACGCGCTGCACGGATAGCAGGAATGATCGCGGCAACGACCGCAAAGGCCAGCGCACCGGCAACCAGCACCGCGACATCCATTGGATCGATTTCCGGTCGCAGCAACAGCCCCGTATTTGCTTCCAGCACGGCTGAACCGCCGACGATCAAACCGGCGGCAATTCCCATTCCGACGATAAGTGCGCTCATGGCAATCATAACCGCCTCGGTAAACGCGAGGACGGCGAGGCGCCATGGCCCGCACCCTAATATGCGCAGCAAAGCCAGATCACGGGTGCGGGCGTTCATAATCGTCATCAAGCCGGTTGCCGCGGCCGCGGCTGCAATCGCAACCAGCAACAGCCCAAGCGCCAGTGCAGCCGTCACCAACGGGCGCAAGTAGCTCATCAGTCTGGCCATTTCGAATGTTGGGCTAGCTGCCGTCAATGACGGATCGGCATTGACCAGGCGGGGAATAAGCACAGCCGCCACCGGGCTGCGATAGGACGCGACCACCGCCGTTGCCGCATCAGGCATAACGACAGGCCTTTCCAAGCCTGCTTCGGCGGCCTCTTCGGCCTCGTGCCGCTGGTGAATATATCTGACGGTAGCGATGTCCGTCAGGACCAACCGATCCAGCGCCGTTCCCGTCGGCTTGAGAATGCCGACCACCCGATAGGGAAACTGGGAATGAATTTCACCGCCAACGGCTAGACCGTGAGCGCCGACGAAACTATCTCCTATCTTCAGATGAAGCAGGCGCGCGGTGTAAGCGCCCAGTACAGCCTCAAGCGGCTTCATCCATACCCGTCCGCTTTCGATATCGGCACGATAAACCGAAAGGATATTCGGGGTCGTTCCGACGATCCGCCAACCGCCGACGTTGTCGCCCAAAGCGATCGGCGCGGCGACACGGACAAGAGGATGGCGGGCAACCGCCATGGCCGACTTTTCCGATACCAGTCCCGTCGGATCGCCGGTGTGCAGCGCGCAGCAGAGAACCAAATCCAGGGCGGAAGATTTTGGACCAATCACCACATCGACACCGCCCCAGGAGCGTTCGGCAGCAGCCGGCAAGGCATCGATTCCGACGATAGCGGTTGCGACGGCGGCAATACCCAATGCCCCGACCAAAACCGACAACAGCGCGTGGCCCCAGCGACGGAGAAGGTAAGCCCATGCAAGAGAGACGATATTCATTCCGCCACCTCCAAACGCACAACGGTTTTGATCTTTTCAAGCACCCGCTTATCATGCGTCGTCACCACCAGCGCCGCCCCTTCTGCAGTTGCGGCATCCGTCAACAACTGCAACAAGGTTTCGGTATTCGCATCATCCAGGGCGGACGTCGGCTCGTCGGCAAGTATGACGGACGGACGGTTGAACAAAGCGCGGGCGATGGCGACGCGCTGCGCCTGGCCGTGACTGATCCGGTCGGCCCGTGCCGACATGACGCCGGAAAGTCCCAGCCGTTCGGTCAATTCGTTCAGACGTACGGTGTCGCCGTTCAAACCGGCGCATCCGGCCGCCAAGCCGATATTGGCGGCAACGCTGATGGCATCAATCAAGTGAAACGATTGAAACACCAAGCCGATATGACGACCGCGAAATCTGTCGCGATCGGAACGCGCCATTATCCACAGATCACAACCATCGACCGAAAGACTACCGCTTTGCGGCGGGCGGATGCCTGCCATGGCCATAAGTATGGTCGTCTTGCCCGCGCCGGATGGACCGACGATTGCGGTAGACTCACCGGGGCGCAATGCAATATCCGGCAATTTTGCAACGAAGCCGCTGCGTCTTCCGACGGCCAAACCGCTCGTCTGCAAGACGGCGGGTTCTGTACGTTTGTCATCCATGTGATATGCACCTGTTATAAGGCAGCGACGCCTCTCCATGCACGCATCTATTGCATCGGCGGGCGAGCCGCATGCGGGCCGTGTCTGCAATGGACCGGCGGGTCTACGCGACAGCGCAACTTAACAATGGGTTAGAATGTCGGCGGAGCGCGGCTCTGCCAAACATGTATCAACCGCGTGAACGGAACACGAGGCGTAATACGGAACGGTTCAAGCGATATAAGCGCGAACGGTAGCGGAAGCACCTGTATGGCAGGCAGCAAAAAGCTCCCGAAAAGGACAATTGCCTGACACAGCGGGCAATGCCCGTCGTCACGATCCTGAGGCGCATGCTTGTCGTCGCCGTTATGGACCGGGGTAAAGGATGCCCCCGACGCAGCCATGGCAGCAATTGGGCCGGCCGGCGATTGGCGATGGATATGGGTCTGAACCAGAAAACTCTGCAGCGCGAAGGTCAGGAGCAGCAGCAACGTAATGCAGGTCCGCGGAATTGAACTCCGCCACCGGCATGACATCGCGCGTGTCCGACTATCACCTATCATTTCCCGGCAAGGCCCGCTGTGGGTTGTTACCGTACCACCGAACACGCGAATTCCAAAGTTGACATATTTTAAGATACCCGAAGCGGCAATTCCAACCGGCGGCTCACATAAGACGACATGAGACGCACCACAGTCACGCGCCCTTGAATACGGCCTTGAAGTCGGACTTCTTTGTTTTGTGTTCCGCTTAATCCCTAGCGCCACCACAAATCCAACATGCGGTAGCTGGCGCTTGCGGCTGGATAGGAGACAGTGACGCAACCCATGCAGCCAGCGCTAAGCGTTCGCGAGCATCTGCTTTCCCCCTCAACGTCAGATATATCACGGTGACTCAAACGGTGTTTGCCAAAGTATAGATGCGGTACCCGCTCAAGGACACGAATCCAGACGCCTCAGCGAAAGCATCGGCGATCCAACCAACTCAATTGATTTGGATTCTTTTTTTCTGGAGAGTGCTGGTATCGGGTGTAAGGGTATCGTCAAGTTAAACGCTGATACCCGCTACCCCAATGTCTCGCAATGTATTGATTTTGTGTGGTTTTCACATAGGAATAAAAACCTGGTGCCCAGAAGAGGACTCGAACCTCCACGCCCTTTCGAGCGCTAGTACCTGAAACTAGTGCGTCTACCATTCCGCCATCTGGGCACGGACCAGGGAGGCGTTGTTTATTCGTCCCCGTCCCGCCTGTCAACGCGGCTCGTCGGGTCGGCAAGAAAATCGGCGGAACGATCTCGTTGCCGATGGCGCGAAAATCGTCCGCCCTTGCACCCGCCGGAGCGGCGGCGTCGGGCGTCGCTTTTGTTCCTTTTTCGTTCGAATTATACCCGGTCGGCCGATTATCCGCAGAACGTAGCGTGCAAAAGCCTGCCGGCACCCTATATTGAAGGCGAATCCGAATGGGAGAGGCCTCATGCTGGTCGCCACCACCGAGAACGTTCCCGGCTACAAGCGAGTGGAAACGCTGGGCCAATGTTTCGGCGTCGTCGTACGTTCGCGCGGCCTGGGCGGAAACATCCTCGCCTCCTTGCGCACCATCTTCGGCGGCGAGATTCACGAATACTCGCAACTGCTCGAAGAAGCCCGCCGTCAGGCGGTCGACCGCATGGTCAAAAACGCAAGTGCGATGGGCGCCGATGCGGTGGTGATGATGCGGTTCGACTCCTCGGATATCGGCGGTATCATGAGCGAGATCGTCGCCTACGGCACCGCGGTCAAACTGGAGGAAGAAAAATAAATGCTGCGTAATATCGTTCTGGCGTTGGGTGGCGCCCTTTTCGTCACCGGCATCCTCGGGCTTCTGAGCGGCCATTACGCCACAAGCGCGGTCATGCTGGTCTGGGGGGGCGTCATGGCGTTCGGCATCGTCTACGAACGCTATCTCTACAAGACCATCGTCGAGAAGGCGCCGGACGGCAAACATTGGATACAGACGCCCGAACGCTTCGTCGACCCCAAATCCGGCCGAAAAGTGGTGGTCTGGTACAACACCCTGACCGGCGAACGCAGTTATGTCGTCATCCCGGAGGACTAAGCGCATGGACCGGATCGTTACGGTTTTCGGCGCTTCGGGATTCCTCGGCCGCCATATCGTGCGCGCGCTGGCGCGCGAGGGTTTCCGCATCCGCGCGGTGTGCCGCCGCCCCAACCTCGCCTTTCATCTGCTGCCCGCCGGCGTGCCGGGGCAGATTCAGTTGTTCAAGGGCAATGTGCGCAACGAGGCATCCGTCGCTTCGGCGCTGCAAGGTGCCGATGCGGCGGTGAATGCGGTGGGCGTATTGTTCGGCCACGGCACGCAAAGCTTCGAAGGCCTGCACGTCGATGCCGCCTGTTTCATCGCCCGGCAGGCGGCGGCGGCGAATGTGCGTGTACTGGCGCATATTTCGGCGATCGGCGCCGATCCCACCGCCCTTTCGCATTACGCCCAGACCAAGGGCGACGGCGAGGCGCGCGTGCATGAGGCGTTTCCCGCCGCGACGATCCTGCGCCCCTCGCTGGTGTTCGGCCCGGAAGACGATGCCTTCAACAAATTCGCTTGGATTGCACGTTACGCCCCCGCCCTGCCCCTGATCGGCGGCGGACATACCCGCTTTCAGCCGGTCTACGTCGGCGACGTAGCCGCGGCAACGGTACGCGCGCTGACCGACGAAGCCCTGCAAGAGAAGACGTTCGAACTCGGCGGGCCGAAGATCTACAGCTTCAAGGAACTCATGCAGTTCGTCATGCGGGAAACCGGACACCAACGATTGCTGGTGCCGCTGCCGTCGGTGCTGGCCAAAATCGCCGCATTCTTCCTGCAAATGCCCAGCCTGATGCTGCCGATCCCGCCGCTGCTGGCGGTCGATCATGTGCGGCTGCTAAAATCCGACAACGTGGTGGGCGATGGCGCGGCAACGCTGGCCGACATCGGCATCGTGCCGCAATCTGTGGAGAGCATCGTGCCGAATTATCTCTGGCGCTTCCGGGCGAAGGGGCAGTTTGAGCCGAACCTTACTGCACCAGCAGAAACGCGATAAGGCCGAGGCCCGCGGCGATGCGGTACCAACCGAACGGCTTAAGGCCGAACTTGCCGACGAAGGCGATGAAGGTCTTCACCACGAAGTAGGCGACGACGAACGACACCACGAAGCCGACGGCGATGTCGGCGCCTTGGCTGGCGGTCAGCACGTCGCGGTTCTTATAAAGATCGTAGACGCTGGCGCCCAGCATAGTGGGCACCGCAAGATAGAATGTGAATGCCGCCGCCGCCTTGCGATCGACGCCCAACAGCTCGCCGCCGAGAATGGTGGCGCCGGACCGCGACACGCCGGGGATGATCGACAATACCTGACAGAAGCCGATCTGCAGCGCTTTTTTGAGCGGCAGCGCATCGCCGTCGAGATGGCGCGGTTTGGGCGCGATGCGCTCCAGGATCAAAATCAGGATGCCGCCGAGAATCCAGGTTGCGGCGATCACCGGCATGGCGAAGCTGGGCTGCAACAGATAGCCCTTGATGTATTTCATCAACAGCACGCCGAACACCGCCGAAGGGATGAACGCTACCACGACGTTGATCGCGAACTGCCGCGCCGCCGGCGAAGACGGCAGGCCGACCAGCACATCCCAGAATTTGCGCCAATACACCGCCACTACCGACAAGATGGCGCCGAGTTGGATGACGATGGTGAAGGCTTCCCACTTTTGGTCGGGCAGGCCCAAAAGACGCTCGGCGACCAGAAGATGCCCGGTCGATGAAACCGGCAGAAACTCGGTCAGCCCCTCGACAATGCCGAGCCAAATCGAATTCAAAATATCGAACATGAACGCTCCTTATCGAGAAATTCAATATATGCAATCGTTTAGAAATCTTCGGCCGATGGCGGTCCGGCTTCGCCGCGCGGCCTGTTGTTTATGCCATCAGCTGTTGCCGATGCAAATGACGCCCCGGTAACGGGACGCGGCCAAAATAGTATGAGAAAGTCCTGCAGTCAGGACCAAGCCACCGGAATAATATCATAATTGCTGACCTATTTTATGTAACTCTTGATAGATAACTTATGTCGGAAAATTATCCGCAATATTTAATGACAGTAATGTTTCCATATATATAACATAATGCTGGTATTCTAGGCAATATCGGCTTACGCATCGCGTCATGACCGAGAAAATGCTGAAATTCGTCGATCTGGCCCGCGTGATGCCGCCTAAAAGGCCGGCAAAGACCCGCACGCACGATTTCGACGAAATCTATACCGCGTATCCGTCCGAGCAGGCCGCGGCGCAGGCTTCGCGCTGCTCGCAATGCGGGGTGCCGTTCTGTCAGGCCCACTGCCCTCTGGCCAACAACATCCCCGACTGGCTGAAGCTGGCGGCAGAAGGCCGGCTGGAAGAGGCGTACGAGCTTTCCAGCGCCACCAACCCGATGCCGGAAGTCTGCGGCCGCATCTGCCCGCAGGACCGCTTATGCGAAGGCGCCTGCGTTATCGAACAGGCCGGGCACGGCACCGTGACCATCGGCGCGGTGGAAAAATACATAACCGACACCGCCTTCGCGCGCGGCTGGGTGAAGCCGCTGACGCCGACGCGCGAACGGAAGCAATCGGTCGGCATCGTCGGCGGCGGCCCGGCCGGTCTCGCCTGCGCGGAAAGCCTGCGCCGCCTCGGCTATGCGGTGACCGTCTACGAACGAAGCGACCGCGCCGGCGGTCTGCTTACCTACGGCATTCCCAATTTCAAGCTCGACAAGGCCATCGTCATGCGCCGGATCGACCGGCTGGCCGAGGGCGGCGTCGATTTCAAGCTGAACTTCGAAGTCGGCCGCGACGCTTCGCTCGACGAATTGCGCGACAGGCACGATGCGATGTTCCTCGCCGTCGGCGTCGCCAAAGCGAACGATCTCGAAGCCCCCGGCAGCGGCTTGACCGGCATCGTACCGGCACTCGATTTTCTGATCGCGGCGAACCGCGCCGGGTTCGGCGACAAGCTGACGCCCGCCAAGGCCGCCTCGCTAAGCGCCAAGAACAAAGACGTGGTGGTGATCGGCGGCGGCGATACCGCGATGGATGCCCTGCGCACCGCCATCCGCCAAGGGGCGAAATCGGTGACCTGTCTCTATCGCCGCGACCGCGACAACATGCCGGGTTCGACGCGCGAGGTGACCAACGCTATCGAGGAAGGCGTCAAGTTCAACTGGCTGACCAAGCCCAAGGCGTTCCTGGGCGACGGAATGGTGAACGCGATCGTTGTCCAGCGCATGCGCCTCGGCCTGCCCGATGCGGCGGGGCGCAAAATCCCCGAAGAGATCAAGGATTCCGAATACACTCTGCCCGCCTCGCTGGCGATCAAAGCACTGGGCTTCGCGCCCGAGGACCTGCCGGCGAAATTCGCCTCGCCCAATCTGGCGGTCGGCCCGTCCGGCGCGGTGCGGGTGAACGGCGAAATGATGACCGGGCTCGACGGCGTGTTTGCCGGCGGCGACATCGTGCGCGGCGCCTCGCTGGCGGTGTGGGCGATCAAGGACGGCCTCAAGGCGGCGGCGGCGATCCACGCCTACATCCAGGCCAAGCAACCGCAGGCGGCGGAGTGAACCCGATGAACGACGAAATCTCCCGCTACCTTGCCAATGCGGAAAAATTGCAGGCCGCCCATGCCTACGATCCCGCCCAGGAGCACGACGCCTGCGGCGTCGGCTTCGTCGCCGCCGTCGACGGACGGCCGCGGCGCGAAGTGGTGGTGCGCGCCATCGAGGCGCTGAAATCGGTCTGGCACCGCGGCGCGGTGGACGCCGACGGCAAAACCGGCGACGGCGCCGGCCTGCACATCCAGGTGCCGCAGGATTTCTTTCTCTCGCAGGTGCGCCGTACTGGGCACGCCTTGCGCTCGAAACGCATCGCCGTCGGCCAGATATTCCTGCCCCGCACCGACAACGCGGCGCAGGAAACCTGCCGCACCATCGTCGAATCCGAAATCCTGCGTTCGGGTTTCTATCTTTACGGTTGGCGGCAGGTGCCGGTGGACATCTCGGTGATCGGCGAGAAGGCGGGCGCCACCCGCCCGGAAATCGAACAGTTGATGTTCGATGCCGGCGACGAAGAGGACCTCGAAGCCCTCGACCGGCGGCTCTATCTCTGCCGCCGCCGCATCGAGAAGCGCGTCCGCCTCGATGCGATCCAGGATTTTTACATCTGCTCGCTGTCGACCCGTTCGATGGTCTACAAGGGCATGTTCCTGGCCGAGCAACTTTCCAACTTCTATCCCGATCTCAAGGACGAACGCTTTACCTCGGCCTTTGCCATTTTCCATCAGCGCTATTCGACCAACACCTTCCCGACCTGGCGGCTGGCCCAACCGTTCCGCATGCTGGCGCACAACGGCGAAATCAACACGCTGAAGGGCAACGCCAACTGGATGAAGAACCACGAGGTCAAGATGGCCTCGGAGCTATTCGGCGCGGAAGGCGACGACATCAAACCGATCATCCAGCCCGGCTCGTCGGATTCGGCGGCGCTCGATGCGGTGTTCGAGGTGATGGTACGCGCCGGGCGTAGCGCACCGCTGGCCAAATCGATCATGGTGCCGGAAGCCTGGAGCCTGCACGCCTCGACCATGCCGGAAAGCCACCGCGCGATGTACGCCTACGCCAATGCGGTGATGGAGCCGTGGGACGGGCCGGCGGCGCTGGCCGCCACCGACGGGCGCTGGGTGATCGCCGCGATGGACCGCAACGGCCTCAGGCCGATGCGCTACTCGCTGACCAAGGACGGCTTGCTGTTCGTCGGGTCGGAAACCGGCATGGTGGCGATCGACGATACGCAACTGATCAGCAAGGGACGGCTCGGCCCCGGCCGGATGATCGCGCTCGATCTGGTGGAAGGAAGGTTTTACGAAGACCGCGCCATCAAGGACAAGCTGGCGGGCGAATATCCCTATCAAGACTGGATCAAGAAGGTGGTCGCGCTCGATCCGGTGATCGGCTCGGGCAATGAGCCGCGTCTGTTCGACAAGGACACCTTGCGCCGCCGCCAGATCGCCGCCGGCATCAGCTTCGAGGATATCGAGCAGATACTCCATCCGATGGTCGAGGGCGGCAAGGAGCCGCTGGGCTCGATGGGCGACGACACGCCGCTGGCGGTGCTGTCGGAGCAATACCGTCCGCTGTCGCATTATTTCCGCCAGAACTTCAGTCAAGTCACCAACCCGCCGATCGATTCGTTGCGCGAATCCCGGGTGATGAGCCTCAAGACCCGCTTCCGCAACCTCGGCAACGTGCTGCTGCAGGACGAAAAACAAACCGAGGTCTTCCTGTTGGAAAGCCCGGCGATCTCGACCGGCATGTTTCAGCGGATGAAGAACCACCTCGAAGGCCGCTTCTTCGAAATCGACTGCCTGTTCGACCCCAAACGCGACGGTTCGCTGGCCGAGGCGGTGACGCGCATCCGCCAAGAGGCCGAAGATGCGGTGCGCCAAGGCTACGGCCACCTTATCCTCACCGACGAGCGGATGGACGAAACCCGCGCCGCGATGCCGATGATCCTCGCCGTCGGCGCGGTGCATTCGCATTTGATGCGCCGGGGCCTGCGCACCTATACCTCGATCAACGTGCGTTCGGCCGAATGCCTCGACACCCATTATTTCGCGGTACTGATCGGGGTTGGCGCCACCACCGTCAACGCCTATCTGGCGCAGGAATGCATCGCCGCCCGCCATGCCAAAGGGCTGTTCGGCAAACGCAGCCTCGAAGAATGCGTCAAGCGCTATCTCGATGCGGTGAGCGCCGGGCTGTACAAGATCATCTCCAAGATGGGCATTTCGGTGATCTCGTCCTATCGCGGCGCCTATCTGTTCGAGGCGGTGGGACTGTCGCGCTCGATGGCGGACGACATCTTCCCCGGCATGCCGAGCCGCATTTCCGGCATCGGCTTTTCCGGCATTGCCGAAAAGACCGCCAAGCAGCACGTCAAGGCGTTCGACGGCGATGCGGTGCCGACGATCGGCGGGTTCTACAAATTGCGCGCCGGCGGCGAAACCCACGCGCAGAACGATGCATCGATCCATCTGCTGCAAAGCGCGGTGGCGTCCGAATCCTACACCACCTACAAACGCTATGCCGAAGGCATTTACGCGCTGCCGGCGGTGAATTTACGCGACCTGCTGGATTTTCGCAAAAACCGCACGCCGATTCCGCAGGAGGAAACCGAATCCATCACCGAGATCAGGAAGCACTTCATCACCCCGGGCATGAGCCTGGGCGCGCTCAGCCCCGAAGCGCACGAAGCGCTCAACATCGCGATGAACCGGATCGGCGCCAAATCCTGCTCGGGCGAAGGCGGCGAAGATCCGGCGCGCTTCCGGCCGAAGTCGAACGGCGACAATCCCAACTCGGCGATCAAGCAGGTGGCATCCGGCCGTTTCGGCGTTACCGCCGAATATTTGAGCCAGTGCCGCGAAATTGAAATCAAGGTGGCGCAAGGGGCCAAACCGGGCGAAGGCGGCCAGTTGGCCGGTTTCAAGGTGACGGAATTCGTCGCCCGCCTGCGCCATGCCACCCCCGGCGTGACGCTGATCTCGCCGCCGCCGCATCACGACATCTATTCGATCGAAGACTTGGCACAGCTCATTCGTGATTTGAAGTCCGTGAACAGCCAAGCGCGCATATCCGTAAAACTGGTGTCGGCAGTGGGCGTTGGCACTGTCGCGGC
>DBTZ01000012.1 GCA_002307315.1 Alphaproteobacteria bacterium UBA1303
ATCTGCATTCTTCACGGGGGACTAATTCGTCTTGTCCTTAAAGCGGCAGAGATCGCGCAAAACGCAGGTGCCGCACTTGGGATTGCGAGCGGTGCAGACGTAGCGCCCATGCAGGATCAGCCAGTGATGCGCATGGCGTAGGTAATTGTCCGGTACGATGTTCATCAGCCGGTCTTCGACTTCGCGTACGTCCTTACCCGGCGCAAGCCCCATGCGGTTGGCCAGCCGGAAAATATGCGTATCGACGGCGATAGTGTTCTGGCCGAAGGCAATGTTCAGCACCACGTTTGCGGTTTTGCGGCCGACGCCGGGCAGGGTTTCCAATTCCTCGCGGGTGTGCGGCACGTCTCCGCCATATCGTTCGATCAAAAGCTGCGACATCGCAACGACGTTTTTTGCCTTGCCGCGGTAAAGCCCGATGGTTTTTATCCGATCAGCAAGGGCTGCTTGGCCGAGCTTTACCATTTTTGCGGGCGTATCGGCGATTTCGAATAAGCTTTCGCTCGCCCGATTGACCGATTTATCGGTCGCCTGCGCCGACAATGCCACCGCCACCAAAAGCGTGAAAGGATTAGTGTAGCTCAGCTCGGTTTTCGGTTCGGGGTTTGCTTCGGCCAGACGGGCAAACAGGTGTTCGACCTCGGCGGCGGAAAGCGGCATCAATCCGCAAACCCCAGTACGTCGGCAATACCGTAAAGACCGGGTTTTCGATCCTTGAGCCAAAGCGCCGCCTTGACCGCGCCGTTGGCGAGGATGCTGCGATCTTCTGCACTGTGCGATAGCATGACGCGCTCGCCGGGGCCGGCGAAAAGCACCTGATGTTCGCCCACCACCGTGCCGCCGCGGAGCGAGGCAAAACCGATGTCGCCAGCCTTGCGCGGTCCGGTAATCCCGTCGCGCCCGCGCACCATGTGATCTTTTAGAGAAATGGTCCGCCCGGCAGCAGCGGCTTGGCCCAACATCAACGCGGTACCCGATGGGGCATCGGCTTTTTTATTGTGATGCATTTCCAGGATTTCGATGTCGAAGTCGGGCAGTGCCTGCGCTGCCTTCTTCACCAGGACGTTCAGCAGGGCGACGCCCAGACTCATATTGCCGGATTTGAGAATGGCGATTTTTCCTGCCGCCGCGGCAATCGCAGTTTCGTCGTCCGGTCCGCATCCGGTGGTGCCGATCACCTGGGCGATGCCTTTTTCGGCACAAAGCGCGGCCAATTCGACCGATACTTTCGGCTTAGTAAAATCTATTAGCACATCGCTGACCGCTAAAACCGCTGCGGCATCGTCGCTTAAGCGAACGTTTAGCGGTGAAAGCCCTGCCAGCAACCCGGCATCCTTACCGATGTCCGGGTTTCCCTGGGCATCCAAGGCGCCGGTCAGAATCGCCCCCTTCGTATCGACGATGGAGCGAATCAAAGCCTTGCCCATCCGCCCCGCGGCACCCGCCACCGCCAGCCGCACGATGCTCATGAATTCTCCTTATGCCTTAATGTCGAAACTGGAACCGGCTTCCGTCTTCTGCGCCGGCGCGGCGCCGTCGGCAACCGTAACCATTGCCGGCCTCAATAGCCGTTCACCGATGACAAAACCTTCCTGTACCACGTCGACGATAGCTCCTGCGGACTTGCCGGAATTGGGCACCTTGGCAATCGCCTGATGGAGGTTGGGATTGAACTTGCCATCCGAAGTGTCGATCGGTTTGACGCCGTAACGCTCAAGTGTAGCGAGCAGTTGCCGCTCGGTGGCCTCGATGCCGTCTACCACCGCCTTGACCTGCGACGCGGCGGATTCACGAAGATCTGCGGGGCAGGCGGTCAGCGCCCGGCCGAAATTGTCGTAAATCGACAGCATGTCGCGAGCGAAAGCGGCGATGGCATATTGCGAGGCATCCTGCCGATCACGGTCGGCACGGCGGCGGGTGTTCTCCACCTCGGCCAAGGCGCGCAACAACCTGTCGCGCAATTCCGCCGCTTCCGCTTTCAGGGCTGCGGTCTCTTCCAGGGTTTGATCCTGTTCCGGCTCCAATTCGCCTTGAGGGGAGGGGGCTTGCTCTGTTTCGTCAGTCATAGTCCGGGTTAAACTCCAAATCACTCAACCAATCAAACGGCCGATCGCCTTGGCGGTGTGATCGACCATCGGTATGATGCGGGCATAGTTCAGCCGGGTGGGGCCGAGCACGCCGATCACCCCCACCACCTTGCCTTGGGCGTTGGCATAGGGTGCAGCGATAATCGACGAACCGGACAAGCTAAACAGGCGGTTCTCCGAACCGATGAAGATACGCACCCCTTCGCCTTCCCGAGCCAGTTCGAGAAGCCGGATCAGATCGTTTTTTCGTTCGATGTCGTCGAACAGGGTACGGACGCGTTCCAGATCGGTCTGAGCCTCGAAACTGTCTAAAAGATGCGAGGCGCCGCGCACGATCAGCACCTTGTCCTCGCCTTGCGCCGGATCGGCGAGCGTTGCCAAGCCGTCGGCGACAATCTTGGCGGTCAGGCGATCGAGTTCGGCCCGCGTGCCCTCCAACTCGCCGAGCACGGCTTGGCGTGCTTCGTCGAGATTCCGGCCGGAAAACCTTGCATTGGCAAAGTTGGTAGCTTCGATCAGGGCCGAAACCGGCAAACCGAGGGGTATGTCGATCAGACGGTTTTCCACCTGGCCGTCCTCGGTGACCAAAATAACCAGAGCCTTTCCGGGGGAAACGCCAACGAATTCAATATGTTTTAATGGGCTATCCTGTTTGGCGGCCAAGACCAGCCCAGCGCAGCGCGACAGGCCGGACAAAAGCGTAGTCGCCTGGGTCAGCACGTCTTCGATACGCCCCGATCCTGCCATGCGCGCTTCGATTTCCGTGCGCTCGTCCGTCGTCAGCTCGCCGATTTGCAGCATGCCGTCGACGAACAGTCTGAGACCCTTTTCGGTCGGCACCCGTCCGGCGCTGGTATGGGGGGCGTACAAAAGCCCGATAGCTTCCAGATCCGCCATCACGTTGCGGATCGAGGCTGGCGACAGGGAGACCGGCAAAATTTGCGAAAGCGTGCGCGAACCGACCGGTTCGCCGGAGCTTATGAAAGCCTCGACTAAGTGACGGAAGACCTCACGCTGGCGGTCGACCAGTCCATCGGGGCGTGCACGGGATTTGCTTCTACCCAAGACTTTGAACCGGTTATAAAATTTCTTACCCAAGCGAGTTTGTTTTGGACAAGCCTCACCCAACAAGCTAGGTAAAGACGCTTTAGCCAAACTTCAAGGGAAACGCCATGCGTCCATCCTCCCGCACCGTCGATCAGCTTCGAGACGTTAACCTTACGCCGGGCTTTGCCAAGCACGCCGAAGGCTCCTGTCTGGTGGCGTGTGGCGATACCCACGTCCTCTGCACCGCCAGCCTGGAAAACACCGTGCCGAGTTTTTTGCGCAATTCCGGCAAAGGTTGGGTGACCGCCGAATACGGCATGCTGCCGCGCTCGACTTCCGAACGCATGCGCCGGGAGGCGGCACAGGGAAAACAATCCGGCCGCACTTTGGAAATTCAACGGCTGATCGGGCGGTCCTTGCGCGCCGTGGTGGATATGGCGGCGCTGGGGGAACGGCAGATTGTGATCGATTGCGACGTGCTGCAGGCCGACGGCGGTACTCGCACCGCTTCGATCACCGGCGGCTATGTGGCGCTGGCCCAATGCATCGGCTTTATGCAGAAGACCGGCATGGTAACGAGACCGGTGCTTAAAGATCATGTTGCGGCGGTTTCCTGCGGCATCGTCGACGGCGAGGCGGTGCTCGACCTCGATTATGCCGAAGATTCGTCGGCGGAAACCGATGCCAATTTTGTGCTGACGGGTATCGGCGGCATCGTCGAGATTCAGGGGACCGCCGAAAAGAAGCCATTCGGCGACGAAGAACTTGCAACGCTGTTGCGATTGGCGCGCAAGGGCATCGGCGAACTGGTAGCCATGCAGAAGAAGGCGCTTTCGGCATGAAGCTTAAGAAGGGCGACAGGCTGGTACTGGCCAGCCACAATGCGGGCAAGGTCAAAGAGATCGCCGAGCTTCTGTTGCCTTACGGCATTGTGGTAATCGGCGCAGGCGAACTCGGGTTACCGGAGCCGGAAGAGAACGGAACGACGTTCGCCGAAAACGCGATTATCAAGGCCAAGGCGGTGGCGCTGGAAGCAAAATTGCCGGCACTGGCCGACGATTCCGGGCTTTGCGTTGCCGCGCTGGACGGTGCGCCGGGGATCTATTCGGCGCGCTGGGCCGGCCCGAGCAAGGATTTTCCGGCGGCGATGGCGCGCATCGAAAAGGAACTTGCCGCGGCAAAAGCGGCAGAGTTTTCAGCCAAATTCGTCTGCGCCTTGGCCTTGGCGCTGCCCGACGGCGTCTTCGAGACCTATATCGGCGAGGTACATGGCCGTCTCGAATTTCCCCCGCGCGGGAGGAATGGCTTCGGCTACGATCCGATTTTCGTTGCCGACGGGATGGATCGAACCTTCGGCGAAATCGCCCCGGAGAAAAAACACGCGAACAGCCACCGTTCTAACGCATTCGCCAAGTTCGCCGCCGCGGTGCTGTAATGTTTGGGCTTTACGTCCATTGGCCCTACTGCGAGCGCAAATGCCCGTATTGCGATTTCAATTCGCATGTCAGGGTGAGGTGCGACGAGAACGCCTGGTGCGAGGCGGTTTTGAAGGAAATGGCGCTGGTCGCCGCTCTACAGGGCACCGGCCGTCCCGTTCTGGAGACGATTTTCTTCGGCGGCGGCACGCCGTCGCTGATGGCCGGCAGGACCGTCGGTCGGATTATCGATAGGGCGGCCAAACTGTGGACGATAGCGGAAAATATCGAGATTAGTCTGGAATCCAATCCGGCCAGCGCCGATGCGGTGCGTTTCGTCGACTACAAAGCCGCCGGCGTGAACAGATTGTCGCTGGGGATTCAGTCCTTCGATTCGGCAGCGTTGACGTTTCTCGGCCGGCTGCACGATGCGGACGAAGCCAAGTCCGCTCTGAAACTGGCGATGTCCACCTTCGAACGGGTTTCGTTCGATCTGATCTACGCCCGCCCCGACCAGGCGGCGGAAAGCTGGAAAAAGGAACTGGAAGAAGCGCTTGGCTACGGTACCGAGCATCTGTCGCTTTACCAATTGACCGTCGAGCCGGCCACGCCATTCGCTACTATGGAAATGCGCGGGGTGTTTGCCGTGCCGCCCGAAGAGACGGCTGCAGCTTTGTTCGAAATCACCCAGGAGATAACCGAAAAGGCCGGGCTTCCGGCTTACGAGGTTTCCAATCATGCGAAACCGGGCGGCGAATGCCGGCACAATCTGATCTATTGGCGCTACGGGTCGTATGCCGGCGTCGGTCCCGGCGCGCACGGAAGGCTCGATTTGTTCGGCAAGCGGTACGCCACGGCGGCCGAACGTATCCCCGAGCGCTGGCTTCGGAAGATCGGCGAAAAAGGCAACGGCTTTAGCGTCATCGAGGAGATCGAACCGTCCGTCGGCGCCCGCGAACGGCTGCTGATGGGGCTAAGGCTGACGGAAGGGATAGATATGTCGGATTTCCCCCGCCGCTGGAATATCGAACTGCCGGCGGAAAAAATTGCCATGCTTTCGGAATTCGGGCTGATCGAGGTTGCGGGCAGCCGGCTGGCCGCCACAACCGCCGGCAAACTGGTGCTTAACCGGATCATTGAAGAGCTGTCCGTTTAAAAAACTACGGCTTCTGGAACGTAGCCGGCGCAGGGCTGATTACCTTGAAGCCATCCGGCGTTACCTCCAGCACCGCCAAACCGCGGTCGATACTGCCGTTGGCGCGAAAGCGAAAAATGCCGCCCGCGCCGGCAAAGCCGTTGGGATCGGTTAAGGCCGCTTTGGTGAAGCGGTGGTAGGGCATACCCTTCGCCAGCAAGGTCGTCAGCGACACCGCATCGTAGGCTAGTCCCGCCAGGGACGGCGGCTCGTTGCCGAATACGCTGCGATAACGGGCCGCAAAGGCGGCGTCGGTGCTGGGTTGCGGGGCGGCAAACCAACCGCCGGTCAATTGCGGTTCTTTGGTATTGGCCGGATCGTCCCACAGGCCGGTGCCGATATATTTGACCTTGGTTGCGTCCACCCCGTTGTAGGTCAGGGTGGGAACCAAAGCGCGCAATAGCGATCCGCCTTGGGGCAGGAAAATCGTATCGGCGCCGCTTTTGGCGACCAGGGCTGCCGGATCGCTCACCGTGCCGGTCGACGGGCTATAATGCTCCAGCGCAGTCAATTGAACGCCCTTGGCGGCGGAAGAAAGCGCGGCCCGGAAGGACTGTTCTACCGCTTCGCCATAGGAGGTTTGCGGAATCAGCGCGGCGAATTTGCGGTGGCCTTTGGCAACGGCAAAGGACACTATGCGCTCCACTTCGTTCTGAAGCTGGAAGCTAAGGAGATAGACTCCGTTTCCCGCCACCGAACGGTCGGTCGAAAAAGCGATAACCGGCACGCCGCGATCGCGCGCCAATGGCGCCGCCGCCAATGCCGACGGGGCGAAAATGGGTCCGATGACGATTTCCGCGCCCTTGTCGAGCAGCCCTTGCACGGCCGTTTCGGCACTGTTGCCGGGGCCGGGGCCGGCGTCGTCGGCCATCATCAACACCGCGTCGCGGTTGCCGGATTGGTACAGCGCGAGCGTCATAGCATTCATCATCGCCGCCGCCAATTGGCGGTTGTAGGCGGAAGGATCGCTGAACGGCAGGACAACACCGATACGCACAGGCGTGCGTTCCGCCGGGATATTGGGCAGGGTATAGAAAGTGGCTTGATTGGCCGTTACCTGATGCGGCGCCGACGGCTCGGGCAGCGGCGGCGGTGGCGGCGGCGGTGTGGTGCAAGCGCTCAAGCCCGCAACCGCGACAAGGCCGCAAACGGCGCAAAAAGAGCGCAAGGAACGGAACGAAAATGACTCGACGGACATCCGATTCTCCATGGCAAGGACAATCTAAACGCTTGCCGATCGAGGGTAAATCGCGTGATGACAACAAAACCGTTATGCCGCCGGGTTTGTACATTGTCGCCACACCGATCGGCCACGCCGGCGATATTTCCTTACGGGCGCTCGACACCCTGGCCGGGGTCGATCTGATTGCGGCCGAGGATACCCGTGTCACCGCCAAGTTGCTGGCGATTTATACCATCGCCAAGCCGTTGACCGCCTACAATGATCACAACGCTCCCCACGAACGGCCTAAGCTTTTGAGAAAATTGCGTGAAGGAGCAAGGATTGCGTTGGTCAGCGATGCCGGGATGCCGCTGGTTTCCGACCCCGGCTTCAAGCTGGTGCGCGAGGCGGTCGAGGCCGGAATATACGTGACGGTGGTGCCCGGCGCTTCGGCGGTGCTGACGGCGCTTGGCCTGTCGGGTTTGCCGAGCGACCGGTTTCTGTTCGTCGGATTTGCGCCGGCCAAATCGGGCGAGCGGCGGAAGATGTTGGAAGAATTAAAAACGGTACGCGCCAGTCTGATATTCTACGAATCACCGCATCGGCTGGCCGAGACATTGGCCGATATGGCGGGTATCTTCGGTCCCCGGTCGGCAGCGGTGGGGCGCGAGCTGACCAAACTGCACGAGGAGGTGCGGCGCGCGTCTCTCGACGAACTGGCGCAAGCCTACGCCGCCGAAAGCCTGCCCAAAGGCGAAATCGCCCTGGTGGTGGCACCGCCGGAGGCGGCGGCGGCGGATTTCGCCAAGGTCGATGCGGCGCTTGAAAAGACGCTGCCGTTCATGCCGGTGCGCGCCGCCGCCGAACTGATTGCCGAGATGCTGAACGCACCGCGCCGTGCGGTTTACGAACGGGCGCTGGAATTGAAGAAAGATGTCGATCCGGTCTGAACGCGGCAGAAGTTCCGAGCATCGCGGCCGCTTTGCCGAAAAGCTGGCCGAGGCGGTGCTGCGCATCAAGGGTTATCGCATCCTTGCCCGACGAATGCGCAATGCGGCCGGCGAAATCGATCTGATCGCCCAAAATCTTTCCGGGGTCGTCTGTTTCGTCGAGGTCAAGACCAGGCCCGATACCGGAAAAGCCGTAGCGGCGGTGAGCGCGCCTCAGCGCGCGCGCATATCGCGCGCAGCGGAAATTTATCTGGCCGGCCGCCAAGACGTCCGCGGCGCCCGCTTCGATGTGATATGCCTGGTTCCGAACCGCCTGCCGCGCCATATCCGCGATGCTTGGCGGCCGGATGAACCGTAACCAACGGATGAAACGATGAGCCTGACCGTCGCTCTGCAGATGGACCCGATCGAAACGATCAACATCGCGACCGATTCCTCTTTTGCGCTGGGATTGGAAGCGCAGAAGCGCGGCGCATCGCTGATCTATTACCATCCGCGGCAGTTGTACTTTCGCGATGGAACGGTGGGGGCGACGGTGCGTCCGCTGCAATTGCGCGCCGTCAAAGGGGATCATTTCACCCTCGGCGCGCCGGAAATCGTCGATCTTGCCGAGGCCGACGTGGTGCTGCTGCGCCAGGATCCGCCCTTCGACATGGCCTACATCACCACCACGCATCTGCTGGAAAAGCTGAAGGGCAAGGCGCTGGTGGTCAACGATCCGGCATCGGTGCGCAACGCGCCGGAAAAGCTTTTGGTGACCGATTTCTCCGATCTGATGCCGCCGACGCTGATTACCTCGGATCGCACGATCATTCGCGCCTTCCGCGACGAGCATAAAGATATTGTGGTCAAGCCGCTTTACGGCAACGGCGGCGCCGGGGTGTTCCACTTGAAGCCGGATGACGGCAATTTCTCTTCGCTGCTGGAAACCTACGCCACCTTCTATCGCGAGCCGCTGATGGTGCAACGCTACGTGCCCGACGTTCAAGTCGGCGACAAGCGCATCATCCTTGCCGACGGCGAAATCGCCGGTTATTTTTTAAGGGTACCGGCGGCGGGCGAGGCGCGCTCCAACCTGCATATCGGCGGCAGCGCCGCGCCGTACGAATTGACAAAACGCGATCGCGATATTTGCGAGCGGATCGGGCCGGAACTGAAAAAGCGCGACCTGATTTTCGTCGGTATTGACGTGATCGGCGATTATTTGACCGAGATCAACGTCACCTCGC
>DBTZ01000062.1:0-14886 GCA_002307315.1 Alphaproteobacteria bacterium UBA1303
ATTCTATCCGTCAACATGCCGGCCTCGCCAGTTGCGTTACGTCTTCAGCGTACCATGTCGAAAGAAATTCCCGACTCCATCGTATCGGCGTCCAGCTTGTCGAGGATCTTGTCGAGAATGGTGACCATGACCCGGATGGCACCGGTGTAGCCCCACACCGGGAAGCGATGATGGTGGTGTCGGTCGAAAATCGGGAAGGTCAGGCGGATGATCGGGATGCCCAGATCCTTTTCGAACAGCTTGCCGTAGGTGCTGCCGATGACGTAGTCGGTCCGTTCGGTGGCCAGAAGCGAGCGCATCGCCCATAAATCCTTGCCCGGCCAGACCTTGGCCTTGGCGCCGTAGGGGCTGGTCTTGAGTAATTCCTCCACTCCTTTGGCCCATTCCTTGCCGCCGTTGGTCGAAACCAAGTGGATCGGCTCGCCGCCCAATTCCATTACGAAGCGGGCCATGGCGTAGACGAAATCGGGATCGCCGAAGATCGCATAGGTCTTACCGTGCAGCCAGGCCGAGGAGTCGGCCATAGCATCGATCAGACGGCCGCGTTCCTTTTCCAGCGAGGCCGGAATCGGCTTGCCGGAAATTTCGGACAGCTTCATCAGAAACTCGTCGGTGGCGCCGACGCCGAGCGGATAGTGGAAAGATGCGACTTGCTGCCCCTTCGATGCCGCAAACTCCAGGCACTTGTCGGAACAGTATTTCTGCATTCCAATCGTCGCCTTGGCGTTGACCGCATCCTTGACCGCCGCAATCGGCGTACCGCCTTCGAACATGCGGTAATGACCGTCGGTCGGGGTGTCGAAGACGTCCGATACGTCGGAAAGAATAGTGGCTTCGATGCCGAACTCGCCCAGCATCCGTTTCAGTTCGCGGTTGTTGCCCACCGCATACCCGTCGAATCCGGGAATGATGTTGATCTTCTCGTTCGGCACCCGCTCTTTGCCTTCCCAAAACATGGTCAGCATGCCCTTGACCATCGCGTCGTAGCCGACGATATGGCTGCCGACGAAGGACGGGGTATGCGCAGTAACGATGGGGAAGTCCTCGGGTACGCTGCCCTTGGCGCGGGCGTTCTGAATGAAGGCGGCAAGGTCGTCGCCGATGACTTCGGCGATGCAGGTGGTCGAAACCGCGATCACTTCGGGTTTATAGACGGTATAGGCGTTGGCGAGACCGTCGATCAGATTGTTCATGCCGCCGAACACCGCCGCATCCTCGGTCATCGAGGTGGAAACCGCGGCGCACGGCTCTTTGAAGTGGCGCGCCAGGTGCGAACGGAAATAGGCGGTACAGCCTTGCGAACCGTGGTTGAAGGCCAACGTCTTCTCAAAGCCGACCGCGGCGAACAAGGCGCCTAAAGGCTGGCAGGCCTTGGCCGGGTTGATGGTCAGCGCAGTGCGGGCGAGGTTCTTTTCGCGGTATTCCCACGAATCGATGTACTCGGACTGCTTCTCCACCTCTTCCTTGGTGTGCGGACATTCGAACTTGCTCTTGTTCTCGAAGAGCTTCTGGTATTCCGGCGTTTTAAACAGCCGGGCGTGGTCTTTGATGTCGTCGGCGGATTGTTGCATGGCAATGGTTCCTTAATTCGTCGGCCTTATTCGGCGGCTTCTTCGGCGGGTTTGGCCGGCTCGGCGGGTTCGGCGGGTTTCCACGGGGCCTTGATCATCTTCCAGACCGGATTGTTGACCGCCAGATCCATGTCGCGGGCGAAGACGGCGAACCCGTCATAGCCGTGATAGGGGCCGGAATAGTCCCACGAGTGCAACTGACGGAACGGGAAGCCCAGCTTCTGGGTGCCGTACTTTTCCTTGATGCCGGAGCAAACGAGATCGGGCTTGATCCCTTGGGCGAACCGTTCCAGCTCGTATTCCGAGGCGTCGTCGTACACCAGCGTACCGTCTTTGATGTAATGGGTGGTGCGCTGATAATCGTCGGCGTGGGCGAATTCGTAGCCGGTGGCCGTCACTTCCATGCCGAGATCGGCGTACGCATCGGAGACGTGGCGCGGGCGCAAACCGCCAACATAAAGCATCGCCTTCTTGCCCTCGAGGCGAGGCTTGTATTTGGCGACGACCGCATCGGCCATCGGCTGATACTTAGCGATGACCCGCTCGGCGCCCTCCTTGATCTTGTCGTCGAACTTCTCGGCAATGGCGCGAAGCGACATGGCGATGCGGGTGGGGCCGAAGAAATTGAATTCCAGCCAGGGAATGCCGTATTTTTCTTCGAGATGGCGGCAGATGTAGTTCATCGAGCGATAGCAATGGATCAGCACCATCTTGGCCTTGGAGCCGTTTTCGATTTCCGCCACCGAAGCGTCGCCCGACCACTGGCCGACGATGTTAAGCCCCATCTCTTCCAACAACATGCGGCTGGCCCAGCCGTCGCCGCCGATGTTGTAGTCGCCGATCAACAGCACATCGTAGGGGCCGGGTTCGAAATTCGGTGTCTTGCCGGCGGCGGGATCGACCAGCCAGTCGCGCATCACGTCGTTGGCAACGTGGTGGCCGAGCGATTGCGACACGCCGCGGAAGCCTTCGCAACGCACCGGGGCGACCGGCTTGCCGATTTCCTTGCTCTTGCGCTTGGCCACCGCCTCGATATCGTCGCCGATCAGACCGACCGGGCACTCGCTCATCACCGAAATGCCGCGGTTGAGCGGGAACATTTCCTCGACTTCGTTGATCACCTTGTCCAGCTTCTTGTCGCCGCCGAACACGATGTCCTTTTCCTGGAAGTCGGAGGTGATTTGCATCACCACCCAACTGTTGACGCCCATTTTGCCGCCGGAAACGTAGTTGCGGCGCTGGCCCCAGGAATACTGGCCGCAACCTACCGGGCCGTGGCTGATATGCACCATGTCCTTGATCGGTCCCCACACCACACCTTTGGCGCCGGCATAGGCGCAGCCGCGTACCGTCATCACGCCGGGAATCGACTTGATGTTGGATTTGACGCCGCAGTCGGAGTCGCCGTCTTCGTATACATTGATGTGTTTGCCGCGCTTTTTGGCGGTTTTCTCCGGGTATCCGGAAAGGACATCGGCAACGAGTTGCTTGCGGCTTTCTTTGGCTTCCGCGTCCATGATTTACTCCATAAATATAGCGTTCCGGGAATCCCGACCGGAGATTCCGACTGGGTGGGAACCGATCAAGGGCGAAGGATCAGGCGACGGTCGCCTTCTTGGTTTGACCGACGATAGTCTCGTCTTCCGGCTTGAGGATGCCGAATTCCATCAGCATGTCTTCCAGCTCGTCCATCGTGATCGGCGTCGGGATGGTGCCCTTGCCCTTGTTCT
Organism: Alphaproteobacteria bacterium UBA1303; assembly: GCA_002307315.1. GTDB lineage: Bacteria > Pseudomonadota > Alphaproteobacteria > Micropepsales > Micropepsaceae > Rhizomicrobium. The sequence continues at coordinate 3,302 of DBTZ01000062.1, forward strand.
CGTGGATCTTCTTGGCGAGGGCGCGATATTCCTGTGCCTGTTTGCATTCGGGATCGTACTCGATCACCGTCATGCGGCGCAGTTCGGCTTGCTGCACGATGTTGTCGCGCGGCACGAAGTGGATCAGCTTGCTGCCGAGCTTCTTGGCCATTGCCTCGGAAAGGTCGAGTTCCTTGTCGGTCATGCGCGAGTTGCAGATCAGCCCGCCCAGACGCACGCCGCCGGACGACGCATATTTCAGAACGCCGCGAGAAATGTTGTTGGCGGCATAGAGCGCCATCATCTCGCCCGACATGACGATATAAATTTCCTGCGCCTTGTTCTCGCGGATCGGCATGGCGAACCCGCCGCACACCACGTCGCCGAGCACGTCGTACGAGACATAGTCCATGCCGTCGTAGGCGCCGTTCTCTTCCAGGAAGTTGATCGAGGTGATAACCCCGCGACCGGCGCAGCCGACGCCCGGTTCCGGACCGCCCGATTCGACGCAACGGATGCCCTTGTAACCGACCTTCAACACGTCTTCGATGTCGAGGTCTTCGACGCTGCCGGCTTCGGCGGCGAGCGACAGCACGCTGTTCTGCGCCTTGGCATGCAGAATCAAGCGGGTGGAGTCCGCCTTGGGATCGCAGCCGACAATGAGGATCTTCTGCCCCATCTCCGCCAGCGCGGCGAGGGTGTTTTGCGAAGTGGTGGATTTTCCGATGCCACCCTTCCCGTAAAATGCGACTTGTCGCAGTCCTTCCATCTCAACTCTCCTTCGATTTCTCAACGACGCCGTTAGCGACCGGCGGCCTATCGGTCCGTTCGACAAACCAGGATCGCAACGACCGTGCCAGCCGCTGAAAAATGGCCATGCGGCAAAATTATCTTGCTATTTCCGGCTGTTATTGCGGAGAACCGGACGGGCCGACAGCACAACGCCATCTGTTGCCAATCCGACAATCCGCCGTGCGAAGGCGGCATTGTCGCCATCCCGACAAGGCGCAAGACGCCGGAGAAACGGGGTTTTCTACGTTTTCTTACATGGCATGGGCCGTGCAGAAGAATTCCGCGAAGACGGAGTACGGCATGGCCAAGCATATCGTTTACATGGCGAGTATCGGAAAAGGCGTCACCAAGCGACTGGCCATGGCCGGAGGGTGCATCGCCTCCAGCGCCGACGGGCGCTCGGCCTGCGGCAGCGCCGCAAGCGAAGACGATCTGCCGACGGAGGTCTGGAACAAGATCAAGGATCATCCTTGCTACAGCGAGGATGCCCACCATTATTTCGCCCGCATGCATGTGGCGGTGGCGCCCGCCTGCAACATCCAGTGCCACTATTGCAATCGCAAATACGATTGCTCGAACGAAAGCCGCCCCGGCGTGGTCAGCGAAAAGCTCACCCCCGAGGAGGCGCTGAAAAAGGTTCTGGCGGTGGCGGCCGAGGTGCCGCAGCTATCGGTGCTGGGCATTGCCGGCCCCGGCGATGCCTTGGCCGAAGCCAATGCGGAAAAGACCTTCCGTACCTTGGAATTGGTATCGCAGGTTTTGCCGCATTTAAAACTGTGTTTGTCCACCAACGGCCTGGCGCTGCCCGATTACGTCGATCGCATTGCCGATTTTCACATCGATCACGTGACCATCACCATCAACACGATCGACCCGGAAATCGGCGCGAAGATCTATCCCTGGATTTTCTACGATCACAAACGCCTTGAAGGGATCGAAGCCGCCCGGATTCTTCACAAGCGGCAGATGGAAGGGCTTTCGGCACTCACCGCCAAAGGCATCCTGGTCAAGGTCAATTCGGTCCTGATCCCCGGTGTCAACGACGAGCACCTCGTCGAGGTCAACCGCGAGATCCGTGCCCGCGGCGCCTTCCTGCATAACGTCATGCCGCTGATTTCCGACCCCGCCCACGGCACCCACTACGGACTGACCGGCCAGCGCGGTCCCACCCCTGCCGAACTCAAAGCGGTGCAGGACCGTTTGGGCGAAGGCGCCAAGCTGATGCGGCACTGCCGCCAGTGCCGGGCCGACGCCGTGGGGCTTCTCGGCCAGGATCGCGGAGCGGAATTCACCCTGGACAAGCTAAAAACGACGCCCGTCTTCGATCCTGCCAAGCGCGAAGCCTATCTCGAAGTGGTAAAGAGCGAACGCGCCGACCGGCAGGCCGCCAAAAAAGAGGCCGAGGCGGCGCTGAACGTCACCCCGCCGGAAAAGCCCGCTTTGGTAGCGGTGGCGACCAAGGGCGGCGGACGCATTAACCTGCATTTCGGCCACGCGGCCGAATTCCAGGTTTACGAAGTGGATTCTCGCGGGGCCCGCTTCGTCGGCCACCGCCGCGTCGATGCCTATTGCCAAGGCGGCCAGGGCGACGACAATGCCATCGACGGCACCCTCAAGGCCCTTTTGGGCGTTTCCGCTCTGTTCTGCGCCAAGATCGGCGGCAAGCCGAAACGTCTTTTAGCGGATTGCGACATCGAGGCAAACGACAGCTATGCCTTCGATTATATAGAAGCATCTATTATCGCGTGGTATCTCGCCCGCCGGCATCAGCCTGCGGCGCAAACCGCCTAGAACGTTCTAAAGAGGAAACCATCATGGCCTACAAAATCAAAGCCGAACAGTGCACCGGCTGCGGCGCCTGCGAGTTCGAATGCCCCAACAAGGCGATCAAGCAAAAGGGCGACGTCTACGCCATCAATCCCGACAAATGCACCGAGTGCGCCGGCTTCTTCGACAAGCCGCAGTGCGCCGCCACCTGCCCGGTGCCGAAGACCTGCGTACCGGCGTTCTGAGGCGCGAGCGAGTAAAACATGCGGCTTGAAACCGTCGTAGAACTCAACGATCCGCCGGCCTTCGGTGCCGGAGACAAAGTGCGCGCCCTTCGCGGCGTGCGCAACGACGGCACCTTCCTGGGCCGGCGGATCGGCGATCACATCATCGACGCCGGCGAGGTCGGCTACGTGCAGTCGATCGGCACCTTTCTGCAGCAGTTTTACATCTACAACGTCGATTTTTTCGACCGCGGAATGGTTGTCGGCATGCGGGCCAAGGAACTCGAGCTGATCGCAAAAGCTCCCGATGAGGATGATGACGCATGAAGCTCATGATGCGGATGCACGAAGGAAAATTGTCTGCCTATGTCGCCAAGAAGGATCTCGAAGCCTTCGTGGTGGAACAGCAGCATCCCGACCTATGGGGCGGCTGGATCAAACTCAACAACGGCTGGGTGTTTCAACTGCCGGACATGCCGGCCGGCACTAAATTGCCGATCAGCGTGGATGCCACGCGGACAAGCACTTGAACGATGCTTTTGCCGCCTTGCGCAACGGCCTGAAGGCCAGACGCCTTATCCCCTATCTGGGGCCGGAGACCTTGCTGGTCGATACCGCTCCCGAAGTTCCGACATCGAATCGCGATCTGGCCGTGGCACTGGAGAGAAAAGTGGCTCTGCCGGCGCGGGCGCGCGGCAACATCTGGGCGGCGGCGCAGTTCATCGAAAGCCGGCGTCACCGCAAGACGGTGGAAAAGCTGATGGCCGGCATTTTTGCGCCGCCGGCCCAACCCAATACCCTCCACCGCTGGCTGGCCGAGATTAAGCCGCTTCTGATCGTCGATACCTGGTACGACGATGCGATGGCGACGGCGCTGTCGGGCGACTGGGGAATGATTCAAGCGGTGACCCGCAACGGCAAGCACGAGGATATCTGGTTCCGCGCCGTAGCCCCCGACGGCGGCATCCGCCCGATTGCCGAGGCCGACGGCTGGGGCAGCATTCTCTACAAACCGCACGGGACGGTACGTCCGTCCTGCGATTTTCTTTTGTCGGATTCCGATTACGTCGAGGTGCTGACCGAGATCGACATTCAGACCCCGATCCCGCCGGAGGTCCGCAGGCGGCGCGGCGAATGCGGCTTTGCATTTCTCGGCTGCCGCTTCCGCGATCAGATGGAGCGCACCTTCGCCCGCCAGATCGCCAAACGGTCCGCCGGTCCGCATTACGCCGTCATCGCCGGAGAAACCACCCGCAACGAACAGCGCTTTCTCGACGAAATAAAAATCGAGCGGATCGATCTGCCGCTGGCGGAGGCGGTGTCAAGATTGGCCGAATGACTTGGCTATCTTCAGCAATGCCGGCACCTGCCGACGGATTTCGTCCGCCGCCTGCTGGTCCAGCCTGCGCAACCAGCTTTCCGGAATTTTCGCATAGCCATAGGTGGCGCCGGCCAACATACCGACGATGGCGCCGGTGGTATCGGCATCGCCGCCCTGATTGACGGTCTCGATCAGACAACTCTGGAAACTGTCGGTGGAGAAATAGAAATGCAGCACGGTCTGCACCGTGTCCACGACATAGGCCGACGACATGCCGTGATAGGGCGCAAAACGGAACGTCTTGTGGTCGTCGACCAGTCGATTGGCGATTTTGCGGACGTCCTTGACACCGCCCCCCCTCAGCAGAACCTGCGCCATGCGCCCGAGCGCCAGTGTGGCGGCATCGGACAAAGGATGATTGTGGGTGACGTGGCACTGTTCCAGCGTCCAGCGCGTATAGGCTTTATCGTTGCCGAGCGTCGCCAGCGCCACCGGAACGTTGCGCATACAGGCGCCGTTGCCGGCGTCGCCGTCGTTGTAGGGCTTCGCCATGCTGCCGTCGGAGATGTAGCGGCCGATGCCGCGACGGCAGGTGTTGCCGATGTCGACCGGATGGGTACGCAGCCAAGCGGCGAATTGATCGCAGACCCGCTTCAGATCCCAACCGCCGGCTTCGACGACGGCGCGGCCGACGCACAACGACATCGCGGTATCGTCGGTGATCTGCCCCGGCTTCAATTTCAGCCAACCGCCGCCGATCAGTTTGTCGTGAACCCCGTACTTGAAGGCGATTTCGCGCTTGGTGAGGAATTCGACGGTGGCGCCCAAAGCATCGCCGATCGCTACCCCGAAATAGGCACCCAGCGCGCGGTCGAACAGCATTGCCTCGTCCATGATGCCGTCCGTCCTCAATAATACGTCGCCAGGGCTTCGTAATCGCCACCGATGACGAGATATTCGCCTTCGCCGCGCAAGGGATGATGCGGCAGCAATGCGTTGAAAAAAAGGATTTTCACGACCGGCACCTCGATCGTCAGGATGATGTCGCCGAAGCTTTCGGCGACGTCGCGCTCGGTGGTGAACGATACCAGACTGTTGAGCCGCACCACCACCCGCCGCTTGTCGATTTTCTCCAGCAATTGATGTTCGAGATAATCGTTGGTGCCGCGGTAGAGGGTGACATGCCGCTGCCCGACCGAATGATAGCGGTGCAGGCTCCACTGGCAAAACTCGAACAGCATATCGAGCTGGGTCTGGATGGCGTTGGAATGAAACCGGCTCGACATCTTCTCTTCGATGTAGGTAATCCATGCCGGCCCGCCGAAATGGGTGATCGGCGCCTTGTGAAAGGTCGGAAACAGGCCAAACCGGCTTTCGACCCAGCCTTTGAGCACGGCACCTTCCGGCGAATTCGACTCGTAGCCCCAGCCGCGCAAAAGACGCAAGTAACTCGACGCCCGGAACCGCGCCGGCCCCCGCCCCTCGCGATCCTGATCGTCGAGATCGAACATCGCCGCCATATAAGATTGAAACAAATCGGCGGCATCGTCGGCGGTTGCGGAATCCTTCAGCATACGGAACAGCGTAGCGTTGGCCTCACGCACGCAGGATATGTGCAGGGGAACCGGATAGGCATTGAAGGCAACCGACGCCAAAAGTCCGGTGGGTACGCTGACCAGATTGCTGCTGTGACCGCGATCGGGCAGCATCATCGACACCGCGCGGCAATAGGGGAACTTGCGGCACGCGCGGCGGCCACAATGCCGGGAAGCTTCGCCATGACCGCATCGACATCGGCCGCGGTATTTTCGCGCCCAAAGGAAAACCGCACCACCCCGCCGATGCATGCGAACGGCAGCTTCATCGCCCGAACGACGTGCGAAGGCTCCATCGCGCCGGAAGCGCAGGCCGAGCCGGTCGAAACGCAGATGCCGGCGCGATCGAGCCTCACCGCGATTTCTTCGCCGTCGACGCCGTCGAAGGCAAGGCAGGAGGTGTTGGATAACCGGCTCGCCCCGTCGCCGACAATCCGGCAGCCGCCGATAGTCTGCAGCACCAATGCCTCGAACGCGTCTCTTAAGCCGGATATGATCGCGTTATCGGCAGCCATGCGGCAGGCGGCCAGTTCCGCCGCCTTGCCGAGGCCGACCGCGCCGGGCACGTTTTCGGTGCCGCCGCGCCGCCCGCGCTGCTGGCGTCCGCCGAGGATGAAAGATGTGAATTTCATGCCTTTGCGCACATAGAGAGCGCCGACGCCCTTGGGCCCGTGGAACTTGTGCGCCGACAGCGACAGCAAGTCGATGCAGGTGCCGGCCAGCGCGATGGAGATTTTTCCCGCCGCCTGCACCGCATCGGTGTGAAACAAGGCGCCGGCTCGATGCGCCATTTCGGCCAGCGTTTCGACCGGAAACACCGTCCCGGTTTCGTTGTTGGCCCACATCATCGACACCAGGGCGGTTTTCGGCCCCAGAGCGGCGGCATAGGCATCGAGATCGAGGCGGCCGTTTTCGTCCACCGCAATGCGATGGACCTTGATGCCGCGCCGCGTCTCCAGCATGCGACAGATCGCCAGCACCGCCGGATGTTCGACCGCGGAAACGATCGCCTCATCCCGGCCTCCGCATTCGCACGCCTGCATCAGGGCCGTATTGTTCGCCTCGGTGCCGCCCGAGGTGAAGACGATCTCTTCTTCCCCGGCAGCGCCGAGTAACTCTCGCACCCGGCGCCGCGCGTCATGCATCGCCGCCGCGGCGGCGCTCCCGGCACCGTGTTGCGATGCCGCATTGCCGTAGCATTCGGTGAAATACGGCAGCATGGCCGCGACCACATCGGGATCGGTGCGACTGGTTGCGTTGTTGTCGAGGTAAATGCGGCGCATGGCCCGGTTCAGGAGAACGACTTGCCGCAGGAGCATAAGCCCTTGGCGTTGGGATTGTCGAAGCTGAAACCCTCCCCCTCAAGATTGGTCACATAGTCCACCGTCATCCCCGAGAGCCAACGCAGACTTTCGCGTTCGACGTAGATGGCGATCCCGTCGCTGTCGATCAGATAGTCGTCCGGCTCGGCCTCGGCGATCAAACCGATTATGTATTGCATGCCGGCACAGCCGCCGCTGCCGGCCACCAGGCGGACACCGGCCGGTTTGTTCCCGGCACAGCCCATCGCCGCGCGCAACGCCCCCTGCGCGGAAGCCGTTAGATGGATCATGGCATACCTCCGCCGATCTTCGCATTTTAAAGCTAGCAACTTCGGTGCCAAACCCGACAAAAATACTTGCTTATACAAATCAAGGCATTACCGAACCGGAGTCCTTGTCGGAAGTCCGACATGTCCGTTTTGCGGCTATTCCGACCGCTTGTGCTCCAACCGCGTCTGGATCAGCAGCGAGGCACCGGCCTCTTCGCCGAAGCAGCCGGCAAAGTCGATGCATTCGCCGCAACTGGGCGCGGTGCATAGGCCGAAGCCCTCGTCGCGGCACAGCATGCGATAAAAGAATTTCTTCCACTTCATGTCGTTGCGATTGAGGCGGGCCAGGGGGGCAAAATGGGTCAGCATCAGACGGCTGAGTTCGTCGCGGTTCCTAAGCCCGAGATCCTGCCATAGGTGATCCGCCCGCTGGGCGCGCCGCGCGATCATCCGCGCCAACCGCGCCTCGAAACGCGAGCCTTCGGTGCCGCCGCGCACCAACAGTTCGATCAGACAGACTTCGTCGCTCTCGCCGGACGCGGCAACGCCCATGAGGCCCGAAATAAGTCCGGCGGCCCCGGCGAACCAATCGGCGATCAGGCCAGATAAATCCGCCTCGTCCAGACCGACGGCCGCATTGAGGGAGGAAGCGGTTTTCCCGACCTCGCCAAACCCCATTGCCAGGATCGAAGCGACGACATGGCGATCGAATTCTTCGACGCCTTCGGGAAGGTGGATTTCCGTCAGCCGGCCATAGAATTCTTCGGCCGTCATCATCGCTCAGAACTTCTTCAGTTCGATGCCGTGCTTGCGCAGGGCGTAACCGATCTGGCGCGGGGTCATGCCCAGAATGCGCGCGGCCTTGGCCTGCACCCAGCCGGCGGTTTCCATCGCCTCGACCAACCGATCGCGCTCGGAGCGGTTATCGGCTGCGGACGGCTGCGGCTCCACCGGTTCCGGCGGCAGATGGACGACCGGCACCCGCGGCCGATCCGGCCGCCGTTCGACCGGCGCGATCGGCAGCGGCACGAATCCCTTGCGCGAGACGTCGGCGCCCGCCCCCTTCCACAGCATTGCCGACAGGCAGCCGCCGGCCTGGCAGGCAAAGTCCACTTCGGAGATGTTTTTGCTGTGCGCCAGCGAGGCAGTGTGGCGCACGCAATTCTCCAACTCCCGCACGTTGCCGGGAAAGTAACAGTCCTGCATCACATGCAGCGCGGCGGGATTGAAGACCAACTCGGTGCCGTTATCGCGATTGAAGCGGCCGAGAAATTCGGTGGCGAGCAGCGGGATATCTTCCTTGCGCTCGCGCAAAGACGGCAGAAAAATCGGCACCACCGCAATGCGATAATACAGATCGGCGCGGAACGCCCCCTTGGCGACCTCGGCCTCCAAATCGCGGTTGGTGGCACAAACCAAACGGACATCCACTTTCAGGCTTTTGGTGCCGCCGACCCGTTCGAACTCGCCTTCTTGCAGCACGCGCAGCAGCTTGGCCTGAAACGCCGGCGAGATTTCGCCGATTTCGTCGAGAAACAACGTACCGCCGTGCGCCAGTTCGAACCGCCCCTTGCGCTGGTTCATAGCGCCGGTGAAGGCGCCCTTCTCGTGGCCGAACAGTTCGGATTCGAGCACAGTCTCCGGCAGCGCGGCGCAATTCAGCTTGATGAACGGCGCGGCCTTGCGCGGCGACAAGGCATGGATGGCGTTGGCGAACATCTCCTTGCCGGTACCGGTTTCGCCGCGCAGCATGATGGTCGAATCGCTCTTGGCGACGATGCGCACTTTCTCGATCACCGCCTGCAGCGCCGAACTGCCGCCGATGATCCCTTCGATCGTCGCCTGAGACTTGGGCTTGCCTTTGACTTCCGCCTGCTGCCCCTTGGCCAGACGCGACTGCTCGGCCATCAGCCGTTCGCGATCCTGCGACACCACCTTGTGCAGACGCAAGGTCTGTCCCATCAGATTGGCGATCATGGTGAGAAACCGCACATCGGCATCGTAGGGCACCGGCAGCGGACGATCTTTCGAGCGCACCCTATCGATGGTCAACGTGCCCATCACCGTCTCGCCCTGCTTGATCGGTACGCCGATAAAGGAAACGATGTCGTCTTCCGCCCGGTCGAGGTCGGGCAAATCGACGTTCGAGAACAACGGGTCCTGGCTGATGTCGGGGATCACCAGCGGCATCTTGGTGACGACAATCCGGCCGATGGCGCGTTCCGGCAGACGTTCGAAATAGCGTGTGGCGTTGGCTTCGCTCCAGCCGGTGCCGACGACGATCTCGGCCTTGCCGTCGGGATCGAGCAGCGCAATCAGCCCGTGGCGCATATCGAGAAAACTCGACAATAGCGCCAGCACCCCCGACAAGGTGGATTCCAGCCGGTTGGGTGAGGCAAGCAGCTTGGAGACTTCGTAGATGCCGCCCAACGCCATTTCGGCACGGCTATGCGCCGTGCTTAGATAAGTATCCGGTTTATCGGACGGAATTACGCTCATATCCACCAAATAGCTTATTTTTTGGCCCTGCTATTTTATTATGCATCCACCGAATGACAAGTATATTCTATCTTTGTTCTAATATTCGTTATTAATATATATAGCATGAATATGCACATTAATTAAGGTGGTCTTCATATCATATATATTGAGAACGATGGTTCATACAGCCTCGCTATCAAGCGGCACAACGTCTCAGCGCAAGTCCGCCAGGGCCATGCCCTTGACCTGCGCGAACACCGCGTCGCCCAACCTCAAGCCTAAACCATCCCAGGATTTGCGCGTGATGCTGGACAGCAGCCGCACTCCGCCCCCGCCTTCCGGCGCCAGCACCACCAGCATCTGACTCGTGCTGGCCGGCTCGGCCGAAACGATCTTAGCCGGCAGAATGTTGAGCAGCGAGCTTTCGCCCGGCCGCGCCCGCACCAGGCTGACATCCGAGGCACGAATGACGATCCGCCGTATGGCACCAATCTCGCCTAAGTTTCCCGGCACCCAAAGCGTCAAATCGCCGAGTCTGCACTCCGAAATATCGTAAGGCGCATCGTAGCGGCCGACGCTCACCGTCAAGGCGGCGGCGGCATCGGGCTGGCGCGCGATGGGCAGCGACAAATCGGTGACCAATGCGGCGAGCGCCCCCGCGGCCAGCACCTTGCCCTTTTCCAGCAGCACCAGATGATCGGCCAGCCGTTCCAGTTCGGAAAAATCGTGCGTCACATAGACGATCGGCAATTCCAGTTGACGATGCAGCGCTTCGAGATAGGGCAGAATCTCGCCCCGGCTGTCGCGATCGAGCGCCGACAGCGGCTCGTCCATCAACAAAAGCCGCGGTTGAGACAGCAGGGCACGGGCGACGGCGATGCGCTGCTTCTCGCCGCCCGACAGCTTGTCCGGCGCCCGGTTCAAGAGCGACCCGATGCCCACCAGAGCGACGACCCGGTCGAGATTCAATTCCGCCCGAACCTCCAGGCTGCGTTTCATCCCGTAGCGCAGATTTTCCATCACCGAGAGATGGGGAAACAGCCGCGGCTCCTGAAACACATAGCCGATCGGACGGCGATGCGGCGGCAGGAAAACATTGCCGTCCTGCCAAACGTCGCCTTCGACCGAAAGAAAACCGCCCTTCAACCGGGTCAGTCCGGCAAGGCAGCGCAAGATCGTGGTCTTGCCGCAGCCGGACGGGCCGAACAGCCCGGTCACGCCCTCGGCGGGAACCTCGAACGAAACATCGAGCGAAAAAGCGCCCAACCGACCGGAAAATTTTGCCTCGATGCGGCCCATCGCCATCAAGCCTTAAGCCGCTTGGCCTGATGCTTTTCCAACAGCATCATCGCCAGAATGACCAGAAAGGAAAACACCACCATGCCGCCGGCCAGTTCGTGCGCAGTCTGCCATTCCAGAGTTTCGACGTAATCGTAGATCGCCACCGACAACACCTTGGTCTTGCCCGGAATGTTGCCGCCGATCATCAGCACCACGCCGAATTCGCCGACGGTATGGGCGAAACTTAAGATTGCTCCCGACAGAATGCCGCCGCGCGCCAAAGGCAGCGCCACCGACAAAAAAACATCGCGCGGAGAAGCCCGCAAGGTGGCTGCCGCCTCCAAAGGCGCATCGCCGATCGCCTTGAAAGCGCTGCGCACCGGCTGCACCATGAAAGGCAGCGAATAGATCACCGAACCCAGCACCAAACCTTCGAAGGTGAAGGCGAGCGAGCGCATGTTGAACAGGGCGAGCAGCGGAGCCAAGGGGCCGTCGGGCCCCATCGCGATCAGAAGGTAGAAGCCGAGCACGGGGGGCGGCAACACCAGGGGCAG
>DBTZ01000062.1:14991-24773 GCA_002307315.1 Alphaproteobacteria bacterium UBA1303
GGCAGCGAATAGATCACCGAACCCAGCACCAAACCTTCGAAGGTGAAGGCGAGCGAGCGCATGTTGAACAGGGCGAGCAGCGGAGCCAAGGGGCCGTCGGGCCCCATCGCGATCAGAAGGTAGAAGCCGAGCACGGTGGGCGGCAACACCAGGGGCAGCGACACCACCGTCGCCACCGGCTCCGCCCACCAGCTTTTGGTGCGCGCCAGCCACCAGGCCAGCGGCACGGCAAGCAACAGCAGCAGCGCCGTCGTCAAGCTCGCCAGCTCCAGGGTGAGGACGACAGGCTGCCACATCGGCCTATTTTCCGTCCTTCAGAACATAACCGTAGCGCTTGATAATATCGGTCGCCTGCTTGCCTTTCAGGAACTTATAGAAGCCCTTGGCAACCGTATTGTTCTCGCCGTGTTTCAAAAGCACCGCGTCCTGCACGATCGGCGAATAGAGTTTCTCGGGCACCACCCACTGCGACCCGCCCTTGACATTGATCACCTGGGAATAGGCGACGAAACCGAGCTCGGCGTTCTTGCTGACGATGAACTGAAAGGTTTGACCGATATTCTCGCCGGTAACGATCTTGCTTTCCACCGACTTGTAGAGGCCCAGCGCGTTCAAGGTCTCCACCGCCGCCGCGCCGTAAGGCGCCGCCTTGGGATTGGCCAGCGACAGATGGGTGAAGGTGCCCTTCTTCAACACCGCGCCGTCCTTGTCGATCAGCGCGGGGTCGGCGCTCCACAGCACCAGCTTGCCCACCGCATAGGTAAAGGCGCTGCCGGGAACCGCGAAGCCTTCCTTGATGGCCTTTTCGGTGCGCTCGTTGTCGGCGGAAAGAAAAATGTCGAACGGCGCCCCTTGCGAAATCTGGGTATAGAACTGACCGCTGGCGCCGAAGCTGAGATCGACGGCATAGCCGGTCAGCTCTTTGTACTTCGCCGCAATCTCTTTGGCCGGAGCGGTGAAATTCGCCGCCACCGCCACCGAGGCATCCGCAGCATTCGCCGCGCCGCCCCAAAAACCGCCGGCCAGCGCCGCGAACAGACCTGCCAGCAAAACCCGCCGACTCGCCCGCACGGAAACCGCAAAACCATCCATTATTCCATCTCCTCGTTTGGAACCGCCGCCTGCGACGGCGACGCCATCGCCTCCGGGCAGGCTAACCAACCGGCATTATGTTGTCGAGACGGATCAATGACGCCTATGCACGACTCGGATGCGGCAAGCGAGCCGCCGCCGACGCCGATCGTTCGCATACATTGTTTTTTTTCGCGTGGCTGCAGAACACCGCAACAATACAAGGCAAGATGCAAAATTTCCGAGCAGGTATAAATGACGGAGTTGTGTAAAAATGTCACGACATCGATTTTTAAAGATGACGCTATTGTGACAATAGGCCGATTCGCTCGACAAAAGCCAGATCGATCGAAGCTGGCGACAGCAACAGAGGAATATATGAGACCCGCACCCAAGAGAATTATAGCGATGTTGATGGCGGCCCCGCTTTTTGCAGCGATCGCCCCGTCCGCCTTCGCCGGTACGTCCGATACCGAGGCGAAAATCAAGGCCCTGCAGCAGCAATTGGAGGCGATGCAGGCGCAGATCGCCGAACTGAAACAGGCCCAAGTCGTCGCAGCGGCCGACGTAAAGAAGCAAACCGAAGAAATCGTCAACCGGGTGGCCGACACCGAAAAGAAACAGAAATCCGCGGTGGCGGTTTCGCTAAAAGGCGGTCGGCCGACCTTTTCCACGCCCGACGGCGATTTCACCGCCTCGTTGCGCGGCAATTTGCAGGTCGATTACGCCTATTACATGCAGAGCAAGGCGGCACAAAGCCTGACCGGCCCCGATCTTTCGAGCGGCGCCAATATCCGCCGCGCCCAGCTTGGGCTCGAAGGAACGATATTCGGCGACTGGGCTTATAAGTTCAATTACGAATTCGGCGGCACCGCCACCGAAGGCGGCGGCAAGATCCTCAATGCTTACCTGGAATATGGCGGCCTGGCGCCGTTCGCCCTCCGCATCGGCGCATTCGCGCCGTCGATCGGCATCGAGGACCAGACCTCGTCGTCGGATTTGATGTTCTTCGAACGCAACTCGCCGTCCACGGTGGTGCGCAACATTACCGGCGCGGACGACCGGCTGGGCATTTCGGCCATCTATGCCGGCCCCAGGCTGTTCGGCGCGGTATCGCTGACCGGCAATAGGATCGGCAGTTCCGGCTATTACGACGAACAACTGTCGGCGATCGGGCGCCTTGCCTATCTGGCGATCGACGACAAGGAAAGCGATGCACACGTATTGCTGAGCGGCAGCATCGCCCACGTCATCAAACCGGACGATCTTGTGGCCGCAGGCACCAACATCACCGTCAATAAGCTGCACACCGTCACCCTGTCGGATGCCCCCGAAATCACGGTTGACGACAACGGCATCAAGCTGATCTCCACCGGCGCGCTGAACGACAACCACGTCACCACCTGGGGCTTCGAGACCGCCGGCAATTACCGGAACTTCTACCTGCAGGCCGGCTATAACGGCATCGAAGTCGACCGTGCCGCCTATAGCATCACCCCTTACAACGGCACGGCAAAGATCATCGCGCCGAAGAACAATTCCTTCTATGCGTGGTATCTGCAGGGAAGCTGGATTTTGACCGGAGAAAGCAAGGGCTACAACCCCAAGACCGCGGCCTTTTCCAATCCGAAGCCGGCCCAGCCCTTCTCGATCGAAAACGGCACCTGGGGCGCCTGGGAAATCGCCGTCCGTTACAGCGATACCAATCTCAACTCCAATATCCGGGATGCGACCTACATCAGGACCGGCTCGTCCGCGTACGCCTTCACCAACACGGTGCGCGGCGGCGAGCAGCAGATCTATACTTTCGGGCTGAACTGGTATCCCAACAGTGCCCTGCGCTTCTTGCTTGACTACATGATCGTCGACGTCGGCAAGTTGGGCACGACGACGACGAGCGCGGTGCTGCCGACCGTCAATATCGGGCAAAACCTGCAAGTCATATCGTTGCGCTCGCAGATTGCATTCTGACTTTTCGACCCGCAACAAACCAAAGGCGGCCCCTCCGGCCGCCTTTTTTTTATTTAACGATCAACATGTTGTCGAATTTCACACACGTCGCGACACACTCAAAGAGTGTGCGCATCATTGAAAGACACCCTTAATATATGCCATATAGGCTATTAGAATCATTCCACCACCCAAGGGATTCACGTCATGAAGATTTCTGCTCGCAATATCCTCGCCGGCACCGTCACCGACATCAAGCTTGGCACCACGACCGCACACGTCACCCTTGACGTCAACGGTTCGAAAATCACCGCTTCGATCACCAACGAATCGGTCGCGGAACTGGGGCTTAAGGTCGGCAGCCCAGCCAAGGCCGTCATTAAGGCATCGAGCGTCCTGATCGCCGTCGATTGAGCGTGAAACGACCGTTTGCGTTGCGTGCTGCCGCCGTTTATTGACAAACAGCGGTGGACTTTTGGCGTTTTTCGGAACATGACCAGAAACAATCTCGCGGAATATCGGCAAAAACGCGGCATGGCGGCGGCGGAACTTGCGGCTCGCGTCGGAGTTACCCGCCAGACGATCTATTCGATGGAAGCCGGCAGCTACGTGCCCAACACCGTGGTAGCGCTTAAATTAGGCCGCGTGCTCGGCGTCACGGTGGAGGAACTGTTTCCGCTGGAAGACGACGAACCGTTCCAGTACCGGCGAGAAACCGTCGTACTGCTGCCCGGCGCTCAAGTGGGCTATGAAGGTCAACCGGTGCAATTGTGCAAGGTCGGCAGCCAGATCGTCGCTACCTGCCCGGAGCCGCTCACCTGGAGCTTGCCGCCGGCGGACGGCGTTCTGGTCGGCACCGCCGCCAAGGGCAAACACAAAAACGCCGCTCTGGTGCAGCCCTTAAGCGACAAAAAGGATTTCGGAAAAAGGCTGCTGATTGCCGGCTGCGATCCCGGCATTACCGTGCTGGCGCGGCACCTGCAGCGCGTCGGCGTCGAACTGGTCGTCCTGAACCGCAACAGCACCCAAGCGCTCGAATTGCTGAAAGCGGGTCTGGTACACGCGGCAGGCAGCCATTTGCGCGACGAGGCCACCGGAGAGTCGAATCTAACTGCGGTGCAGCGGTATTTCGACAAGCGCAGCGTGGCGGTGATCGGATTTGCCATCTGGGAGCAAGGCATCGTGGCCGCCCGCGGCAATCCGAAGAACATCCGGGATTTAGGCGATTTCGCCCGCAAGGGTGTGACCATCGTCAACCGCGAGCCCGGCGCTGCCGTGCGCATTATGCTCGATGCCCATCTCGAAAAGATCGGCGTCGAGACCAAAACCGTGCGCGGTTACGATCAGATCGCTCTCGGACATCTGCCCGCCGCCTGGCACGTGCAGACCGGCAAAGCGGATTGCTGCATCGCCACCCGCGCCGCCGCACGGGTGTTCGGCCTCGACTTCGTGCCGCTGGTCAAGGAACGCTACGATTTGGTGATGCGCAAACAGACCCTCAACCTGCCGGAAATGCAGGAACTGCTCGATACCCTCGGCCGGGCCAGCTTCCGCCGCGAGCTCGAAGGTTTGGGCGGCTACGACACCAGCACCGCCGGAAAGCAATTCGCCTGATTATCGCGGCGTAAGCCGGACCTGAATGTCGGCCGGTTTGGCGTAATAGGGCGACGAGGTAACCAACACGTCGGCGCCCGAGGCGGCGTAAAGCCCGGCGTTTTGCGCGTTGATGCCGCCGGCCGCGGCGATCACCGGGCGGCCGTCGGCGCGCTTGACGATACCGCCGACCACCGCGCCGATTTCTTCGGGCGAGAACTTCTCCAACTGAATGACGTCGGCCATCGCGTCGGCGGCGGCCAGCGCTTCCGCCACCGAGGAGACTTCCATCATCACCGCCTGCTCCGGCGCGACGCGGCGCACCCGCGCGATAATAGCTTTCAGATCGTCCGGAGACGGAAAAAACACCCGATGTTCGGCGAACAGCATGACCGTTTCCGAAAGCCCGAGGCGATGGACCTCGGCGCCACCCGCCAGCACCGCCTTAAGCGCCAGCGTCTTGGTGTAAGGTACGCATTTGCGGGTGCAGACCACGCGGACGCCAGGCGCGGCCGTTTCCGCCGCAGCGACGATTTTTGCCGTCGCCAACGCCACGCCCGAGGCCCACTCCATCAAAATCTGGCATGCCTTCCATCCGGCATGCAGCGCGCCGGCAGACCCTTCGGCCTTAAGCAACACGGTTCCCGGCGATGCCGCCAAACCGGTCGGCGCGGAAAACCTAACCGATGCACCCAGACGGGCGAACATCCGCGCCGCTTCCTCCACGCCACACAACACCAGCGCATCGCGGGCGGAAAATACAATTTCGCCCGGTGCGGCCGCGATGCCGGCAAGCCGCGTGGTCAGGTCGCCGTACCCGACATCGTCGCCAAGGAGGCGATCGATTTCAGCTTCGCTGAGGGTCAAGGAATCCGCTATAGGCATCGGTGCATATTAGAACACGACGGGCAAAAACGCAGCTCATATCGAGCGGCATATGCCGGCCGGGCACAACCTAATTGCCGCAGCACTCGATCATCTCAATCGTCGGTTTCTGCTTGCATAGCGCCTGTTATCCAGAGACGACAAGAGCCGCGCGGATACCGTCGGAGATACCCGCGTATTTTACCTGTATTTTGCATTTTTCATGCACAGTTGCGCAACACATGGGGTGCGCAAATGGGAATACAGTGCCAACCGGAAACCGACAAGAACGTCGCGTTCGACGGCAATGTCGAGATTGCCGACCAACTTGAAAAAATCAGGCGCATCATCGAGGGAAAATTTCTCGCCGCCGGCGATATTCTCATTAAATCGATAGACGGAACGAAGAGCCTCATCGCTTCGCTCGACAATTTGGTAAAAACTTTCGACGCGAAAATCGTGACCGCGACCAAAGCCGATCTTACGGTGGCCGCGGCCAAGCTTTACATGCTCCCGTCAAGTCACGCCGAACGTGTCGACAGCATCGGCCGTCTGAACCACACTCGCGACGAACTCGCCTGGCATACGTCCAATATGCATAGCAGCTTGGCATACATGCGCGCGTTCACGCTGAACATAAAAATCGTCGCCGGATCTCTGGGCGAAGAATTCAAAGACTTCGACATGTTCGCACAGGACATGTCTGCCTGTATCGCCAAAGGAACCGACGAACTGAAGATGCTGGAAAACGAACTTACCACGCTTCAGCGCGATCTCAACGCGTCTTCGACGCAAGGCGATATTCTTGGCATGCAGATCAACGCGCTTGTACCGGCAGTACCGGACGAGTTGACCGCCAGCACCGAGGTAATGAGCGAACACTATCAAAGCATCATTGAAACCGTCGAAAAAGTCGCCGTCATTGCGCGCGACATTCAACAGCGCGTCGCCCGCATTCTCGGGGCGCTGCAGATCGGCGACATTACCCGGCAAAGGATCGAGCACCTGCAGGAATGCATTATTCGGCAAAATGCCGACAAGACCGCCATAGCACCGGATTTACGCGAGCGTTTCGTCGCCACATGTTACGCCTTGATTGCCGCCCATATGTCCGAGCTAACGCTGGATTTCGATCGCGAGTCTGCCGAAATAGAGCGAAACATGGCCGACATGGCCAAAGACGCAGACGAACTTCTCAAACTTCACGGTATGGCGTACGACAGCAAAGACGGCGGTTTTCTACATCGCCTCGGTCAGCGTATCGATGCGGCCGTCAAGCTTGTCGGCACCATCAATCAAGCCGACAAAGCAGCGGCGGAAACCGGCATAGCGACCGCCTTGGCGACGCGTAAGCTGAACGGACGTCTCGAGCAAATTCAAACGCTAAAGAACGACGTTCAGTATATGGCGCTGAACACCACCTTGAAATGCTGCCAAATCGGCGAGGCCGGTCGCCCGCTAAGCGTAATAGCCATAGAAATTCGCGACCACAGCAAGCAACTCGAAGCGGCCGCCCTCAGCAGTCTTTCCACTATCGATAAACTGCTGCAGTTGACCAAGTCTCTAGCCGAACCGGGTAATTCGGTTTTTTCCGAGGACAGCAAAAGCGTGGCAGCCGCTAAGGCTCTGGACGTTGCCGCACGCCGCTTGCGCGAGGCCAGAGACTTGACCGAGAGCAACATCGCCGAAATCGCCGAAAAAGGCGACGAAGTCCTCAACATGCTTAATCTGTCTACCGAACGCTTGCGCTTCAGCGAGGAGATCGGAAACACACTAAAGACCATATCGACGAAAGTCGATACGCTAGCCGCCGGGGCTTTTACCGCTGCGGACGTCATTCCGCCTTCGATGATGCCGACGATTGCTTCCTTCGCAAGCAATTATACGATGCAGCAGGAACGCAACACCCATAATACTTTTATGCAAGCGTACGGCATCGCTTCGGAAGCGCAAGCCGCCCCCGCATCGCCGGCAGACGACGAAGACATGATTCTGTTTTGAGCAACGTGCGCGAAAGTGGATACCGGTTTCGCGCGTATAGTTGCGACCGGACAAAAGATAGAGCAACGTGCGCGAAAGTGGATACCGGTTTCGCGCGTAAAGTTGCGACCGGACACAAGATAGAGCAACGGACCGACCGCATTTGAACGTTTGTTGCTCTTGCGCGATGCAGAAGCATAAATGCGATTGCGCCTGGCATCGGATGGTTTCGGCGCCGTTTGGAAAAACTCTTTATGCGCAGTGACAGGCAGCGATATTGAGGATTTCTTTCGCGATGTTCTGCAAAGGGACGACGCGGTCGACGCAGCCCCTGGCGATGGCCTCCTTGGGCATTCCGAAGACAATGGAGGTGGCCTCGTCCTGGGCGATGGTGCGGGCGCCGGCCTGCTTCATTTCCTGAAGGCCACGCGCCCCGTCGTCGCCCATGCCGGTCATTATGACGCCGATGGCGTTGGCGCCGGCGGAATTGGCGGCGGAGCGAAACAGCACGTCGACCGACGGGCGATGCCGCGACACCAGCGGCCCTTCCTTTACCGTGACGTAATACTTGGCGCCGCTGCGCTCCAGCATCATGTGATAATTGCCAGGCGCGATCAGCACGCGCCCGCGCAACACCGCATCGCCGTCTTCGGCTTCCTTGACTTCCATCTCGCACAGGCTGTTGAGCCGTTGCGCAAACGAGGTGGTGAACTTTTCCGGCATGTGCTGGACGATGACGATGCCTGGCGTCGCCGCCGGCAGCACCTCCAGCACCTCGCGCAAGGACTCGGTGCCGCCGGTAGAGGCGCCGATGCAGACCACCGTTTCCGTCGTCTTGGCCATCGCATGGCCGGCCGGCGGCGGCAGCATGACATCGGCCGAGAGTTTCTTCTCCGGTTCGCGAACGGCGTGGAGAACGGGAGGGCGGTTCTTGCGCGCACCGAGGCGCGCCTTGGCGGCGGCCTTGACCATGTCGCAGATCTGAATCTTCGCTTCCGCCAGATGCTCGGCCACACCGATCGACGGCTTCAGCATGATGTCCACCGCGCCCGCCTCAAGCGCTTGGCTTAACGTCTGCGTACCGGACTCGACCAGCGACGAGCACATGACGACCGGAATGGGATGCTGTGCCATCAGTTTGCGCAGAAAGGTAATGCCGTCCATTCGCGGCATCTCGACGTCGAGCGTAATGACGTCGGGAACCACCTCGGCCAGCCGCCGGGCGGCGACGAACGGGTCGGCGGCCACGCCGACGACCTCGATCTCCGGGTCGCTTTCCAGAATGGAAGAGAGCGTCTGTCTTACGGTAGCGGAATCGTCGACGATTAGGACTTTGACTCTTCCGTGTTGGCGGCTAAGCGACATTGGTCACCGTCGTCTAAAAATGGTGTTGGCCACTGTATCAAGCGGTAGTTTAATACCGGTTATCGATTCCGAGTGGCCTAAAAATAAAAACCCGCCCGGCCGAAGGTGATCGCATAATTTAGTCAGGACGCCGGCCTGGGTCGGACGATCGAAGTATATCAATACATTGCGCAGAAATATCATGTCGAAATCGCGGTCGAACGCATAGCCGTTGTCCATCAGATTGAGCTGGGTAAACGCCGCTTTGGAGCGCAGGCGCGGCGCAATGCGGAATTCCCGGCGGCTGGGATCGGTCGGCAGCAGCACATAACGACGGCGGAATTCCTCGGGGATCGGATCGAGCATAACGTCGGGATAAAGGCCGTTAATGGCTTTTCCCAGAACGTCGGTGCAGATGTCGGTACCCAGGATGGAATAGTCTATGCCGCCGACGCTGCTGCAAAAATCGTCCAGCATCATGGCGATGGTATAGGCTTCGGCACCGGTTGAGCTGGCGGCGCTCCAGGCTTTGATCTTGCGCCGGCCGTGGCCTTGGAATTCCGGCAGAATATGCTTCTGCATATAATGGAAATGCACCGGCTCGCGAAAAAAGTCGGTTTTATTGGTGGTAACCGCGTTGATGAAGTGGACGATTTCCGTTTCGGCGGAAGCCGTGCCGCCGTCGAACAAAAAACTGCAATAGTCATTGATGTTGTTGATGTTCAGCACCCGCATGCGCCGGCGCAGGCGACCGTCGATCATGGTACGTTTTTTCGGCGTAATTTTTATGCCGCAATACTCGTAGATGTAGGCAATCAGCTTGCGAAAGTTCTTTTCGCTAAGCGGTTCTGTACTATCCGTATATGCGGCAGGCGCCGGGGGGGGCGGCGCCTGCAACAATGCATTACCCATGCTCTCGAAGCGGTCCTTATGCCGCCTTGTCAATTGTCGAGGTCAACGCGACCGCCTCGGCTTTGGTC
>DBTZ01000056.1 GCA_002307315.1 Alphaproteobacteria bacterium UBA1303
TCGCCGGCGATCTTGTACATGTTGGGGATCATCAAAAGGAGACCCTGCGAGGCGGTGAAGGTGGTGGCCAAGGCGCCGGCCTGCAACGCGCCGTGTACCGCGCCGGCGGCGCCGCCTTCCGACTGCATCTCCGCCACGCCGAGGATTTCTCCCCACAGGTTCTTGCGCCCCTCCGACATCCACTGATCGGCCAGCTCGCCCATCGTCGAGGACGGCGTGATCGGATAGATCACCGCCAATTCGTTCATCCGATAGGCGACCGAAGCGCAAGCTTCGTTGCCGTCGACCGTTATCATCTGTTGCTTCGCCATATGGCCGTTCCCCTGTTCTATTCGCGTTCGCTCCGGCGCAGCGACGAAAGGGCGACGAAGCCGCCCTGCCCGCGCCGGAATACCGGAAAGACTTTCTCGTCCTGCGCCGACGAGGACACAAAGTCCTGGTAGGCTCGGGTCAGCCATTTCCGATACAATGTTCGTTTGGTTCCGTCGTCCTGGGCGTCGAAGCCGTCCTCGCGCGCCAAATACTGGTTGAAGCGCTTGAGAATATGCAGCCGGTTTACCGCCACCACATGCGGATCGACGGCAATACCGAAATAGCTCAGAAAATCCTCGGCGCTGGAAAGTTGCGCCAGATCGCCGGACAGATCGCTCATTGGCGCATCGCCTCGTGCCGTTGCGGCCACTTGTTCATATCCCGGTAAAACCGGATCAGATCGCCGTCGTCAAGCGGACGCTTGGCCTCATCGGCAAAACGGCGCACCCGGACCAGGATCGCCTTGGCCAGATGCTCGTCCGCCGCCAAGCCCAACCGGCGGCAGGCGTCGAGAATGGCCGCCGTACCGGAATGCTTGCCGATCACCAGCCGATGCTCGCGCCCCAACTCGTGCGGATCGAGGCTCTGATAATTCCGCGTGTCGCGCAACAGGCCATGCACATGAATGCCGGATTCGTGGGTGAAAATGTTGTCGCCGACGATGCTTTTGCCCGCCGGCACCGGCCGCATCGAGGCTTCGGCCACCAAATGCGAAACCGCCGCCAGAAGACGCGGGATCACCCCGGTGTCGCGACGATAAAGATGATGCAGCGCCATCACCACCTCTTCCAGCGGCGCGTTGCCGGCCCGTTCGCCCAGACCGTTGACCGTAGTGTTGACGTGGCTGGCCCCGCCGATCACCGCCGCCAGCGAATTGGCATTGGCAAGCCCGAGATCGTCGTGGGCGTGGATTTCCAATTCGCACGACAGCGTAGCACGTAATTTTCGGAATATTTCCACAGTAGAAAAGGGGTCAAGAATGCCGAGGGTATCGGCGAAGCGGAAGCGCCGCGCACCGGCGTCTTGCGCCGTCTTGGCCGCCGCGATCAGAAATTCGAGATCGGCGCGCGAGGAATCCTCGCCGCCCACCGCCACCTCCAGGCCATAGGAACGCGCAAGACGGACCATGCGGTCGATCTCGGCCAGCGCCCAAGCACGATCGCGTCCTAGCTTCTTCGCCAACTGCTGATCCGACAGCGGAATCGACAGATTGACCATGCCGACGCCGCATTCCCGCGCCGCGTTCAAATCGTCCTCGCGCATCCGGCACCAGGTAATGACGCGCGCCTTGAGGCCCATCGCCACCACCGCACGAATGTCGTCCACCTCGTCCGGCCCCATAACGGGAATGCCGACTTCCATCTCGGCCACCCCCGCATCGCCGAGTGCGCGGGCGATGGCCAACTTCTCCGAGCGGCGGAAGGCCACGCCTGCCGCCTGCTCGCCGTCGCGCAAAGTGGTGTCGTTGATGACAACGGCAGCGGTCATGACGCCGCCTTGAGGCGAAAACCGGCCGGCAGCGCCGAACGCGGCACCACACGAAGCATGCGTCCGGTCATGTCGATCAGCTTTTTGCGCACCCCCGCCAGCGTCACCGACGACAGCACGCAATCGACGCACATGCCCTTAAGCTCGACGACGACCATATCGCCCTCGATGCCGATCAGCTCGATGTCGCCGCCGTCGCGTTTCAAATGCGGCCGCAATTCCGCGATCGCCGCCTCGACCAGCTCCATCGTGCTTTTCGCGTCGTTGGCGGGCGGGGGAAGCGCCACGGCATCGACGAGTGTCACGCCGTCCGTTGCGTTCGACATCTCGTTCAACATGAGCAGCCTCCCGTCTCGGCAGGGGACTTGCCGCAACTGCACCTGCCCAGCGCGTTGGGATTGTTGAAGACAAAGCCGGCTTCGACCCCGTCGTCCTTGAAATCGATTTCGGCGCCCTCGAGCCAGGACAAGCTTTCGGCATCGACCAGAACCTTGACGCCGCCCGCATCGATCACTTCGTCGCCTTCCTCGGCGGCGTTTTCCAATCCCATGCGGTATTGGAGCCCCGAGCAGCCGCCGACCGACACCATGACCCGAATGCCGTAAACATAGTCGCCGGTATCGCGAAGCACGCTCTTCATGGCCTCAACGGCGGACCCGGTCAGTTCCAGCATCGCCCAACTCCATCACACCAGTCTCGCCTATCCCTTAGCAATTGCCGCGCCAACCACACATAATTGTTTTTATTGGCTTATTATTCAGCCTGGAAATTAACGACAAGACAAATTGTGGGGTTTGTCGCAATACCGACGCGCCCGTCAGACCGCGGCAAGTTCCGGCGCCGGACCGTGGGTCTGGCAGCTTTTGGCGCAAACCCGCGCGCAGGCGCCGCAGCCGATGCAATCGTTAGCGTCGGCGACGGTCATGATGTAGCGCTCGATGTCGCCCTCTTCCTCGCAGATGTCGCCGTCTTCGGTGAGGCCGATCATCTTGAGCACGTTGCGTCCGCACACTTTGACGCAGCGTCCGCAGCCCAAACAGTTTTCGGGATCGATTTTGAGCAGATACACCGGCGTCCACGGCGTGCCGCCCCGGGTTACGAAATTACGGTCGGTCATGGTTTGGTTCCTTTCTCGGTAAACGAAAACACGGTTCAGGCCCTTGCCGCTTCGGGAAACCGTTCGATCCATTGCAGGGCCTCGTCGACCAGTGCATCGCCCCGCCGGGCGATGTCCTCGATCGAGGGAAAACCGAACCGATGCACGTCGCGTAAAGTTTTGTTGATCACCACCAATCGACCGCAAGTCAACACCATGCGGCCGAAACCTTCGTAGGAAAACTGACTGACCGGCGCTGCGATCAATCCGCAGCGCTTTTCAATCTGCAGGGCGACGGCGCTGTAGAAACGCGCCAAACGGTCGAGGGTATCGGGATCGGGATCGCCGATCATGGGAAGCTCCGCCCGTTTTTCCTTGTCGAGAATGAACGGCTCCAGCAGCTCAATGTCGCTTTTGCCTTCCCACACGCCGTAGGAATCCTGGGCGCGGACCTGCGCCACCAGTTCGCGCACGAACGGCGGCAAATTTAATTCGTTATCGTTCGCTTTGGCCATCGCGGTCGTCAATCGTCGACGAAATCGAGATCGGTTTTGGTGCCGCGCGTCATCAGCTTGCGCAGCCAAGGCGGCGGCGATCCGCGCAACATGGCCTGAATGCGGACGATGGTCTCGGAAATCGGTTCCGGCGCGCGCACCTTGACTGGATAAATGTTGGAATTGACCACCCGCGCCGCCGCACCGCCGCCGATCGCCACCACGAACAACATGGCACAGCCCTTAATCGCCGAGACTTTGGTTTCGATGCGATCTTCGCTTTCCTGGTCGTGGCCGCCGGCTTGGTCGCTGACGGAGTCGAATTCCAGCGCCTCGACCAGCCGGTGATCGTTCGGACCGACTTCGTAGATCATGATCGCGCGGGCGCTGCCGAAATGGGCGTCGACGTGGCGCATGTCCTGGGTGGCAAAGGCGATCTTCAGCCCGCCGGGAATTTCGGCGACCGGCTTCGCCTCGTCGGCGTCAACAAGCTGCAAGCGTCGCATGGGGATCTCCTTGTCCATGGCGGGTATGGGTATGACCTTCGTCGGCGGCAATGAACAGATTGGCGATATCGAATATCAGCGCACGGGTGCCGCGATAGCCGACCGATAGCCGCGCCCCCGCACCCAACCGGTCGGTAATCGGCATGCCGGCGCAATACAGCGGCACGCCCAAACGTTCGGCCACCCGCCTGCCGTGAGTGTTGGCGATCAACAGATCGCAATCGCCGGCATGCTGCTCGACATCGTCGAGATCGCCGACCAGCACCCGTTCGGCCGCAATGTCGGCCAATGCCGGACTGGTCGTGGCGGAAACCGCGCACGTCACCCTAGTGCCCATTTCGGACATAAAGCGGCTTAACCCCAGCAGCAAATCGGGATCGGCCGCCGCCGCCACTTTTTTGCCGCCGAAATAGAAATGCCCGTCGAGCATGGCGTCGATAAGCCGGCTGCGCTGACGGCGGATCGAGGCGGGCGCCGATTTGCCGGAAATCCGCATCAGAACTTCGACAAAGGTATCGCACGGGCCCAGACCGGTAAGACGGGAAAAAATTTCGGCCGACACGCCGCAACGCCGCTCGAGCAGCCGCGCCGGCTTTTCCATTTGCCGGCCGATCGCCAAGGTGGCGACCGAGCGGCTCATCCTGCGAATATCGTCGATCGTCGTGCCGCCGGACGTGGTGCCGACCCAGCGGTCCTCGACGTGACCGTCGAGCGAGCCGGAAATGTCGGGCAGGATAATCGGGATCAACCCGAACGCCTCGACGATTTCGCGGATTTCTTCAATATCGGCCGGGGTCAGTTGGCTGCCGGCAAGAATGTTGATCTGCTTGGGATCGCGCAACGGTTCGGGCTCGACCAGTTCGTCGATCATCGCCAAGACCGCCGCGCTCCAGCCGTCCTCGATGCCGCCCTGGTAATCGGGGGTCTGCGCGTAGATCAGCGCGGTGCCGTTCAGTTCGGGATGCTTGGCGCGGATCGCTTTTAGATCGCCGCGCACATCCTCGCCGCGGGTTTCGGTGAGACCGGTGGTGCAAATGCCGACGACCTTGGGATGCGCCCGCCCCGTCACGTTGACGATCGCCTGTTCGAGATTGTCGGCGCCGCCGAGAATGGTGGTGACCTCGTTCATCGCCGTGGTCTGAAACGGCACCATTTCGCGGAAATGACGCACCAGGAGCACTAGGCCGAAAGCGGTACAGCCTTGCGCGCCGTGCAGCATCGGCATCGAGCCGTCGATGCCCAAAAACGCCATCGCCCCGCCGAGCGACGGGCTGAGCTTCAAAGGATTGACGGTGCAGGATTTGCGAGGCGGGGAAGGCGTATCCATCTCAAGCCTCCCACGGCGCCGGGGCGCGAACCTGCGACCAGATCGGATTGGCAATCGCCCGGTCGATGTTGCCGATCAGCGTCACGATGCCTTCGTAGCCGGCATAGGCATCGCGGCTTTCCTGATTGATGTCGAGCCACGGCACCTTGGCCTTCAGCGCCACGAACTGGGTACGCCCGCCCGAGAGCAGAATATCGGCCTCGCCGCTTTTCAAGCGGCCGTACATTTCGGTCTGCGGCATGGTTTCGAATATCAGGGCGCCCTCGCCCAGCAATTCGCGGGCGCGCTCTTTGTCGCCCTTGGTCGCCTTGCGCACCGAGGTGCCGATGACGATCATGCCGGCGTCCTGCAAGGCCGAGATCACCGACCACGACTTGACCCCGCCGGTATAGAGCAGCACCTTCTTGCCGGTCAGCCGCGCCGTTATCGGTGCCAGCTTCCGCCACACCCGGGCCTCTTCTTCCGCGATCAGCGTTTCGGTTCGCTGTATCAAATCGGCGGGCGCACCGCGCTCCACCAGCATCTTCGCCAGGGTGCGCAAGGAATGGCTGGTGTCGGAAACGCCGTAGAACGAGCCTTCGAAATAGGGAATGCCCCAGCGTTCTTCCATCTTGCGGGCCAGGCTCAAGAGCGCCTGGCTGCACACCATGATGTTGACGCGGGCACGATGGGCCTTGGTGATGTCGTGATAGCGGGCATCGCCGGTGATCGAGGCCAGCACGCGGATGCCGAGTTTTTCCAAGAGCGGTTTGACCAGCCACAACTCGCCGGCGACATTGTAATCGCCGATGATGTTGATGTCGGTGGAGGTGACGGTTTCCGGCTCTTCGGTGCCGATAACGTAATCGAGCAGCACCTGCCCGGCCAGCTTGGTGCCGAGATTTTTCTTGCCGACGAAACCCGGAGATACCACCGGGATCACCGGCTTGTTCAGGCGTTCGCTCGCCGCCTTGCAAACCTTGACGATGTCGTCGCCCACTAAGGCGGTGACGCAGGTTTGATAGACGAACACCGCCGGCGGATCGAAGCGGCTGATCACCTCCTTGATCGCGCGGTAAAGCTTCTTCTCGCCGCCATAGATCACGTCGAGTTCCGAAAGATCGGTGGTCAGACCGGTGCGATACAGCATCGGCCCCGACGAGGCGGCATGGCGGCCGTCCCAACTGTTGCCTTCGCAGGCGATCGGACCATGCACCAAATGGGCGCAATCGGTGATCGGCTGCAGCACGATCTTGGCGCCGTCGAAGGCGCAACCGCCGGCCGCGGCGCCGGGCGTCAGTTGCTTGCCGCAGCCGGCCCTGCGTGTCTTGTCGTCCTTGGCCCGGTTGTGTGCGCAGGCCGGCTCGTCGAACAGAGTCTGG